>CAZXCL010000057.1:0-30170 GCA_964639265.1 uncultured Gammaproteobacteria bacterium | reverse complement strand
CCGGAGGCAGAGTGGGGAATTCATTTTGACAATGGCTCCCTGGCGGTCCGCTTTATTTGCCAAAACGATTTCCCCACTCTGCCTCCGGCTGACCTCTCCCATCTGCGTGAGTATTTTGGTACTGGGAGGCTGATGGCTCAACGCATGAAGGCGGAAGGCTCAGCGCGGTATTGACCACATTCGGAAAACTCGGCATTCGAAGTTCGAGCAGATTTCAAAAGAGGGACGCAGCGCTATCCCGTCCAACCGAGTTTCTCCCTCGGAATCGATGATCCAGGTCTCGGGTATGGCCGGTGTCCTTTTCGGAACTAAAACGGACCGCAGGGAGTCATTTCGAAAAGGACACCGGCTATGCCCGAGACCGAAACGACTATGAAACCAGCTCGAACTATTGCGCTTCTAGTTGCCCTTCGAGGTCGATACGCAGTTCGTCCATGGACTGGTAGCGCTCCATCTTGTCGATGGCGAGCGCCTTGTTGACAATATTGACCACGGGCATAGGCACGCTGGGGTTGGCCTCGTGCAGGGGTGTTGCACCGCCTTGCACGTGTTGATACATCACGGACATGTGGTCGCCCTTGGTGTAGGGCGGCGTACCGTTGAGGAGTTCGTAGAGAATGATACCAAGGCTGTAGATGTCGGCGCGTTGATCCACTTTTTTGCCGAGAATTTGCTCCGGTGCCATGTACTTGGGCGATCCGATCACATAGCCGGTTTTGGTCAGCTGCGTGTCGCCGCTGCTGTGCGCCGAAGCCACGCCAAAGTCCACAACTTTCACGAGACCGTCGTTGTTGATCAGCACGTTGGCAGGCTTGAGGTCGCGATGCACGATGCCCACCTGATGGGCGACCGACATGCCCATGGCAATGTCGCGGCCGATGGCTACGGCGCGTGCCGGTGGCAGCGGCTGGTCGTCCTTGATTTCGCCGCGCAGCGTGTGCGAGGGGAAATACTCCATCGAAATGGCGTAGAGCCCACCAAGGTGCAGGAAGTCGTAGATGCGGATGACATTGCGATGCGTGATCTTGCGTGAGTAGCGCAGCTCATGCACGAAGCGCTGCATCATCTCTTCGTCCGACGAAATGTTCTTGTTCAGGAACTTGAGCACGAGACGTTCCTGCACGATGGAGTCTTCCACCAGAATCACCGTGCCGAACGCGCCTTTGCCGATAGGCTGGATAAACTTGTAGCGATCGTCGATGAGCTGTCCCGGCTCGAGCGTGGCCAGATCGAGTGTGATTTCCTCTTTGGCCGCATCGGCGATCTTCTGCGGGGCGTCGTCGATCAGCAGCGTCTTCTGCGGCTGCGCCATCTTCTCGGCCAGTTTGTTTTCGGCAATAACGGTCGAGGAGAAGCGCGCGTCGATGTCCTGACGCGCACGTGACAGCGCAACGGCAATTTGCGAACCGTCGTTGGGATCCTGCTCGGCCAGGGCGCCGGCGATCTCCGGCGCGTAGCGTTCGGTCGCCAGTTTGCTTAACGCGGCGGCCGCCTCAATCTTGATTTCTTTTTCGCGATATTCGAGCGCCGCCACCAGATCGGGAATCACCTTGCTGTCGCCCAGTACGGCCAGGCCGCGGATGGCGGCCGGGATCGATTTGGGATGTCCGGACAGCATGTCTTTCAATGCCGGCACGGCCTGCGAGGCGCCCATATCGGCCAGCGCGTCGACGGCGCGCTCGCGCACCCACCAGTCCGGATCTTTGGTTGCGTCCATCAAATAGTTGACGGCCCGTTCGCTGCGCGTGCTGTTGAGAATCTCAATCGCCGAGCGACGGATATGCTCGTCGTCATCGTTGATCAGCTCGAGCACGGCATCAACGACCCGGTCGCCACCGATTTTCGCCAGCGCGTCCGTTGCGCGGGACCGCACCCACCAGTCGCTGTCCTGCAGGGCGTTCAGGAGGTCCTTGATCGAGTCGGTGTTGGCGACTTCGTTGAGCACCTCGACGGCGGCCCGGCGCGCGTATTCGTTTTCGTCCTGCAGAGCTTCGATCAGATAGCGCGGTGTATCGGGATGCGCCAGCTTGATCAGCACATCCACAGCCTTGTTCTGTACTTCGATGTCCTTGTCGCTGAGCAGCGAGCACATCAGGCTGATGTCCAGATCCTTGCCCATCTTGGCAAGCGAAGAGAGGGCGGCCTGACGCACAAGCTTGCTGCGATCGCGCAGCTGCTTCTGCACGACGTGCTGTACCTCGGAGCCGCCGAAGCGCGACAGCGTAGTAATGATATGGCTGCGGATCAGCGGGTCCTTGCCGTCGACTCTGGTGATGAGCTCCGGCAAAAGCGCTTCATCTGCAATATCGTCGATGATGCGCATGCATTGTTCTTTCTCCGACGGGCCAAGCTCGTAGGCGTGGCGCAGGAGTCGCCGCGGATCGATGCTCTTTTTCTGAGCCTCGATGATGTCGAACAGTTTGGCTTTGGAGATGTCTTCGCGTTCGAGCAGGTCGACCAGTCGATTGGGGTTGTAATTGCGGCTGGTGCTGAGCGCCCAGGCGACGCCTGCGACCGCGCGCGTGCTGTCCGAGGTCAGTGCCTCGAAATACGCGTCCGCGTTTTTCTCCGACAGCAGTCGCCCGAGCAACTCCACGAAACTGACCATCTGACGTTTGTCGGCGAGCAGCAGTGCTTCAACAATCTTGGGCACGGCGGCATCGCCCACGGCCTCGAGGGACGCGAGCGCCTTTTTGGCCGCGTCGGTGTCGTGGTCACGCAGGGTGATGAGCTGCTTGGTGAGCTTGTCAGCCTTGAGATTGCGAAAGAGTTTCATCTGAACCGGATATTTTACACACGATTCAAGGGTTTGTCGCAGTTTATGTGGTCTTCGGGCCGCATGGCTCAATTTGGCCGCAGCGACCCTTTAAGGCCCGGTCTCAAACGCGACTAACTCCGCGCCGGACATGGCCTTTTGCGCAGCTTGTGGCGCGCGCTCAATCGGGTACCATGCCCGCTCTCTGCTGGCTTTTGAGTGGGTGCGCGCATGCCCGCAACGATTGTTGACTATGTACATCCGGATCTGCACGTTCCGCTTGGTGAGTGCGCCGACGTCTCGGAGCAGGATGGGCGCCATCGGATCACATTGAAATTCGCAGCCGGGCAGTTTGCCTCGGAACTGCGCTCAGCGCTCGCCACCGACAGCGGTCGCCCGCAGCACGCCTTTGACGTGGACTATAAGGTCTCCTCGCGAGCCGTGCGTCGGGGACTCAAGCCGATGGACGGCATTGCCAACATCATCGCCGTGGCCTCGGCCAAAGGTGGGGTCGGTAAATCCACGACCGCGGCCAATCTTGCACTGGCGTTGAAGGCCGAAGGCGCGCGCGTGGGTCTGCTCGATGCCGATATCTACGGCCCGAGTCTGCCCCTGATGATGGGGCTTGAAAATCAGCGACCGACCAGCGCCGATGGCAAACGTATCGAGCCGCTCAGCGCACACGGCGTGACCTGCATGTCCGTCGGCTTTCTGGTCGATCCGCAGCAGCCGATGGTGTGGCGCGGACCGATGGTCACCCAGGCGCTACGTCAGTTGTTGTCCGACACGCTGTGGGGCGAACTCGATTACCTTGTGATTGATTTGCCACCGGGCACCGGCGATATCCAGCTCACACTGTCGCAGCAGGTGCCTCTGACCGGCGCGATCATTGTCACCACACCGCAGGATATGGCGCTGGCCGATGCGCGGCGCGGCGTGAAGATGTTTGAGAAAGTCGAGGTGCCGGTGCTGGGTATTGTGGAGAACATGAGCACGCACGTCTGCTCCAGCTGCGGCCACGAAGAGGCCATTTTTGGCGCGGGCGGCGGCGACGACATGGCGCAGCAGTTTGAGGTGCCGCTGCTGGCTTCGCTGCCTTTGGACAGGCGTATCCGCGAACAGACCGACAGCGGTTCGCCGACCGTTGCCCACGCGCCCAACAGCGACCTGGCAAAGCGCTATCTGGCACTGGCACGCGGCGCGGGTGCCCGGCTGGCGCGCCAGGCCCGCGACTACAGTCGCGCGTTCCCCAGCATCGTTGTGGAAGACTGAGCAGCGTGATCGGGCACACGCCCGCAAAGAACAAGACATTGACCAATCTGGAGAGATCGCATGAGCATTAAATCGGACCGCTGGATTCGCCGCATGGCTACGGCGCACAACATGATCTCTCCGTTTGAGCCCAATCAGGTGCGCAGCGCTGACGACAAGCGCGCGATCTCATACGGCACGTCCAGCTATGGCTACGACGTGCGCTGCTCGACCGAGTTCAAAATTTTCACGAACATCAATTCGGCGGTCGTCGATCCCAAAGCCTTCGATGAGAGCAGTTTTGTGAATATGAACGGCGACGTATGCATCATTCCCCCAAACTCGTTTGCGCTGGCGCGCACCGTGGAGTACTTCAAGATTCCGCGCAGTGTGCTCACCGTGTGTCTGGGGAAATCGACCTACGCCCGTTGCGGCATCATTGTGAATGTCACGCCGCTGGAGCCTGAGTGGGAAGGGCACGTGACGCTTGAGTTTTCGAACACCACACCACTGCCGGCAAAAATTTACGCCAATGAAGGTGTCGCGCAAATGCTGTTCTTCGAGTCCGACGAAGTGTGCGAAACCTCGTATGCGGATCGCGCGGGCAAATATCAGGGCCAGACCGGGGTCACGTTGCCCAAAACATAACGGCGCCGGCTAGGTGGCGGGCTTGTTCGGTGCGTCCGTGTCCTGATCCGTTGTCGCGTTTGGCCCCTGCACATCGAGCTCGGTTGCCAGCAGGACCACATTCGGTCGCTCATCAATCAGCTGGACCATTTTCACCGGCAGAAAATTGTGCTCGACGGCGGCCCACACCAGGGTGGCGCGGCTGGAGCCGGTGCGTTGCCTGCGCAGCTTGACCGTCCGCATTTGACCGACTTTGGTTGAAAGCAGCTCATCACCGACAACCTCGATCGTGTATTCCTTGATCGCGTTGCGCTCGATCAGACGATAGGCATCTTTGAGTTGGTCATGCTGCAGATCCCGCGCGAGCTGCCACTGCAAAAGAAGTCGGTCGGTTTCGCTGCCGATCAGTGCGTGGGTCGCGTCGACCCCCTTATAAGTGCTTTGTGCAGTGGCCTCTGCCCAGTCAAAGAAAATACTGCTGTTGCGTTTGCCCTTGCGCGTACCGTCATTGAAGCGGTAGTCCACCGGCCGTATCTGCCGCTCATCGCTGAGTCGAAAATGTGACTCTTCAACGACGTCGCCATAGCGAATCAGGGCGGCAAGGCCACGCGGCTCAGCGACCAGGCGCAGTTCGTACATGTCGCTGTCAGGTGCACGACGCAGCGTGAACGTTGTCTCAGCCACGCGCGCGCCGGAATACTGCACGTCATAGCGCACGGTGAAAGGTTGTGGCGTGTCGTCGGCCACCGTCGACATGCCGCCCAGGATCAAAATCAGGCTCGCGCCCAACTGGAGTATGTGTCTGATCATGCCGCGTGTTCCCGCAGTGATGCCGCATCGAGCGGCTGGGCCAACGGCGCGCCGTGCCAAAGGACGTGGCCGTCGTCGCCACAACTTAAGCGCGCGTGCCCCAGGCAGACGGCTTCAATAACGCGAGGGAAAAGTGTGTACTCCATGCCCTGTACCTTGTTGCGCAACGTTTGCTCGGTGTCTTCGGCGGTGATGCGCGTGCGCGCCTGCGCGATCACCGGGCCGCCGTCGAGCTGTTCGGTCACAAAGTGCACGCTTGCGCCGTGCTCGGCTGCGCCATCTTCAAGTGCCCGGCGGTATGTATGAAGTCCTGGATATTTGGGCAACAAAGACGGATGAACGTTCAACATTCGTCCGCGCCAGTGCTCAACCAGCGTTGGGCCGAGGATGCGCATGTAGCCCGCAAGCGCGATGACGTCAGGCGCTACCCGCCGCAGACATTCGCCGACCCTCCGATCATGTTCAGCACGTTCGCTGCGCTTGTCGCGCTCGATGACACTGATCGCGATGTTGCGATCGCGCGCTTTGGACAGACCGCCCGCATCCGGCTGGTCGCTGATCACGTGATCGACATCAAACGTCCCGGCGCGGTCCGCGTAGTCGGCAATAGCAGCAAAGTTGGTGCCGCTGCCAGACAGCATCACGGCAACACGCGGTCGGTTAGTCATGCACCCTGCGCCCGTTGCGCTGGCAGTGAATTTTTTCATCGCCATCGGCGGTCTCGATGCTGCCGACAATACTGGCGTCTTCGCCCGCCGCGCGCAGGGTAGCAAGTGCGGCGTCGGCCTGATCCGCCGATACCATAATCACCATCCCCAGGCCACAGTTGAACGTGCGCAGCATGTTGGTTTCGTCCAGACCGCCAGCGTCCTGCAACCAGGCAAAATCGTCCGAGCGTTCAAACGTGTCGAGATCAACGTGGGCGCGCAGTCCATCGGGCACGCTGCGCGGAATGTTTTCAAGCAGGCCGCCGCCTGTTATGTGCGCCATCGCATGCACATCCACACGCTCAATCAGATCGAGCAGGGCCTTGACGTAGATCCGGGTCGGGCTGAGCATCCGGCGCGCCCGCTCGCCATTGAGCGCTTCACCGGCGTCGTCGAGCAGGCGACGAATCAGCGAATACCCGTTGGAGTGTGGTCCGCTGGAGGCAAGCCCAATCAGCGCGTCACCAGAGGCCACACGCTCGCCACTGATGACCTTGGACTTCTCGACGACGCCCACGCAAAACCCGGCCAGGTCGTAGTCCTCGCCGTGATACATGCCGGGCAGTTCAGCTGTCTCGCCGCCAATCAGTGATGCGCCCGCTTTTTCACAGCCCGTCGCGATGCCGTCAATGACACTTGCGGCCGTATCGACGTCGAGCTTGCCCGTGGCGTAGTAGTCGAGAAAGAACAGCGGTCTGGCGCCGGCCACGACCAGATCGTTGGCGCACATTGCGACCAGATCTTCACCAATGGTGTCGTGAATGCCGGTCGCAAGCGCCAGTTTGAGTTTGGTGCCGACGCCGTCGGTGGCCGCCACGAGCACCGGCTGCTGGTAGGCGCTGACATCGAGTTCAAACAGGGCGCCAAAGCCGCCCAGACCGGTCAGCACGCCGGGCCCAAACGTGCGCGCCACGCGGCCTTTGATGCGCTCCACCAGCGCATTCCCTGCATCAATATCAACACCTGCATCTTTGTAGGTGGTGGGTGTTTTCGAACTCATTGCACGCTGCGCCGGGCCACAAAAGCCGCAAGTGTACTCTTTTCGGTTGCGAATTTGAGGCTCCAAAGGCGACGGGAGGGCTCATTTCGATCTAAAATGCGCGCGCTGATCATCAAGTGAGTAAAACGCGTGCAGTTTCGACGCTCTTTTTCCCCATGGCTGGCGCTTTGCCAGCGCTTTTTGCTGGTCCTTTTGCTTGCCGCGCCGGGCATCGGCGCGCAAGCGGCCATCGTGCCGGATCTCTACGCGGTAGAGGTTCCGCTGGTCGTCGATCCCGAGTCGCCGGGGGGCGCTGCAACCGAGGAAGATCTCGCGAGGGCCTATTCGCTGGCCATGGCGCGCGTTCTGGTTCGCGTGACCGGGCAAAGAGATGTCGCCATGCGCAGCGAAGCCGCGCCGCTCATGGAGCAGGCTGAGCAATTCATCCAGCAGTTCACGACGCGCGGCGAAGCGCTGTGGGTCGCCTTTGACGGTCCGAGCCTTGAACGGGCCGTGGCCGCCTCGAACCTGCCGATCTGGAATCGTGATCGGCCGTCTATTCTTGTCTGGCTCGCCGTGGATCGCGGTGGCGGTGCGCGCGAACTGATTGGCGCCGACAGCGAAGACCCGGTCAAGCAACAGGTCGAAGCGGCCGCGGCCGCGCGAGGATTGCCCTTGATCTGGCCGCTGGCCGATTCGGTGGACCGGTCGGCGGCAACGGTTGCCGACATCTGGGGCGGATTCGGTGATCGCGTGGCCGCCGCATCCGAGCGTTATCGGGCCGAGGTTGTGCTGGTCGGACGACTGCGGGGTCGCTCCGGCCAGGATCCGTACGGCAGCTGGGATTTGCAGAGTAATGCAGGCATCGAAAGCTGGCGTGGCAGCGTGACCGGCGGCCTGAATCAGGCCGCGGACTTCCTGGTCTCACGATTGGCGGCGGCGCCCGAGGTGGCGAGCATAACCTCGCTCACCGTGAGCAACGTGCACAGCGTTGAGGCCTATAGCGAGACGCTCAATTATCTGGAGCGACTGACGCTGATCGACGACGTGCAGCTGCGTGCGGCCAGCGGCGATGTGTTTGTGTTTGACGTCAACGTACGCGGCGATTCAGCGCAGCTGCGCCGCGCCATCAACGTTGGCCGTGTGCTGGTCAGCGACGATCAGACCGGTCTGGGTCTGGATTTCAGGTACGCCCGTTGAGCCCGCGCAACATCCCCAACGCCTTATGTGTCCTGCGCATCGTTCTGGTTGCGCCCCTGCTGTGGGCGATCCTCAGCCGTCATTTTCTTCTGGCTGCCTTACTGTTCGGATTTGCCGGCTTCACCGACATACTCGACGGCTATCTTGCGCGACGTTTTGAGTGGCACTCCAACCTCGGCGCACTGCTTGATCCGATTGCGGACAAGGTGCTGACCATCGGCGTTTTTGTATGTCTGGTCATCGTCGGTCTGCTGCCGCGCTGGCTCGCGGCACTGGTGATCGGGCGCGACGTGATCATCATGCTCGGCGGCGCGCTCTATCGCGCGTTGATCGGGCCATTTGAAGCCGGCGCGAGCCTTATCGGGAAGTTCAATACCGCCATGATGCTGTTGTTCGTGTTTCTTCTTCTGACACGCGCAGCTACCGGTGTCCCGCCCGCGTGGCTGGTGGCAACGCTCGGCGGCGTACTCACCGCGGCGGTAATGGTCAGCGGTTTTGACTACGTGCGGCGCTGGGCGGCAATGGCGCTGGCCGCGCGAAGGACGGCGAGCTGATGATGACCGAAGAACGTCTTTACCGACTGCTCGCGATCGGCGGCCTGTTTTTCCTGATTTACCTTCTGGCGCCCATCCTGACGCCGTTTATCGCCTCGGCCCTGTTGGCCTACGTGGGCGATCCGCTGGTGGATCGGCTCGAAAAGCTCAAGCTTTCCAGGACCATGGCGGTGATCGTCGCGTTCGTGCTGATTTTCACCGGTCTTGCGGCGTTGACGCTGTTGGTTGTGCCGTTGGTCCGTGATCAGGGGTCGGCGTTTGCGACCAAGCTGCCAACCTATATCGAATGGGTGGAGACCAATATTCTGCCTAAGGTCATGCCGTATCTTGGCCTTGAAGGTGACTCGATGGATACGGGGCTGGCCCCGTTGATCAGCGAGTACGGCGGCCGGCTCGGCACGCTGGCAAGTGGCGCGCTCGGCACGTTGAGTCGCTCGGGCAGTGCGCTTCTGACCAGTGTCGTCAATCTTTTTCTGGTGCCTATTCTGACATTCTATTTGCTGCGCGATTGGGATCATATCGTGGTGCGTGTGGGTGAACTGGTGCCCGCCAGTGAGCGCGAATCGATTTTCTCGGTGGCGCGCGAGTCGGACGAAGTGCTCGGCGGCTTCCTGCGCGGCCAGATTCTGGTCATGCTGGGGCTGGCGACGATCTATTCTATCGGGCTGACCATCGTCGGTCTGGACTACGCGCTGGCCATTGGCGTGGTGTCCGGGCTGGTGAGCTTCGTGCCGTATCTCGGGCTGGTCGTTGGTATTGTGCTGGCCGGCCTGACGGCGTTGGCGCAACTGCAGAGCTTTGGCGCGGTCGCGGCGGTCGTCGCCGTGTTTGTGGTCGGCCAGATGTTTGAAGGCACGCTGCTGACGCCCAAGCTTGTCGGCGATCGAATTGGTTTGCATCCGGTGCTGGTCATTTTTGCGGTCATGGCGGGCGGCCAGCTGTTCGGCTTTTTCGGCATCCTGCTCGCGCTGCCCGGGGCGGCTGTGGTCTCGGTCGTGGTGCGCCATGTGTACGGCCGCTTCGGCGAGCCGGTCGCGCTGGACGTGCCGCCCGATGAGGACAACGATGACGACTGAGGCCCATCCTCAGCTCCTGTTGCCGGTCACGCCGGCCGACTACGCCACGTTTGCCAATTTCCATCCTGCCGGGAACGAGACCGTCGTGCGCGTTCTGCACGACATCTGTGCACCGTCCTACTGGCTGCACGGCGCGGTAGGCAGTGGCAAGAGTCATTTATTACAGGCGGTCTGCGCGCTGGACGAACACGGTGCCTACCTCACGGGCACCACCGTATCGCAGTGGCCGCCGGGCGCGCTCGAGGGATTTGAGCGTTTTGCCCGCGTGTGCATCGACGACGTACATCTGGTGCTCGGCGACCGCGATCGCGAGGTGGCGCTGTTTCATTTGTACAACCGCCTGCAGGATCGCGGCGGCGTTTTGATTGTGGCCGCACCTGAGCCGCCGGTCGCCTTCGACTTTGCGCTGCCCGATCTGGGTTCGCGCTTGCGTGCCTCGGTGAGCTTGCGCGTTGACAACCTCGATGACGACGGCGCCATCGCCGCACTCAAACTGCGCGCGGGTTGCCGCGGGTTCGAAATGCCCGGCGCGACGGCACGCTATCTGCTGCGGCACTACCAGCGCGACATGGGTTCGCTATGCCGGTTGCTCGATCGTCTGGACACCGCCTCGCTGGCCGCTCAGCGTCGGCTAACCGTTCAATTCGTCAAGACGATTCTTTAGCGCGCGCCAGCGCCGCACGTTTGGCATTGCGTGTCGCAGGACCCAGCAGGGCCATGAAAACTACGCCGCAGGCCACGGCGACAATGGGCGCGGTTCGCGCCGCGTTGGCGGCGATGATTTCAACAATCGCCAGACACAGATAGGGCAGGGCCAGCGCGCCGGCCACAACCAGTGGACGGACGCTGCGTCGGAACACAAACAGGCTGGCCAAGACGAGCGGGGCGACCAGAAGCAGCGCACCGGGATCGGCAAACGCCTGCCAGTTCCACCACACAAAGCCCGCGCTCATCGCGACAAATGCGGCGGCCGTGGCCACGTGCAGTGCGCGCATCAGGTTCGCTCCACGTCTTTGAGCGCCACGGCAAGTCGGGCAAGGCGTGTACCGGCGGCGCGCGCGATGGTCTTTTCGTCGTCGATGAGTGTTGTGCGCTGGTCGCGAGCCACGTGACTGGCGCCGTAGGGCGTGCCACCGCCGGTGGTGTGGTTCAGCGCATCTTCGGTGTAAGGCACACCGGCCAGCACCATGCCGTGATGCATCAGCGGCACCATCATGCTCCACAGGGTGCTCTCCTGGCCACCGTGGGGGCTGGCGCTGGAGGTGAATACGCACGCGGGCTTGTCGATCAGGGCGCCTTCCATCCACAGCGCGGACGTACTGTCCAGAAACGCTTTGAGCGGCGCGGCCATGTTGCCAAAGCGCGTGGGCGAGCCGAGCGCGAGCGCATCGCACGCGCGCAAATCCTCGTGGCTTGCGTAGGGCGCTCCGCTGTCGGGGACGGCCGCGGCGCGCTCGTCCGTCGCGGGCCGCACCTCGGGTACCGTTCGTACCAGCGCTTCGGCGCCATCGACCTGGCCGATCCCGCGGGCGATTTGTCGCGCCAGGCCGGCCGTGGCGCCGTGTCTGGAGTAATAGAGAACCAGAACCGATACGCTCACAGCAGCTCCAGCACGTTTTCCGGAGGCCGACCGATGCGCGCCTGATCGCCGACGACAACCACCGGACGCTCAAGCAGGCGCGGGGCGGCGGCGATGGCGGCTGCGATTACGGCAACGTCCGTTTCGTCGGCGCTCAGTCCGCTGGCGCGAAACTCATCTTCACCGGTACGGACGTGCGCCATAGGCGGCAGGCCGCTGCTGGTCAGGATCGTGCGAATAGTTTCGACGTCCGGTGGCTGTTTGAGATACTCAATGATCGTGGGTTCGAGGCCGCGTTCGGTGAGCAGAGCCAGCGTCGCCCGCGACTTCGAACAGCGTGGATTGTGGAAGATTGTGACGGACATCGGGCTGTTTCCTCGCTAGAAATGGTCATTGGCTGCGGCTGGTCTTGACCGGCACGGCTGCGGCAGTTTAGCGTTTGCCTATCGATTAGGGGAGTCTGCCTTGCCGACGAGCAAAAGTATCCATCGCGCGCGTCCCGGCCGGAGCGCGGCGAATACGTCAGGCGTTGCGCTGTGGAGCGCCGTGCTGGCGTTGCTCCTGCTCGGTGGTTGCGTGGGTCATACGGTGCCGCCGGTACAAGAGATGAGTGATGCGCGTCAGGCCGTGGCCGCCGCTCGTGAGGCGGGTGCCGACCGTTTGGCGCCGGCCGTCTTCGACCGGGCCGTCTCGCTTCTCAACGATGCCGAAAACACGCTGGAGCGACGGCGTTTTCGTCAGGCGCGGGATCAGGCGCTGGCCTCACGCCGATTGGCGATCGATGCGATGAAACAGGCGGCGCTGCGGTCGCATTCAGATCCGCCATAACCCGGCGCAGCGGGTTTATCGTCGGTACCACCGATCCCGCAGGCGATTGAGCACCTTGTCCGAATAGGTTCTGCGGCCATAGGAGCCGTTGTACCGCGCCAGACCCGGCGCGAGGTTGCCGTTTTCCATATCCAGGTAGTAGCGCAGGATCGTGCAACCCATACGAAGATTAGTCGGCAGGTGAAACAGATTGTCGTCCGGCCGGCCGATTTCCTCGAGCCAGAAGGGCATGATCTGCATCATCCCCAGGGCGCCTGCGTAGGAAATTGCGAAGCGATCAAAGTTGCTTTCAATGTCGATCACAGCCAGCACCAGCTCAGGCGGCAGGTCGGCGCGCGCGGCTTCGCGATGCACGAGCTTGAGCAGTTCCAGCCGCTCCTCATCGTCGGGCACTTTTTTCTTGAGTCGGGCGGACATGTCCACCAGCCAGACTTCGGCGTCAAAGCGATCATCAAAGCTCTCGGCGTCCGATACGGCGTCAATCAGCAGCGCACGAAGTTTCGGATCGGGATTCACGGCCTGTTCGGCGCGCACGCACAGCGCGCAAAGCCCGAGGCCAAGCGCAATCAGTAAATAGCGCGCGCGTCGATTCACCGCGGGCTTACCTTGTCCTGAACAAAGTTCATGACATCGTCCATGGCGATGTCAATGGCGTCACTGTCCTTGCGTCCCTTGTATTCGATGTTGCCAGCGTCCAGTCCACGATCACCCAGAACGATGCGGTGGGGAATGCCGAGCAGTTCGATGTCGGCGAACTTGAATCCGGGTCGAGCATTGCGATCGTCCAGCAGCACGTCGTAACCGGCATCGGTGAGTGACGCGTACAGCTTGTTGGCGGCGTCGCGAACGCGCTCGGATTTGTTGACATTGAGCGGCACGATGGCGATTTGAAACGGCGTGATGGCGTCCGGCCAGACAATGCCCTGATCGTCGTGATGTTGCTCAATGGCAGCGGCCACGATGCGGCTGACCCCGATGCCGTAGCAACCCATCGGCATCGCCACCGAGCGGCCGTTGTCGTCAAGCACTTTGGCGTCCATGGCCTCGGCATATTTCGTGCCGAGCTGGAAGATGTGGCCCACTTCGATGCCCCGAGCCAGGGCCAGTGTGCCCTGGCCATCCGGGCTCGGATCGCCTGCGACCACGTTGCGCAGATCGGCGGTGGCGGGCTCGGGCACATCGCGTCCCCAGTTGACGTTGGTCAGATGTTTGTCGTCAGCGTTGGCGCCGCAAACGAAATTGGCCAGGTGCGCGGCGCTGTGATCCGCCACGACCGGGCAGGTCAGACCCACCGGGCCGATATAGCCGGGTGCGCAGCCGGCGGCCTCGGCCACGTCGGCCGCCGATGCCAGCGTCAGGGGCGTCGCCACCTCGGGTAGTTTTGCTGCCTTGATCTCGTTCAACTCGTGGTCTCCGCGGACCACCAGCGCGATGACGTTGTGATCGCTGTCCTCCGCGGCCCGTACGAGCAACGTTTTTACGCAGGCCGAGGCGGGTACGTCAAGGAAGGCAGTCACAGCTTCAATGGTCTTTGCATCCGGCGTGTCGACAAGCCGTTTTTCGTCCCCGGCAGCGGGGCGTTCGCCGACCGGCGCCAACGCGGCTGCCTGCTCGATATTGGCGGCATAGTCGCTCTTGTCGCTGTAGGCGATGAGATCCTCGCCGGTACTGGCCAGCACCTGGAATTCGTGCGAGACCGCGCCACCGATCGCGCCGGAATCGGCCTCAACCGCACGAAACTCCAGTCCCAGTCGTGTGAAGATGCGGCTGTAGGCGTTGTGCATGACCTGATAGGTGTCGCTCAGAGACGCCTCGTCGATGTGAAACGAGTAGGCGTCTTTCATCAGAAACTCGCGTGCACGCATGACCCCGAAACGCGGGCGTATCTCGTCGCGAAATTTGGTCTGGATCTGATACCAGGTGACCGGCAACTGCTTGTAGCTTTTGAGTTCGCGGCGAGCAATGTCAGTGATGACCTCCTCGTGCGTCGGGCCGAAGCAGAAGTCGCGCTGGTTCTGATCGTGAAAGCGCAGCAGCAGAGGGCCAAACTGGTCCCAACGGTTGGATTCCTGCCACAGTTCGGCTGGCTGTACGTTGGGCATCAGCATTTCGAACGCGCCGGCGCGATCCATTTCCTCACGCACAATGTTCTCAACGCGGCGCAAAACCTTCAGACCAATCGGCATCCAGGTGTAGATGCCCGCGGCGACCTTGCGGATCAATCCGGCTTTGAGCATCAGTCGGTGGCTCGGGATCTGCGCGTCGGCAGGCGTTTCTTTGAGAGTTGTCAGCGGCAGTGCACTCAGGCGCATGGCGGCAATTTCCGGAGGTGACGTGGCGAACCACAGAGGGTGCGAATGTGCTGCGCATTGTAGCGACCGCCTGCTGAAACTGCACGATACCGGGGCCATTTATGACATTTGATTTTGCTCATACGGCCGAGTAGCGTTCCGGGCGGGTCACTGGCGGAGAAAGTCTTGGCTATCCTTTACGAAAAACACGTCGATCGGCGCCTGCTCAATGAGCGCAGAGTCTGCGTTCTGGGTTTTGGCGCCCAGGGCAAGGCGCATGCCATGAACCTGCGCGATTCAGGTGTGGACGTGGTCGTGGGTTTGCGTGACGGCTCGCCGACGTTTGCAGCCTGCGCAGCGCTGGAACTCCCAGCCGAGCCATTGAGCACCGCGATCGCTGGCGCCGATGTTGTCGTAATGCTGGTGCCCGACCAGTATCAGAGCCAGGTTTATGATCAGTTTGTTGCGCCCAACCTCAGACCCCAGGGCATGCTGCTGTTTTGTCATGGCTATTGCATTCGCTACGAAAAGATTGCCCCGCGTGACGACCTGGATGTCGTTATGGTGGCGCCGATGGGTATCGGTGAACAGGTACGCGCGACGTACGAGGAGGGCGGCGGCGTGCCGGGGCTGCTCGCGATTCATCAGGACGCCAGCGGTCAGGCCCAGGCCATTGCACTTGCCTACGCATCGGCCAACGGGCACACGCGAGCCGGTGTCATCGAATCAAGCTTTAGCGAAGAAACCGAGACAGACCTGTTTGCCGAGCAGGTGGTGCTGTGTGGCGGCGTGACACATTTGGTGACGGCGGCGTTTGAGACGCTGGTGGAGGCGGGCTACAACCCGGATATCGCCTACTTCTGCTGCCTGCACGAGCTCAAGCTGATCGCCGATATGATGCACGTCAAGGGGATCGCCGGGATGCGGCGATCGGCGTCGGACATTGCGGAGTACGGTGACTACACACGCGGGCCGCGCATCGTGGACCATCGCATCAAGGCCGAGATGCGCCAGATTCTGACCGAGATTCAAAACGGCGATTTCGCGCGCGAGATGGACTTTGAAAACAGCCACGACTCGCCGATGCTCAAAGCCTGCCGCTCGACGGCGATCACCCATCAGATCGAGATCATCGGAC
This sequence comes from uncultured Gammaproteobacteria bacterium, assembly GCA_964639265.1. Classification (GTDB taxonomy): domain Bacteria; phylum Pseudomonadota; class Gammaproteobacteria; order Steroidobacterales; family JBCCMA01; genus JBCCMA01. The sequence goes on along the minus strand of CAZXCL010000057.1, from coordinate 14,375 downwards.
TGCGCCTGCGCACGATGATGGGCTGGGTCGATACTGACAACCCTTACCCGCGCTGATCGCCCGTGTCCCTGCGTCGTTATCCCATCATCGCTCGCGAGGGCTGGCCGTTTATTCTCGGCGCGCTGCTGATGCTGATGCTGGCCGCACGTTTGGGCGGCATTATGCTGTGGGTCAGTGTCAGTTTTCTGTTGTTGATACTCGTGTTGCTGTTTCGCGATCCGCGACGCGAGGTGCCGTCCATACCGTTGGGCGTTGTGGCACCGGTCGATGGTCGGATCCTGTCAATCCAGCCGACGGACAAGGGCGAGTTGAAGCGCGAAGCCATACTGATTGAAATGACGATCGATCACTTCGGTGCCTACATGGCGCGCAGTCCCACGGAAGGCAAGGTGCTGGACTTGCGCGACAACATTGCCGCCGGATCGCGCATGACGGGGGTCAGTGGACTGTGGGTACGGACTGACGAAGACGACGATGTCGTGGTGCTCATGGTGGGCGTGCGCCGGATTGCCAAGCCGCGCAGCTTCGTTGGCTACGGTGAGCGTCTGGGCCAGGGCGAGCGTTTTGCGTTCATTCGTCTGGCCCGCCGGGCGCGCATTTTCCTGCCGCTGGACTGCGAGCTTAAGGTTAGTGTGGGTCAAAAAGTCCGGGCGGGGGCGGATCTTTTGGCACAATTCACAAGATATGAAGAAGATACAGAGGAAAGTTAAATCTCTGTGACGCCTGTGGGCCGTCGTGGCATCATAGGGACTGGATTTTCCACGGAGCGATTCCATGGCTCGACCTTCATCCCGCTCTCGGGGTGGCCGTCCGCGTCGCGGCATTTATCTCTTGCCAAACCTGTTCACGACAGCCGCGCTATTCGCCGGTTTCTACGCCGTCGTGGTCGCCATGCGTGGGGATTTTGAAGCGGCGGCGATCGGTATTTTGACGGCCATGGTGTTCGACGGTCTCGACGGCCGCGTTGCGCGCTGGACGCAGACGGCGTCAGATTTTGGTCGCGAGTATGACAGCCTGTCGGACATGGTTGCGTTCGGTCTTGCGCCAGCGCTGGTGTTCTATCAGTGGAGCCTGACGCATCTGCCTCAGGGCAGCGTCGTGTTCACTCGCCTTGGCTGGATTGCGGCCTTTTATTTCACCGTAGCCGCCGCTCTGCGGCTCGCACGCTTCAACAGCCAGAGCAGCAGCTCGCCGGGCAAGTTTTTCGAGGGTTTGCCCAGTCCGTCGGCGGCGGGCCTGGTCGCGAGCGCGCTGTGGCTGAGCGCCGAATTTGATCTGACCAACGTCTGGGTCCTGACCTCGGGCTATGTGCTGACCGTTGTTACGGGCACGCTGATGGTCAGCAATTTCCGCTATTACAGCTTCAAGGACGTTAATCTCGGGCGCCGCATTCGTTTTACGCGTCTGGTGATGGTGCCGCTGCTGTTCATGCTCATCGCGGTCAATCCGCCGCTGATTTTCACACTGCTGTTTGGCACCTACGCTGTTTCCGCGCCGCTGTGGCACCTGTGGCGGCGTGTCTTTCGCCCTCGCGCGCGCCGCGCCGAGCGCGAGCGTGCGAGCGCCAAGGCGGCAACGCCTCCCGCCGAGTCGGAGGCGGATGAAGTGTCGGTTGACGCAGGCGAGCCGAAGCGCACAGACGGTGGCGCCAACGTGATTGACGCCACCAGCAGGACGCGCCGACGACGATGAACGCGCGCCTGGAGTATCTGGATGCGCTGGGCGTGGACGTATGGCTCGAGCGAGGTCGTCAGCCGGACCCGGTGCCGGTTGCCACTACGGCCACGCCGCCCGTCGCACGCCACGAACCGGCGGCACCGCCGCCAGACCCCTCAGAGGCGCCTGACGTTGGCGCGCTCGATTTTGATGCACTCGCTGCGCAGGTGGCTGGGTGCAGGCTGTGTGCGCTGAGCGATTCGCGCACTCAGACCGTGTTTGGGGTGGGGGATCGCAGCGCCCGCTGGATGATTGTCGGGGAAGCGCCCGGCTCCGAGGAGGATCGCCGCGGGGAGCCGTTCGTGGGTCGCGCCGGCCAGTTGCTCGATGCCATGCTGCTGGCGGCCGGATTCAAGCGCTCTGACGTGTTTATCGCCAATGTGCTCAAGTGCCGCCCGCCCAACAATCGCGACCCGTCTTCGAGTGAGGCCGCGGCCTGTTTGCCGTATCTGAAGCGTCAGATCGAGCTGGTGGGGCCGGACCTGATTCTTGCCGTGGGGCGGGTCGCCGCGCAGCGTCTGCTGGACACGACCGAACCGCTGGGTAAAATTCGCGGCCGGGTACATCGATTCGGCGCCAACGTGCCGGTCGTAGTGACCTATCATCCGGCGTACCTGTTGCGGTCGCCATCGCAAAAGCGCAAAGCGTACGAGGATCTGGTGTTCGCGCATCAGGTCGCGCGAGGAGAAGTGTAAGTGAGTGCGGTCATGCCGCTGTCCAACCTGCAACTGCGGGCCATGACAGCCTCAGATCTGGAACGAATTCTGGAGATCGAAACCGCCTCCTACGGCTTCCCGTGGAGTGAGGGTATCTTCAACGACTGCCTGCGCGTGGGCTACGAATGCCGCGTTCTCGAAGTGGACGGTACGATCGCCGGCTACGGCATCGTCTCAGCACTCGTGCGTGAAGCGCACATCCTGAATATTTGCCTCGACGTTGCCTACCGTCGCCTTGGCCTGGGCCGACACCTGCTTGAGCATTTGCTGGCCGTGGCCTCGCTCAAGGGCGTGCACGAAGTTTTTCTGGAAGTACGACCATCGAACACCGCAGCGCTGACGCTGTACAAGGAATTTGGCTTTGAAGTGGTGGGCCGACGCCACAATTACTATCGTGCCAGTGACGGACGCGAGGACGCGCTGGTTCTGAAGGTTGTGCTCAAACCCGATGCCGCCCTGGCGCATGGTTTGTTTGCACCACGCGACCCACGCTGACCATGGCCGCTCCTGATCTGGCGGCGCAGGCCGAGCGCCGGCGCACGTTTGCGATTATCTCCCACCCCGATGCGGGCAAGACGACGCTGACCGAAAAGCTGTTGCTGTTTGGTGGTGCCATCAAACTGGCCGGGACGGTCAAGGGCCGCAAAGCGTCGCGCCACGCCACCTCCGACTGGATGGCCATGGAACAGCAGCGCGGGATCTCCGTCACCTCGTCGGTGATGCAGTTTCCCTACGGCGACCATATCGTGAACCTGCTCGATACGCCGGGTCACGAAGACTTCTCGGAGGATACCTACCGCACGCTGACCGCCGTGGACTCGGCGTTGATGGTCATCGACTGCGCCAAGGGCGTCGAGGCACGTACGGTCAAACTCATGGACGTTTGCCGCCTGCGCGACACGCCGATCATGACGTTCATCAACAAGCTTGATCGTGAGGGCCGCAGCCCGCTTGAGCTCATCGACGAAGTCGAGTCCGTGCTCAACATTCAGTGCGCGCCTGTTGTCTGGCCGATCGGTATGGGCCGCGCGCTGATCGGTGTTTATCATCTGGCGCAGGATCGCGTGTATCTGTACCAAAGTGCCAATCGCGGTGAGATGGGCGAGACCCAGACCATCGATGGCCTCGACAGCGATGCCGCGCGCGCGGCAATCGGTGATTTGTACGAGGAGCTGTGCGAGGAAGTCGAGCTCGTGCGCGAGGCCAGCCCCGCGTTTGATCACGAACAATACCTGGCGGGTCGCCAGACGCCGGTCTATTTCGGCTCGGCCATTCAGAATTTTGGTGTGCGCGAGCTGCTCGAGGGCTTTGTCGCGCACGCGCCGGGGCCACTGCCGCGGATGGCCGGAGATCGACAGGTGGATCCGCTTGAGAAAAACCTGACCGGATTTGTGTTCAAGATACAAGCGAACATGGACCCGGCGCATCGCGATCGCATTGCGTTCATGCGCGTGTGCTCGGGCAAGTACGCGCCGGGCATGAAGCTGCACAATGTGCGCGCCGGGCGCGATATGCGTATCGCCGACGCGCTGACGTTCATGGCCGCCGAACGCCAGCATGCTGAAGAGGCCTTCGCCGGAGACATTCTGGGTCTGCACAATCACGGCACGATCAACATCGGTGATACGTTCACGCAGGGTGAGAAGGTGCGCTTTGCGGGTATTCCCAGTTTTGCGCCGGAGTTGTTTCGCCGTGCTGTGCTCAAGGACCCGCTCAAATCCAAGGCGCTGAATACCGGTCTCGCGCAACTGTGCGAAGAGGGCGCCACCCAGCTGTACAAGCCGCTGACCAACAATCGACTGATTCTGGGCGCTGTGGGCGTGCTGCAGTTTGATGTGGTCGCCGAGCGACTTAAACATGAGTACAACGTCGAGTGCCAATTCGAAGCGGTGGATGTGGCCACCGCGCGCTGGGTGGAATGCGATGATGCCGCCATACTCGAGAAGTTTCGCAATCGGTGTGCAGAGAATCTCGCGCTCGATCACGCTGGCGATCTGGTCTACGTCGCGCCGAGCCGCGTGAATCTGACCCTGACGCAGGAACGCTGGCCGGACGTCGGCTTCAGCAACACGCGCGAAATGCGACCGGTCGCCTGAGCGACTATTTTGGCCGAAAAGCGCGCACCGCACTGAGCCAGGTGTCAACGCGTCGCGGTGACGCGCCACTGCCGTAGCGCAGCGCTCCAAACTGATCGGCGATGGCGATGACCGATGGCCCCAGGTCCGGGCGCGCCGCTGCGACACGTCGTGCGTAGTCGCGCGGGCCCTCGTGTGGCAGGCGCGGTAAATCGATACGCGCCAGTTTGGCACCAAACCGATGCCACGCCCGCAGCAGCGGATCGCGCTGGCGCACTCGCGCTCCGAATGCCAGCCAGGCGGCGAGCAGGGCCAGGGTGATCATGCCGGCCGATGTCAGCAGCGCCACCATGGTGCCTGCCCCGGTGTTGAGTCCGAGCTTACGCATGAACTGACGCTGCGCATCGCGACCGTAGGCAAGGACGCGCCGATTCCAGGCGGCGTTGGCGGCGTCCCAGCCAAAGCGCAGTCGACTGAGCAGGGGGCCGCTGCCCAAGATCAGCGGTGCCAGAGTTTCGCCGTCACCCAGCGCACCGCGAATGCCTTGTTCGACCCGCTCGGGCGCCACGGCGCCGGTCGGGTCCACCCGTAGCCAGCCGCGCCCGGCGATCCAGACTTCCGTCCAGGCATGAGCGTCCGACTGGCGAATCGTGAAATGACCGCTGATCGGATTGAGTTCGCCACCCTGGTAGCCGGTCACCACACGCGAGGGAATGCCCGCGTAGCGCATAAGCAGCGCAAACGATGACGAGTAGTGTTCACAGAAGCCGCGCTTGGTCTCGAACAGAAACTGGTCGCTGGTTGACTCGGCATCAAGTAGCGGGGGACGCAGCGTGTAGGCAAACGGATCCTGACCAAAATGATCGAGCACCGCGCGCACAAGCTGCAGATCGTCGCTGTAGCGGGCGCGCAGCTCCTGCGCCATCCCGCGGGTGAGGGGATTGTGCGTCGAACTTGTGTCGAGAAAGTGGCCGCGCATGGCGCCGAGTCCGTCGGGTGCCGAGCGATACGAGATGTGCGAACGCAGGCGATAGCGCTGACGTTCCTTGACGGGTTTTTCGGCAATGAGCTGCAGCTGATGATTGAGATTGAGGCCGCGCGGTAGCGAGGACTCTGACGGCGCGTCGAGGCCAAACACCCAGGTGCGTTGGTGGGGTTCCAGTGTCAGCGTGTAGCGAATCTCCGGTTGGCCGAGTTCGAGACGCGTGCTTGCCGGATGGCGATGCGACGCGGACCAGGTGCCGCCCTTGATCTGATCAAACACCGGTCCGCGCCAGTAGCGTGTAGCAGCGGGCGGCGGTTGATCGTCAAACTCAACGCGAAACGCCACGGCACTGGATGCCAGCAATTCTGAAAACTGCCCGGCCTGCATGCTGTCGCTTAGCCCCGTCAGACCCTTAGATGACGTAGGCAGGGCCCACAGCGGACCGGGTACGCGCGGGAAAAGTACAAACATCAGCAGCGTTAGCGGCAGCGCCTGCGCCATCAGGACGCCCGCGCGCGACAGGGCGCGCTGCGGTCGCGCCGGCGTCGTGCGTCTCGATACCTGCAGCAGCGCGGCCAGTACCACGAGCAGCGCGACGAAGCCGTAGGCGGTGGACAGAATCTGCTGATCGAACAGCGCGTGGGCGACCACGTTGAAAAAGGACATGTACACGACGACGATGAGGTCGCGCGTGCGCGCCGTCTCGGTCAGCTTCATCGCTGACATCAACAGAAGCAACGTGGTGCCGGCCTCGAGGCCGTTGATCGTGCGGTAGGTGATGAAGACCATCGCGAAATTGGCGATTGCCCAGCCCCAGCGCAGGGCGACGTGAGGCAGTTTCGCCTTGCGCACGAAAGCAACGTAGCGCCACAGCATCGTGGTGAACACCACGGGCAGTATCCAGCCAGGTACATCGTTGGCAAAGGGCAGCGTCGTTACGCCCAGTGCGGCCAGCGCCCAGATCAGTTTGATGCGGGTCAGCGGTGGCGACGTCCAGTCGTTCTCCGCTACGGGTGCAGGGCGAGCGCGCGCAAACACTGGTTCAGATGGGCCCGGCCGCTGCCGGTGGCGACCGTCGTCGAGGGCAGTTCAAGCGCGAAGCGCTGGCCGGTCTCATGTGCGTCGAGGCACCACCGTGCCAGCACGGACAGACGCCGCTCTTTGTCGCCGCGCGTATCGGCCCAACGCAGGCGATGCGGGGCCGTGTCGGCACCGCTAAAAGTCTTGATGGTCAATACGTTACTGCGGGCGTAGGCCTTCCAGGCGATGCGGCGCGACGGATCACCGGGGCGATACTCGCGCAGACCTGCAAAGTCGCTGTTGCCTTCAATACTGTCGCGGCGGCTGCCGTCTTCGGCTTCAAGCTCCGGCGGCGGCTCGGTGTGCTCCGCCGGCTTGGGATAAACGATGCACTCCAGATCGGTGTTGAGCCAGGCCCAGGCCTGAAACAAACCGGCTGGGTAGCGACAGCGCAGCGCCATTCTGGGCAGCGTCAGTCGACCACGCGTGGCGGCCGGCTGGGGGACGAGCAGGGCGTGCTGGCTTTCGGGGTCCAGCGACACGATCTCGATCAGTCGACGTTCGACAAACAGGCCCAGATCAAGCCGTGCATGCGCGGCTGTGTTGTGCAGCGTCACGGGAAACAGTGCGTTCTGGCCCGCAAACGTGTCTGGCGCCGGCGCCAGCGTCAGGCGCAAGCCCGACAAGTTGCGATGGCAATGATGCATGACCACCAGCGCGAACGCTGTGATGGCAAAGGTGACGGCCAGTCCTATGCTGTTGTTGTAGTTCATGGAGCCCAGCAGCATCAGGAATATCATCGCGCCAAACGCGGTGCCCTGGGCGGTGGGCAATATGTAGATTCGGCGGCTGCCGAGTACGACTTCATCGCGATCGATGCCCTGTCGGCGCCTGGCCCAGTCGCGGCTTTTGCGCCGCAGCCACGCGAGCGGCGACATCATCCGTCGACAGGTACGCTGCGCACGACGTGCTCGCCGGTGCTCTGGTCGCCTGCAGCGCGGTCGGACGCATCACGCCAGGCGATGCGATGGTCTATGACCGCCGTTGCGACGGCCTGCACGTCCTCGGGCAGCACGGCGTCGGCACCGCGGATAAGTGCATGCGCTTTTGCACAGCGCATGAGGCCCAGCGCCGCGCGGGGTGACAGGCCGTTATCCAGCCGCGGGTCTTCACGCGTGCGTGCGATCAGCGCCTGCAGATAGTCCACCAGCGGCTCGGCCACGTGGATCTCGGTGGCTCGGGCTTGCAGCGCTTTGAGACGCGCGGTGGAGATAACGGCTTTGGTTTCCCGGATCATTTGCTGACGGTCTTGTCCCATCAAAAGCTCGCGCTCGGTCTGTGCGGACGGAAAACCGACGCTCAGGCGCATCAAAAAGCGATCCAGCTGCGATTCAGGTAGCGGATAGGTGCCGACCTGTTCGGTCGGGTTTTGGGTCGCAATGACAAAGAAGGGATCGGGCAGGGCGTGGGTAACGCCATCGACCGTGACCTGCTGTTCTTCCATTGCCTCGAGCAGTGCGCTCTGGGTTTTGGGTGTGGCACGATTGATCTCGTCGGCGACGACCAGTTGGTTGAACAGCGGGCCGGGGTGAAATTCAAATACCTGCTTTTCGCGCTCGTACATGCTCACGCCGACCACGTCGGCGGGCAGCAGATCGCTGGTGAACTGGATACGCTGGTAGCTCAGTCCCATGACCCGGGCCAACGCATGCGCGAGGGTGGTTTTGCCCATGCCGGGCACATCTTCGATCAGGAGATGGCCGCGTGCCAGAACGCAGGTCAGCGCCAGTCGCAACGTGTCGGGTTTGCCGAGGATAATGCGACCGAGGCCTTCCAGGACCGCTTCGATGGCGCGTGCATCACCGCCAGTCTCTATGTTCTCAACGATGTGGTCAGCGGTGCTCAAGCGTCCATCTCTTCTTGCTTTCGGGCACAAAACCCCGATTTATCCGTAGCTTATCCTGGCTATCTCAGGTTGTTTCTTGCAGCTAGAGGCTCACGCGCCGAGCGCCCGAACCTTGTCCAGTCGTTCGTTGAGCTGCGCGAGGGCAGCTTCAAACTCGCTGGCCCGGCGTTGTTCCTTTTCCAGGATCTCCGCCGGAGCGTTCTGCACAAACTTCTCATTGGACAGCTTGCCACGGGCCTTGTCCAATTCCTTGCGCTGCTTCTCAATCTGCTTGCTCAAGCGGGCGGCTTCGGCCACCGGATCGATCAGTCCTGCCATCGGCACGAGGATCTGCATCTCGCCAAGCAACGCCGTAGCGCTGGGCGGGGCCTCGTCGCCGTCCACCACTTCGACTGACTCAAGGCGCGCCAGTTCCCGAATCAGTGTGCCGTGCTGGTTGAGGTGGCGTCGATCGTCGTCATCGGCGTTCATCAGCAGGACGTTCAGCGGCTTGCCCGGCGCGATGTCCATTTCACCTCGAATCTGACGCAGTCCCAGCACAAAGCCTTTAATCCAGGTGATGGCCTCATCGGCCTGGGTATCGGCGACGAAATCAGCGGCCGACGGGAAGGGCTGTGCAATGACAGTGGCATCGTCGGCGCCACCGAGCTTCGCCTGCGCCCGGCGCCAGATATCGTCAGTTAGAAACGGCATCACCGGATGGGACAGACGCATGACCGCTTCAAGCACTTCCAGCAGCGTGCGACGCGCGGCATGCGCCGCGTCCCCACCGGCACGCAGGACAGGCTTGGTCAGCTCAAGATACCAGTCGCAGTATTCATGCCAGATAAACTCGTAGATGGCGCGTGAGGCCAGATCAAATCGATAGGTTTTGAAGCTGCGCTCAACCTCGTCAATCGCCGCGCCCAGGCGCGAGCGAATCCAGCGATCAGCGACCCCGGGCTCGATCTGGTCTTGCACGGGCTCATCCGCGCAGTTCATCAGCACGTAGCGCGCCGCGTTCCAGATCTTGTTGCAGAAGTTGCGATAGCCCTCAACACGTCCCAGATCGAAACGAATGTCGCGGCCGGTGGTGGCCAGCGACGCAAACGTAAAGCGCATGGCATCGGTGCCAAACGCGGGAATTCCATCGGGGAACTGCTTGCGTGTGGCTTTTTCCGTTTTCTTTTTCAGATGCGGCTGCATCATTGATGCCGTGCGCTTGGCCACCAGCGATTCGAGATCGATACCGTCGATAATGTCGAGCGGATCGAGGATGTTGCCTTTGGCCTTGGACATCTTCTGCCCGTTCTCATCGCGCACGAGGCCGTGGATGTAAATCTCGCGAAACGGAATATCGTCGGCAAACTTCATGCCCATCATCATCATACGGGCGACCCAGAAGAAGATGATGTCGAAGCCGGTGACGAGCACCGAGGTGGGGTAAAACGTTGCCAGCTCGGGTGTTTGCTCGGGCCAGTCCAGCGTCGAGAACGGCCACAGCGCCGAGGAGAACCAGGTGTCGAGCACGTCGTCATCCTGGCGCAGCGCGACATCAGCGCCGAGCGCGTTGCTTTCGCGCACGGCCTCTTCGCTGTCGCCCACATAGACATTTCCCGCATCGTCGTACCAGGCGGGGATGCGATGGCCCCACCACAGCTGGCGGCTGATGCACCAGTCCTGGATGTTGTTCATCCATTCGAAATAGGTCTTCGACCAATTTTCGGGCACGAACGATACGCGGCCATCCTTGACCGCCTCGATGGCCGGTTCCGCCAGCGGCTTGATCTTCACGTACCACTGGTCTGTCAGATAGGGCTCGACGACGGCGTTACTGCGATCGCCGCGCGGCACCATGAGCTTGTGCTCGTCCACGTGATCGAGCAGACCGGCGGCGTCGAAATCGGCCACGATTTTCTTGCGCGCTTCCTCGCGGCTCAGGCCGGCGTAGTCCGCGGGCACCGAATCATTCAATCGCGCGTCGTCGGTCAGAATGTTGATCATCGGCAGGTCGTGGCGCTGCCCGATTTCGTAGTCATTGTGATCGTGGGCCGGTGTGATCTTGACGCAGCCACTGCCAAACTCAGGGTCGACATAGCTGTCGGCCACGATGGGAATCTCGCGATTCACCAGCGGCAGCATGATGTGCCGGCCCACGAGGTGCTTGAAGCGTTCGTCGTCCGGATGTACGGCCACGGCGGTATCACCGAGCATGGTCTCGGGCCGGGTTGTGGCGACGACAAGATGCGTCGGGTCACCGTTCTGCGGGTCCTTTAGCGGATAGCGGAAGTGCCACAAATGGCCGTTTTCTTCTTCAGACAGAACTTCGAGATCCGACAAGGCCGTCAGCAGCACCGGGTCCCAGTTCACCAGGCGCTTGCCGCGGTAAATGAGCCCTTCGTTATACAGCTCGACGAAGACCTTGCGTACGGCGTCGGACAGACCTTCGTCCATCGTGAAGCGGGAACGATCCCAATCGACCGACGCACCGATGCGGCGCTGCTGCTCGCAGATCTTGCCGCCGGATTCTTCTTTCCACTGCCACACGCGTTTGACAAACTCGTCGCGGCCAAGCTCCCTACGGTCGATATCCTGCGCGTTGAGCTGACGCTCCACCACCATTTGCGTGGCGATGCCGGCGTGGTCCATGCCCGGCTGCCACAGCGTGTTCTTGCCCGACATGCGCGCATGGCGAATCAGCATGTCCATAACCGTGAGCTGGAACGCGTGCCCCATGTGCAGCGTGCCCGTGACGTTGGGCGGCGGGATCATGATGCAGTACGGATCACCCGTGCCGCTCGGCGCAAAGCAGCCGTCGCGCTCCCAGCGCTCGTAGACCGGCTGTTCTATCAATTTGGGGTCGTAGGCTTTATCCATGGGAGAGGGCGCGTATCGCAAGTGGCCAATGCAAGCGCTCGATGGTGCCTAAGAAGCCGATCAATGTGAAGGGCGCAGGCCCGTTCCCGGAGGAGGGCTAGAGATTATGTGTGGTAACCGCGTAGCCGCGATCTTTGTAGAACTTGTAGCGTTCGCGTCCCGCCGCCCGTCGTTCCGGGTCCGCGTCGATGATCTCGGCCACGCGTTCCATGCGGCTGAAAAAGCGCGGCACGGTCTGGTCCAGATTGATCATCAGCTGGCAGCGCTCGGCGGGTTCGTGGCCGCTGCCGATGACCACGCACGATTCGGTGGCAGCATCTTGCAGCAGTGGATCGTCCGCCTTGGCGTGGGGCACGAAACTGCCGTCGCGAAACGTCCACATCAGGGCATCAAGCTGCTCCGCCTCGGCTGACGAGGCGGTGTGCACGTGCACGCGATTATTGAGCGAGAACGCCTTGGCCGCGATGCGGCAGGCGAGCAAAGGGCGTGCGCGGTCCGACGCCTCTGTCGTGATGTAGAAATCGACCCGCGTCACGATCCTGCTGTCTGGCTCAGGCCTGATCGATCAGGTATTGGGTGAGCAAAGGCACCGGGCGACCTGTCGCCCCTTTCTTGTCACCGCCGATCCATGCGCTGCCGGCAATATCCAGATGGGCCCAGTTCAGGTCCTTGGTGAACTGCGACAGAAACACGCCGGCGGTGATGGCACCGGCTGCGCGACCGCCGACGTTGGCGATGTCGGCAAAATTGCTCTTGAGCTGAGGTAAGTATTCCTCACTAACCGGCAGACGCCAGGCGCCGTCACCCGCGCGCTCGCCAGCGTCGCTGAGCTGCGTGGCCAGTTCGTCGTGGGGGCTCATGAGACCGCTGTAGTGGGCGCCGAGCGCAATCACGCAGGCACCGGTCAGCGTCGCAATGTCGATCACGGCGCGCGGCTTGAAGCGCTGCACGTAGGTCAACGCGTCGCACAAAATCAATCGACCCTCTGCGTCGGTGTTCAGAATCTCAATGGTGCGACCGGACATGCTCGTGACAATGTCGCCGGGCTTGGTCGCGCGGCCGCTTGGCATGTTCTCGCAAGCAGGCACCACGCCCACGAGATTGATCGGAAGTTTGAGCTCTGCGACTGAGCGAAACGTTCCGAGGACGGATGCGGCGCCGCCCATGTCGTATTTCATTTCGTCCATGGCGGCGGCGGGTTTGATCGAAATGCCACCCGAATCAAACGTGATGCCTTTGCCCACCAGTGCGAACGGTTTCTCTTTGGCCGGTGCGCCCTTGTACTGAAGCACGATCATTTTGGCTGGCTCGTCCGAGCCGTTGGTGACCGACAGCATCGAACCCATTTTCAGCTTGCGTAGCTGTGCCTCGTTGAGCACCTGCACGGATACCGACTTGTACGATTTGGCCATGGCTTTGGCCTGGTTTGCCAGATGCGTCGGGGTGCAGACATTGGCCGGGCGATTGGCAAGATCCTTGGCCAGCTCGGTACCTGCCGCAATCGCGGCACCCTGAGCGGCCGCCGCTTTGGCCTTGTTGGCCTGCGCTCGTGTGGCAACGCCAAAACCAAAACGCTTGAGTTTCGGTGCGGGGGCTTTTTTGCCCGATTTGAGTTCGTCGAACCGATAGCGTGCCGCCACTAACTCTGCCACGTGCAAACGTACTGCTCTGTCGGCGTCGTCGCCCGGGAACTCGGCGGCCAGGTAGCTCAGCGCGCTCGTCGCACCAGTGCTGCCGAGCACGCGCGCAGCCGCGGCGCAGGCCTTGCGCCAGGTCACCAGATCGAGCTTGTTCTTGTCGCCGAGCCCAACCAGCAAAATGCGCGAGGCGTTCACGCCTTTAATGTCCCGGATCAGCATTGTACCGCCGACCGCTGACGGCAGATCGCCCGCTTTCGCCAGCGCACTGATCGCGCCCTTGCTTGCCTTGTCGGCTGCGGCGGCGGCGTCGCTGAGTTTGTTCTTGTTGTACACGCCTGCGATTAGGCAGCCATTGGACTGTTTGTGGGGGGCGCCACTGGCGGCAAAGTACTGCATTCGTATCTCCATAGGCCGATGCATAATAAGGCGGTGCAGGCGGGCCTGCCGATGAGTTCAAACCCGCGTACAATAGGCGCGGAGTGTACAAGATTCCGTCGCGGCCTGCGACGTCTGACATAGGGCTAAGCTTGCGTATTCTGGATCGCTATCTGACACGAGAAGTGGCCCTGACCTGGATCAGCGTCACGCTGGTTTTGCTGATTATTCTGATCAGCAATCAGTTCGCGCGGATTCTCGGCGATGCCGCCAGCGGCGAACTGCCCAAAGATGCGGTATTCACGCTACTGGGCCTCACGTCCCTGAACTATCTGACGATCCTGATTCCGCTGGCATTGTTTTTGAGCATCATGCTGGCGCTGGGCAGGCTCTACAAGGACTCGGAAATGTCGGCGATGGTGGCGTGCGGCGTTGGGCCTGCGCAACTTTACCGACCGCTTGTACGCCTGGGCATTGTGGTTGCGCTGATCGTGGGCATGTTGTCGGTTTTCGCAGCGCCGTGGGCGTTGCGACAGGTAGAAGAGATTCGTTCCAATGCCACCCGCGATGCGCAGATTGATGCGCTGGAGCCCGGGCAGTTTCGCTCCAGCGGCGGCGTGGTGTTCTATGCCGAGAGTCGCAACAGCAACGGACAGCTGCAAAACGTTTTTCTGGAGCGCGTGTTCGAGGATCGCATCGAAGCGGTCGTGGCTCGGCGCGCAGAACAGAAAAACGATCCGGAACGTGGCCTGCGTGTCATGGTGCTCTATGACGGGCGCCGCTATGAGGGTGTCCCGGGGCAAAGCGAATTTCGTATCGTTGATTTCGCCGAGCACGGTCTGCCCATTGCGTTTTCCGAAAGCAACGATACGGAGTTGAGTGTCGAAGCCTTGCCCATGGCTACGCTGCTGCGCACGCCGGGCACTGAAGCCAGCGCAGAGTGGCACTGGCGCCTGGCCGCACCGGTCAGCACGTTGTTTCTGATGTTTCTCGCCGTGCCGCTGTCGCGTACCCGGCCGCGCCAGGGACGCTACGGCAAACTCGCCGTCGCCATTTTGGTCTATATCGTTTATGCCAATCTCATGG
>CAZXCL010000056.1:0-31535 GCA_964639265.1 uncultured Gammaproteobacteria bacterium | reverse complement strand
AAAGTTATGTGGAGGTTGCCGAGGCGGACTTCGGCAAACGCGGTCGTCCGACCAACCAGTCGCGCATCGCGCTCCTGACCGGCCTGGATCGAAAGGAGATCAAGCGGATTCGCGATGCCCGAGCCGATCGCGACAACCCTGATCACGCCGAGCGGCCACCCAGCGACCGTCTTAGCCGGGTGCTGAGCGGCTGGCATCAGGACTCTCGGTTCATGCGCAAGGGCCAGCCGTTGCCGCTTGGCATAGACGACGGCTTTTCCGAGCTGTGCCGCGACTATGGCGGCGACGTACCCAACACGACCATCCTCAAGGAACTGGAAACCGGTGGCGCAGTCGTGCGCCGGGACGACGGTCGGGTGCAGGCGGTACGCCGCTACTTTATGCCCTCGGCCAGCGACCCCGCCGCCGTGACACGCAGCGCCGAGGTTTATCGCGATCTGGGCGAGACCCTGCTCCACAACCTGTACCGCGATGACAAGACCCCGTCACGCTTTGAAGGAAGAGCCAGCAACGCACACGTTGCCCGACGTTTTGAAAAAGACTTCCGGCAATTTGTCGAACAGCGCGGCCAGGCCTTTTTGGAAGACATCGACCAGTGGTTGTATGAAAAAGAAAACCGAACCAATGAACATGAAGCGAAAATCAGACTTGGCCTGGGTATCTACTACCTGCACGACAAAAACCCGAGTGATGACTAGACTTGCTCTGGTCGCTGCTACCGCGCTGCTGGTTGGCTGCGGCATCGATCGCGGGGGCGCTCCGACCGTGGCAGGCCCAACGTTCGAGCCAACGCAGTCCTCCCCCACTCCCACCTACAGTGTAGGTCCCATTACCAATGTCACGGCGGACTCCGTAACGGTAAACAACACGGTGGCAAGGGTCACAGCCGTCCAGGTTGAAGTGAACAACGCTACCTCAACGCTCGATCAGCTAAAGCTCGGCGAATACGCCGCGGTGTTTGGCAGCACGAGTCAAAGCGCGGTGTTCGGCGCAAGTCGGATCAGTATCTCAAGCGACGTGATTGGCAGCGCGACCGCATTCGATTCGAACAGCAACACACTCACCGTGCTTGGCCAGCAGGTCATCATCTCTGAAGACACCAATCTTGAAGCGCCGCTGTCAGTCGCGGATCTGTCAACGCCTCAGCCCTTGCGCATCGCAGGCATCGCCGACGGCGACGGCAACATCTTCGCCACGTTCATTGGACCGGCAGCCGGGGCCCCATCGCGTCTGACCGGATACGCCACCATGATCGACGAGGCCAACTTCCAGTTTAAAATTGGCCAGCAGTTAGTCTCCTACGGAGCGGCGTTCGTATTCGAATTGCCCGAGACCGCGCCACAGCAAAACGACCGCATTACGGTGACCGGCACGTTTGAAAACGGTGTGTTTCTGGCGGACACCGTTCGCCTGGCGCGTTTGCTGCCGGCCTTCCCGCCAACCGGCGCGATTGTGCGATTCACAGCAGCGGTGACAAGCCCACTGGCGGGCGACGCGTTCTCGGTGGGCTTTGTCGAGGCTGTGCTTGACAGCGACGCCACTGTGTCCAACGGCGCGCGCACCGACATTGTTCCGGGTGCCGTGATCACGGTGTTTGGCCGCTGGAGCGCAGACCAGAACTTGACCATTGAGGTGGTGGATGTTGTGCGTCCACCAGCCTCGTAGTTTGTAGTGGAGTCGCAAGGTTTTGAACCGCAGCGCCAACTTCACTATGCTCGCGGTTTCTCAAGGAACCCACAGCATGACTGACCTGGATCTCCGCTCACCCGAAGCGCGCGCCTCTTACGGCATTGGTGCCCAGATGGGCCAGCAACTCAAAACCATGTTTGAAGGCTCATCGGTGGAGGCCGCCGTGGCCGGTCTGCAGGACGCCTTCAAAGGTGACGACTACCGGTTGTCCGAGGACGATATCAACGGAGCGTTTGCCGAAATTCAAAAGCGCGTCGCCGCCAAGCAGGCTGAAGCGGCGGGAGATCAGGCGGTGGCAGGCGAAGCCTATCTTGCGAAAAACGCCAGGCGCGAAGAAGTTCAGGTCACCGAATCAGGTTTGCAGTATGAAATTGTGACCGCAGGTGACGGCCCCATTCCGACCGCATCGTCGACCGTGCGCACGCACTACGCGGGCACGCTGATCGACGGCACCGAATTCGACAGCTCCTACAAGCGCGGACAGCCAGCCGAGTTTCCAGTCAACGGTGTGATCGCAGGCTGGACAGAGGCACTGCAGCTTATGCCCGTTGGCAGCAAGTGGCGCCTGCACATCCCGCATCAGCTGGCCTACGGCGCCAACGGCGCGGGCGGCGCCATTGGCCCCTATGAGGCGCTGGTGTTCGACATCGAGCTGATCGAAATAGTCTGACGCTGCAGGTGGTTCAAGACGCCTGCGGGCGTCGCCACCAGCCGAAAAATCCCAGCGCCGTCGCAAACAACCAAAGCGCACCGGGCAGTGGCACGGCCGAGATACTGCCCGAGATAATCTCGCGATCGATACTGAAAAACATCGTGCATGGATTAGTCAGGCAGGTGCTTTCAAACGCCAGCGGTGGCGGCGCGGTCGCAAGATCGATGGTACCGCCAGCGTTGGTCATCGGTGTTGCGAGATTCATGTTGAACGCCGGCGTACCAAACACCGGATCGGCGGCCGCGGCCAGGAGGACCGAGTCGGCGTCGGCCAGCCCCGGATCAAAGTTAATGAACTCGTAGAAATTGCCCGATAGCGCGGAACCGTCCGTCGTGGTGATCGCGATCGATGAAAAGGTGTTGGTGTCCGCATCGTACACAAACGACCCGAACGCCGTCCCGCCGTCGTTAAACAACACATCCTGCAACACCCATTGAACCGGCGCGGCCTGTGCCAGCGGCGCCGCACCCAGGGCCAACACCGCGAGCAGCGCGTAGGCACCGTGGGTCCTGATTGTTCTTTTTGTTCCCATCATCAAGTACTCCCTCCCAAACATCTTTGCTTGCCGTTTCGTAATGTATCTTGACGACTACTTGAGATTAGCATCAAGAAACCCGAGCAGTCCTTCGTAAAGCTCAAGTTTGCTCTTCATGCTGAACGCACCGTGGCCGCTCTGATCGATTTCGATCCACTCAACATCCTTGCCTGCTTTTCTTAAGGCTTTGCGCATAGCGTGGGCATGCTCAATCGGCGCGCGAAAATCGGCTTCGCCGTGGATGAGCATGGCATTGGCTGAGATCTTGGTGGCGTGATTGATCGGACTGAAGTCATCGAGTTGGGCCTTGTCACGCCCAATCACGCGCTCGAGAAAGCCTTCACCACCCCAGCTTTTCGGCACATCGCCTTTTGTATAGAGCATATTGAGATCGTAAACCCCCACATATCCTGCCACACAAGTGAGCAGCTGCGGCTCGCGAATCGCGAGCATGTATGAGGCGTAGGCGCCGTAGCTGGCGCCATATGCGCACACCTTGTTGCCGTCTACCGCGTCGTTCTGCATCGCCCAGCGTGTCGCCGCAGCGATGTCGTCGATCATCTTGCCACCCCACTCCTTGTAACCGGCCCTCATGAATCGATCGCCGTAGTTGCCACTTCCGCGCATGTTGACCTGCAGCACCGCGAAGCCGCGATTCACAAGAAGCTGAACTTCACCGTTAAACGCCCACATGTCTGCCACACCGTGCGGACCGCCGTGCGGATGCACGATAAGCGGCGCCGGGCCGTCGGTATCTGGCAACGTCAGGCGAACAGGCACGCTGAAGCCGTCGTCGGTGACCACCTCGTCGAGAATCATCGGCCGCAGAAGACGTGGATCAATCCACGACATATTGGCCCAGAAGAAGTCCGCGTTCTTTTTTTGGTTGTCGAAAAAATAGTACTCACCGGGATTGACGTCACTGCTCACCCGGACCATGAGCTCCCCACCGTCTCGCGTCCGACTCACGATATCCATCGTGCGCCCTTTGAACGCACGCGCCAGCTGCTGATGCGTTTTCTTCGTGGCGCTGTCGGTTTGCGGGTAGTGATAACGCGGCTTGCCACGCATCGTTTTACCGGCCGCAATTTCGCCGGTGTCGGGGTCGACCAGCACATCAACGATATCGGCATCCACATCGGTGAAGATCGGCTCGAAGGTACGCGCACCGAAATCCAGACGGAAGATCGTGTAGTACTTTTCTTCCCCGTAACGACCGCGCAAAAACGCGGCGTCACCAGCCTCGTTCAATCCGACGACAGACATCTCGTCATCCAGGAAATCGAAGACATCCGACAGAGGCTGCCATTCGGAATCATTGCTCTCGCGATACGACGATGCGGCGTAGCTCTCCTCCGTTTCATAAGTCGTAAACAGGATACGCCCGTCGCGCGTGCTGTAGGGCACGGCGTTTCGAAACGGCAGCACCTCAACTTTTTTCTTTCGTCCCGTCTTCACGTTCAGGCGGCTGACCACGGGAAACTTCACGCGGTTATCCATCCACGCGAGGCCATCTTTGGACCAGGGGTACTCGACCACGAGCACGTACTTTTCCTCGTCCCGAAGGACATCCACCAGATAGAAACTGGCGTAGTCATCTCTTTTGGTGCCAAGTTTCGATCCGGTGCGCGCGTTGGACGCGCGAACCCCGGCGAGCAGTTCAACATTCCTGCCGTGGTAATCAACACCATAGAGTTCGCCTGTGCCCACCGGCGCATCGAGACCGTAGCGCTTTTCGGCGTAGGAAAAGACCAGGCGCTCGTCGCTAACCCAGAAGACGTTGTAAATCTCATCATCACTCGGGGTACGCATGCCGCCAACGACCTCACCGGATGCGCGATCAATGATGGCGACCGCAACTTTCTCATCGACCCGCACTCGTGCGGCCAGTCGTTTGCCTGAGGGTGAGAGACTCACATCGAGGTAGTCACCCGATCGCACAAAGTACTCGATCGGAAGCTCCTCGGCCGCCGCCGGAGGCAACAGCGTGAGCAACAAAAGCAACAGTATTGAACGCCACATAAATCTATTCCTTGGTATTTTTGGTTAGCGCCTGTAAGGCGGTGGCAGTATAACAGCGCGCGCTGCGCACTCGCGCACGCGCTCTTTGTTACAGTGCTCGTCTGAACACTGCTTCGGAGATGCACTTTGACCGCCGTTCGCGCGCCATCTTTTCTAACGTGCTTCGTACTTGCTGGCTGCACCGCGGGCGAAGGCTTAACGGCCCCTGATCCTGGCCTGCAGTATCTTGAGGATTCGCTCCTCGCAGCGCCATTGCAGCCTGGCGATCGCGATGCGATGAGCATTGACTGCGATCTGCAAAATCAACCGGTAAGTCCTGACTACCGCCTGGCTTTTGACGTCGACTATGGCCGCGCCGGCTGGGAGCAGCGCGTTGCCTCGGATTGGGAGTTTTTCAAGGCCCCCGCGAGCGAGGGCGCGCTCACCGTCATCGACTTTCGACGCGTGGGCAATGCACTCGCCTATCGATATTTGGCCAACGCGTCCACTCACGATCAGCTCTATGAACCGTGGAGCACATCGAAGATTCAGGCGTTCACAACCGCCGTGTCGACACTGCGACGACATGGCATCGGCGCGGACGCGTCAGTCGGTGGTGTCGCGCTGAGCGACCTGATCACCAGCATCAACAGCTATGCACCGTCGGGCCGCGCTGACGGCAACTCAAACGCCATCGCCACCTACCTGCTCAACATCGCAGGTCGCGACTACGCCACGGCGTTGTTTCACTCCGGCTGGCTGAATCTTGCAAACGAAAATATTCGCTTTCGCGGTGCCTACGGCCCCACGGCCTTTGCGCCGCCGGCCAACGAGTTTGTATCCGCCGACCAAACCCGACGTTACACGCCGGAGGTCTATGGTGAGACAGCGGACGACCCGGGCTATCTGACCTATCGCTGCGAGCGCTGCGGCATCAAAGGCAACAAGGCCATGACAGCGCTTGCGCAAGCCGAATGGTTGAAACGGCTCGCCAGCCACCGCCGTGAACCGTCAACTCAGCATCCACATTTACAGACCTCAGACGTGGAAACCCTGTTCTATGGCGGCAGGTCGTTTGACGGCGAAGCGCCGGGTGGCATGCTCGCCGGCATTTCTACATTCCTGCCTGAGGCACTGGCGCAGGCATTGGACGCAGATACCGGTGCCAAACAGACGCTGGACCGAGTCACGCGCGGCCGCTGGCGGGTGTATCAGAAGGTGGGCTGGGGACCGAGCGAAACGCGCGGCACATCCGAACTGGTCATGCTGGCACACGTTTGCCTGCCCGCGGTCGGTGGCAACGGTCGGGAGTTTACACTCGTGGCGCGCGCGGCCGTAGACGGCGCCGCTGCAGATGAAAGCGGCGTTGGCCGGGCCGGCATCAAGCTTCGCGCCCTGCTCGATCGTTCACTTCCCCAACTGCTCCGGGCGCAAGAGGAAACCTAGCCGCCGAGATTGGCCATTAGTGCATGATAAAAGCGCACCGCATTTGCGTATTCGGACACCGCAACTTGTTCGTTAACGCCATGGATGCGTTGGATGGTCCTGCGATCAATATTCACCATCATGAAGCGATACACGCTGTCGGAAAGCTCGACAAAGTGTTTGGCATCTGTGCCACCCTGCACCAGATACGGCGCAACGATGACGTCGCTGTGCGTACCACGAATCGTTTTATGCAACAGCTCGAAGCCGAAGGTCTCGGTGGATGACACCGGCGACGGCTCGTTGGCCATCTCCACGTCAATCGTCACGCGTTCATCATCGATCACCGATTGAATATGCGCCTTGACCGATGCCACGGTGTCGCCGGGCAGGATGCGAAAGTTCACCACAGCATTCGCCTGCGTGGGCAGGATGTTTGATTTGGTGCTGCCCTCGAGCATCGTCACGGCAGTCGTGGTACGCACGCCTGCGGCGGTGGACGGGTTGGCCAGCACCTGACGCTTGATCAGCGGCCCGAACAACCAGCGATTGGCCAGCGCCACGCGTGCGCCCAGCGGCATAAAGTGCGCCAGGTAATCCAGGTTCGCATCCATCGCGCCAAGATCGGGTGCAAACGGATGCGCCTCCACATTGACGATGGCCTCAGCAAGAATACCGGCCGCCGTGTGCTCGGGCGGCTGCGACGAATGCCCACCCGGCGCGTCCACGGTCAGTCGCAGATTAACGTAGCCTTTCTCAGCGATACCGATTATCGCGACCGGCGCGTCGATCCCGGGGACCATGCCGTTGGTGACTGCACCGCCTTCGTCCAGAACAAATTCGAAGCGCAGCCCGTCACGCGCAAATCTGGCTGCAATGGCGGCTGCACCATCTTTGCCCCCGACCTCTTCATCGTGGCCGAATGCGAAGTAAACTGTTCGGGCGGGTCGCTCGCCACGCGCCAGCAACATCTCCATCGCCTCAAGCAACGCCATGACGGTCAGTTTGTCGTCCATGGCGCCACGGCCCCAGATGACACCATCGGCGATGTCACCGCTGAACGGACCGTGCGCCCAGTCCGAAGCGGTGGCCGGATCGACAGGCACCACATCCATGTGCCCCATAAAAAGCACCGGCAACAAACCGGTGTCGTGCCCCTCAATTCGGTAGACGAGACTGTAACCGCCGACGATGTCTCGCGAGGCCGCAGCGTGAACCTTTGGGAAGCTGGTTTCGAGCAGTGCATGCAATCGTTCGAACGCGGCACCATCGAAGTTGCTGCGATCATCGTAGGAGATGGTTGGAATGCGAATCGCTGCCGCCAAACGCCTCGCAATGGCATCCTCATCCAGCGCCAGTTCGGGCAGCGCTGCGACATCCCGAATCTGGCGATCCTCAAACACCGTCTGTGCGCGGTAGAACACCACGGCGGACAAGCCGATCAGAAGCGCGATGGCGATCAGTACTTTTTTCATGCAACACCCAATTTTTTTTGAAGCAGCCCCGACCCGACTATGGCTGGATCGTAGTTTGAGTCGCCTCCGTGCGCAAAATGCGGGCAGCCGACCGCACCCGCCGCTGGGTCAGCCCGCCTGTACGCACATGGGCCGGCTCGGCGCTAGCGTCAATACCGCAAGCGGGCTACCATAGCGTTTGTAACGTGTTGGCGGTATGCCCTGGGAGAAGTTTGGTGAGCGTTGTAGATTTCGCAAATATCGTAAAGTTTTTTAAAGGCAGCGAGCCGAATGAGGCTGAGCAGCGTGAGTTGTTCAAAGAAGCCACGTTGATGGTTCTGGCCCGCGCCACCAGTGCGGACACCAACATCAAGAAGGTGGAAGTTGAGCAAGTGCAGGCGCTCATGCAAGAAGCCACCGGCCAGGAATTCAGCGCGGCCGACATCCGCACCGCCGCCAAGTCCGAGCTGTTTGAAAGCCAGCCACTGGAAAAGTACCTCAGTGGCGTGGCGCGCAAGCTCGACAACAAGGACCGCATCCAACTGATCTCACTGCTCGGTCGCGTCGTGCATAGCGACGATCGCGTTAGCTACATGGAAATCGACTACTTCAATTTGGTGTGCCGCGCGCTGAACGCAACACCCGCTGAAGTTCTGGGTCTGGTCGCCGACGAATACTAGGCAGACATATATATAACGGCCGGCCTGCGCACTGCAGGTCGGCAACAGCTGTTGTGCCCAAACGCATCGATGGCAGTCGATTTCGCGCTCCAGTTGCGCATTCACCACCCCTTAACCAGAAAATCCTGTCGGCCTTGCGCACGGCCAAATCGAGCGTTTTGAGGGGCGATTGATGCGTTCGCTTCTCGAGTAGGTTATCCTTGCAACGCGAAGCCGTTAGACAAACGGCCCGTTTCGCGAATGGAAAAATTACAACAAAACAGTGCTTTACAGCACGCATTTGCGCCGATACGACAATAATCCCACAAGTTTGCCCTTCGTTGCCCGTTCGCTACACGCTTTGGTAGCGGCCCTGCGGGGATTCCAACATCGTGTTGCAACGATGCAACAAACAATTCCGGCTTGCAGGATTGGTTTTATCCTGCGAATCTTGCGCTACGCAGTGACGCCTGTTGCTTTTGCAACACGTCCAGAATTGATTCACGACAAACGTCGTAAATCGCGTTAGATGGGGAGCCCGTACCGGGCTTGCTTACAACAAAGGGGAACTGACAGATCATGTCAATATCATCAAACCGAGCGCATCGCTCGCGGCGTCAAGGCATTTTTGCCTCCATCGCCGCACTAGCTCTTACGAGCCTGGCGTCGCCCGCACTTGGTCAAGAGACCGAGGACGACGACGGCAATCTCGAAGAGGTTACAGTTACGGGTACTCGCCTGACGGCGAACCCGAACCTGGCGGCTGCAACACCAGTACTTAGTGTTACCGGTGAAGAAGCCCAAATCCGAGGCAACATTCGTGTTGAGGATTTCATCAACGTTCTGCCGCAGGTTTTTGCCGGCCAGGCGTCTGAGGTCTCCAACGGCGCCTCCGGTACCGCTACCCTGAACCTTCGTGGTCTGGGTTCGGTGCGTACGCTGGTTCTGATCGACGGACGCCGCCTGCCCTACGGCTCGTCGAGCACAGCATCAGCGAACGTTGACCTTGTGCCTATTCAAATGGTCGAGCGCGTTGACATCCTGACGGGTGGCGCTTCGGCTGTGTACGGTTCGGACGCCATCGGCGGTGTTGCCAACTTCATCCTGAAGCGCAACTTCGAAGGTGTTGAGTTCGGCGGTCAGTGGGGCACGTCCTTCAACGACAACGGCGACGATTTCTGGGCCAACGTGCTTAGCGCCGCCGGCCAGCCGGTCCCAGGCAGCGAGTTTGACGGCGAAGAAGCCCTCATCTACACGCTGATGGGTATCAACTCGCCTGACGACCGCGGCAACATCACGATCTACGCTGCCTACGAAGATCGTCAGGAAATCACGCAGGCTAACCGCGTGTTCTCCGGTTGCGCACTCGGACAGGACGACAGCGCGCAGAGCTTCGGCGGCTTCGGCTGCATCGGCTCGGCGAACTTCCGTCTGTTCGGTGGTCCTGGCGGCTTCGGCTTCCAGCGCGAAAACGGCGACATCGACAACTTCTTCGATGTACCGGGTCCGGAACGTACGTTTAACTTCGGTCGCACGAACTTCTTCCAGCGCCCGTCGGAACGTTACAACGTGTACGCGAAAGGCTACTACGAGATTGCTGACAAAGTCGGCGCCCTCGAAAACGTCGAAGCATTCGCTGACTTCTCGTACATCAACAACCTCAGTGATGCTCAGATCGCCCCGACCGCTTCGTTCGGTTTCGGCGCCTACAACATCAACTGCGACAACCCTCTTATCCAGGGCAACAGCGGCACCGAGTCGCTGACCGACATCTTCGGTTGCACCCCTGCTGACATCACCGCCGGCAACATCGTCAGCGGCATCACCGCTTCCCACCGTAACGTGGAAGGCGGCGAGCGTAACTCACGTCTGGAAAACAGCGCATGGCGCGTGATCTCCGGTGTGCGTGGCACGCTGGCTGAAAACTGGGA
This sequence comes from uncultured Gammaproteobacteria bacterium, assembly GCA_964639265.1. Classification (GTDB taxonomy): domain Bacteria; phylum Pseudomonadota; class Gammaproteobacteria; order Steroidobacterales; family JBCCMA01; genus JBCCMA01. The sequence goes on along the minus strand of CAZXCL010000056.1, from coordinate 21,129 downwards.
CTGGGAAGCGTTTGCACAGGTTGCAGAAACGCGTGACACGAGCGTGTCGACCAACGACTTTGTTGTGGCAAACCTGCAGCAGGCCTTCCTGGCCACCACCGATGCCGATGGCAACGTGGTCTGCACGGACACGTCCGGCGGTTGCGTACCCTACAACATCTTCCAGCGCGGACCGAACGGCGAAAGCCTCGTGACGCAGGAAGCTCTGGACTTCATTCAGGGCGTTGGCCTTGTTCAGGGTTCAACCAAGCAGACGGTGTACGGCGCCAGCATCCAGGCCAATCTGGAAGACTATGGCATCAAGCTGCCGTCAGCTGACGAAAGCGTTGCTGTTCTGTTCGGTGTCGAGCGTCGTAACGACCAGCTCGATCAGCTTCCTGATGAAATCAGCCGCATTCCTGGCGGTGGTTTCACGGGTGTTGGTGGCGCCACGCTGCCTGTCACGGGTCAGCTGGACACCAACGAGTTCTACTCTGAGATCGAAGTGCCGATTCTGTCGGGCAAGCAGTTTGCTGAAGAGCTGACCCTGCGTGCTCAGTATCGCTTCTCGGACTATGAAGCAGCTGGTAACAACACGACCAACGACTTTGACGCCAGCGCCTACGGTGTGTCACTGGCCTGGGCCCCGATTGACGAACTGCGCCTGCGCGCTCAGTTCCAGCGCGCTGTTCGTGCGCCGAACGTCATCGAGCTCTACACCGGTCAGAACACGGGTCTGCCTAACCTTGACCCGGCCGGCACCAACGCCAACGGCGATCAGCTGTTCGATCCTTGCTCATCAGATGCTCCGATCGCAACGCTTGAAGCCTGCGCACGCACCGGCGTGACGGCTGCTCAGTACGGCAACATCTTCGACGTGATCTCGGGCCAGACCCAGTCACTGACAGGTGGTAACCCGGAACTGACGCCGGAAGAAGCTGACACCGTCACCTTCGGTCTGGTCTGGACCCCGGCATTTGTCGAAGGTCTTACGCTGAGTGTCGATTACTTCGACATCACCGTGGATGAAACCATCTCCTCGGGTATTCCTGCTCAGGCCATTCTGGACAACTGTCTTGCCACTGGCGATGCCACGTTCTGCAACCTGATCACGCGCGCTCCTTCGGGCACGCTGGCAGCAGGTACGTTTGGTGTCGGCTTCCAGCAGACCAACCTGAACATTGCTCAGCTGGAAACCAACGGTATTGACTTCCAGGCCACCTATGGCTTCGAATTCGGTAACTATTCGGTCAACCTGGACTACGCTGCAACGATCGTCGATACGCTCGACACCGTACCGTTTGCAGGCAGTGATCCTATCGAGTGCGCCGGCTTCTTCGGCGGCGCCTGCGGTAGCCCGAACCCTGAGTATCGTCATCGCGTCGTCAGCACCCTGAAAACGCCTTGGGACGTCGACATCGTCGGCACCTGGCGTCACTTCGGTGAGACCGACAACACGGACCCGGACGAAATGCTGGAAGGCACGCTGGACAGCGTGAACTACATCGACGTCGCGGCTAACTGGTACGTGACCGACGATCTGGTACTGCGCGGCTCCGCGCTGAACCTGTTCGCTGAAGATCCACCGATCTTCTCGGGCGCTGGTCCGGCTCTGGGTAACGGTAACACCTACCCGACGGTGTTCGACACCAGCACGGTGTTCGTGGCTTCGTTCCAGTACAACTTCTAATCTGATCGGATTCCGATCAGCGTGACCTGAAGGTCGCGTTCAAAATGAAGACCGCGGCTCTCGTTGAGAGTCGCGGTTTTTTTTCGCCCGGCGCTGTTATCCTTCGCCCATGATAAAAATCCTTCCCGGTCTGGCCCTGGCGATTGCTCTGGCATTTTTCGGCCAATGGTTGTCCAAGGTGGTGGGCATTGACCTCATGGGCCTGAGCAAAAGTCCCATCAGCGCCACGATGCTTGCCATCCTGCTTGGCCTTGTCATCAGCAATACCTTCGCGCTCCCAACGTCGCTCAAACCCGGGATTTCGTTTGGTTTAAAGCGCGTGCTCAGGTTTGGCATCGTCGCGCTGGGTATTCGACTTAGCCTGGTTGAAGTCGGCACCATCGGCATGCGGGCGCTGCCTGTGATCGTCATCGCTGTGACCACGGCCATTGTCGCCGTCAGCTTTCTCGCGCGGCGCGTCGGGCTTGACGGCCGTCTCGGCACGCTGATTGCCGTTGGCACAAGCGTTTGTGGTAGCACGGCCATCGTGGCGACGGCACCTGCGATTGGCGCTAAAGACGATCAGGTCAGCTACGCGGTGGCCTGCATCACACTGTTTGGCATGCTGGCCATGCTGATCTATCCGTTCGCATCCCATTGGTTTTTCGATGGCGACGGCTTCGCCAGCGGCCTGTTTCTTGGCACCGCCGTGCATGACACCGCGCAGGTGGCCGGCGCGGGTCTGGTCTATCAGCAGTTCTACAACGATGCCGAGGCACTCAACGCGGCCACCGTGACCAAACTCGTGCGCAATCTGGGCATGCTGATCATCATCCCGCTCATGAGCATTCTTTATCACCGCAAGGGCGTCTCTGAGGGCACGGCACCGGCGTGGTACACCATGGTGCCGCTGTTTGTGCTGGGCTTTGCATTGATGAGTTTGCTGCGCACGCTTGGCGATGCCACCACGCCGGCGCTCGGTATGCTGTCCGCGGACATGTGGACCCGGATCGTCGCGGGTGTTTCTCAAGTCGCCATGTTTCTGCTCACCGTGGCCATGGCCTGCGTAGGGCTTGGCACCAGTATCAGCGGCATTCGCACCATCGGGCTGCGGCCCATCGCGATTGGCCTGGTGTCGGCACTACTGGTCGGCTTGGTCAGCGCCATTACAATTACACTTCTGTACTAGCCCAGGTTTACCCGATGATCAAAAAGCGCAAAGGTCTGCACGCACTCTATGCACAGGACACGTCGGCGGCAGATCGTCGGCTGTGGGGAAGACTAAGCGATCCAATCACGCGTCGCGGCTTTTTGCACAACGCGGGACTCTCGGCCATGGCCGCCGTGGTCGGCGCGCACATTCCCTACGCGCGTTTCATGCCCAGCGGACTAATCCCCGCTGCGCTGGCGCAAAGCACGAGCGATTTTGAGATTGAAGGCAAGGACGGTCTGGTCGTGCTCAACGACCGGCCACTGAACGCTGAAACGCCGGCCCATCTGCTTGATGACGCGCTCACGCCCAACGCACGCATGTTCGTTCGTAACAACGGCATCGTACCGGATCACAGCGACATCAACGCCGACGACTGGGCGCTCACGATCAAGGGCGAGTCCGTGGCGCGCGAAGCACGGCTCACGCTTGGCGAGCTCAAAAAACGCTTCAAAACTCACACCTACGCGCTGCAGCTGGAATGCGGCGGCAATGGCCGCCATGAATTCGTGCCGCCCGCCTCGGGCAATCAGTGGACGGTCGGCGCGATTGGCTGCCCCGAATGGACGGGTGTACGCCTGCGCGATGTTCTGGATTTCGTCGGTTACAAGGATGACGCGGTCTATGTGGCCTACCTTGGAGCCGACAAGCATCTGAGCGGCGATGCCAAGAAAGCCCCCATCTCGCGTGGCGTGCCGATGGCAAAAGCTCTGGAAGACGAAACGCTTCTGGCGTTTGCCATGAACGGCGAGCCGTTATCGGCGCCGCACGGCTATCCGCTACGCCTTGTGTGCGGCGGCTGGCCAGGATCAGTGTCCGGCAAGTGGCTTTCCACGCTGCTTGTTCGGGATCGCGTGCACGATGGTCCCAAAATGAACGGCAAGTCCTATCGCGTGCCGTGCGACAACGTGGCCCCGGGCAGCGACGTCCCCGACAGCAAAATGTGCATCATCGAATCGATGCCCGTGAAGTCCCTGATCACCTATCCAAAATCCGGTATTGAGCACGCATTAAAGAATTCACTCAATGTTCGCGGTCACGCCTGGGCGGGTGATCTGGCCGTCAGCGCCGTGCACACTTCGGTCGATTTCGGTGCCACGTGGCAGCCTGCCAAACTCTCATCACCTCCCAATCGTCTGGCCTGGCAATCCTGGCAAACGCAAGTCCGGTTTGATCAACCTGGCTACTATGAGATCTGGGCGCGCGCGACGGACACGCAAGGTCGGGCGCAACCCATGGTCGTCCCCGGCTGGAATCCGAAAGGCTATCTCAACAACGCCTGCCATCGTATTGCCGTGCTGGCGGCATGAAGATGACGCGCTTCATTCTTATCCTGGCGTTGGTTGTGCTCACGCACGGAGCGTTAGCGCAGTCGCTGGATCCGGCCACCGGACTTGTCAAAGCGCCCGGCTTTGAAATGGTGCGCGCCCACTGCAGTGGCTGCCACTCGACAAGACTGGTCACTCAACAGCGCGCCAGCAAGGCGCAGTGGCGCGCGTTGATTCGCTGGATGCAGGCCGAGCAAAACCTGTGGGACATTCCCGCTCAAGCCGAGGAGCAAATACTGGACTATCTTGCGCGTCACTATGCCGCGCCCAAAGCCAGACGACGCGCGGCGCTGCCACCGGCGCTTCGCCCGCCCAATCCGTACGGCGCCGACACAGAGAAGGACTGAGAAACGCGAATCGCCGACAACCGGTTTCGCTACGTGGAAAAAACGTCAGGCACCGCCCACGCCGTACCTGACAATCGTGCCGGTCGGCGCATGCGCGCTACCGATGCACTGCGCAACAAAACGCGCCGAGCGCACCCCGTTTTCCAGTAACGGCACGCCGTCGGCGACGTAGCTGCCGACATACCACAGCCGTCGCGTCGGGTCGTCGCGCATGTTCGCTCGCAGTTGTTCCATCGCCCGCTGCGAGGCCACACTCAGGAGCGCGCGATGAAAAGTGCGGCGCGTCTTGATCTGTCGCTCATCCGGTTCGACCGCGGGTTCCCAGCTTTGTAACACCGTTTCGCGCAGCGTCTCTTGCTCGATGGCGTTCATCCACAGCGTGGCTGAGGATCGGCGCTGACGCTTGTCGTAGTGCAGCGCTACCGGTGAACGCGCGCTCCCGGCCCGTGCGCCTGAGTCCGTATGCAGGATCATCTGTGTGGGATGCACGGGCACGGTAGCGATGAGTTTGCCATCTGCTTTCCACCTGCCCGCACGGATCAGGCGTTGCGTGTTGTAGGGATCGGTGGCAAGAACAACGTGATCAAACGCCTCCGCCTCGGACGTCTGGCGGGTGACCACCCGCATCTGATCACCCTGCTGGTCGATACCGCTGACCGCGTATCCTAGTCGCAACTCGTGCACCCGACTCTTGAGACGCCGCTCAAGTTCGCGGGTGCCGCCATCGAGGCGTTGCGTAGCGAAGTTGCCGCCAAAGTGAACGGCAAGCGTCAGCGCCGGTCGCGCGGGAAAGGCGTCGAGCTGCTCATAGGTACAGGTGCACATCAGCGTCAGCATGGGATACAAAAAACTGTCAGCGAAACCGCTGGAAAAACCCAGTCGCCGGAGCGCATCTGCCAACGTCTCGCCGGGATCGATCTGTTCCAGGTCGCCGCGCTGCACGAAACGTTTCCAGCGAACCAGCTCAGTACCGTGACACCCCAGCCAGCGCCACGCCCCCAGGTTCATCCGCAACGTGCTACGCGACCGGTCGCCGCTGCCTTTGGTATCAAAACCCAGATACGGTCGTCCGCGCTCGTCAGTAAAACTCGGGCGCTGCGCGATCTCGTAGGTAGGCATGCGCGTTTCGGCAAGTAGCGCGGCCAGCGCTTTGTAGTGACCGGCATTGAATACGCGCGGCGGAACATCAATGCGAATGCTGCCGCCGTTGGTTTCGACTTCATGGCCCTGTGCGCCCAGTCCCAACGCCGGGCGGCGCTCGAACAGCGTGACGTGATGGCGCTCACCCAGCATCCAGGCCATCGCCAGACCGGAAATACCGCTGCCAACAATTGCAACCCGGGGCGCACCCCGGGCATCAACCTGGGCCCGCGGCCCGTCGCTGCTCATAGTGAATTCCTGCTGAAGGTTCTGGTTGACCGGCAAGTCTTTTTACAAGGTTTAGGGTATCCCAGCGGGCGGCGATCTGTCATCGTCAGAATCATGATCCGACAGTGGCAGCAACGCCAGCGAACCCAGCTTCGCGCCGCCCTCAACGCCCCGGCCTGCAGTCGCTGGGAAAACCTCGGGTTGTGGTCTCGTGCTGATCAACCTTACGCCGACGCTGCCAGAGCGCTGGCCCTGCGCGTGGGCACAGTGGCCGGTCTGCAATCGGGGGACAGCGTGCTGGACATAGGCCCCGGGCAAACGACAGAGCAACTCAAACTCTGGAGCGACAAATTTGAGATCGGCGCCCACTACGGCTGGGAAGCAGACTCACCGGCTCCGGCCCCGCGATCCTGGCAGCATGTACTGGCCGTGGACAGTGCCTACTTTGTCCCTGAGCTGTGGCCGCGCTGGCAGAGTCTGTGGCCGCAGTTGAGTGACGGCGGCGCCATCACGTGGACCGATCTGTATCTGGCGGCGCCACTTGCGAGCTGGCGTTCCTTCGCGCGGCTTCGTTTGACCAGTGCGCTGGCGTCGATTCCCTGGCGACACTGGCGCAGCCGCGATCAATGGCTGCACCGTCTGTCGACCCTGCCCGGCGCCACAACCGATTTCGAAGATCTGACCGACGAGGTACTCGGCGGCTTCGTGCGCCACATGCAGTGGCGCCAGCGCACGACCGCCAATCGTGCGGGCCTGCGTCTGGCCTACGGCACGGCGGCGCTGCTTGAGCCGCTGCTGAGTCAAGGCGTTATCGGCTACGGGCTTTTTCAGGCACGGCGGAAAAACAACGTAACAGCCTAACCTCGCGCAACCACGCGCACCGACGATCGACTGGGCGACAAGGCGTCCTCGAACACAGCCACCGCGGCGTCCGGCTGCATCTGACCGCAGACAAAGACATCAACGGCAGCGAAGCCCTGCTCCGGCCAGGTATGAATACTCAGGTGGCTTTCCGCCAGCATCGCAACGCCGGTGACCCCGCCCTCGCCACCGAAACGATGCACATCCAGAGACAGCAGCGTCGCCCCGATGGCCGTCACCGCTGCACGCATCGCCCGCTCAATTTTTTTCGCATCGGACAGACCGCTGGCGCCGTGAAGATCAATCAGCAGATGCTGGCCCTTTACGCTATCAGTCATACCACTTTGCCCAGCCCTGCTCGTAGTAGCGCACCAGACGATGATCGCGAATCGAGTTGATCTCCACGTCCACCTTCTCACTGTCCGGCGCAAATGTGCGCATGCCCGGCCACAACTCAGGCGTCAGAAACTTGAGTCCGGGCGGCAACGACTTGGTCGGCGTCAACGCCTGCCCGGCTGAGGCCATGACAAATCCCCAGTCACCAAAACTTGGGACGTAGACATGATAGGGCAAGATCTCCAGCGACTGACCCGGTTGAGCGGGATTGCGCGTCTGATCAAGCGTTGCAGCGACGGACCAGTAGGCCTCGCGGGCAAACACGGGCGAGCCGGCCTGGGTCACAACCACCGATGTGGAGCGAATACGCTCCATCAGACGGGCGTAGAACTCCAGCGAATACAGTTTGGATACCTCAAGACTGCGCGGATCGGGCAAATCGAGCACCACCACGTCGTAGACATCCTGATCACTGGTCACGAACGTCCAGGCATCGTCGTTTACAACCATTACTCGCGGATCAAGCAAGGCCGCATCGTTCAAGGCGATCAGGTTGGGCCGGGTGCGGAACAGTTCGGTGACGCGCGCGTCCAGATCCACCAGCACTACGTGCGCCACATCCTCCCAGCGCAGCACTTCGCGCACGGCCAGTCCGTCGCCACCGCCCAGCACCAGAACGCGGCGGCGCGACGGCGCAGCAGCCATGGCCGGATGAACCAGAGCCTCGTGATAGCGATATTCATCCAGACTGTCGAACTGGATGGCGCCATTCAAAAACAGACGAAAGCGCTCTCGAAAGCGGGTCAGAACAATGCGTTGATACAGCGTTTCCTCGGACAGAATGACATCGTCTTCAAACAGCGCAGCGTCTGACCACGAGACAAGCCGGTCCGAACCCATCAGCGCAATCACAAGCGCCACGAGCCCAAGTGCCCATACCATCTTTATCCATCTGCCGAGCTGCGCGCGGAAAATCCAGATTGTCAGGCCCGCAACCAGCATGTTCAGAATGCCAAACGCGAGACTCGCGCTTAGCAGCCCGAGCTGGGGCACGATCAGAAGCGGAAACAACAGCGCCGCGAGCAACGCACCGGCATAGTCAACCGCCAGGACCGACGACACGACGTGCTCCAGCGCCTTGCGATCCTGCAACATGCGAGTAATCAGCGGAATCTCGACGCCGGCCAGCACTCCGACAGCCACCACCACGGAAAAAAGCATCAAATGAATCTGGCCGAGGTAGGCGAAGGCAAAAAACAGCAGCGGTGCAGAAAAACCGCCGATCAATCCAAGGCCCGTTTGGGACACGACAAAACCACGCTCAGGCACCTGAACATAGCGCGACAGCCACGCACCAATTCCCATCGCGGTCAGGAAAAAACCGATCACAAGCGAGAACTGGGTCACGCTGTCACCCAGCAGATAGCTGGCCACCGTGCCGGCGATCAACTCATAGACAAGCCCGGCGACGGCGACCAGAAACGTGGCCAGCAACAGCCACGTTGCAACGCCGTCATTGCTGCGCGTCAACTTCGAATAACCGCCGCAACGATAATAGCCAGTGCGATGAACATCGCGCCCATGAGCACGGCGATCGCAAGGTTTTTCTCGGTCTCGAGCTCACGGCGCAGTGAAAACGGCGTAATCCACTCGATCAGAACCCAGCTCAGCCCGAACAAGCCTGTACCCAGAAACACGTAAATCACCGTAGCGACCAGCTCTTGAAGGTCCAGACCGTTGAAAATGTCCATCTATGCTCTCCGAAAAACGCCGTGGCAATACGCACCTTGTAGCCACCGGGCTACTTGACGACACCGCCCCCATAGCCGCCGCCGGGCGAACCGACGCGCGCAGATTTCACCGATTTGCTCTCGCCGCCGTAGCCGACATAGCTCAGCGCCGCCGCACCCCCGAGCACCGCCAGTACGGCCGCCACAATCAAGGCTCGTATAAACATCAATCGTCCTCATCAACCCAGTCGCTGCCACTCCAGCGACCATGAGAATGGACACCGCGCTGGGCAAGAAACAGCGACCCGCAGACTAACATGAACACGCCAGCACTGATCAGCCACGTAAGATAGCTGACGCCGTGACGGATGCTCACAACGGCGCTATTGGCTTGCTTGCCGGACCATTTCTTGTCGCCCACATTTTCAAGCGCCGTCAGGCTGAGCACATAGTCGCCAATGGGTAAATCAGCGCGCACACGAATGCGTCGACTTCCCTCGGACCAGCGCCCTTCGGAATCGCGGCCGGTGTAGTACTCCGCACCGTCCTCAAACGCGGCCACCACCTCATCACCGGCGTTGGTGATCTCTCCTTCCAGCCACACCCAGCCGTTCTTGATGTCCGTCTCGATATCCACCTGCACCAAACCGGCGGCCTGAGTAACGGAAAACGGCACCGGATCCATAGCGCCAATCTGCGGCAGCGAAGTGCGAGAAATTCGCTCATCAAACGTGGACATAACCGCGGCGAGAATAAGCGCCGCGACGCTGGCGCCAAGCAACGCATTGCGCGCGAACGCCGCGACCGGATGACGCTCAAAAACTTTGAGCGGATGCGTTTTCCAGCTGGCCGGCCAGGACTTCGGATTGGCCCCCATCGCGCGCAGTGTGGCCTCGCGCGGCAACAGCTCCGACAATTCGTACTCCCGCTCATCGCCCTCGCCGACCATCTTTAGCATCTGCGTTTTGCCCAGGAACGACGCGTAGTACGGACGCGCATCAAGGGTAGGCACATAATTGAATTCGCCCTCGACAAACGTCGGGCGTGGCCGGCCGCTGTCGTAGTAGGCGAAGCGCTGACCTTCGAAGCGCACGTGCGGCCTCTGTGCCGCATGCTCGATCTGCGACTCGGTGTACCAGGCAGGTGAAACATGACCGCGAACCTTGCGGGTGAAAACCGCCTCGCCGTCCTCCCAGGTCAGCCAGGCGTAACCGTGGGTGGGCGAGAACACCTGATGATCCACCCAGCGCCAGGTTTGTCCCTGATATCGCTCCTGCCAGGCAATGGTTCCGATAACCGTGAACTTCACACCCAACAACGTGGCACTGCTGCCCAACTTGAACGGCGTCCTCGGACGCGGCAGATCATCGTAGCGGGCCAGCACCTTGTAATCGTGCTGCGCATCCAGCGCGCTGCCGCAGTAGGAGCAAACGTGAATCTTGACGCGCCCGCCCCCGTAGACGGAAAGACCGGCGCCGCACTGCGTACAGTTCAGCGTAGTGAGATCGCTGGACGTCACAACAGCTGCACGTCCCAGGCCGAGAACCACTCGCCGCGTGTCCAGGAATACCCTCCGGCCCAGCGCTCCAGCGTGGCCATAAGACGTTCGTCACCGGAAAACACCACATAGTCGTGCGTCTCACCAAGCTCGAGAACCTCAGGCAGCTCGCCGCTGAACGCGACGCACGACGCCGTGTCGATTTCCACGGCACGGTAGGTCTTGCCCTTGATGATCTGTGTTTGTCCAAGCTCAAATGTGCGGTCGGGCAGGTTGATGGATGTCTCAAGCGCGTAGTCGCCTTCGTCAACACTGAGCCAGACACCTTCGCCCTTATGGTTGATGCACCAGTACTCATCCCAGCGACCACGACCGTAGTCAAACTGACAGTGGCCAATGGGCGTCAGGCGACGCCCCGCGATGGTCAGATCGCGGCCGATGTCGATCATCGACTCACCCTCACGAAAAACGCCGCGCTCGCCAGCCAAGTGAAATGCCTCATCAGTGCGTATCGACGTACTGCCACATTGCTCGCAATCGATCACCTTGGACAGCTCGATCCGCGGATTGAGCGGCGCGCCGCAGTTTTCACACGTGTACGTGGCCACAGCGAGTCGGCTAGCGTGCTTCGTCTTGTGCAGGTTGGCTCGACTGCGCCCGTTCCCGCGCCGATTCACGCAGCTTTGACAGGCGCTCGCGCGCGGCGGCAAACCGATCGCCCTTGTACTCGTCCTTGACGAAGGCTTCGATCTCCCCAACCAGCGAATCGAGATCCGGCAACTCCTCCGCCTCCGGTTTGGCCTCAATTTTGTCGGCCACGGAAAACAGATTGATTTTCTTTTCCGTAGTGCGGCCAAACGCCACCACTTCGTAAAACTCGCTGCCCGCCTTTGCGCCAGGCTTGAGCAGACTCAGCACAGCCGCACCGAGGGAAATTGGCACCAGTACAAAATCGCGCATGCCGTCAATCATCAACTTGAACTGAAACACGAGCGCATCGCGAACCAGATCGCCCTTGCTGGGTGCGTTGTCGCTCGCCTTGTCGTCAGGCGCTTCATTCATGGTCAAATACCCTTCCAGGATTTTTCATCGTTGGCTGACATTATACCTGCCTGAAGCATTGTCGCTTTGTTCACGCGCTGCCGCGTGATACAAGAGTCAGGATTCGGTCGCAGACTGCTCAAGGACATCGTTTTCATTGGATCTGACTCCTGAATTTTTGGCTCTGCTGCGTTGCCCGGTGACGGGCGAGGCACTTGAGCGTGAAAAAAACCAGCTGCGCACGCCGGATGGCGAGCACTGCTACCCCGTGATCAATGGCGTACCCTGGGTATTGCCCAATGCGCGAAACTCGCTGCTCGATTGGGGCGCCAAGCTCAATCACTTCCGTCAGGTGCTGGTGGCAGAGCTGACCCAGCTTGAGCGCGAGGCCAGGAAGGCCCCGGCGCATACTGTGCGCCGCCTGCAAACCATGCATAGTGCGAAACACGCCTTTTTGAAGGGCGTCATCGACCTGATTCTGCCGGTGGTATCGGCGCAGGTCGCCGAAAAGTCGCTCTACGACGTACTGCGCGATCGCGCACCGTCAATCCAGAATCTTCTGAGCTACGAGGCCAATCTCTATCGCGACTGGATCTGGGGGGATGAAGAGAATCAGCAGAACGCTGCGCTTGTGACCGACCGCCTCGGCGCCAGCAAACCGCAGAAACGGCTCATCCTTGGCACTGGCAGCGGTCGTCTGGCCTACGATGTACATCGCGCTCTGGGGAGCGGTACGACCGTCGCGACCGACATCAATCCCCTGCTGCTGATGGCGGCTGAGCGGATTTTTTCAGGCCACGATTTTACGCTCTATGAATTTCCGGCCCAGCCGCGGGATGCAGGGCACATCGCGGTGGAGCAGGCATTCAAGGGACTCGCCGAATGGCCCGACAAGCTGCACCTGGCCTTTGCCGACGCCGCCAACTCGCCGTTTGCCCCACACACGTTTGATGCGGTGATCACGCCCTGGCTGATCGACATACAACCCTACGAGCTGGGCCGTTTCCTGCGCCAACTCAACCAGTACGTGCCGGTCGGCGGACAGTGGATCAATTTCGGCAGTCTGGTGTTCAATCAAAATCGTGATGCGTTTTGCTACACCGTTGAAGAAGTGCGTGAGGTTGCCCGCGACAATGGCTTTGAGATGGATGAACCCGTTCTGACGGAGATGCCCTATCTCAAATCGCCCCACAACGCGGGCTATCGTATAGAACGAGTATGGTCATGGCGCGCCGAGAAGACGGCGGACGTCCGCGCCCAGTCCGGCTCGCAGATACTGCCGTCGTGGATTCTCGACACGCAGCAGCCCATTCCGCAAACACGCTACCTGCAGGCCTTCGCACAACAGCATCAGATGTACGGCGCGCTCGCTGCGGAGGTGAACGGCAAGACCTCAATCAAGGTCATCGCGCGTCGCGTGGCAAAACAAAATCGGGCCGATCCGAACGAAGCGCTAGAGATGGTACGCAACTTTTTCCTCGAGATTTATCGTCAGAATCATCAAGGCTGAGACGCAACAAGCTTCCGGTACTGGAGCGGCCGATAGCGCTGCACCAGGCTCCACAAAATAGCCGCCGACTGCGCATCAAGGTCGCCGCTGATATCCGCGGGGCGAAAATGCATCTGCAACGCGCGCAAAGCGAAACGCGTCTGTGTATCCAGAACGCCCGTTGCCGCAACCTCATAGCCGTAGGCCGCCAAGGCAAACTGGACCTCATCGACGGACGGCATCGCAACGGAAAACTCACGCGTGAGCGCGGCGCTACGTTCCTCATCAAACCACGCACCGATGCCCGCCTCATACAGCTGCCGCCACGGAAACAGCGAACCGGGATCCGACTTGCGCCGGATTGCGATATCCGAATGCGCAACAATGTCCACCGGGTCCAGCTCGGGATAACGACCCTGAATGTCATGAAGCAGCTTGATCAGCATATCAATCTGCGCCCGGGCAAAAGGCACAAACGTGCACGTCAGCGCGCCAACCTCATCGTAGGTTTGTACTGCCTCGTCCGTGGAGCAGGTAAATTCGTTGACAATCTCGATGCCGATGGAGCGATCATTCAAACCCGTTTCGCCCGCCCAGAAACTGACCCCGGCGTGCCACGCCCGCTCATGCTCATGCACAAACTGATGCAGGCGCAGACGACTGCGTTTGTAAGTAGGGTCGTCTTCCAGCGGAATCAGGTAATGCGAGCTGACCGGATAGTCGCTTGCCGTGGTCAGCAGACGCACCGATTCGGCAAAGTTTTCCGACGTCGCGTGCATGACCACGTAATCCACGCGGCTGTTCTGGTTGCTGGAGGGAATGGTCACGACGGACGAGCAGGCGCACATGAACACGGCACCGAACGTCGTGATGATTCCTCGTAGCGCCATCTCGAACGTGCCAGCGAACGTTTACTTTCGATAGTCCAGTGGCGGTGGTCGATCGCCCAACAGCGCCTCATACTCGAAGTCGCCGCCAAGTCGATGCTTGAATTCGGCTTTCGCGTCTTCGCGCAATTGCTCGTCGCTGTAAAGACGCACGGCAAAACTGCTCAAAGCGCGCGCCGCCAGATCGGCGCCCTTGAATCCGATACTCATACCGCCGGCGGCGACCGCTTGCCAGCTATGAGCCGCCGTGCCCGGCACCCAGGTTGCGGTTTGCAAGCCTACCGTCGGCACGGCGATCGACACATCTCCGACGTCGGTGGAGCCGTAGCCCTGCGACACGGTATAGGGCTTGATCTCGCGCTGGGAGCCGAGCTCGTTGCGCGGCTTGTCGAAGCTCTTGTAGATGGTTTCGGCAAATTCCTGTTCGGCCTCGGTGTAATCAAATCCGCCAAGCTCGCGCAAGGTCTGGTCCATACCTTCGTGCAACGCTTCGTTGACCAGCACGGGGTGATTGCCGTGAATGATCTCCCACTCCACCTGCGTGCCGGTGCCAATAGCCGCCCCTTCGGCGGCCTTTTCAAGGCGCGGCCATAAATCCCGCAGCGTGGCTGCCCTCGGGTGACGCATGTAGTAAAAGACCTCTGCAAAATCCGGCACCACGTTGGGCGCGTTGCCACCGGCGGTAATTACATAGTGAATACGAGTTTGCTGGGGCACATGCTCACGCATGAGATTGACCATGTGATTCATGGCCTCGACACCGTCGAGCGCCGAACGCCCGCGTTCAGGAGCTGCCGCGGCGTGCGCCGAGATGCCGGTGAAGCGAAACTTCGCTGAGCGGTTTGCAAGCGTTGTGCGGGCCGACGCGGAATTCGAGTCGCCCGGATGCCAGTGCATCGCAAAGTCCACATCGTCGAACAAACCGGCGCGCACCATGTACACCTTGCCACTGCCGCCCTCTTCGGCCGGGGTACCGTAAAACCGAATCGTGCCGGATACGCCGGTAGCATTCAGCCATTCCTTGATCGCAATGACCGCTGAGGCCGAACCGGCACCAAACAAATTGTGGCCACAGGCATGACCGGCCGGTTTGTCTTTAAGCAGACTGCGAACCGGCGTGGCATCCTGCGAGATGCCCGGCAACGCATCGTACTCGCCGAGCACGGCAATCACCGGCTCGCCTTTGCCGTACGAGGCAACAAACGCGGTCGGGATGTCTGCGACACCGATTTCGATGTCGAAACCCTCCGCCGCGAGCGTGCGCTGCAACAGCTCACTGCTGCGCGTCTCCTGATAGCCCACCTCCGCGTATTCCCACAGGGTGCGTGCGGTTTGGGCGGTTTGATCGTAGTTGTTATCAAGCCAGTCCAGATGCGCGGTCTCGGCCAGCGCGGTCGGACCGAGCGTGGCCAGAATCATCACTGCGGTGCAGGATCGAAACATCGCCTTATCCTCATTGTTGGTATGCGTCGGGCGTCGCCCTTGATTGTAGGCACCTGCACTGCAATAGCCAACCGCTTGCAAACTCAACCTGCGGGCGTGGATCGACTGGCGCGAAGCTGCAGCGAGTGGCACAGTGCCTACATCTGTCTGGAGGAGAGTTTGATGTTCAATCTCAATGACCTGCGCTCGCGTCTTGTAATGTTGTGCGCGCTGATGCTGTCGGCAACGCACAGTTATGCCGAAACCACGTTGATTCATGCCGGCACGCTTCTGGCCATTCCCGGCGAGGCACCGCAACGCAACAAGACGGTGGTCATCCAGGACGGCAAGATCACCGACATTGTCGACAATTTCGCGAGCCCCGACGCCTACGACGGCGCGACGGTCACCGATCTGCGCGACAGCTTTGTCATGCCCGGCCTCATGGACATGCACGTGCATCTGCAGGGCGAGCTTGGGCCCAACAACGACAGAGACAACTTGAAAATGTCGGACGAGCTGGTGGCCATGCGCAGCCTGCACTACGCGAAGAAAACACTTATGGCCGGGTTTACGACCGTGCGCGACGTCGGCAGCAACCCGCAGTC
This sequence comes from uncultured Gammaproteobacteria bacterium, assembly GCA_964639265.1. Taxonomy (GTDB): domain Bacteria; phylum Pseudomonadota; class Gammaproteobacteria; order Steroidobacterales; family JBCCMA01; genus JBCCMA01. The sequence goes on along the minus strand of CAZXCL010000056.1, from coordinate 5,356 downwards.
GATGTACGCGATGCGAGATGCCATCAACAATGGCTGGGTCGACGGTCCGCGCATTATCGCCGCTGGCGGCGTTGGCATCACCGGCGGTCACGCCGACATCAGCGGCGTGAAGCCCGATTTGATGGAGCTCTACACACGCCCGACCATTTGTGACGGCCCGTTCGACTGTCGTCGTGCCACGCGACATGCCATCAAGTACGGCGCCGACCTGATCAAGATCACCTCAACGGGCGGCGTACTCACCGATCGCGCAACCGGCACCGGCCAGCAGATGGAAATGGACGAGCTGCGCGAAGTCGTGGTTGCCGCCGAGCGTATGGGACGCAAGGTGGCCGCTCACGCCCACGCCGAGGCCGGCATCATCGCCGCGCTTGAAGCAGGCGTGCACAGCATTGAGCATGGCACCTACACGGGACCCGACGCGATCAAGCTGTTCAAGAAAACCGGCGCCTACCTCGTGCCAACGCTGATCGCCGGCGACACGGTCGCCAATATGGCGCGCAGTTCCAATTTCATGAGCCCGCCCATCGCCGAGAAAGCCATTCGGGTCGGGAGCGAAATGAAGGGCAGTTTCGCCAAGGCTTACAAGGCCGGCGTCAAGGTCGCTTTTGGTACCGACAGTGGCGTCTCACCCCATGGTACCAACGCCCATGAGGCGGTGCTCATGCACGAAGCCGGCATGCCCGCTTCGGCCATACTGGTCGCCGCTACGATCAACGCGGCCGATCTGATCGACCACAGTGAATCGCTGGGAACGCTCGAGCCGGGCAAGCACGCTGACATCATTGCCATGGACCGTTCACCACTGGACGACATCACGGCGCTCAAGGAAGTCGCCTTTGTAATGAAAGGTGGAAAAATCGTAAAACAGTAGCCGACGATTACCCACCGTCGGCCACTGCCAGCGGAATCAGACGAACCGGCGTCGGCCGAACCACATCAGAACGCCGACGCCCATCAGGGCAACGGTACCCGGCTCAGGAACACTCACCATCGTGACTGAGAAGGAATCGATACCGCTAGTCAGAAAAGGCGTCGTCGCCAGGTCCAGTACGAGCAGTGGATCGAATAATCCGGGGACAAAATCGTCTTCGGTGATGCCGGAGAGCAAAAAATCGTAAAGTCCCTCGGCGCTGGTCTGGCCGCCGATGAACATGGAGATCGACCAGAAGTTGACACCATCATCGGCTTCAACACTAAGCCCGGTGACGCCCGGGGCAGTATCCTGGAAAAACAACGTCGTGAACAACGAATCAGGATCCGGTGATCCGGACGTCACATCACCAACGGTCACGCTGCCGCCAACGACCGCGCCGTCATTGAAACCGTCCATCAACGCAAAAGTTGTGTCCAGCAGGAAATTTCCCTCAACGCCCGTTGCGACGCCTCCCAGATCAACGGTGGACGTAAAGTTCAGGCTGATAATGCCCGCCGCAGCCGGCAGCGAGGCGACTACCGCAGCGCCTGCCACCAACGCGGCCGCGATCCGGCGTCTGGCCGGTTTCAAGAATTCAGTACCCATGTCTAAAGCTCCTTAGCATTGTCTTTTCTTTGTTGTGCCAGCCTGCAATCTAGCATCTGACGCGCTGAAATCACGGCGTCAACCCGCGAGATAACGAAAAAATCACGCTCCGGTGCACCGGTGCCCCCCCCAAACACACCGCTTCCCTCGACTAACCGTGGCTGACGACTATTTTAAACGTCGGTGCTAGTATTGCCGCGTAATGTAGGTCTGCAAATGATCGATCATGACCTGCTGTTCGTGGATCGCCGCCTGCACCAGATCCCGAATCGACACCACGCCGACCAGCGTTTCACCGTCCATCACCGGCAGATGGCGCAGATTTTTCTCGATCATGAGTGCCATGCACTCATCCACCGTTTGCGCCTCGGTGACCCACAACACCTTGCCGGTCATGATGTCCGCCACGCGCGTGGACTTTGACGAACGGTCCTCAAGAATCACCTTGCGGGCGTAGTCACGTTCGGTGAGGATGCCGACAAGCCTGTCGCCCTCAACCACGACCAGACCGCCGACACCTTTCTCAGACATCATCTTGACCGAGTCGTACACCGTGTCGTTGGGTGCTACCGACCAGACGTGTCGACCCTTCTTATTGAGAATATCTCCAATCGAATTCATGTAACCGTCCTGTCATCTATCCGTTTTGAGGGACTCTAACTTTGCCAGTATCCGGGCAACATGCAAGTGCGGCGCACTCTGTGAGATGAGGGCAAATGCCCTTTCTTGTCGCTTTCTACACTGAGCGGAGCGTACATACGATGCGGCTTTTGCGCTCAATGAGAAAAAAAGCAACTGAATCGGATACAGGAGAATCCCGATGCAAAAATTCAAGAAAGCAAAAACGCTGCTGCTACTGCTTGTTGCCGGCGCAGCCACAACCGCCAGCGCCATCCCCATTACCTGGGAAATTCAGGGCGCAACGTTCGAGGACGGCGGCACGGCCAGCGGCGTCTTTACAGTAGATGTCGATACCCAGCAGATCTATGACGTTGACATCACGACGACCGCCGGATCAGACCCACTTACCTTCCCCGGCGCGACGTTTACCGGCCTGTCCACGAGCATCAGCAGTTTGTTTGATGACGATGGCCTGGTGGGCATGGTGATCGAGATGAGCGCCGGCGGGTTTACCCGCAGCTTTGGCATGGCATTTATCACTGCCATGGGCTTTATCTCACCGCTAGACAATACCGGCGGCTCTGCCGTGCTCTATGAGGGAGAGACCTTCGAGTCGATTTGCGATGTCGGCAATACGAATTGCTTTACCCGCTTTATGGACATCGGCGGCCAGGTCGCGGCCGTGCCGGAGCCGGGCACGATTGGTCTGTCCCTGGTCGGCGCGCTCGGTCTGACCCTGACCTTCCTGCGCCGCAAGCGTCTTGCGGCGTAATGGATAGCGGCCACCTGCGCAGGTGGCCGCTCGTCCGGCTCAGTGTACCGGTGGTGCGTAGCTGGTCAGATTGATGCCTTCAACCGCAGCGGTGTATTCCTCCATGCTAGGCGTACGACCCAGGATGGTCGAAAGCACCACCACCGGAGTAGAGGCCAGCAACGACTCGCCTTTCTTTTCGTCGGAATCCTCAACCACGCGCCCCTGAAACAGGCGAGTGGACGTTGCCATCACCGTGTCGCCCTTCTCGGCTTTTTCCTGATTGCCCATGCACAGGTTACAACCCGGGCGCTCCAGGTACATCATGTTTTCGTAGGACTTGCGCGCAGCGTTCTTCGGCGCATCGTCGTTGAATTCAAAACCGGCGTACTTCTGCAGCACATCCCAGTCGCCTTCTTCCTTGAGCTCATCGACAATATTGTAGGTGGGCGGCGCGACCACAAGCGGCGCCTTGAATTCGATCTGACCACCCTGCTTTTCAAGGTTCTGCAGCATGTGCGACAAAATCTTCATGTCGCCCTTGTGCACCATGCACGAGCCAACAAAACCGAGGTCTACTTTTTTCGTTCCACCGTAATAGGAGATCGGGCGGATCGTGTCGTGGGTATAGCGTTTCGATACGTCATCGTTGTTGACGTCCGGATCGGCGATCATGGGCTCCACGATCTGGTCCAGATCCACGACAAACTCGGCTGAGTATTTCGCGTTGGCGTCGGGACGCAGCGCGGGTTTCTCGCCGGAGCGAATCTCGGCGATGCGCTGATTGGCCTTGTCGACCAGCCCCTGCAGCACCTGCTTTTCGTTGTCCATGCCCTTGTCGATCATGATCTGGATACGACTCTTGGCAATCTCCAGCGATTCGATCAGCGTTTCGTCCTCTGAAATGCAGATGGACGCCTTGGCTTTCATCTCCGCCGTCCAGTCGGTGAACGTAAAGGCCTGATCGGCCAGCAGCGTACCGAGGTGGACCTCGATGATTCGGCCCTGAAACACGTTGTCGCCAAACTCCTTGAGCATCTGCGCCTGCGTGGCGTGCACGACATCGCGAAAATCCATGTGATCTTTCAACGTGCCCTTGAACGTGACCTTGACCGATTCGGGGATCGGCATCGTGGCCTCGCTGGTCGCCAGCGCCAGCGCCACGGTGCCCGAGTCGGCGCCAAACGCGACACCCTTGGACATGCGTGTGTGCGAATCGCCGCCGATAATCACGGCCCAGTCGTCCACGACGATGTCGTTGAGCACTTTGTGAATGACATCGGTCAGCGGATGGTATTTATCTTCAGGATCGCGGGCAGTGATGAGCCCAAACCGGTTCATAAAGTTCATCAGGCGCGGGATGTTGGTTTGCGCCTTGCGATCCCAGACGGAGGCCGTGTGGCAGCCCGACTGATAGGCGCCGTCCACCGCCGGTGAGATCACCGTCGCGGCCATCATCTCCAGCTCCTGCGAGGTCATCAGTCCCGTCGTATCCTGAGAACCAACTATGTTGACGCGCACGCGCACGTCGGAGCCGGCGTGCAGCACCTTGCCCGGCGTCACGCCTACGGCGTTGCGATTAAAGATCTTTTCAACGGCGGTCAGACCCTGGCCCTCATGGGAGATTTCTCTGGCCGGCGCGTACACCGCTGGCGCTTCAATGCCAAGTATCTCGGCCGCCACAGTCTGCAGCTTCTTGCCAAAGACCACAGCGTAGGAGCCGCCGGCCTTGATGAACTCCACTTTCTGCGGCGTTAACGCTGGCGAAATGTCGTGCAACTCTTTGCTGCCGTCTTCGTTGTAGAGTTTTTTGGTTTTTGTGTTGATCGTCAGCACGGTGCCCGTGTCGACCGAGTACACGCGCTCGAGCACCGGCTCGCCGTCTTCGTCCAGAATCGGCTTGCCCTGATCGTCGAGCTTTTTCGTCCAGTTGTCGAAATCGATACCGATGCCGCCGGTCACGCCTACGGTCGTCAGGAAGATCGGTGAGATGCCATTCGTGCCGCCCACAATTGGAGCGATATTGATAAACGGCACATAGGGACTGGCCTGCACGCCGGTCCACAGCGCCACATTGTTCACGCCCGACATGCGCGATGAGCCAACGCCCATTGTGCCCTTGTCGGCGACCAGCATGACGCGCTTGTCCGGATGCTGCTTTTGCAACTCGCGAATCTTTGCCTGCGCACCCGGATCGATCAGGCACTGCCCGTGCAGTTCGCGGTCCGAGCGCGAATGCGCCTGGTTACCCGGCGACAGCAGATCAGTCGACACGTCCCCCACAGCGGCAACGTAGGTGACAACCTTGATCTGGTCATCGACTTGTGGAAGCTTGGTGAAAAATTCTGCGTTGGCGTAGCTCTTGAGAATATCGGTGGCAACCGCATTGCCCGCCTTGTGCGCCGCCTCAAGCCGATCGGTATCCGCGTCGTACAAAAAGACCTGAGTCTTGAGCACATCGG
>CAZXCL010000055.1:0-31983 GCA_964639265.1 uncultured Gammaproteobacteria bacterium | reverse complement strand
GAGGGCGGTGACGGCCCGGTGCTGACCATCGAAGCCGGCGCCACGCTGGCCTGGCAGTCGTCCGCCGACTTCATGATCATCAACCGCGGATCGCAGCTTTTCGCTGTGGGCCGTCAGGATGCGCCGATTACGTTCACCAGCGTGTCGGATGTTACCGATTCGCTGCCGTCGTTTGACGCGGTTCAGCAGTGGGGCGGCATGGTCATCAACGGCTTTGGCGTCACCAACAAATGCCAGTACACCGGCTCGGTCGCCACTGGCGATCTGGCCACGACCGACTGCCACGTGGACGCCGAAGGCGCTGCGGGACTCGACGAGTCGCAGTACGGTGGTGATAACAACGACGACAGCTCGGGCCGTCTCGAATACGTCGTGGTCAAGCATACCGGCGCAACGGTAGGCAACGGTGACGAGCTCAACGGCATCTCGTTCGGCGGCGTAGGTCGCAACACTATCGTTGAAAACCTGCAGGTCTACTCGACCTTTGACGACGGCATCGAAATGTTTGGCGGCGCGGTCAACTTCACGAACTTCGTGGCCCTGTACGTGCGCGACGACTCGATCGATATCGACGAGGGCTACTCGGGCACGATCCAGAACGCACTGGTCATCCAGAGCGAGAATATCGGCAACCACTGCATCGAGGCGGACGGCATTGGCTCGTTCGGCGATTTGACCGACGCTCAGGTGGAGGCGTTCATCGATCAGGGCATCAACAGCCGCCCGATCATCAACAACCTCACCTGCATTATCTCGCCAAGTCCGGCTCAGGGTGACTTTGATCCGGGTGCCGGCTGGCGCCTGCGCGAGGGTATCTTCCCGCAGATCACCGACTCACTGGTCATCACCTCCTTCGGTGCGGACTCTGCCGATTCCAACTACTGCCTGCGCATCGACAACCGTTCGCTGCAGGCGGCCGAAGACGGCGATCTGACGATTGATAGTACGGTCTTTGCTTGCGAAGAGCGCACCCGCGCCGGCACGCTGCCTAACGGCACCACCGTAGAGCAGTTCGCGATCGACAGCGGCAACATCTTTGCCACAATTGCCGGCCAGACCAACGCCACGGCGGCCGCGGACCCCGACCTGCAGCTTCTTGAAGGCACGCCGCCGGTCTATTCGATTGAATACGCCACCTCAAGCATCGACGGTGCCGTACCTGCCGGCGCCCCCACCAACGGCACATTTGTTGGCGGCATTAGCCTCGGCAGCACGGACTGGCTGGCTGACTGGACCTTCGGCATCAACGACGGTGCACGCGACGTACCGCTCTGGTTCGAATAAGAGACAGGCCAATGACCACACGCACGCACCATAACGCAATGCTGAGCGCGGCGATCGCCGTCGCGCTCGGCCTCGCCGTACCGCAGGCCTTCGCGCAAGAGACAGGCGACAGTGAGAGCACAGGCAGCAAGAAGTCGGGCCTGGCGATCGCAAAGCCGAAGATTGAGCGGGCCGCAAGCAACGAGGTCGAAGAAGTCGTCACCATCGGCCGCTCACTCAACAGCACGCAAATGCTGATTGGGGAGCGTATCGACGATGAAGTTGTGGTGGACGTGTTGGGTGCCGAAGCGATCAGCCGTCTGGGCGACTCCAACGTAGCCACAGCGCTGCGTCGTGTGCCTGGTTTGTCGCTGGTACAAAACAAGTTTGTCTACATTCGCGGGCTCGGCGAGCGTTACTCGGCCAGCATGCTCAACGGCGCGTTTATTCCGTCGCCGGACCTCACGCGCAACGTGATCCCGCTGGATATCTTTCCAACCTCGATTGTCGAATCGCTGCGCGTGCAGAAAGCCTACTCGGCTGACATGCCGGCCAATTTCGGCGGAGGCAGCGTGGACATTCGCACCAAGGGGATTCCCGATCAGTTCACGTATCTGATCGAATTCGGCAGCGGCCTGAACAGTCAGAACTCCGGTTCGGCGCTCACCTACGCTGGCGGCAGTGATGACGATTTTGGTGTTGACGACGGCAGCCGCGCGCTGTCGCCCGTGCTGCTCGAGCAGATCAATCGATTCGCCGGCAACACCAGCGTGCAGGGCATTCTCAACACGCTTCGCGCAGAGGGTCAGACCAACGCGACGGTCGCCGATGCGCAGCTCATCAATCGCCAATTGGGCGCCGAGCTCAATCGCAACATCGGTCTGGAAGAAGCCGACGTGCATCCTGATATCTCTGTACGCGGCAGCATCGGCAACAACTTTGTCGTGAGTCGTGACTGGGAAGTCGGTTTTCTGGTCGGCGCCAACTACGATACAAACTGGCGCGATACTACCGCCGTCAGTCGCAACTTCCAGTTTCCAGATGAGCGAACCGATACCGAGCGCGAATCGACCCGATCGGTCAATATTTCGGGCAATATGAATCTGGGTGTTCGCTACACCGACGATCACGAACTGTCCACGACCACGCTGTACCTGCGCAACACCGATGATGAGACCGCCATTCGCGATTTCTTCAATGCGAACCGCGAAATCTCTGACGGCATTGGCTTTCGCGAGTATCGCTTCTTGTTCGAAGAGCGCGACATGATCACTAACCAGCTTGTGGGCACACATCGCCTGGGTGAGACCACCCGCAACATGCTGCCCTCAGCGATCGCGAGCGCGGTCGAATGGCTGCCGATGGAAACCGAGTTTGACTGGTTCTGGTCCAACTCCGAAGCCAATACGGACATGCCAAGCGAAGTGAACATCGCTGCCCAGACCACCACTGACCCAAATACTGGTGCCACGCTGGCATCGGCTGTCGGACTGGACGCCACGGCGGCCGACTACCGCTTTACCGACCTGAACGACGACGTGCTCAACCACGGCTGGAATCTGACGATTCCGTTTGAAACCGAGCGCACCGTCGCCGATGTCAGCATGGGCTATCAGCACAATCGCAAGGCGCGTTTTTTCCGTCAGTCGCAGTTCAGTCTCGGCGCGCTGAGCGTCGCCGATCCGGATCAGCTTGGTGGCGAACTCGATGACGTGTTCTCCGACGCCAATATCCTGGATCCACGCAACGACTATGTGTTCAATATCCAGGGCACCAACAACCAGAGCTACATCGCCGCGACCATGGTCGACGCGCTGTACGGCAAGGTCGATGTTACCTTCAACGACACCTGGCGCATTGCCGCCGGTGCGCGCTGGGAGGACTACCGCCAGGTTGCGCTGGACTGGAACCCGTTTGGCTTCAGCGCTGAAAATCCGGTTCTCACGACCGATCCCGAAGCGCTCGAAAACGGCACCTTCCAGGATGACAAAATCTATCCTGCGCTCGCGGTGACCTACATGGGCAACTGGCTTGCCGAAACCTTCCAGCTGCGGCTGAACGTTAGCGAGACCACCGTGCGTCCGGACCTGCGCGAGATCACCGACGCCAGTTACGTTGATCCGATCACCGACGATCTGGTCGACGGCAACCCGGGAGTGATTCCGTCGGACGTCACCAACGTGGACATGCGCGCCGAGTGGTTTTTCAACGGCGGCGACAGCTTCACGGCCACGCTGTTCTACAAGAGCATCGACAACCCGATCGAATTTTTCGAGTCGGCAGCCAGTGATACGACCACGGCTCGCGAGATCATCAACGCCGAATCCGCCGAAGTCATGGGCATCGAGATTGAAGGTCTCAAGGAATTGGGTTTCCTGGGCGGCCCGATGGGGCAATTCTTTGTCCAGGGCAACATGACCATTCAGGACTCCGAGCTCGTTGCAGGACCCGACGCTGACGCACCCACCAACCCGGTGCGCAAACTCACCGGCGCCTCGGACATCTCAGCCAACATGACGCTGGGTTTCGATTCGGACAACGGCAAGCACTCGGCGGCTCTGGGCTACAACGTCTTTGGCGAACGACTGTATGTCGCTGGCCGCAACGGCGCACCTGATGGCTTTGAGCAGCCGTTTCACTCGGTGGACCTGACCTACTCCTGGTATCCCACCGAGCACATCACGGTTAAGGCCAAAGCGCGTAACCTGCTCGATGAAGCGGTCACGATTGAGCGTCAGGGCGTGCTCACGTTTGAGGAAAAAGTCGGTCAGTCGTTCTCGCTGAATTTCCAGTGGGCGCTGCTGTAAACGAGCTGTTATAGCCAACTAGTCCTGACAGGTTGGGCAGTAGTACAAGCGACGACTGCCCACTACCGTTTTGACGATCTTGCTGGCGCAGGTGTGACAGGCCTGGCCGGCGCGTCCAAACACAGCGAAACGATGGCGTTCAAATCGCCAGCCCTTGCGTTTGAGCGCGGCGACCGTTTTCGGCGGATTGGTCAGACCCCGGGTTTTATAAGAACGCCGCGCCAGAGCAAGTGTCACCCGCGCGAGGCGCTTGCGTTGCGCGGCGCTCAGGTCCTGCGGGCGCCAGTCATACGCCAGCCCGGCGAAGTGCAGAATCTCCGAGCGCAGGTAGTTGCCATTACCGGCCAGAAACTGCTGATCGAGATACAGTGCGGCGAGTGAGCGCCCCTTGAAGCGCTTGTCCTCAAGCTGCGTCACAACGCGTGCCTCGGTCAGACCGGGATCAAGGATGTCCGGCCCCAGACGCAGCAGAAACGGATGACGCTTGAGCTGGGCCTCGGTCAGAATCGATATGTCCGTGGCGCTGAATAACCACGCGCTGCCTTTGGCGGTATGCAGGGCGACGCGCAGGCTGCGCGAGGTCGCCGGGTCTTCTCCTGGGGCGGTGGTATACCAGCGACCGTAGAGCTGGTTGTGCGAATACATCGTCAATCCGCCTGAAAACCTGGTGAGCATGGCCTTGCCGTGCGTGTCGATGCGCGTGACCTTCTGTCCGCTGAGCTTTTTCACGAACCGGGACAGGGCCGGCACGTGCAGCTCGACCTGCCGCAACCGACCGCGGCCAATGGCCTCGTGCACCCGGTCAGCGGCGATTCTTATCTCAGGTCCTTCAGGCATTTAGGTGTCCCCCGGCGTCTGGTTTGTTGCTCTGCATCATGTCATCCATTAGTCTGCGTGGTCCGAACGAAGTGGCATCATAAAGACTCAGTTTAGACAGGACACCATGCAAACGCTGATCGACCTTACCGAACGCGACCTGATCCCCGACGCCCTGATTCGACGGGGTATTCGCAAGCTGCTGCGTGACAGACTCAGCGAGATCGAAGACAGCGACTGCGAGGCCATGGCGCGGCGCGAGCGCGAATTTGCGCATCATATGCACGAGGCCGCCGTCGCGCTGGTACCCGAGGTCGCCAACGAGCAGCACTACGAGGTGCCAACCGAGTTTTTCCTGACCGTTCTTGGCAAACGTCTGAAGTATTCGAGCTGCTACTGGGACGATGCGACAACGCTGGAGCAGGCCGAAGATCGCGCCCTGAGCCTGTCATGCGAGCACGCACGGGTCGAAGATGGTCACAACATTCTCGAGCTTGGCTGCGGTTGGGGCTCGCTTTCGCTGTGGCTTGCGGCCACCTACCCCAACGCCACCATTACCGCCGTCTCCAATTCTGCGGTTCAGCGCGCTCACATCGAAGCGCAGGCGGCCGAACGCGGACACAGCAACCTGACCGTGATCACGGCCGATATGAATGATTTCGACACCGATCAGACCTTTGATCGGGTCATGTCCATCGAGATGTTCGAACACATGCGTAACTGGCCGGAGCTCTATCGGCGCATCCACGGCTGGCTCAACCAGGACGGTCTGTTTTTCAAACACGTGTTTTGCCATCGACAGGTGCCCTATCCGTTTGAGGATCGCGGTCCATCGGACTGGATGACGCGCTATTTCTTTGGCGGCGGCATGATGCCAAGCGACGCCCTGCCCTATCAGTTTGCCGATCATCTCCAGGTGGAAAATCAGTGGCGCTGGTCGGGCACCCATTACAGCAAAACGCTGGAGGCGTGGCTGCAGCGCATGGACGCCTCCGGCGATGCCGGTAAAGCGCTGATTGCGGACACCTATGGAGCAGAGCAGCAGGTGCGCTGGTGGGTGCGCTGGCGCCTGTTTTTCCTCGCCTGCTCGGAGCTGTTTAACTATGACAACGGTCAGAAGTGGTGGGTCAGCCACTATCTTCTGCGGCGACGGGCGCACTAGATGGCCAGGCGGCGCAAAGCGTTCGACTATGTGATCGTCGGGGCAGGCTCGGCCGGCTGTGTGATCGCCAACCGACTCAGCGAGAATCCGTCAACCACGGTCCTTTTGATTGAAGCTGGCGGCAGCGACGCCCATCCCTACATTCGCATGCCCGCCGGCATCGCCAAACTGGCCGCGGGCGATCGCTTCAACTGGAGCTACAACACCGAACCGCAGGCCGAGCTGCACAATCGTCGGCTGTACTGGCCACGCGGCAAGGTGCTCGGTGGCAGCAGTTCCATTAACGCGATGTGCTACATCCGCGGTCAGCGCGAAGACTACGACAGCTGGGCCGAGGACGGACTGCACAACTGGTCGTATGAGCATGTGCTGCCGTATTTCCTGCGCTCCGAAAATTTCGCCGACGGGGCGAGCGAGTTTCACAATGACGACGGCGAACTGCACGTGCAGTCGCTGCGCCATAACAGCCCGTTGACGGAGACTTTCCTGACCGCAGCGGTCGATGCGGGCTTTGAGGCCACCGACGATTTCAACGGCGCTCGACAAAACGGCGTCGGTCGCTATCACGTGACGCAAAAAAACGGCAGTCGCTGCAGCACCGCTGTGGCCTTTTTGCATCCGGTACGACACCGTTCCAATCTGACCGTATGGCGCGATACCCACGTTGATCGCGTGCTGTGCGAACACACGCGCGCCACCGGCGTTCAGGGCCGACGCGACGGCGAGGCGTTTACGGTTGAGGCCGGCCACGTTGTGGTGTGCGGCGGCGCGATCAACTCACCGCAGCTGCTGATGCTCTCGGGCATCGGGCCCGCCGATCACCTGCGTCGTCTGGGGCTCAAAGTCGTTGCAGACCGTCCTTCAGTCGGCGAAAACCTGCAGGATCATCTGGACATCTGCACGCTATACAGCGCCCGTAACAACGACACGTACGACTTCAGCGCCATCGAAGAACTGGCCCAGGGCGTGCGCTACCTGCTCACGAGCAGCGGCCCGGCCTCCAGCAACGCCGCCGAGGCCGGCGGCTTCGTGCGTAGCGCACTGGCCGAGGACGATCGGCCCGACATACAACTGCATTTCGTGCCGGCGCAGCTCGATGATCATGGACGCAATCGACTTCCGGGCCACGGTTTCACCCTGCACGCCTGTGTATTGCGTCCGCGCAGCCGCGGACGCCTGCGCCTCAAATCGGCCGATCCTGCGGTTCATCCAGCGCTGCTACCCAACTATCTGGGCGACCCGAATGATCTGGTACTAATGCGCGAGTGCCTGAACATTTCACGCGAGATTTTCGCCCAGTCGGCGTTTGATCAGGCACGCGGCCGACCCGTGTTTCCCGACGCGGTGTCCACGGACGAAGAGGAGCAAACCGAATTTATTCGGCGCAAGGCCGAGTCGATCTATCACCCCGTAGGCACCTGCCGCATGGGCGTCGACAGCGAGGCTGTCGTCTCGCCCGAACTTCGCGTGAACGGCGTCGACGGGCTCACCGTCGCTGATGCATCGGTGATGCCGTCGCTGATCAGTGGCAATACCAACGCCCCCACCATCATGATTGCAGAACGTGCCGCTGACTTTCTGCGGAACGCAAACTAGAGGGACACATCATGTCGGACGCAAAGCACGCCGCCAATGTGGTTATCTGCGGCGCCAACCGGGGTATCGGACTCGCGCTCACCGAGCAGCTGAGCCATGAAAACAACGTGTACGCTCTGTGCCGAACGCCGAGCGCCGACCTCAAGAATCTCGACGTAACCACGCTTGCAGATGTGGATGTCACCCGCGGCGAATCGACATCGCACCTTGTGCAGCAGCTAAAGAGCGCCGGTTGTCATCACATCGATGTTCTGATCCATAATGCAGGCGTGCTTAGCAGCCAGTCGCTCGACGGACTGGACGAGGAGGCCTACGAGCAGATGCGCTGGCAGTTTGAGGTCAACACGCTTGGCCCGCTACGAACCATCGACGCACTGCGGCCAGCGCTCAGCGAGGGCGCGCGAGTGGCCATCATCACCAGCCGCATGGGTTCGATGGAAGACAACACCTCGGGCGGTCAGTACGGCTATCGAATCTCCAAGGCCGGCGTCAACATGGTGGGACGCAGTCTTTCGGTTGATCTGCAGCCGCGTGGTATCGCCGTGGCACTGATCCATCCGGGCTACGTACGCACGGATATGACGGGCGGGCGCGGACACATCACTACCGCCGAATCCGCCGCAGGCATTCGTAGCGTGATCGACAAAATGTCCGTGGACAACAGCGGCGCGTTCTGGCACTGCAACGGCACACAGCTGCCCTGGTAATTTATTTTTTGTGCAAAGTGTGAGTCACGTCACAGTACGCTCGAGCAATACCAAACCCCTTTATTTTAAGGGTTTGCGCAAGGCTCGCCATTTTATTTAACGATAGTCGACGCGCTCGACCGTTTATCGGTTTGCGACCCGCACTCGTCGCGAATCTCGTGCAATAGAACACCCCGTCCATACACTTTGGCGTCACTGCATCGTCACGTGCGAGCAGTCGTCTTGTTACATATTGGCTCAGGGTGTTAATCATGGATTCCAAGTTTCTTTCGATGCGCGGCTTGCGCACTGCCACGGCATTTTGCGTTCTGACGCTCGGTGCCGGCGTACCAGCCATGGCAGACGATACGGACATTTTCTTTGGCCAGAATCAGGCTCAAGGACAGGCCAGCAATCCCAACGTTCTGATGATTCTCGATTCCTCGGGCAGTATGGTCTCGGGCGTGCCGGGCGACCCCCTTGGACGCGACCGCATGGAAGTGCTGCAGGATGTGGCCAACGACTTCATCCAGAACATGGAGAACGTCAACATCGGCCTTATGAAATACGACATCCGTCTGGGCTGGGGCGACAGCTACACCGACGGCGGCATGGTCGTGCATGAAATGGTGCCGGTCGAGGACAACCGCGCTTCGCTGTCGGCGGAAATCGCCAACACCTATCACGTGGGCAACACGCCGCTGCAGGAAACCTATCTTGAGTCAGCCTATTACTGGATGGGCGCTCCGGCGCTCTTCGGCGTTGGTTCATGGGAAGGATTCATCGGTTCGAACGGCCGCTACTATGCGCGCCCGCGTGCCTCAACGCCAAACTCGTACGTACCGGGCACCACGACCTACCAGAGCCCGATCATCGGCGCTTGCCAGCGCAACTATTCGGTGTACATCACCGACGGCGAGCCGACAACGGACATCAACGGCACCGCTCTGATTACCGCTCTGCTCAATGACCCGACGTACACCGAGCACGCCACGACGGCCTGTACCAATCCCGATGGCTTTACCAACGGCGGCGAATGCCTCGATGAACTGGCTGAATTTCTGTTTGCCAACGACTTCAATGACAATCTGCCGGGCAAGCAGAACATCGTCAGCCACTTTATCGGCTTTGCGCTTGACCTGCCGTTCCTGCAGCGCGCCGCGGATGCCGGCGGCGGCACCTACTACACGGCGGACGACGCCGAAACGCTGCGAAACGCACTGGGCGCCATCCTGAACAACGTAGCCGACGATGTGAACGGCTTTACGGCACCAGCCGTGACGGTGAACGATTTTGATCGCACCACGCACATCGACCAGCTCTACTTCACGGTGTTTCAGCCCAGCGACAGCTATCTGTGGGCTGGCAACGTCAAGAAATACAAGTACCGCGCCAATGAACAGGGCGATGGCCTGTCCATCATCGGCCAGGACGGCGAGATCGCCGTGAACCCGGCATCGGGATTTTTCTACGACGGTCGCGACCAGCTTGGCAATCTCGATCCCAACATCCCTACCGCATTTAGCTACTGGTCTGCGTCGCCCGACGGCGCCAACGTAGAGCTGGGCGGTGCTGCCAATGAGTTTGCGCTCGGCCGCAAGATGCTCACCAACAACGCCGGTACCAGCCTGAGCTTTATCAGCCGCGACAATCAGGACATGCGTGATGCGCTGATCAACCAGCCGGTACCGTTTACGCCAGGCGATTCGATTCCGTGGCCGTCGACGGCGAACGACGCGGTGGTCGATCGCTGGCTCGACTGGGCCGGTGGCCTCGACTCATACGATGCGAACGGCAACGGGTCGTTTACCGATGCACGTCAGTCGATGGGCGACCCGCTGCATTCCAAGCCTGTGGTTGTGACCTACGGTGGCAGCAGCAGCGCGCCGGAAACGGTGCTCTTCGTGGCCACCAACGAAGGCTATCTGCACGCCATAAGCGGCGAAACGGGTCAGGAGCTGTTTGCATTCATGCCCAAGGAACTGTGGGGCAACATCCCGTTCATGGCGGAGAACCCCAAGCTCGGCCTCAACAAGCGACGCTACGGCCTCGACGGACCGGTTGTGGCGTGGAAAAACGACGGTGGCGACGGCGTCGTCGATAGCGGCGACCAGGTTATCCTGTACGTCGGCATGCGCCGCGGAGGCAGCGCCTACTACGCGCTTGATGTGACCAACCCGAATTCTCCGCAGCTGCTGTGGCAGTTTGACGACTCCAATCATCCGGCCATGGGTCAGAGCTGGTCGACGCCGGTGCGCACCAAGATGAACTTTGGCACCAACGACAGTGAAAACACCAAAGACGTTCTGATTTTCTCAGCCGGCTACGATCCTGCCCAGGACAACAAGTCGACGGTCAGCGACGACAGCTACGGCAATGCTGTGTACATCGTTGATGCACTCAGTGGCGCTTTGCTCTACAGCATCAGCAACGCCGGTGCGAACCTCGTGATTCCTGAGATGAAGAACTCGATCCCCTCAACCGTGCGCCCGCTGGATCTTGACCTCAACGGCACGACGGATCGTATCTACTTCACGGACATCGTCGGCCGTGTCTTTCGAATTGACGTGCACAACGAAGACTCGTTTGACGTCACCGGCGGCATGATTGCCGAGCTCGGCGGAACGCTGGGCGGCGGCGCATCGGCGAACCGACGCTTCTTTTACGCTCCCGATGTAACGCTTGGTACCGACAATGGCCGTTCGTTCATCACGATCACGCTGTCCTCAGGTCATCGCGCCGATCCGCTGGAAACGGGCATCGACGATTACCTCTACGGCATTCGCGACTACAAACCGTTCGAGGTGATCGGCGATGAGAACGACGACTACGACTACGGCATTACGCCGAACACGCTGACCGCGCTCAGTGCGACCGGCAACGTGGTCGTACCGTCGGGCTCCGACGGGTTCAAATACGCGATCACCGAAACGGGCGAGAAATCGCTGGCTCGGTCGCGCGTCTTCGACAACGTGGCCTACTACACCACCTATATGCCGGGCAGTCCGCCGAGCAGCAACCCGTGCGCACCCGCCGTGGGCAGTGGCGCGCTGTACACCATCGACCTGACGACGGGCACGTTGGTGCGCGACGTACTGCAAAAGGCAGGCATCCCACCGGAAGTCACCTTCCTGTTTGGCGACCCGGGCGATGACGATCAGATGCTTGATACCTGCTTCGGTCCTCACTGCAACACCACGCCGGACCCCAGCGATCCTGCCGCCTGCGATTCGTCGCAAGCCGACTGCGACTACGAGGAAACGCAGAACACCGGCACGACCGTGCAGTGTCAGACCGGCGCCGAAGCCTGCGATGCCGGCGGCCGCGTGCGACCCACACGCACCTACTGGCGCCAGCGCGATGAAACCGGCTAGCCGCTAGCGGCCCATGCAAAAGCCCCGCCCCTGTGCGGGGCTTTTTTTTGTCTCCCTTTGTCAACCAAACGCACCGTGTTCCGTTGAACAGCTACACATTCACTGTTCGCACCTCGACGGGAGACCATCATGAGACCGTTTCGATCAACCTTAAGTCTGCTTCTGATTTGCGCCCTTGCCGGCTGTGGCAGTTCGTCCGCTCCCCCGGAACCCACAACACCACCTCCAGCGCCTGAAGAGCCCACCGGCATGGCAATCATCGGGTTGACCGACGCGCCTGGCGATTTTCTCAGCTATCAGGTTGACGTCACGGGGCTGCGTTTTGAACGTGCCAACGGAGCCATATTCGATGTTCTGCCGGAGACCACCACCCTGGACTTCGCAACCTACGTTGAGGTCACCGAACTGGTCACCATCGCGACCCTGCCAAGCGGTGTGTACAACGCCGTTACCCTGACCCTCGACTACAGCAACGCCAACATTGTGGTGGAAGATCTGACCGGCGTAGCCGCCGCGGCGACCATTGTTGATGACAATGGACAGCCGCTGACCCGAGCCGAGCTCAGCGTTTCGTTCCCCGACAGCGATCGATTTGTGATTGCACCCGGCGTGCCGTCCCACGTGACATTGGACTTCGATCTGGAGGCCTCGCACAAGGTGGAACTGCAGGGAACACCGACAGCCACTCTCGACAGTGTCCTGCTGGCCGACACACTGCTCGATTTTCCCAAGCCGCGCCGTGCACGCGGCCTGCTCCTTGACGTTGATGCCCCCAATAGCTCCGTGCAGTTGCAGGTGCGCCCGTTCTTTCATCCGCGCGGTAACTTTGGTGAGGTGAGCCTGATCACAGACTCCGCAACCGAATACGAGATCGACCAGATGCCCTACGTCGGCGAACAGGGGCTTGTTGCGCTCGATGCTCTGCCGGAGGGCAGCGCGCTGGTCGTCACCGCGCAGTATGACAAGACCGCCAACCAGCTTGTTGCCGAACGCATTCTGGCGGGCACAAGCGTTCCGTGGGCAGATGCCGACATCGCCAGCGGCAGCGTAGCAGCGCGCAACGGTGACGTACTGACGCTGCGCGGGGCAACCTATGTGCGCAAGGACATGAGCGTAACGTACAACCAGAACATTGAGGTGGTGCTGGACGCGCAAACGCGTATTCGCCAGATCGGCGGCGACCTGCAGCCACTGACCGCAGCGGATATCTCGGTCGGCCAGCGCCTCACGGTTCTGGGTGATCACAATCAAGACGGCTCGCTCAATGCGACCGACGGGCTCGTGCGCATCGACTACGCCACCGTATCGGGCGAAGTCGCCGCGGTCAGTCCGCTGCGCCTCGAGCTATCGCGCTACAACGGACGGCGTCCGGAGATATTCGATTTTCTCGGCACCGGCGCCGACGTTGCGACCGACGCGGATCCGTCGAACTACGAAGTAGACACAGGCAGCATTGACCTGGCATCGCTGAACATCGGCGATCCCGTGCGCATTCGCGGCCATGTCACGCCTTTTGGCAGCGCTCCGCAGGATTTTGTCGCACGCACCATTGCGTCGGTAACCGAGGTTGCCGGCCGGATCCGGATTCGCTGGCAAGCACCTGGAGTCGCTGACGCCGTACTCGCCGCCGACGGCCAGTCCCTCATCATTGATTTGCAGTCTGACGCGCTGACGCCGATTCACTACCTGACCCAAAGCGGCGTGCGACGCGATCTGCTCGACCTGGGCAGCACCGTCAGTCTTGCGGCAACCCAGAGCGGCGCGGGCGTCTATGCGCTGCGTATCGACAGCCAGATGACGATGTATTTCGATTTCGCGTCATTCTCCGCTGCGCTGACCGAGGCACTAGACGGCAGCCGCGGCCTCGTGGCACTGCGTGGTGACGTCATTCCCGACAGCGCGGATGCCTACGTCACCCGTCGTCTGACAGCGGTGGTTCTCTCCACAACCTAGGGCGAAAACGGCAACTGAAACAAAATGCGACGCATATTCTGGAGATGCGTCGCATTTTTTCGTGCACTGGGTGGTTGTCAGCGTCGTCGAATTCAGGACAATAGCGCCTGCGCCGGGCGGCGTGCTCGTGGCTGATTTGGCTGCCTTAAGGAAACCCCACCTGTGAAAGAACGAATTGTTGTCCTTGGCGGAGGCGCCGGCGGTCTGGAACTGGTCGTGCGACTGGCGCGCAAGCTGCGACGGGCCAAAAATACCGAAGTGATGCTGATCGACAAGAATCCGACCCACATCTGGAAACCGCTTTTCCACGAGGTGGCCACCGGGTCGATGAACAGCTATCACGACGAGGCCAGCTATCGCATGCTCGCCCGCAAACACAAATTCAACTTTGTCCTCGGTCATGCCAACGACATCGATCTGGAAGAAAAACGCATTTCTCTCGATGCGATTCAAGACGATGACAATCGCGAAATGATGCCCAAACGCTCAGTTCGCTATAACCAGCTGATCGTGGCCGTGGGCAGTCTGAGCAATGATTTTGGTATCGAAGGCGTAAGCCAGTTCAGCAAGCAGCTCGACTCACGCGAACAGGCCGAGCTGTTTCACAAGAATTTCGCCGCTCAATTGCATCGGGTCAATTCGAGGGAACAGGCCGAGGCCAAACTATCGATTGCCATCGTCGGCGGCGGCGCCACCGGGGTCGAGCTCGCCGCGGACATGCACAACGTTGTGCAGCGGCTGCGCGAGTTTGGCTTCGAACATTTTTCGAAAGAAAGCCTCAGCGTGTGCGTGATTGAGGCCGCACCGGGTCTGCTGCCGCGCCTGCCACCGCGCATTGGCGCCTCGGTTGAGCGCGAACTCGAGCGTATTGGTGTGCGCGTTCGCACCAACACGATGGTCTCAAAAGTAGAACGCGACGCCGTGTTCACCAAAGAAGGCGAAGAGATTGCCGCCGACATCAGCGTCTGGGCGGCGGGCGTCAAAGCGCCTTCGTGGCTCGCGCAGAGTGGTTTTCCGGTGGACCGGCTCGGACGCGTGGAAGTCGATGACGCGCTGGTGGTCAAGGGCCATCCCGACGTCATGGCCATCGGCGATTGCTCGTCCTGCCATATGAAAGACGGTACCGAGGTTCCCCCGCGCGCGCAGGCAGCCCATCAGATGGCCTCAATTGCGGCCCGCAATGTACTCGCCAAACGCAAAGGACGTGATTTGAAGCCGTTTGTCTATCGTGACTTCGGCAGTCTGGTGAGCCTGAGCAAGTACTCGACCGTCGGCAACCTCATGGGCAATCTTGTCCGCGGCACGGTGTTTGTCGAGGGCTGGGTGGCGCGACTGGTGTATCTGTCGCTGTATCGCATGCATCAGGCGGCCGTGCACGGGCGCTTCTCCACGCTGCTGATCATGCTCGGAGATCGCATCTACAAGGCCACGCGCGCGGAAGTAAAACTGCACTAGAGCCGGTCACGAACCCCACTTTCGTTTCGCAACCGTTATTATGACCAGCGGGCAGGCGCCATCGTGGCGCCGCCATGGTTGGAGCCGTTTGTGAGACACCGCATTTTCCTTTCCCGCTGCACCATTGTGTTGGCAGCCCTCCTGATTACTATCCCCAGCGCCACGGCCGCCGATCCCTACGTGCCGCCTGAGCTTGACGACTGGACGCCGTGGGTGCTCCACGATCTTGAAGAACTGGCCTGCCCACGGGGCCCGCGGAACGAAAACGCGGTGTGCATCTGGCCCGGCACACTCGAGCTCAACATTGGCAACCGCGGCGGCCGCTTCGAGCAACGTCTCGACAGTCGTATTAACCAGATGATTGCGCTTCCCGGCAACGCGCAAAGCTGGCCGCAGCGCGTCACGCTCGACAACCGCGAAGTTCCCCTGACGATTGTGAACGGCCGACCGGCACTTGAAATCGGCAAGGGCCGCTTCACCCTGCGCGGCGAATTCGAATGGACAACAATCCCTGCGACGCTATCGCTGCCCGAACACACAGGGCAGTTGTCACTGACACTCAACGGTAAACCGGTCGCCAATCCAACCTGGCGCAACGGCACGCTGTGGCTTGCCGGACGCGAACGTGAAGCCAGCAAAAAAGTTGAAAACCGTATCGATCTGAGTGTTTATCGCACGATCGTGGACGGGGCGCCGGCGCAAATGATCGTCACGCTGAATCTCGATGTGGCCGGCGACAATCGGGAAGTCTCGCTCGGCCGCCTGCTGCCGGAAGGGTTCTCACCAACGATGATGCGCTCGCCGCTACCGGCGCGTCTGGACAGCGCCGGCCATCTGCAGGTGCAGGTACGACCCGGCAGCTGGGTCATTACGTTTGGCGCCAATATGCCACCGCCACTCAGTGCGCTTGAGTTTGCACCCGCGGGCGAGCAGTGGCCAACCGAGGAAATCTGGAGCTATCGCTCCGCACCGCAACTGCGTGTGACCGAAGCCAACGCTCCGACGCCGGTCGATCCGCAGCAGGTCGGGGTGCCACAGGCGGCACTGGAATTGCCCGCCTTTCGCATGCGGGCCGGTGATACGCTGAGCGTGAGCGAGCGCCAGCGCGGTTTCTCGGATCGCGCGCAAAACGAACTGACGTTGCAGCGTACGCTCTGGCTACGCTTTGATCGCAAAGCCTACACCGTCCGCGACGTTCTCGCCGGGACACTGCGGCACGACTGGCGACTGGATATCGCGGCGCCGCTGGTGCTGCAGAGCGCGACGCTTCAGGGCGATCAAAATTTGCTCGTTACCACTTCACCTGGCGATGCGGCGCTGCGCGGTGTGGAGATTCGTACGCCGCAAGTTCAACTCTCTGCACTCGCCGAGACGCCGGCCTCCTCCGAGGTGCCGGTCAGCGGCTGGCAAACGCGACTGGATCAGGTCAACACAGCGGTGTATCTGCCGCCCGGCCAGCGCATGCTGGCGGCCGTGGGCGTCGATTCGTCGCGCGGCGACTGGGCTAGCCAGTGGGACCTGCTCGACTTTTTTCTGGTACTGATCGTGGCCGCAGCGCTGTCGCGTTTGCACGCGCCGTGGCTCGGCGCGATAGGTCTGCTTGCGCTGGTGCTTACGATTCACGAACCCGGCGCCCCGCGCTGGTCCTGGCTCGCTGTGATCGGCGCACTGGCCGCCTGGCGCTATCTGCCCGCGGGACGCCTGCGCAAGGCCGCAACCGTTGTCGCGGGGGTGTGTTTGCTGAGTTTTGGAGCGATCGCCGTTCCGTTCGTCGCAACGCAGCTCCAGCTCGCGGCGTTCCCGCAACTTGAGGTCGAAGGCCGGGAGCGCTATCTCGATCTGCGCCAGGAGAGTCGTTTCGAAGCCCCCGACATTGCGGCCGACGCGATGATCGAAGAAGTCGTCGTGACCGGCGTACGAACGGCCAAGGAGATGCCGTCGCCAGCGGCCGGTTCATTCCGTGTCGCGCGCGACACGGCCAAGGTCAACTACAACCGCTATGCCAGCGGCAGCCAGGTGCAGGCCGGGCCGGGCGTGCCGCAGTGGCGCTGGAGTGAGCACACGCTGAGCTGGTCGGGACCGGTCGTACCCGAGCAGACCTTTCGCATGATTATCTTACCCGGCTTTGTGATGTCGCTGTGGCGCATCCTCGGGGTGGCACTGTTGGTTGGTGTGCTGGGTCTGATGCTGAAACGCGACTACACGCGTCGTAGCCTGCAGACCAATACCGACGGCGTCACTGCCACGGTTTTGCTGGCCACCATGGCGACGCTGATGACGCAGCTGCCGGCACCTGACGCGCAGGCCCAGACGCCCTCTCCGGCCATTCTCGAACAACTCAAACAGCGTCTGATCGCGGCGCCTGAGTGCGCG
This sequence comes from uncultured Gammaproteobacteria bacterium, assembly GCA_964639265.1. GTDB lineage: Bacteria > Pseudomonadota > Gammaproteobacteria > Steroidobacterales > JBCCMA01 > JBCCMA01. The sequence goes on along the minus strand of CAZXCL010000055.1, from coordinate 14,498 downwards.
CCGAACTGCGTCACCTTGCCGCGCGCCGACGTGCGCTTTAGCGCCGAGTCACTGACACTGTCACTAATCGTGCACGCCAACACCGATGTCGCGCTGCCGCTGCCGGGCGAAACCGGCGGCTGGTATCCCGACCAGATCATGATTGACGGCGCGCAAACGCCGAGCATCGGTGTGCTCAACGGGGCGCCGGCCGTGGCGCTCGCAGCCGGTGTGCATCGACTGCAGCTTAAGGGGGCGATGCCCAACGCCAGCACCGTGGCACTCGCGTTTCCCCTCCCACCGTTTCACGTCACCGCCAATGGCGCGGGATGGGAAGTCGGCGGCCTGAACAAAAACACGTTGGCAGGCGGCGCGCTGACGCTGATCCGCGAAGTGCGCGCCGAATCCAGTGCGGATGCGTTTGACGCGATGGACGTCGAGCAGTTTCCCGCCTTTGTGATTGTCGAGAGAACGCTGAACATCGACCTGGACTGGACCGTCACCACCACCGTCCGGCGCAGCACACCGCCCAGCGCCCCCATCAGCCTCAAGGTGCCGTTGCTCTCGGGAGAGGCCATCAACACCGCCGACCTGAACGTGTTCAACGGTGTGGTCAGCGTTGATCTGGCGCCCGGGCAAGACGTCGTGACGTGGACCTCGACCCTTGAACGCAGCTCGCCTGTAACACTGAACGCGGCCGCCGACGTACCCTGGCAGGAGCGTTGGTTCGTGAACACCAGCGTCAACTGGCGCCTGACCCATCAGGGCGTACCCCAGGACAATCAGGACCCCGCCACACTCGAGCGCTGGCGACCGTCGTTCACGCCGTGGCCTGGCGAAACGCTGGCGCTGACCATCGCCAGACCCGACCCGGTCGCAGGACCTACCCTTGCTTTCGACAGGGTTCAACTGTTGCGCAAAGTGGGCCGACGCGGATCGCAGTCAACACTATCGATCAACTACCGCGCAACCAATGGCGGCCAGCACATCATCACGCTCCCTGATCAGGCCGAGCTGACCGGTATCACCAGTGATGATCGTCCGTTGGCACGCTCGCTCGACAACCGGACGCTGGCCCTGCCCATCACACCTGGCAGCCATCGCGCCGAAGTCACCTGGCGCGACAATCGCGGCGGCGGCACGGTGATCACAACCGATGCCGTCGACATCGGGCTTGCCGGCGCCAATATCGAAACGCGGCTGCGGATTGGTCGCGACCGATGGGTGTTGTGGGCCTATGGCCCGCGTGTCGGACCGGCCGTGCTGTACTGGAGCGAGCTGGCTGCGCTGCTGCTGGCCGCGTGGTTGCTGGCCAGGCTCACACGCACGCCATTGAAGTTTCATCACTGGTTGCTGCTTGGCCTTGGCTTCAGCACGTTTTTCTGGCCGGCCTTTGTCGCGGTGATCGTGGCGATTCTGGCGTTTCGCTTGCGCGAAACACACCCGCCGGCATCACGTCTGGGCTTCAACGCAGGCCAGATCGGTCTGGGCTTTCTGTTTTTCGTGGCCACCCTGTCGCTGCTGACGACCATTCCTTTCGGACTTCTCGGCACCGCGGACATGGAGGTCGCAGGCAACGGCTCATCCAGCACGCTGCTGCGCTGGTTTCTGGATCGCACCGACGGCATGCTGCCCGCAGCGGGCGTCATCACACTGCCGGTGTGGGTCTATAAAGGCCTTATTCTGATCTGGTCGCTGTGGCTTGCCTTCGCGCTGATGCGCTGGGTGCCGTGGATGTGGCGCGCGTTTTCAAAAGACGGCTATTGGCGAGAGAAGGCCCCGAAAACTTGAAGCATTACGATGTAGTGGTCATCGGCGCAGGGCACAACGGCCTGACCAATGCGGCATTTCTGGCCAAGGCCGGGCTGTCGGTACTGGTCGTGGAAAAAAACGACATCATCGGTGGCGCCGCCGTCAGTCGTACGCTGCACGAGGACTGGGTATATTCGAACTGCTCATATGTGTGCAGCCTGCTGCGCCCTGAGCTCTACCGTGCGCTCGACCTGGCCCGTCACGGTTTGCAGATTACGCCATACTCCGGCGGCGCTACGTTCATGCAAAACGGCGACTACCTCGGGAGCTATCGCGACCCGGATCTTGCTCATCGCGAATACGCCCGCCATTCGAAACACGACGCCGATGCCAAGCTGCGCTACAGCGCCGAAACCATGCGCCAGTGCCGTCTCATTCGCGACTTCCTGCTGCGCACGCCGCCCGATCCCACGTCGTTTCGCCCGCGCGACCTGAAGGGCCTCGCGGCCATGGCGGCGCCGTTTCTGGCCATGGAAGACGACGCCATGTACGACACCTGGCGTTTCTGGACCATGAGTATCGGTGACTATCTGGATGAATTTTTCGAAAGTGAGGTCATCAAGGGCGCGCTTGCCGGCAGCGGTATCATCGGCACGGCGCTTGGCCCCTACTCGCCCGGCAGCGCCTACGTGTTGCTGCATCACTATATGGGCGACGTGGACGGCAACATCGGCGCCTGGGGTTTTGCCCGCGGCGGCATGGGTGCGGTCAGCAATGCGATTGCCGGAGCACTCCAGCAGCACGGCGGCGAGATTCGCACCGAAGCCACGGTTGAGAAGATTATCGTGCGTCAGGGGCAGGCGCGCGGCGTCGCTCTGACCAGCGGGGAAGAAATCAATGCCGGCCTTGTGGTGTCAAACCTCGACGTCAAGCGCACGTTTCTCAATTGCATGGACAACGCTGATCTGCCGGCAAGCTTTGTCGAGCGCGTGAATCATTTCCGCATCCGCGGCTCGTCGGGCAAGCTCAATATCGCGCTGGACGGTTTGCCCACGTTTCCGGCGCTGCCCACCGGCAGCCCCCTGATTGACGGCGATATGCACTTCATTGACTCGATGACGCGCATGGAAAAAGCCTACGATGACTGGAAGAACAAAACCTGGTCCAAAGACCCCTACATCGACATGGTCATGCCAACGCTGACCGACCCGACCATGGCGCCACCGGGCAAGCACTACATGAGCTGCTTTGTGCAGTACTGCCCGCCCGAACTCGACACCGGCCCGTGGACTGAGGCCGATCGCGAGGCGTTCGGCAAAACCGTGATCGAGCAGATAGCCAACTACAGCCCCGACTTCGAGAGTCTGATACGTCACGTTGAGATTCGCACGCCACATGAACTGGAAGCCGAAGTCGGACTAACCGAAGGCAATATCTTTCAGGGCGAACTGACCATGGACCAACTGTTGTTCAATCGCCCCATTCCCGGCTACGCGCAGTATCGAACGCCGGTCAAGGGACTCTATATGTGCGGCTCCAGCACCCACCCCGGCGGCGGCGTGATGGCCGCACCTGGCGCCAACGCCGCGCGCGAGATTCTGCTTGATCTGAAAAAACCCAATACGGTGCCGGAGAATTTTGGCGATGACTGAGCGCACCGACGTCATTGTCATTGGGGCAGGTCACAACGGCCTGACCTGCGCGACCCTTCTGGCCCGTGCCGGCCTGCGCGTCATCGTGGTCGAGCGCAGCGCTCACGCCGGCGGCATGGCCGACACGCGAGAGTTCGCTCCGGGCTTTCGCGTCAGTGGTTGTGGCAATTTCCTCTACCACCTGCCGGGGCAGTTCCTGGATCAGATGCGCCTGATCAGCCACGGCCTGACCATGGATCCCCGCCCCCTCGATACCGTGGCGTTGAATGACGGCCATGCACCGCGCCTGATCGGCCTGCGCGCGAGTGACGGTACAGCACACAGCGACATGGCCGCACTCGACGCGTGGTCCGAGCGAATGCGGCGCCTGGCCGGCTTTATTGATCAACTGGGCAACGCACCACCGCCGCGCCTGCATCAAAGCGATCGTCACAACAAGATGTCGCTCGCACGCATCGGCCTTGCCTTGCGCCGTATGGGCCGCGACGACATGCGCGAACTGCTACGCATCGTCGGCAGCAATATCTACGATTTGCTCAACGAATCGCTGCACGATGACATGCTCAAGGGCGCGCTCGCCCTCGACGCCGTGCTTGGCACACAGATGGGACCGCGTTCACCCGGCAGCGTGCTGACCTATCTGCACCGCCTCGGCAGCGGCGACGGTCCTCGCCAGCCTATCGGCGGGCTTGGCGCACTGTCCAACGCGCTGGCCGACGCCGCGCGCGAGGCGGGTGTGCAGATACGGTTTGACTGCCCCGTCAGGAGTATCGACGTGCAGGCACGACGCGCCTGCGGCGTGACGCTTGGCAACGGCAGCGTGCTCCACGCACAGCAGGTTGTCAGCGCTGCCGACCCGAAAACCACGTTGCTGCAGCTGCTTGGCGCACGACATCTTGAAACCGGCTTTACGCGTCGTGTGCACAACCTGCGCGCCAAAGGCACCAGCGCGCGACTGCATATCGCCTTGAAAGCACTGCCTCCCGCGCCATCGGGACGCGAGGAGTTTCTTCGTCAGCGCATGGTGTTCGCGCCGGATATGGACGCTGTGGAGCGCGCATTCAATCCGGTCAAATACGGTGACGCAAGCGCAGAGCCGGTGCTGGAGATGGCGCTGCCGACGCTTGCCGACCCGGCGCTGGCTCCGGATGGTCAGCACGTGCTGGCCGTCACCGCGCAGTACGCGCCCTACCGCCCACCTCACGGCTGGAGCGATGCGGCACGCGCCGAGTATCAGTCATCGGTTCTTGGCAGCGTGGAGCGCGCGCTGCCCGGCGTCGGGGCGCACATCGTCGGCACCGAGCTACTGGTGCCCGATGACATAGAAACCATCTACGGCTGTCACGGCGGGCACTGGCATCACGGCGAGCTCGCGCTCGATCAGTTCCTGTTCACGCGGCCCGTCGCTTTTGCGGCCCAGTACGCAACGCCCGTCGATGACCTTTTTCTGTGCTCGGCCGGTGCGCATCCCGGCGGTCACATCAGCGGCAGACCCGGCACACTGGCCGCGCAGGCCGTTCTCGCCGCGCGCGGCAACAGGAGCGCGTCATGATCCCGACATCCACCACCGGCAAGGGTCTCGATCTACGCAGCCGCGCCACGCCTTTTCACGAGCGCACGGCCGCCGCCAACATCCTCAACCACTGGCACAACTGGCAAGGTTTCACCGTGGCCGACGCGTATTTCGACGCCGAGCTGGAGTACTTCGCCGTGCGCAACGCCACCGGCGTGTTTGATCTGAGCCCAATGACCAAATACCGCATCGGCGGACCGGACGCGCTGGCCTATCTCGACCGTCTGATGACCCGCGACATGACGCGCATCAAGCCGGGCCGTGTCGCCTATGCGGTGTGGTGCAACGACGCCGGCAAGGTGATTGACGACGGCACGGTGTTTCATCTGAGTGAGGGAGACTATCGCCTGTGCTCGCAGGAATATCACCTGGAGTGGCTCACCGCCGCGGCGCTTGGTTTTGACGTGCACATCGAAGACGAAACCGATGCGGTGGCCGCACTGGCCGTGCAAGGCCCGACCTCCTGCTCTGTACTACAGCAGCTTGGCGTGACCGGCATTGAACAACTGGAGCCCTTCGGTTTGATGCACGCGCAGGTACGCGGGATGGATGTGACCGTATCGCGCACGGGTTTTACCGGCGACCTGGGCTATGAGCTGTGGGTGGCGCCGGAGCATGCGATCGCGCTGTGGGATCAGCTGTTCGAGGCGGGGCGTTTATACGGCATAAGACCCATAGGCGGAAATGCGCTGGAAATGGCGCGTATCGAAGCGGGGTTCATTCAGGCGGGCAAGGACTTTCTGCCAGCCGATCGCATTGTTCGCCCTGGCCGCGCTCGTTCACCGTACGAGTTGGGTTTGGGCTGGCTCGTACATCTGGACAAGGACAACTTCAACGGCCGCCGCGCTCTGGCGCACGAACATGAGCACGGAAGCCGCTGGCAGTTCGTACAGCTTCTTGTTGAAGGCAACAAACCACCGAAAGATGCCTACCTTTACGGCCGCGGCAAAAACCCGGTGGGCTTTGTGACCTCCTGCCTGTGGTCTCCGGTCGCCAAACAGAACATCGCGCTCGGCACTGTGGAACGCACGCGCGGCAAGTCCCATACCAGCCTGATCGCCGAAATCGACTATCAGCGCGAGATGCACTGGTCGACCGTGCGGGCGACCTGCGAGATTGTCGACGGCCCGTTTTTCGACCCCGCCCGACGACGCCAGACCCCACCGGAGCCCTGCTAAAACCCAAGCGGCCGAATGGGGGCCTGCCGGGGTACAATGTCCGCTGGCTGGGATTTCGGATAACACTAATGAACTTGGAGTTTTTTGGCGCTGCCGGTGAGGTCACGGGCTCTTGCCACATTCTTTCCGCCAACGGCCGTCGGGTCTTGCTCGATTGCGGCATGATCCAGGGCGGTCGCAAGGCCGAGCGACGCAATCGCGATCCGTTTCCGTTCGCCGCCAAAGACATCGACGCGGTAATCTTGAGTCACGCGCACATCGACCATTCGGGTCGCCTGCCGCTACTGGTGCGTCGCGGCTTCAAAGGCGCCATCCACACCCACAACGCCAGCCGCGATTTGTGCGACGTGCTGTTACGCGACTCGGCCTCTCTGGGCGAACGCGACACCGAACGCGAGAACCGTCGCCGTGAGCGCCGCGGCAAAAAACCGCTTGAGCCGCTGTACACCGGCGAAGATGCGAAGGCGGCCGTCAAAGCCATGGTAGGGCATCGCTACCATCAAACCGTGGACGTGGTACCGGGCATTCAGGTGATCTTCCACGACGCCGGCCACATCATGGGGTCGTGTGTAGTTGAAGTGCGTGTCGAGGAAAACGACGTCCGCCGCACGCTGGTGTTCAGCGGTGATCTTGGTCAATACGACACGCCCATTCTGCGCGACCCGGAAAGTCTGCCAAAGGCCGATCTGGTGCTCATGGAGAGCACCTACGGCGGCAGAACGCATCGGGATCGTCAACGCACCGTGGATGAGATCGGCGAGATTGTCAGCGGAGAGAAACGACGCCGCGGCAACATCCTGATTCCGGCGTTTGCCGTTGGCCGGTCACAGGAACTCCTGTACATGCTCGGCAAACACTACGACGAGTGGGACGTGGGCCGCTGGCAGATCTTTCTGGACAGCCCCATGGCGATCAAGGCCAGCCATATCTACTGGGACTATCCGCATCTGTACGACGACGAGGCCACCAAACTGCGCAGCGACAACAATCAGATGCCCCCGCTGCCAAACCTGACCTTGAGTGAATCCCCCGATCAGTCACGCGCCATTAACCGACTCACTGGCGGCGCCATCGTGATAGCGGGCAGCGGCATGTGCAACGGCGGCCGCATTCTGCATCATTTGAAGCACAATCTATGGCGCCCGGAATGCCAGGTGCTGATCGTGGGCTATCAGGCCAACGGTTCGCTGGGGCGTCGCCTGGTCGATGGCAAATCCACGGTGCGTATTCATCGCGAAACGATTCGGGTGGCGGCGAAGGTGCATACGGTTGGCGGCCTGTCGGCCCACGGCGATGAAGACGATCTGGCGCGCTGGTACAGCTCGCTGCGAAACCGCCCGCCCGTGTTCCTGGTCCACGGCGAGAAGAAATCCGCGCGCAGACTGCAGGCGAAACTCAAAAATGACTTTGGTTGTCGCGTAACGTTATCCGACCCGGGTATGCGCCTGGACCTTGGCAGCATGAAGCTGCAGGACCCGGGTATACCGCTTGGCAATGACAATTAAGGAAGAAACGTGTCTGAGTCCTCGTGGCTAGGTCGTAGTTTTAATCAGCTGAGTCGGCGCAAGGTGTTCCGCGCCGGCGCCGCCTATGCGGTGGTGGCCTGGCTTCTGGTGCAGGTTGCCGATACCGTGCTGCCCGCGTTCGGCGGCAGCGACGAGGCTATGCGCATCATTATTCTGGCGCTGCTGGTCGGCTTTCCGATCACGCTGATTTTTGCCTGGCTGTACGATTTTCGTAATGGCGCGCTGGAGCGCACCGGCGATTCCGCCGACAGTCCCTCGCGCGGCGCGCGCACGATCGACCTTGCGATCATTGCGAGTATGGTCGTTGGCGTTGTCGGTTATGTGCTGTGGCACAACCAGTCGGACCCAACCACCGGCACCACTACGTCCGTCGCAGACTCGGTGACATCGTCACCGGCGGCGCCGGCGATCGACAGCACTCCGTCCATCGCGGTGCTGCCGTTTCGTAACAACAGCGATGACCCGGCCAATGAGATTTTCGCCGACGGGCTGGCCGAGGATGTGCTCATCAGGCTGGCCAAGATCAAGGACCTGCGGGTGGCCGGACGCAACTCATCCTTTCGCTATCGTGATGACAATCTGGACATCGGCCAGATCGGTAGCGCACTGAACGTCGGCACCCTTCTGGAAGGATCAGTGCGTGCCTACGAAGGCACTATCAAAGTGGGGGTGTCGCTGGTAAGAGCGGCCGATGCGAGCGTGCTGTGGTCCGAATCCTACACTCGCGAAATGACCAACGTGTTCGTCATCCAGGAAGAAATCGCCCGCGAGGTCGCCAACAGACTCAAGGCCGAGCTGATCGGCACGCCGGAGGTCGCATCCCGGCCCACGGAGTCTCTGGACGCATACCGGCTTTATCTGCGCGGCCGCAAGGAGTGGCACAAGCGCACCTCTTCGGCCAACGCGCGCGCCGTCGATCTTTTCCAGCGCGCCATTGCGCTGGATCCGAACTACGCCCACGCATGGTCGGGACTCGCCGACGCCTATAATTTTTCCAGCAGCTACGGCAATGAGGAAAGCGCCGAGGCGCTCAACAAATCACGCGAGGCGGCAGAGAAGGCGCTGGCGCTCGATCCCACCCTGCCCGAGGCCCACGCCTCACTTGGGCTGGTCGAGAGCGATGCCGCCAACTGGGCCAAGGCGGCCGGTCACTTTCGCCGCGCCATTGAGCTGAACCCGAATTTCGCCAACGCGCACATGTGGTACGGCCGCGTGCTGTCGTGGATCGATCTGCCCGCCGCGACCGAGCAACGCCGCATCGCGGCCGAGCTCGAACCGCTCTCGCCCATCGCTCTGCAGCTCTACGGCGACATGCTGTATGTGTCTGGTGAGGTGGACGCGGCGCGTCGTCAGTATCTGAAGATTGTGGACTTCGCGCCGGAGTATCCTCTGGTGTACTTCGAGCTGGCCAAACTCTCCTTGCTCGATTACGACTACGCGGGCGCGATTCGCCAGTTGCGCAAAGCCAATGAGCTTGATCCCGGGCGCGCCGTCACGCTGGTGAGCCTGGCGCAGATCCACGCCCTGGTCGGCGACTACACAAGTGCCTATGAATGGATGGAAAAGGCCAAGGCCATTGGCCCGGATCAACTTGCGGTGATCAATATGGAGCTGGCCCTGCTGCAAATCACCGAAGACTACGACGCGATGGAAGCGCTCATCGACGCGAAGCTGTCGGATGACGTAAATCTGTTTTCAGCCAACGTGTTTCGCTCGGCCATCGCGTTTCAAAATGAAGACTACGCGGCCTCGGCAAAGTGGATTCGGGATATTTTCGTTCGTTTCTCAGGCAACAGCGAACTGCCGCCGGGCAGCGAGGCGCGGTATCCCATCAACGATGAATCGATGCAGGGCATCCTGTATCTGTCGAACTCCTACGTCCGCAGCGGTCAGACAGAGGTCGGTGAATTACTGGCACAACGACTGCTGGAGTACGTTCAGGGCCGACAGGCCGATGGCTTCAGCAGTGCTGAGCTGCTGTTTGCCCAGGCCGGCGCCCACATCGCACTGGCGCAGCACGATGAGGCCCTTGATGTCATTCGCCTGCTGGCCGACAACGGCTATGCCGGGTACACCCAGCTCGAGACCGACAATATGTTCAAACCGATTCGCGGTGAACTTGAATTCAAAGTATCGGTCGATGATGTTAAGAACAACGCCGCGGCGCAGCTGGCCTTGATAAACGCCATCTAGCCGCAACTTCCACCCGGTATCACCACACAATTTCGTGAGACTCGCCATGTTCGACGCCCTTCGCTCCAAGCCCGCCACGATCGTCAGCCGCGACGACGCTCTGCCTGATCGTTCGACACCCATCAGCGTCGCTGATCGCCACGCGGTGCTGGATGCGCCGTTAAAGGCCCCGTTCGGCCCGGGGATTGAGCAGGCGGTGTTTGGCCTAGGTTGCTTCTGGGGCGCGGAACGTGTGTTCTGGCAGCTTGATGGCGTGGTCAGCACGGCGGTCGGTTACGCGGGCGGGCACACCGCAAACGCCACCTACCAGGACGTGTGCTCCGGCAGCACCGGCCACACAGAAGTCGTTCTGGTGGCCTTTGACCCAAAGCGTGTGAGCTACGCCGATCTGGTTCGCGTATTTTTCGAGTCCCACGATCCTACTCAGGGCATGCGCCAGGGCAATGATCGTGGCACCCAGTACCGCTCAGCGATCTACACCCATGGCAACGAGCAGGCCGCACAGGCTCAGGCGGCGGCCGATGCCTACGCCGAGGCGCTGCAGCAGGCCGGACACAAGGCTCCGATCACCACGGAGATTGCGCCAGCCGGCCCGTTCTACTATGCCGAGGACTATCATCAGCAGTATCTGGCGAAAAATCCCAACGGCTACTGTGGCATCGGAGGCACGGGCGTGAGTTGCCCCGTAGGGCTGACTCCCGCAGAATAGCCACCCCGTTAGAGCGAGCCTGAAGCATGAGCAAATCCGAGGCGGCCGAGCCAAAAACCTTTTGGCAGGAATGGTCCGGTTTCATCATTTTTATCATCGCGATGTTTGCGTTTCGCATCGCGATTGCCGACTGGAACCACGTGCCGAGTGGCTCCATGCGCCCGACGCTCATTGAAGGTGATCGAATCTGGCTGAACAAGCTGGCCTACGACATCAAGGTGCCCTACACCAATATCGTCCTCAAGAAGATGAGCGACCCGCAGCGCGGCGACATCATCGTGTTCACCTCGCCCAAAAATCGCACACGGCTGGTCAAGCGCATCGTCGGTATTCCAGGCGATGAGATCAGCTACAGCCGCCATCAGCTCAAGGTCAATGGCCAGGTGGTGCAGTATGAGCCCCTGCCCTTCGAGGAAGTGGACAAATCGGTTCAGGCCGAGCGAGCCAAGCAGTTCAAGCTCTACATCGAGAAGCTTCCAGGAAGGGACCATCCCGTATTGCACGCACCGGTCCCGCGCACGCCGCCCGTGTCATTTGTCGTGCCCGAAGGCGAGTATGTGGCGTTTGGTGACAACCGCGATCAGAGCGACGATTCGCGTTTCTGGGGCACCGTACCGCGCGAATTGATCATCGGGCGCACGCGCAGCGTCGTCATGAGTTTCAATCGGGACAATTATTACCTGCCCAGAGCCTCGCGCTTCTTCAAGAGCCTGCCCTGACCGCAAAAAAACAAAAGCCGAAGCATGATGCTTCGGCTTTTGGTTCCACCCTAACTTATTATTGTTCGCGTTATTATTCTTGTTCGAACTGGGTGTTTCGCTTCTTCAGGAGTTAGAAACCAGGGGTTGATCACCGTGCCTGCCGCTTGACCAGAGCGGTCGGTGCGCCGAAGCGCTCACAATGTCGACTGTCCTGCTTTCTATTCACTAGACCGGGCGGCAAAACCGTCCGATAACCGTAATTAGCAAGTGTCATGCCAGAAACTGCAAAAAACTGTAACTTCAGCGTCTTACGGATTTTCACAACGATTTTGAGAGTATGGGCGCTACCAAGGTGTAAAGCGCTCCGACTCGTGACGGTGTGCACAGTCGCCATGACCGCCTGCACCAGCACCGGCCCACGATCGGATGACGGCTTCGCCGGCCCGGACGCGAGCGTCGGACGCGTTACCTCGCATGACGCCCTGCTGTGGCTCGGGGGCCGTCCACAACAGCGCGCGGTAATCTCATGGCGCGGCGGCGAATCAAGCGGTATGGCGCGCGCCACGCTTAGTGAGCTCGGCAGTGCGCACGTTCGGCTCGGCGGGCTGGAGGCGAACACGGCCTACGAGGTGACCGTAAAAACCGGGCGCAAGCGCACCCTCGTGCGCTTTCGCAGCGCGCCGGCGCCTTCTGACCCGGTGGCCGTGCACTTTGTATTTGGCGGTGATCTGGCCGGACAGAATGCCTGTCGCGACGCCGTTCGCGGATACGAGATATTTGAGGCCATGGCCGCTCGCAACGCCAAACTGTTGATTGGTCTTGGCGACATGATTTACGCGGACGGCACGTGCGCGGCCACCGGTCCGTTTGACAACCCGCAGTTGCCACGGATCGACCAGCCGCTGCGTGACACACAGAGTTTCATGGCGCACTGGCGCTACAATTACGCCGACCCGGCGTTTGCCAATGTGCGTCACAACCTGATCTACGAACCGGTCTGGGATGATCACGAAATTGTGAACGACTTTGGTCCCACCACCGCGCGCAGCGCCGACGCGCCGGACGTTGATCTGCTCAGCCCCGGCCGCGAGGCCTTTATCGCCAGCAACCCTGTGGCGCCGCCGACCGAGGCCCCGGAGCAACTCTACCGACGCTTTCGCTATGGCCAGCACGCCGAGTTCTTCCTCCTTGACGCGCGCCAGTATCGCGATGCCAACGCGTTGACCGACACCGGCGTGCTGCCCAAGTCCCTGCTCGGTGCCAGTCAGAGGCGTTGGCTGCTCGAGGCATTGAGCACCTCCACAGCCACGTGGAAATTTGTAGTCAGCTCCGTGCCCATCACCATCCCGACCGGCTGGCCGGTCGAAAAAGGTCGTGACGGCTGGGCCAGCGGCGATGGCGACGATGGATTCGAGCGTGAGCTGTACGCCATTTTCGACGCGTTGGCCTCGCATAACGTGAACGGCCTGATCTGGCTCAGCGCGGACGTACATTTTGCGACAGGCTTTGAATTGCGTCCGCTTCCGCATCAGCCTGAGTTTCGTGTGCGTGAACTGATCGTCGGGCCGCTGAGCGCGGGCATCTATCCGACCAAGGCCATGGACCCGACGTTCTCGCCTACCCGTCTGTATTACCACGCGCCGCCCGACACCTTATCTACGCTCGACGAAGCACTGCGCTATTACAACTTTGGCGACGTACGCATTTCTGCTGACGGCGAACTGCGCTATACCGTGATTAACGGTCATGGCGAAGCTGTGTTTGAGCGCGTGTTCGAAAAAGAGAATGCGGCGAAATAATTTCGCGTGCGTACCGGTCTTATCAGGTGCCGGATCGATTCGCGGGGTTAGTATCAAACGCCGACTCCCTGTGCGATGCCCGATCCCCGAATCGGTCCGGTTCAGATAGTGTTGCATGCAACGCTGCCGACAGCCTTCGTGGACCTGGAAACCACCGGCGCTCGTGCGGGGTTTCATCGCATCACCGAAATTGCCGTGGTCAGTGTGCAGCCCGATGGCCAAAGCGACACGTGGACCACGCTGCTCAATCCGGGGCGAGAAATCCCCCTGCAAATCAGTGCGCTCACCGGCATTCACGACGACATGGTCGCGGATGCACCGTTTTTCGAAGACATCGCTCGCGATCTGTTGGCACGACTCGACGGTCATCTGTTTGTCGCCCACAACGTGCGCTTTGACTATGGCTTTCTGCGCAGCGCATTTCGCGCTCTGGAGATGCCGTTTCGGCCCAAGCGCGCCTGCACCGTTCAACTGTCCCGTCAGCTCTACCCGGACCAGCGGCGGCACAACCTCGACGCGTTAATGCAACGCCATGCACTGACCTGCGAACCGCGCCACCGCGCCCTGACCGACGCCCGCGCAATCTTCGAATGGAGCGTCAAGGCTGCCGAAGAGCTGGGACTTGAGACCGTACGCTCAGCGATTCGCGATCAACTCGCGGGACCGGCTCTGCCGCCAAATCTGGACAAAAACACCGTCAAGAAGCTGCCAAATGGCGCCGGCATCTATCGCTTCTACGGTGCCGACAAAGCCCTGTTGTACGTGGGCAAAAGTGTCAACGTTCGCGGCCGCGTGCTCGCGCACTTTTCGGCAGCCAATCGGGACAACAAGGAACGACGCCTGTTTGAGCAAGCGCACAACGTTGAGGCTACTTCAACGGCGGGCGAGCTGGGCGCGCTGCTGCTGGAGGTTGTCACGATCAAGGGCGACCGGCCGCTGCTTAATCGGCGTTTGCGCCATCAGGCCAGCGCCTGGACCGTGGTCTGCAAGGAAGACGCTCAAGGCTACCTGACAGCCAGCGTCAAGGAGCTGATCGAGCCTGGCGAACACGGCGACAGTTACGGTCTCTATCGCCAGCGCAGCGCCGCCAACAAAGCCCTCGATGCACTCATTGATGATCACAATCTGTGTCGCAAGAAAATGGGGCGCGAGCGCGGCGCCGGTAGCTGCTTCGGACGACAGATCGGCCGCTGCGAGGGCGCGTGCACGGGCGAACAGCCAGCGGTGGTCTGGAACATGAAACTCCTGAATGCCCTCGGCGCGCGCCAGATCACACCGTGGCCGTTCGATGGCAGCGTCGCCATCACCGAAAAACGTGGCCGCACCGTGGACCTGCACGTGGTGGACCGCTGGTGCTACCTGGGGACAGTGCACCATCACAACGAGGTCCACGAACTGCTCGAGCGTCCGCGCGAGTTTGATCTCGACGTTTATCA
>CAZXCL010000054.1:2143-32661 GCA_964639265.1 uncultured Gammaproteobacteria bacterium | reverse complement strand
CTCGGTCCCGGCGCGCTGAAAAACTGCAGCCGCAGAATCCCGAGATCGACGAAATTCACGACGCCGTCTCCACTGAAATCCGCCACAGCGTCATTTGTGAAGAAGCGCGCGCGAAGTATTCCCAGATCAATGAAGTTGACGATGCAATCCTGCGACAGATCGGCGTCGCAGGCGTTACCAATGCCGTCACCATCGGCATCGATTTGCGCGGGGTTGGCCAGCGCGACACAGTTGTCATCCGAGTCGCTGATGCCATCGTCATCTGAATCCATCGTCAGGGTCGTGACCGGACCAAGCTCCACCCAATCCGAGCGAATGTTGTCGCCGTTGCGGCTGCGTACTCGGAATTCGTACTGCGTGCCGCTGTCGAGCACACCGGTTTGCCAGCTAAGCGCATTCACCCAGACCGATGTCTGCCCAAGCGTGATATTGCGCACCTGGAACTCGGTGTAATTGGGGTTGCCATTCGCGCCCCAGTTCAGCGTCACTCGCTCAGGCGTGATATCGCTGTAGGCTTGGGCGGCTGGCGGTGCCGCGAGCGTGTACGCGCACAAAGCATCGGTAGGCTCGGTCGTGTTCTGCAGCTCATCGCGGGCGCGCGCTGCATAGCAGTATTCGTGGTTGGTCGAGAGGTTGCTGTCGACGTGCTCGTTGTTGGCAAGCCAGGCGGTGCCGTTGCCGCCAGCGCCACCAGTTGGATTGCCGTCGAGCCAGAAGCGATACTCAACATCGCCGCCGGCGCCGTCAGTGGCATCCACCGTCATGCGGATTTGCGTCTCATCGTCTGCGGTGGGCGGCAGCGTGAAGTCCAGCGGGTCAGGACTTGGCGCCGTGCCGTCCACGATGGTGAACGGATCGCCGTAGTGCAGGGCCGTGTAGGCGCTGCCGTCCCAGCTGCCGATCGCAATGATGGCATCACCGGGGTGCTCGGGAACCGTCCACTGCACCGAGCTGGCGGTCGTGGACAGGTCGTCGGCAATCGTTTCGATGGCACCTTCCAGGAAGGCAAACACGACCAGGTCGTCACTCGCCGGCAGATTGGCTTTATCCCATCGGATGGTCACCACGTCGGAGCTCACCAGCGTGTCGCCTTCGACCGGCGAAGTCACGTAGAGCAACGGACAGTCAGCTTCGTCATCAAACTTGCGCGCGATGATCGACGTTTTCCAGTCCTGCGTTGCGGTCGCGGACTGCGCCACACCCCAGGCGTGGCCGCAGGTCCAGTCGTAGCCTGCACCACTGTAGTCGCCCCAGCGGTTACGACCGTTGTTGTCGGGCCAGAAGTAGGACGACGTCCCAAGCACCGGCAACTGGAAGGGGCCGACGCTGTCTACCGGGTGGTTCTCGTAGATTTTGTACACCGCTGAGGCAAACGTATCGTTGGCGTGGGCCCAGCTGCCGAAAACCGCGATGTTGCCGGAACTTGCGGCGCCATCGATCGTGAGAGCCGGATAAAACAAGTAGCTGTCTTCGCCGGACCACAGCAGGTGATGCCACTCTTTGGTGTTGGCATCGGAGTTGAGCTTCACGGTAAGCCAGCCCGAGGCCGAGCCGTCGTTAAGCACGTCGGTGGTTAGCGAGAAGAACACCCGCCGGTTCACATAGACCGCAGAGATGGCTTTGGATTTGCCACCGTCGAGATCCTCGATGGAAGAGGGTTGATTAACGTTATTGCGAATGGCGTTGTAGGCCGGGATATCGATTTCTGCTCGTGTCAGGGTCGGGGCGCTTATGCGGTCACCGCTGAGTTTGGCCAGGAGCACCTGGTCACCAGAGATCGGACGCGTCGCAACGAAGTAAGTCTCTTCATTGCTGTTGACCGTATGCGCCTGGGCAGGCTGCAGCGAGTCTGCATCACCGCCTGACGGCCACTGGATGTCGGTATATTTCCAGCCGGCGCCTGAACCGCATGTGCTGACGACCTCGCTGGGATAGGCTCGCAGGGCCGCGCCATGTTTCGTGCCATCCCACAGCACGTGGTTGCCAGTCACGTAGACACCGAACGAATCCGTACCCAGGCCAGCAAAATCGAGCCAGCCAGTATTCGCCGCATCAATTTGCGTTGTGCGATAGCGACGAATACACCATCCGTCGCGCGGATCGCTGGTCTCTGTAATCGCCAGCCAGAAATAGGCCTCTTCATGAGTATCGTCGCGTCCGAGAACCAGCATCACATAGCGCTGTTGGTTCGGGTCATAAACGATACGTGGATCAAACATGAAGCCGTCCCAATCGCTCGGCAGATTGTCGGCCAGAAAATCCTGATAGGTCCGATAGGCGGAGGCCTCATGGCCGGTTTTCGTGTACAGCGCAAAGCCCGAGTTGGCGACCTCAACGATGTACTGGGGGCCGACGGCGATTTGCATATCGGGCGGGCGCCAGGACGATTGGCTGCTGTCGATGCCGTCGAACAGTCGGACGGCATCCCCCGGGTCGCGAGATGCCGCGCCACTGGGCGCGGCGGAGGCCGGGCTGGCAGGTACGGTGGGGCGCAACGAACGCGCTCCATCGCTGTCGCGTGTCTCGGCCGTTTCCTCAGCCTGCAAATGCACGCGCCCGGGCATTTCGCGGCCAGGCGGCTCGCTGGCCGGAATATCGCGCAGCTGAATGGATACTGCCCGGTCCACGACCGATGGCTGACCTGCGTTGTTGCTTATCACGTCAGGCGTAACCGGCGTTGCGCGCTGCGCAGTTGGCTCGACCGGCGGTACCATTGCGACTGTTGGCTGGCTGAGCGCATCGAGGGCCGCATCGCTTGCCAGCGCTGAGTGAGAGGTGGCGAGGGCAATCCATGCGATCAGGCTGCCAAGTCGTTGGGCGGATAATCGCCATGAATGAGTATTATTGTGCATTGACCTTCTCCTTCGGTATGTGTCCAAAGCCGGCCATGTCGTGCACGACGAGGCGTGCCGCGTTTGGTGCGGTCCTGGGTTGTATGGAGAGGTATTCGCTGGAGGGAGGGGATTTCTGACGGATCAGGGCGAATCTTTTACCAGTGATCTGAGCGCCTCAAACCGCCCGTCGCCCTGCAAAACCCGAAGATCGGGCTCCGAATCCAGAAACTGGATAAAGTAGGCGTCCTTGTTGATGGTCTGCTCGAGCACATCAATGGCGGCGTCGCGGTTGCCGACTTTAAGCAATGCGAGCGCGCGCAAATACAAAGCGTCGGGATTGTCCTCGGAAATCTCCACCGCAAGTTGGGTGTTGCTCAAGGCGCCTTCATTTTGTCCAAGATGGGCATAGTAGAACCCGAGCAGGCCGATCGAATACCAGTCAAGTGGATTGACCTCTGAGGCTTCTTCCGCCAACTGCGCGGCCCGCTCGTAGGCTTCCCGCGCCGCGGACTCGGAGTTGGGGATGAAGCGATAGGCTTCGGCCAGGCGTCCCCAGATTTCGTGGTTGTCGGCGGCCAGCTTGAGCGCTTCGATTTGCATGTCGGCGGCCTGCTGAAAATCGCCTTCGTAGAAATAGCGCAATCCGATGTTGGTATAGCCGAGCGCTGTGGGCTTGAGCCGCAGCGATTCCTCATAACCGGCGCGCGCATTTTCCTTGTCGCCGAGCATCCAGTAGGCGCCTCCTTTGGCACTGTGCAAAGAGGCCACCATGGGCGCCAGCTCAATCGCCGTCGTGTAGCTGCGCACGGCTTTGTCGTACTGCGATTCCCGAAAATAAACACTGGCAAGCGCCTCATGGGCGCGCCAGTAATCCGGCGCGCGTTTGACTGCCTCGTGCGCGACGGCCTCTGCGCCTTGCGGGTCCTGGTTCTCGTAGCGAATTTCCACCAGCTCCACCAGCGCGTCTACGGCGTCGGGCTCGATCGCCAGTGCCTTGGCAATCTCCTGTTCTGCCGGTTCCAGCCAGCCGCGGGCGCGGTAGAGCTTGCCAAGCGCAAGGTTCATCTCAATGTTCGCCTCGCCGCCCGTCGCCTGCGCTTTCTCGCAGGCGCGTTGTGCCGTGGAAAAGACCTCTTCGTTATCGGTTATTTCAAACAAACGAAGTTGCGCTTCGCACAGGCCCGCCCACGCGCGCTGGAAACGGTCATCCAGTGCCAACGCCTGATTGAACAGCTCGCTGGCCTCACGCATCACGTCGGCGTCCAGCGAACTGCGCAGGCGGCCACGGCCCTGCAGATAAAGAACATAGGCTTCGGTGTTCTCGGTCGCTTTCTTGTTCAACGCGTCGTTGTCTTCAATTGACAGCGGCACGCGTAGCTCATCGACGACAGCCTGCGCGATCTCTTGCTGAATGGCGAACACGTCGTCAAGCGGCCGTTCGTAGCTGTTGCTGAAGGTATAGTGGCCCTGCTCGCCGTCGGCCAGTCGCGCCGAAACACGGATACGGTTATCGGCGATGCGTGCGCTGCCTTCGAGCACGTGACGGACGTTTAGCCTTCCGGCAATTTCACGGATGTCGAGCGCCTGTCCTTGAAAGACGAATGATGAGCGACGCGAGGCGACGTTGATCTCTTCGATGGCGGCCAGAAGATTGAGAATCTCCTCGGCAAGACCGGCAGCGATGTAGCTGGCGTCCGATTCAGCGCCAAAGGTCTCGAACGGCAACACGGCGATGGAGTTTGTCGCGGTAGCCCCCGCTGGCGCGGTTTCGTCTATTTCCAGATCAGGTAGAAACGTGTCGACCAGATACCACGTACCGCCGCTGACCAACGCGATGACCAGCAGTGCAAAGACTACGTCCGTGCTTTTCTGCGCCCGCGGCTGACCGCTGTCTGAGCCCCACAGCGGCAAATCAAAGATTAGCCCTTCGGGTCGGATGTCGATGATCCAAGCCAAAATGAACGCGATCGGAAAACCGGCGATTGCGGCGATCACGGTGGCGCGCATGACCCAGGGCTCAAATCCCAGCGGTTCGAAAACCGTTTCGCCGATTTGCAGGATCAACCAAGCCGTAAGTGCATAGACCGTAACGACGCGCAGAACCTTGCGCCGACGCAACTCAGCGGCAAGCTGTCGGAATATTCTTGTAATGATAACGACCTTCTCTCCCGGATCGTTTGCGCGGACGTATCGTGGATGGCGAGCGCATTATTATATGGTAAACCCTGATTGTGGCGTCTATGATTTAAGTGTTCCCAGTATAAAAAGGATCGACTCAATGACCACCCCAGAACAGACCAACGAGCGCCCGACACCGGACAGCGACGCTCCTGCCCAGCCCGATCCCACTGAGCCTGGGCGCCCGCGCATTCGTCCAGGTCCCGGCGAGGACCTTGAGCCTGCGACAGATCCGAGTGCTGGAACGGCCACCGGTGAGCTCGATCCTGACGAGCTGGAGCCCGGCCGTCCTCGCATTCGCCCCGGCCCGGGCGAGGGCTAGTCATTTTCGACACGACGGGAGACCGTCTGTGGCCCGCCGGTGAACCCTTTTGCTTGTGAACGCTGTATCCATAGCAGGGGAATGTAAAACCGGCGATTGTGGGATCGTACAGGCTTCTCGGATCCCAGGCCCGCGCAGCGTTTGGCGTTGCGCGGGCTTTTTTGTGGGCCGGACATCGAGACTGCCTCCAAGGGGTTGCCCGCTATCTGCGTCATTACGTCCAATTGCCTGATACAATTTGAGGCTATGGGGATTCCCGTGAATTTGTGCTTCGCACAACTTTGCGAGCAACGAAAAGAATTGGGGTACGGATGACGAATTCTAATCGGTGGCGCCCTTTGCGCCGCTTGGGTGCCGCCCTGTGGTTAACGGCTTTCGCCGCGATCACAAGCACGGCGGCGCACGCCATTCCGCTGGCGATCGACTGGGATCAGCTGACCTGGTTGCCCGAGGGTCAAACCAATCTCTCAGAGACCTATTCGATTGACGGTCGCGACGTCACCGTGACCTTCAGCGGCAACACGCCGGGTCTGGACAATCAGGGCACGTTGTCGCCGCGTCTGGCCGACGGCCCCAACGACGGTGGTCTTGTACCGCCTGAGAACGCGCTGGTCATTTCCACCGACTATCCCGATGGCGCCGTTGATCGGTTTGTGGATGTCACGATTGATCTGTCCCAGTTCCCCGGCGGCGTGGAAAACCTGTCGTTCGCCGTTTTCGACGTTGACTCCAACGGTGCGTTCGTAGACATCGTGACGGTTACCGCATTGTCGAACGGCGTTATCGTTGATCCCACCACGCTTCTGCCCGGTCCGTCGAATATTCTGACCAGCCCCAATACGATTGAGGGCCGCGACTTTGCGGCAGCCGGCGAGAGCACCGGCAACATCTTTGTCGAGTTTGCGCAGGCAGGTATCACCGAGCTGCAAATTCGCTATGCCAATGGCGGTCCGACCAACAACGCCGGTCTGCAGACCATTTCTCTGCATGACATCAACTTCAACTTCCAGACGGCCGATCTGAGTCTGACCAAAACGGTCGACAATCCAACGCCTTCAGCCACCGATCAGGTTGTGTACACGGTGACGCTGACCAACGATGGCCCTGACGAGGGCACCGGGTTGGAGGTCACCGATCAGCTGCCGAGTGGTCTGACCTACGTCAGTGACGACAGCGGCGGCGCCTACGATCCTGCAACCGGCGTGTGGACGGTGGGAACGCTGGCGGCCGGAGCCAGTTCCACGCTTCTTATTACCGCCACCGTCAATGCCGCTGGCGACTACGTCAACACGGCGGAGCTGACGGCCGCCAATGAACTGGATCCGGATTCAACACCGGGTAACAACGACCCGACCGAAGACGATCAGGCAAGTGTTGGCATCACGCCCACCGTGTTTGCGGATCTGTCGCTGACCAAAGTAGTTGATGACGCCGAGCCGCTGGTGGGTGACACCGTGACGTTCACCGTGGCGGTCACCAATGACGGCCCGTTGGGTACCACCGGCGTTACGGTGGCGGACACGCTGCCAAGCGGGCTGACGTTTGTGGCGGCCACGCCAAGCGTTGGTGCTTACGACGATGCGACCGGCATCTGGACCATCGGTGCGCTGGCCAACGGCGCCACGGAAACCCTGCAAATTCAGGCGCTGGTGCTGCCGAGCGGTGACTACACGAATGTCGCCGAAGTGGCTACCTCTGACTTCCCCGATCCGGATTCCACGCCGGGCAACAACGAGCCGGGCGAAGATGATCAGGCTCAGGCCGCGGTGGCGCCGCCTGCCATTGGCGCGGCCAAGAGTATCAGCGCCGGACCTGTCAACAACGGCGACGGCACCTTCACGCTGACCTACGATGTGCTGGCCACCAACTTCGGCACCGTGCCGCTTTCGAACCTTCAGATCACCGACGATATGGCCGCGACATTCGCGGGCGCCACGGGCTTTGTGGTCGACAGCGTTACCAGTGTGGGCAACACGGTAAACCCTGCCTATGACGGCGTGGCTGATACCAACCTGCTCAGTGGTACGGACACGCTGGAGGTGGGTGGCACGGCGCTGGTCGCGATCACCGTTACGGTCACGCCGGGTGCGAACAACGGTCCCTACAACAACCAGGCCACGGCTACCGGTACAGGGCCGGGTGGCACGCCGGTCACCGACGATTCGCAACTTGGTGTGAATCCTGACCCGGACGCCGACGGCGATCCTACGAACAACAACGACCCGACACCGGTCACGTTTGCCGAAGGGCCGCAGATCGGTCTTGCCAAGCGCGTAGAAGGTGCCGTGGTCAACAACGGTGACGGCACGTTCACGTTCGACTATGTGTTTGTGATTCAGAATATCGGCGACGTAGTGCTCAGCGACGTGCAGGTCGTGGACCGACTGTCTGATACGTTTAGCGGTGCCGAAAGCTACACCGTCGATGCGATTTCAAGCGCCGACTTCGCGGTTAATGCGGCGTTCAACGGCGCGGCCGACATCAATCTGCTGGCGGGTACCGACACGCTGCCGGTGGGTGGCGCAGGTGAAGTGCTGGTCACCGTCACGGTGGATGCCGGCGCCAATCTGGGTCCCTATCAGAATACGGCGACCGCATCAGGTATCTCACCGGCCGGCACGCCGGTCAATGATGTTTCCACAGACGGCGTCTCGCCCGACCCGGACAATGATGGCGATCCAGGCAACAACAGCACGCCGACGCCGGTCACCTTTGGTGAGGCCCCGCAGCTGGGTGTGGCAAAAGCGGTCAGCACCGCACCGGTCAACAACGGCGACGGCACGTTCAATTTTGCCTACAGCATCTTTATCGAGAACACGGGTGACGTCACGCTTACCGACGTGCAGATCACCGATGATCTCGGCGCGGCATTCGGTGGCGCGACCGCCTATTCAGTTACGGCGATAAACAGCGCCGATCTGGCGTTCAATCCGGCCTTCGATGGCGCGTCCGATCAGAATTTGCTGCTGGGCAATGACACGCTGATTGTGGGGCAGAGCGGTACAGTAACCATCGACCTGCTGGTCGAGCCTGGCGCCAATCTTGGTCCCTATCAGAACACGGCCATTGGCTTTGGCACGAGCCCGGCCGACAACGTGGTTCAGGATCAGTCGACCGATGGCGTCAACCCCGATCCGGACAACGACAACAATCCCAACAACAACAGTACGCCGACGCCGGTGACGTTTGGCGAAAACCCGGGCATCGGTACCGCCAAGGTCGTCAGCGCTTTGCCGGTCGACAACAATAACGGCAGCTTCACGTTCAGCTACACGATGCGCGTAGAGAATACGGGCGACGTCGTGCTGGACAACGTGCAGATCACCGATGATCTGGCCACGGCGTTTGCCGAGGCGGCAAGCTTTGTCGTCAACGGCGTGCAGAGTGTGGATCTGGCCGTGAATCCTGCGTTCAATGGTGCAGACGATCCTGAGCTTCTGGCCGGATCCGATACGCTGGGTCTTGGCGAAAGCGGCACCGTGACCGTCACCCTGACCGTAGTACCTGGCAACTTCGAAGGTCCGTATCTGAATACGGCCGTCGGGCAGGGCACCTCGCCGGCCGGTAATCCGGTGGAGGACGACTCCACCGACGGCACCGAGGTCGATCCTGACAACGACGGCAATCCGGGTAACAACAATGAGCCAACGCCCATCACGTTCGCAACGCCCATGTTGCGTGTGACCAAGGCGGCGCAGCCAAGCCAGGTCTCGGTAGGTGAGTTGGTCCGTTACACCGTGACGGTGGAGAACGTGGGCACCACGCCGTTTATCGGCCTGACGCTGGTCGATCTGATACCCGCCGGCTTTACTTACGTCAGCGGTTCAGAGCGCATGAGCAACGGTTCGCCGCTGGTTGAAGGTGAGCGCCCTGTGAACTTCTCCGATATCGATGTTGCTGCGGGCGAGCTGGTCACACTCAACTACATCCTGCGCGTTGGCGCCGGTGTTACGGCAGGTGCCTATCCCAACGTGGTGACGCCGACACGACTGGGCACGCAGGTGGCGGATCCGGCCACTGCAACGGTGCAGGTTGTGGCCGATCCGGATTTCGAACAGACCACGATCATTGGCAAGGTTTTCCACGACATCAACCGCAACGGGTATCAGGACGAAGATGAGGGTGAGTTGGGAATTCCCGGCGTGCGCCTGGCGACGGTCGAAGGACTGCTGATCGAAACCGATGCGAATGGCCGCTATCACATCGCCGGTGTGGACGGCGGCTTCTTTGAGCGCGGTCGTAACTTTATCGTCAAGGTTGATCCCGCGACGCTGCCCGATGGCGCCGAGTTCACAACCGAAAATCCGCGTGTGAAACGTATCACTCAGGGTTTGATGAATCGCTTTGATTTCGGCGTTGGCTTGCCCGATCAGGATCGCGAGCGACTGCTGCCGATTCGCGTGAAGTTGGCCGAGGTGTTCTTCATTGAAAACAGCGCGCAGGTGCGGCCGGAATTTGAGACGGCGCTGGGCGAACTAGCCGGGCGACTGGTCGATCACGGCGGCGGTACGCTGTTTATCGAGGGCAATGACGTCGCCAACTGCCAGGTGCAGGCACCCGACGTGCTCTCGACACAAATCGAGTCCGAGTCGTTCGTATTTGTGCCCAACTTCGGTATTCGCAAAGCCACACTCACGCCCGAAGATCGCGAAGCGCTGGCCGATCTTGTGGCGCGTTGGCGCGGTGCGCAGGACGTGACGCTGACCTCCATTGGTCACACATCGTCCGTACGTATTGCGCCTGAAAACCGCGCTGAGTTTGCGGATAACTATGTGCTGGGTGAGGCGCGCGCTCGTACTGTGGCCAACTACCTTCAAAACGAGCTGGGTTTGGGCGCAAGCCAGACCACCGTGGAGTCGCGCGGTCCGGACGAGCCGGTTGGGGATAACTCGACACGCGAAGGCCGAGCGCAAAATCGCCGCGTGGAGCTCACGCTTACGGGCCGACGGGTGCGTCAGCAGGTGCTGCCGGGCAGCGCGCGACCGTGTAACCCAGGCCTCGCCGAGCAGCGCGCGCAGAATGTATTCGAGAAACTTCGCAGCTACATGGGCGATGAGATCATCCATGACGTTAAGGTGATGGTGGGCAAGGACACGGCCGAGGATTGATCGAGTCTTTCGCTCCGCTGGCAGGCAACGATGCCAGAGTGCTCATACTGGGCTCGATGCCTGGTCGGGCCTCGCTCGATGCGCAGCAGTATTACGCCTACGCGCACAACGGTTTCTGGCCAATCATGGCCGAGCTGGTGGGCTTCGATCTGACTGCTGATTATTCGGCGCGGTGTGCGGCGCTGATCGAGGCTGGCGTGGCCGTGTGGGACGTACTCAAATATTGCGAACGTGAAGGCAGTCTCGACGCTTCAATTGTGGAGAACAGCATCGTGGCGAACGACTTTGCGTCGTTCTTTGAGCAACACGGCCGGATTCGTCACGTGTTTTTCAATGGCGCGAAGGCCGAGGCGAGTTACCGTCGATATGTGTTGCCCACGCTTGATGGCACGGCCAGCGAGTTGCCCATGATGCGCCTGCCTTCCACCAGCCCGGCGCATGCGGCTATGAATCTGGATAACAAACGCGAGCACTGGCGCGCGATAACCAACGTTCTGCAAGGTGATCCATGAGTATTGATCGACTCCGGCTACGCATAATGATGTTTATGCAGTTCTTCGTGTGGGGTGCGTGGGCGGTAACGCTCGGCACCTACCTTGGCTCGACGCTGGATTTCACCGGTGCGCAGATCGGACTAGTTTATGGAACGACGGCCATCGCCGCCATTGTCTCGCCGCTATTTGTGGGCATGGTCGCCGATCGCTTTTTCGCCTCGCAGCGGGTTTTCGCGCTATTGCATTTGCTTGGCGCCGGTCTTCTTTGGGTAGCGAGCAGTGCCGGCGACTTCAAAGAAATGTATGTCGTAATGCTGGTGTACGCCCTGTGCTACATGCCGACACTCGCGCTTGCCAACGCGATTGCGTTTCGCCACCTGAGCGATCCCGATCGCAGCTTTCCAACGGTGAGGGCGCTTGGGACAATCGGCTGGATCGCGGCGGGTCTGTTGATCGGGTCGATGGGTATTGAGGCAGCCAACACGCCTCTGCGTATCGCGGCGGTGGCGTCGCTGGTGCTGGCGCTCTACGGTCTGTCACTGCCTTCAACGCCGCCGCTCAAGCAAGGTCAGTCACCGTCGGTGGCCAGCCTGCTCGGCCTCGACGCGTTTTCAGTGCTTCGCCAGTGGGACTTTCTGATCCTGTTTGTGTGCTCAGTGCTGATTAGTATCCCATTGGCGTTTTACTACAATTTCACCAACCTGTTCCTGAACGAAGCAGGGATGGCCAACGCCGCCGCTAAAATGACAATGGGGCAGATGTCGGAAGTTGCGTTTCTGTTGCTGATGCCGTTTTTGTTTCGACGAATGGGCGTCAAGTGGATGATCGCCGTGGCCATGCTCGCCTGGGCCGTGCGCTACGTACTGTTTGCATTTGGCAATGCTGATCCCGACACGGTCTGGATGCTCTATGTCGGTATTGTTTTGCACGGCGTGTGCTACGACTTTTTCTTTGTTGCCGGTCAAATGTTTGCTGATCAGCGCGCGCCCAAAGCGTTGCGCAACTCTGTGCAGGCACTGATGATGCTTGGCACCTACGGGGTGGGCATGTTCCTCGGCAGCCTGATTTCGGGACGCATTGTCAGCGCTTACACCGTTACCGAGGGCATCAAGGACTGGTCCTCGATCTGGTTGTGGCCTGCTGCGATGGCGGCTGCTGTGCTGGTTCTGTTTGTCCTGACCTTTCGCGCGCGTACGTCCTCGCAGGCGGAAGCATGAGTAGCGAGCCAAAGCGATTGAGGATTGGATTTGTCGGCAGCGGGTTGATCGCGCACTTTCATCTGGCTGCGTTGCAGTCGGTGCGACATGTCGATTTGATCGGCGTGTACAGTCCTACGCAAGCACGTCGGGAGGCGTTGGCTGAGCTTGCTGTGAAGACCGGTTGCGGGCCGTGCGTCGCGGTCGAGTCGCTTGAGGCTCTGCTGGCATTACCTGATCTTGACGCGGTATGGGTGCTCTCGCCCAACCACACACGGGTCAACGTTATATCCGTTATCGCTGAGCATGCGTCGGCGGGCACGAGCAGCGTCAAGGCCGTTGCGTGTGAGAAGCCGCTCGCGCGTAACCTGAGCGAGGCGACAGTCGTGTTGGACAAGGTGCGTGATGCAGGTCTGCTCCACGGCTATCTTGAGAACCAGGTGTTTGCGCCCGCGGTTACCAAGGGCAAGGACGTGATCTGGCGTCGCGGGGTGCCAGCGTCGGGTAGGCCGTATCTTGCGCGCGCGGCCGAAGAGCACAGCGGCCCCCACGAACCGTGGTTCTGGGACGGCCATTTGCAGGGCGGCGGCGTGCTGTCGGACATGATGTGCCACAGCGTGGAAGTGGGCCGTCATTTGCTTACCGCGCCCGATGAACAGCGCGATGCGCTGACGCTGGTTCGAGCCAATGCCACCGTAGCCAATCTAAAATGGACCCAGCCACGTTACGCGCAGCAGCTGCGCGACAACATGGGCATCGGCTACGACTACCGCAAATTTCCGGCCGAGGACTTCGCACGCGGGACGCTGGAGTATGCCGACCCGGACGGTCAGCGTGTGATCGTTGAGGTCAGTACCTCGTGGAGTTTTGTCGGTGCGGGCCTGCGCATCGCATTGGAACTGCAGGGGCCTGAATACGCCATGCAGTTCGATTCACTGCAGTCTCGTCTGAACGTTTTTTTGTCGCGCAACGTCAGCGGCGAGCAGGGTGAAGATCTGGTCGAGAAACAAAATGCCGAACAGGGGCTGATGCCGATTGCCGAAGAAGAAGCGCATCTTTATGGCTACATCGCCGAGAATCGTCATATGGTGGAGTCGTTTGCAGCCGGACGAATGCCGCAGCTCACCTTCGATGACGGCATCGATGTCGTGCGCACGCTGATGGCGCTGTATCGCTCAGCCGAAACGGGCCAGAGTGTCGAGCCAGACAAGGAGAACCTGGAAGAATACGTGCCGCCCGTTGCGCGGGAGCCGCGACCTTAAGCGCTAGTTCAACGCTTTGCCCTCCATCTCTGGCAAAAATATCGCCGCCACGAAGGTGATGGCCAGAAAAAGCGAGATGAACGCCACCGTTTGCACGAAGCTCGAGGAGATCAGGATCGCACCAATGGCAATGGGCGCGATGGAGTTGGCTACCCGCTGCGCCATAACGCCCCAGGCTGTACCCGCACCGCGATTTTGTGTGTCGTAGACTTCGCCCAGCCAGGTGTTCCAGACGCCCCACGCGCCAAGACTGAAAAACGACAGCGTAAAATTCCAGACGTACATCTGCGTGAGCGTTTGTGAATAGGCGAAGCCGAAGCCCGCGATCGTCGAGATCAAGACGTAGGCAAGCATGACCTTTTTGCGCCCAAAGCGCCCGGTAAAATAGCTGGCCGAAATGTAACCTGGAAACATGAATAACGCCGACAGCGCCATAAACCCGAGTCCGGCGGGGGCGCTCAATCCGCGCTCGGCGAGAAGCTTGGGCATCCATGATGCCAGGCCCCAGTAGCCCCAGGAAAAGCAGAAATTGATAACGGTCTGGATCAGCGTAATGCGCAGCGTGCTGCTGGCAAAAATACCGCTGAAGGCCATGTTCGCATTGGCCTCAAAAGCGCTCGATGCACTGCGTGGCACAATTTTGTCCTCGGCAAGGTAGCGCAGTGCTTTGTCCGCCTCCTCCGTGCGTCCTTTTGCCGCAAGCCAGTAGGGTGATTCCGGCACAAAGCGATAAACGACGAGCGCCCATAGTGAGACCAGCGTGCCGGCGCCCACGACGTAGCGCCAGCTCACATCGAGCAAAGCGGTGGTTACGCCGATGGCCACCAGTACGCCAACCGGCCAGCCGGCGGACAGATATACGGTAGCCTTGCCGCGTACCGACACCGGCACCAGTTCCTCGAAGTAGGGGAAGGTCACAACCAACGCACCGGACAGCACTACGCCACACAGGAAACGCACCACCCACAACATTTCAAAGCTCGTCGAGAACGCGCTGATCAGTGGGAAGAGTCCGTACAACCCGATGCTGATCATAAGACTGCGTTTGCGGCCAAGCGTGCCGACCAGTTTGCCCCACATTAGCGAGCCGGGGATCATGCCCAAAAACATGGCGCTGATCAGCGAACCGGTCTGGGCGGTATCCAGTGCAAAGTCCGCGGCGATGGCGCCGCTGGAAAACACGATAATCATCATCTCCCACGACTCAATCACAAACGCAACGAACAAGGTCAGTCCGGCAATCCAATGCGTGCGTGTGAGTGGCATGTGTTCAAACCACTCCCCAACCGGGCGTGTGGTCGATGTGGTGTCATTCATCGCGGAGGCATCCTGTGGCGTCTTGTTGTGTTTTTTGGAAATTGAGATGGCGTCAACGGGTGTGGGCGCATCGAGCAGGTCGCTGCTACCGGCCTGGCGGTGCAGCTTTTCAAGCGCCTCGAAGCCTTCGACGACTTCACCGAACGCGCAAAAGCCCTGACCATCGGGCTGTCGGCGGCCGCCAAAATCCAGCTCGGGCTCATCACGCATGCAGACGAAGAAACTGCCGTAGAGCTCGCCTGGCGTATAGCGCGCGGCCGAGACGGTCCATTTTTTGTGCGTGCGTCCCGATTGGCGTGTGTCTTCGTGCGCGACCTGCGCGCGTGGCGCGTCGAGTCCCTCACGTTGACCAAACTGCACGACGCTGATGTGACTGTCGGCGGCTTCCTCAGTCGTGTGTGCATCGAGCACACGGAACACCGCGGAGCTGTCCAGGGCACCGCTTTTAATCTGCTCGCAGAAATAGCGGCAGGTTTGCGGCGCACCTTGCCAGTCGAGAGCGATGGAGATGCGCGCACCGTCGATGGATATGCTGATCATATCCGCGGTGCCTGACAGATTCGGATCAGGTGTCTGATTCACCAGATTGTTCTTTGGCGGGGAACAGCGTTGGTGTTCCCACCCATATCAGCACCGCCGGTTTGCCACTGCGGTTGATGCATTTGTGATTGATCTGCGTGTTGTGATGTGCGCTGTCGCCGGCTTTTAAAACGAACACGTCGTCGCCGATAAGCTGCTCGATCTCGCCTTCCAGCACGTAGAAAAAATCCTCACCCTCGTCGCGATGCGAGACGGGCAGCTCAACGCCCGGAGGTACGATCATGCGCAAGGCGCTCATACGCTGGTTACGGATATCTGCGTCAAGACGATGGTAGGTGACCGGTGACTCAACCTCGATTTCTCGCGGATCATCCGCGCGTCGCACCAGCGATTTGGCGGCGGGCGGCGTAATGAAATAGTGCACGTCAGTGCCAAGCGCCTTGGCGATGTTGATCAGCGAAATGATCGATGGCGTGGCTTTGCCGTTCTCGGCCTGCGACAGAAAAGCGGCTGACAGATCCGACTGTTCGGCCAGTTCCTGAAGCGTCATGCCCATCTCTTTGCGCTTGGCTCGCAGCAGACTGCCCAGTGAGCGTTTGAGAGCCTGACCAGAGGCGTCAGCGGGATTTGGCTTCATAAGTCACGGATTCCAATGCAGTTCGGTCGCGCTAGTCTAGCTTGAATAGCTCAAAACAAAAAGATTTGAAATAGTTAAAAAATTAAGTACAGTGAAATTCGTTAGCCATCTTGCCAATTCAGGGGTACACACGTTATGGCCGCGAAACCACTTATTCCCACAATGCTCGCGATGGCCATCTCCGCCATTTGCGCCGCGCCGGTTCACGCTCAATCCTCCTCGCAAGAGGCAAACAGTCTGGAAGAAGTGGTGGTCACGGCTCGACGCCGCTCGGAGTCTGCACTTGAAGCGCCGATTGCCGTCACGGCGTTCAATGCCCAGATGATCCAGGACGCTGGTATTCAGCGTGTCGAGGATTTCATTGCGCTTACGCCCAACGTGACCATCGCGACCTCGCAGGGCATCGGTACGAGCTTTCTGAGTATTCGCGGTCTGACTCAGGTGCGAAACGGCGAGTCGCCGGTTGCAACGATTGTCGATGGCGTTCTGCAGTTCAGTGCCATCCAGTTTCGTCAGGAGCTGTTTGATATCGAGAGCATCGAAGTTGTAAAGGGGCCACAGGGTGCCATCTATGGGCGCAACGCCACCGGCGGTGCCATCGTCATCAACACCCGCCGTCCTACTAATGAAAACTACGGATTCGTACAGCTGGGCGGCGGCAACGGCGACGAGTTCTCATTGCAGGCGTCCTACGGTGGCGCGCTGGTGCAGGATCGCTGGTTTGGCCAGATCTCTGCCAACATCGTTAATCGCGAAGGTTACTTGAACAACATCACGCGCGGCGAAAAAGCGGATCGCTTTGAAGACACCACGATCAGAGGCCGGCTGATATTCGAGCCAAGCGACGAACTCTCCTTCGATTTTCGCGCCGCCAACTCTGTGCATAAGGGTCGCGGCATCGGCTTTCAGTTTCAGGGCGTAGACATCGGACCCGACAACATCACGGCGATTGGTTTTGGTACCGACACCGGCCCAATCGATGCCAACAACGTACTGCCGGTGCGTGACAACAACGTCGACACCGGTCAGCGCGACATGCTTGATCTGGCGTTGAAGATCGACTGGGAGACCGAGCTGGGCACCTTGACTTCAACAACGTCGTTCACCGACATCGAAGACTGGAGTGATTCAGATCAGTTCCCGTACACCGCGGCCCAAAGCTCGCCCGCGCTGTTTGGCTTCGACGGCACGCAAACCGGCTTTTTCGACCTGCAGGCCTTCACGCAGGAGTTTCGCCTGAGCTCGGTCGATGATGCGCCGCTGCGCTGGGAAGTGGGTGCCTACTATCTGGATTGGGATCGCTTTGTTTCGCTGACCACGGGTACCGACACCGGTCAGGGCATTATTCGCCTCGAGCGCGAGCCCTCCACCGACCCGCGTAACCCCACCACCTCGTTCCTCGCCGATGACAACAGCAACACGTCGTGGGCAGTCTTTGGCAGCGTCGACTTCTCGCTGTCCGATACGCTCGATCTGTCGCTCGCGGCGCGCTACGACGAGGAAGAACGCGTGCAAAACGTCTCGCCACTGCAGTTTCCGGCAGGTGTGCCAGGCGCGCGCAATGAATCCACCTTCGACAAACTGCAGCCAAAAATCACCGCCCGCTATCAGCCCAATGACGACATGAACTGGTACCTTACCTGGGGCGAGGGATTCCGCAGCGGTCAGTTCAACCAAAACGGTATCGCCCAGGTTGCAGCAGGTGCCGGCCTCAACGGCGTGACCGACATCGCCAATCAGGAAGAATCTGAATCCATCGAGCTGGGCTTCAAGGGCCGCTTTATGGACGACCGCGTGCGTTTGAATGCCGCGGCATTCAGCACCGACGTTGAGGGGCAGCAGTTCTTCTCATTCATCGGCGCCATAAGCGCCCAGATTCTGACCAACATCGATGAAGTTTCACTCAGCGGCTTTGAGTTTGATGTCGTGGTGCGACCTACCGATCAATGGCAGATCTTCGCGGCTTTCGGTTACACCGATTCGGAAATTGACGCCTACACGGTTGATCCCACCGCGGTGGGCAACGATGCGCCTTATATCGCGCGTCGTACTATCAACCTTGGCGCCCAGCACACCGCGTCGCTGACCGACAGCCTCGATCTTTTTGCTCGTGTTGATTACGAGCGTCGCGGCGAGCAGTTCTGGGACGTCAACAACACGACCTCTCGTGACCCGCTCAATTTCGTTAATCTGCGCCTGGGCCTTGAATCGGCCTCCGGCAAGTGGAACCTGACCGGTATGGTGCAAAATCTTAACGACGAGCGTTACAACTCCGAATGGGTGGCCGGTGGTTTCTCGGCCGCAGCGCCTGGACGCATCTGGAACATCAAGTACCGCTACAATTTCAACTAAACGTCCACGCCGACAGGATCAATATGACCCAGTACCGAGTTTCTGCCGACATTGGCGGCACCTTTACCGATATCGTGATCGAGCCTTCAGACGGTCCCGTGTACGTCGGCAAAGTTGCGACGACCCCCGACAACCCGGCCAACGGCGTGATTAACGGTATCAAGGAGCTCGTGCCCGATTTGTCCGACGTGTCGTTCTTCGTGCACGGCACGACGGTTGGGCTCAACGCTTTTTTGGAGCGCAAGGGCGAGCGTGTTTTGCTCGTCGCCACTCGTGGCATGGGCGATTCGTTCAGCATCGCGCGCGGCAACCGACATACGCTTTACGAGCTGCGCTACGCCAAGCCAAAACAACTCGTCGCCCGCCATGATATTCACGAGGTCGGCGGCAGACTGAGCTGGGACGGTGACGAGATCGAACCGATCAGCGAAGTGGATTTCGCGCCCATTATCGACAAGGTAAAAGCCGAGGGCATCAACGCCGTGGCCGTGTGTCTTTTGCACGCTTACGCCTATCCAGAACACGAGCAGCGTGCCCGGGAGATACTCAACAAGGCGCTGCCCGGCGTTTCGATTTCGTTGTCGCACGACATTGCCCGTGAGTGGCGCGAGTACGAACGCGGCTCGTCAGCGGTCATGAATGCCTACGTGGCCCCGGTCGTCGAGCGCTATCTGAGCAGCCTGCAAAGCGAACTGGCCGAGATGGATATGCCCGCGACCGTGCACATCATGCAGTCGAGTGGTGGTGTGACCACCGCCAGCAGCGCGCGCGAGAAGCCGGTCTTTACGCTGCTTTCCGGGCCTGTCGGTGGCACCATCGCCGGTACCGCGCTGGCAGAATCCGCCAAGCGTCCCAATCTGCTTTGTGTCGATATGGGCGGCACGTCGTTTGATCTGAGCCTGGTTATCGACGGCAAAGCCAACGCTACGCTTGAGACCGAGCTTGAAGGTCTGCCGTTGCTGATGTCGATTGTTGATATTCAGACCATCGGCACCGGCGGAGGCTCGATCGCGTGGATGGAGGGCGACGCCATGCGAGTGGGTCCGCACAGCGCGGGTTCGGTGCCTGGCCCTGCTTGTTACGGTCGCGGCGGTACGCAGCCGACGGTCACCGACGCCAACCTGTATCTTGGGCGGCTTGGCGCAAAATCCTTGTTGGGCGGTGATATGTCGCTGGATACCAAAGCGGCGGCTCAGGCGATCGAAGGTCTGGCGCCCAAAGCGGGTCTTGATCCAACCGCATTTGCCGAAGGCATCCTCGCCATTTCCAATGCTGCGATGGCCGATGCCATGCGCACCATCACGGTTAGCCAGGGCGTCGATCCGCGTGAGTTCACGCTGGTGGCGTTCGGTGGAGCCGGGCCAATGGCGGCGGTGTTCCTGGCTCAGGAGCTCGACATCAATGAGGTGCTGGTGCCGCGCTTCCCCGGCACCTTCTCTGCGTGGGGTATGTTGCAGACCGATTTGCGGCATGATTTTTCAAGCAGCTTTTTCCGCGCCGCGGACGGCGATGTCCTGACCGATATGCGCGAGAAGTTCTCCATGCTCGAAGCGCAGGGGGCGGAGTCGGTGATGCGCGAAGGCGTGGGTCGGGACAAGCTGCGTTTCGTCCGTTCGGCGGATATGCGCTACGTGGGGCAGGAGTACAGCATCAACGTGGTGCTGACAGACGATGCCGACCTCCCCGCCTGTATCGAGACCTTTCACGCGGCGCACGAAAAGCGCTATGGCCACGCCAATCGGCGGGCGCCGGTGGAGTTTGTCAACGTGCGCCTTGCCGCGCTCGGGTTGCTGGAAAAATTCGGTGGCCAATCGCAGCTACCAGGCGACGCTGCCGATGCCAGACTTGGTGTGCGCGACATCATATTCGACAGCCTGTCATACGACACCCCGATCTACTCGCGTGAGCAGCTGCCCGCCGGTTTTGAGGCCGAGGGTCCGGTCATTGTTGAGGAACAGAGTGCCACGACCGTCGTGCCGCCTGGCTGGCGAGCGCATATTGATGAGCAGGCCAATCTGCTGCTGCGGAGGAACAAATCATGAGCGCCATTGATCCGGTGACCACCGAGATAATTCGCAACGCCTTCATTTCCATCGCTCACGACATGAACGCCACGCTGATTCGCAGCGCGTTCACACCGGTCATATACGAAGGCAAGGACTGCTCCGTCGCCTTGATCGACGCGCACGGCGAGGTGCTGGGTCAGTCGCTTGGCCTGCCGCTGTTTCTCGGTAACCTCGAGATTTGCGTGAAGCTGATTGCCGAGGAGCATGGCTGGGACTATTTCAAAGAAGGCGACGTGTTCTACATGAACGACTCGTACATGACCGGCACGCATCTGAACGACTCAACCATCATCATGCCTATTTTCTGGAAGGGCGAGCGTGTCGGGTTTGCCGCCTCCCGAGCGCACTGGCTCGACGTTGGGGCGAAGGATCCAGGCACACCGGTTGATTCGCATGAAATTTATCAGGAAGGCATGCGCTGGGGGCCTACGCGTCTGTACGAAAATGGCGAGCCGCGTGAAGATGTGATTGATCTGCTTCGACGCAATAGTCGCTTCGGCGAGTCGACCGTGGGGGACATGAACGCGCAGGTCGCGGCAGGCCGCACAGGCGAAAAGCGAATGCAGGACCTTTACGACCGATTCGGTGCCGGGATGATCGACGCGGCCCGCGATGAGATCTTCGCGCAGACCGAGAAGATGGAGCGCGCCGCGGTGGCCGCGTTGCCCGACGGAACCTACGAGGCCGAGGGGTTTCTTGATAACGACGGGCTGGGTAGCGACCCGCTGCCGGTGAAACTCAAGCTGACCATCAAGGGTGACGGCATGACGGTGGATCTGGCGGGCTCGGCCGAACAGGCCCGCGGCCCTGTGAATTGCGGCATGACCCAGACCATCGCCGCCGCACGTGTGGCCTACAAGTTGCTGATCTGTTCGGAGGTCTCGCCGAATGGGGGTTCGTTCCGCCCACTTGAAGTAACGGCGCCACCCAAGACCATTTTCTCTGCAGAAGAGCCCGCTGCGTGCGGCTGGTACTTCTCCTCGCTTGGCCTGCTCATTGACATGGTGATCAAGGCGCTTGCCGAAGTCATGCCTGACAAGGCGGCCGGAGCGCATTACGGCGATTCTATGGTGATTACCCTGGCGGGGCAGGACCCACGCAACAACGACGAGTTCTATCTCATGATCGAACCGACCACCGGGGGCTGGGGCGCATTTGAAGGTGGTGACGGACAGAGCTCACTGATCAACAACGTCAATGGCAGCTTCAAGGACATTCCCGCGGAGATTTTCGAATCGAAGTATCCGCTGCGGCTGTTGTCTTACGGTATCCGGAAAGACTCCGGCGGCGTGGGCAAGTATCGTGGCGGTAACGGTACCTATCGCGAGTATCTGGTGGAGTCCGATTCCGATCTGTATTTATGGTACGAGCGGTCGGTTACTACGGCCTGGGGATTGTTTGGTGGCGGTTCGGGTGTGCCACCCAACGTCATCGTCAAGAAGCCGGACGGCGAGACCTTTGAGGCGCTGAAAATCAATGGCGCGAAACTTCCCGCCGGCACCGTCGTTATGTCGCTGACCGGTGGGGGTGGTGGCTACGGCGAGGCACGTGAGCGCGACCCCAAAGATGTGCTGCGCGATGTGGTCGACGGTTATGTCAGTCGTGATCATGCGCGCGACGCCTACGGGGTCGAGATCACCGAGTCACTGCAAATCGATCAGACCAAAACCGACGACTGTCGTTCGCGAATGTAGGTAAGATACAAGCGTGTCCGCCATTCCCTATATCGACTCATCCCAGGTTGCGGATCGCCTGTGCTGGCGCGAACTGATCGACAGCATGGTGCAGGGTCACCAGAGACCCCGCGCCCACATCGGCGATGTTCTGCTTGGCCATGGCGACAATCGTTTGCTTACACGTTCTGCCTGGGTGGATGGGCTCGGTATTGGCACAAAAGCCGCCACCGTGTTTCCTGGAAATGCCTCAAGAGAGCCCGCGTTGCAAACCGCCCACTCGGTGGTCACGCTGTTTGATCCGCAAACCGGCAAGCCGCTGACGCTTATCCATGGTGATCTCGTTACGCGCTACAAGACGGCGGGAGACTCTGTGCTGGGCGCACGCTTTCTGGCCCGCGCCAACGCCGAGCGTCTGCTTGTCGTGGGGGCCGGCACCGTGGGCGATTCGATCATTGAAGCCTACAGTGCCGTGTTTTCTGAACTGCGCTACATCGATATCTGGAACCGCACCGCGTCGCGCGCGACGGCGCTGGCCCGTAAGCACGCTGAGTCACTGGCAACGGTTGCCGCGGTGTCCGATCTTGCGGCGGCGGCGCGCACGGCAGATATCATTGTCTGCGCCACCATGTCGAGCGAGCCGGTGCTCCATGGCGAGTGGGTGGCGCCGGGCACCCACGTCGATCTGATCGGTGCCTACACGCCCACCATGCGCGAGGCTGACGATGAACTGATACGCAAAGCAAGCATCTTTGTCGACGCGCGTGAAACGGCGCTGCACGATATCGGCGAGCTGGCGATCCCGCTCGAACGCGGTCTGATCGCCGAGTCGGATGTCAAAGGCGATCTATACGATCTTTGCGCTGGCGCCCCGGGCCGCACGTCCGACGAGGAGATTACGTTGTACAAAAACGGAGGCGGCGGTCATCTGGATGTGATGACCGCCGCTTATATTCGAAGCAAGATGTCGGGCTGAGCGCTAGCCTTCTGGCGTCAGCGTCGTCGTATTGAGGTAGGCAAACTGACCGTTGAAGCGGCTGATTTGCAGAACGGCATCGGCGCCATCGTCGAGGCGTACGAACTGCATGCTCTCGTCGGTGCCGTCGAAGGTCATGTTGATGCGGCCGTCGCTGGTCACATCCCAGTTGAAGGCATCGCTCTGAATCTGGGTCTGCGTATTGAGGCGATAGCCCTGGCCACCTTCGACAAACACCCAGCGTGAGGCTTCCATATCACCGTCAACCCAGCTGCCCGGGACGTTGGCTGCGTCGAAGGCAGCGCCAAAGTTGATCTTGCGCACGCTGCTGGCGTCCACGCTCTTGGCATTGCGGAAGTCGGCTTCACGCACCAGATGCACAATGTCGCCCACGGTACCGATCGCACTCAGGCTGTCTGTGGCGCGTTCGAAACCCACGAAGCTGACAACAAGCTGGCCGTTGTCGTTAAGCGACCAGCTTGGCGTGCCTGGCACCGACTCGTCGGTACCGTAGTCGACCAGTGCGCTGCCGTTGCTGAACACGGCGTAGATGAATCGATCCGACACCGAGGCGTACACGCCCGGTGCGCTTACCGGTTCAAACGGCAGCGTAGCGTTGCCGTCGGTCAGAAGCTTGGTGCGTGCCTCTTCCAGGGCGGCCGGTGCGTTCGTGGCGATGTCGGTCAGAAAGCTTGAGTTGCCGTTGGCAATCGCGCGAGCCAGCGCTTCGGTATCGCTTACGCCGGCAGGCAACACGCTGCCGTCGATGTTCTCGACCACCACCTTGATGGCTGCGGCGAGTTCAAACAACTCGTTGGCATCAATCTGCTCGGACAGCTGATGGTATTCGGTGAACGTGTCGATGCTGCCATCGGTGGCGAGCTGTTCTGCAAGGATCTGAAGTGCAGTCGTTACGTTAGTGATCTTGATGCCGTCGACGACACCGTTACGCGCCTGCGCCGAGTAGTTGGCGAACGTGTTGAGCACGGCCGTGAGCTTCACGCCGTTGACCGCATCGAGCGCTTCGGCGACGACCAGCGCATCGGGCTTCTCAGACGAGATGTCGAGTTGGAACTCGCCGTTGCTACCGGTGGGCGGCGCATCGTCAAAGGCGGTCTCTGCCACGCGCACCATGACGCTGGCGTTGACGATCGGATTGTCGGTCACCACGCCGGCGAGCGTAATCTTGCCGGAGACGGCGGGATCGGGTTCGTTCTGTGGCGCGTCGGATGCGCCGCCACCGCAGGCCGTCAGCAGGGCCGTGGAAAGTGCCAAGCCAAAAATGTTTAATCGAGCCGTATCAAATCGAGCCATGTCGGTTCCCCCGTGGAACGCGCGCATCAACCGTGATGCGCAAAATAATGCGACGGCGATGCTCGATCACTGAGGGGAAAGCCAAGGCTGGTGGGGTTACTGGCGCACGCTGACGCGACCGACATCGTCGGTTTTCACTGGTAACTCCGCTGTCTGCCGTCCTGGCAGACCGGTGGCTTTGCGTAACGGCCTCGCGACCGTCTTGCCCTTTTCAGTGAGCGGGTAAAAGGCTTCTTGCCTTCTCGCCGTTCAGGATGGCATTGATTACATCTTAACCATCCCGTACAAACTGTGACCCCGCTAGCAGAATCCCGCACAAAGTCCAGCGAATTTCCGTGACGTGGTTGACATAACTACCCATCAGCTTTGCTATTATCCACGCTTTTGTAATACCAAAGAGCGAGCCAAATGCCTCTAAGTGTTGTGATTCTTGCCGCCGGGCAAGGCACCAGAATGCGCTCGAGCCTGCCCAAGGTGCTTCATCCCATGGCTGGCCGTCCTTTGCTGTCACATGTGGTGGACGTGGCCGAGTCTCTGGACCCGGTCTCGGTGCACGTGGTGTACGGTTTTGGTGGCGATCAGGTGCGCGAGGCCATGGCCGATCGCGACCTGATTTGGCATGAACAGGCTGAGCAGCTCGGCACCGGGCACGCCGTGGCGCAGGCGATGGGGGCTGTGGCCCCGGAGTCGCAGGTGCTGGTGCTCTACGGCGACGTGCCGCTGCTGCGTACGCAAACGCTGGCCGATCTGGTGGCGCTTGGCGGCGACGACGGGCTTGGTGTGCTGACCGTGAACGTGAGCGAACCGACGGGTTACGGCCGTATCGTTCGCGACAATGACGATCACATCGTGCAGATTGTCGAAGACAAGGACGCCACCGACGACCAGAAACTCATTCATGAGGTCAACACCGGCGTCATGGTGTGTCCGGCCAAACACCTGAGCGAGTGGATCGGCAAACTCAAGAATTCGAATTCGCAGGGCGAGTATTACCTGACCGATATTGTCGAGCTGGCGGTCTGGGACAAGGTGCCCGTGCGCGCGCTGGCCGCGGCCGACGAAGCCGAAACGCTGGGCGTGAATGACAAAGTGCATCTGGCCGAGGCGGAGACTGAGTTTCGCCGCCGCACCGCGATGAATCTGATGCGTAACGGCGTATCGCTGGCCGATCCCACGCGTATCGACGTGCGTGGCACGCTGACCTGCGGTGCGGATGTCTACATCGATGTCAACGCGGTGTTTATCGGCGAGTGCAAGCTCGGCGACGGTGTTCACATTGGGCCCAACGTTGTGGTGATTGATTCGCAGATCGAGGACGGCACTGAAGTTTTCGCCAACTGCGTGATCGAGAAGTCGCACTTTGGTCCAAATTGCCTGATCGGCCCGTTCGCGCGTGTCCGCCCGGAAACCTACCTTGGCAGCACCGTGAAGCTCGGCAACTTCGTGGAAGTTAAAAAGAGCAACATTGCCAAGGGCAGCAAGGTGAACCACCTGACCTATGTGGGCGATTCGACGCTCGGTGAGCGCGTAAACGTCGGGGCAGGCACCATCACCTGCAACTACGACGGCGCCAACAAGCATCGCACCACGATCGGTGATGACGTGTTTGTGGGTTCCGGTGTGCAGTTTATTGCGCCGGTCGAGGTCGGCGATGGCGCGACCATCGGCGCCGGCTCGATTATCACCAAGCCCGCGCCGGCGGAAAAGCTCACGCTGTCACGGGGCAAGCAAGTGACCATCGACGGCTGGAAGCGTCCGGTCAAAAAGCCCAAAAACTAAGCGATTTGATTGATACAATGCGGCGCCCGCGGGGCAGGGAAATGAGACCTGCGCAGTAGCGTCACAGCGGACCGCCGACGACAATGGCGCCGCTTCAAGAACAAAGTGTTGGAGACATAATCCATGTGTGGAATTGTAGGCGCCGTCGCCGAACGCAACATCGTCCCGATCCTCGTTGAAGGCCTCCGTCGGCTGGAATACCGCGGCTACGACTCGGCCGGTGTGGCCGTCATTCAAAACGACGGCGAGATTGGTTTGCGTCGGGCAGTCGGCAAAGTGGCCGACCTCGATGCGAAGCTCAAGGATGCCGCGCTTAAAGGCCGCATTGGTGTGGCGCACACGCGCTGGGCTACGCACGGTGCCGTGAACGAGACCAACGCGCATCCCCACATGTCTGGCGATCGCGTGGCGGTGATTCACAACGGCGTGATTGAAAACTTCCAGCCGATCAAAGATGAGCTCATTGCCAAGGGCTATGAGTTTGCCTCCGAGACCGACACTGAAGTGGCCGCGCATCTGGTGCATGATTTTCTGAAGCAGGGGCTCGATCTGGTCGAAGCCGTACGACAGTCGGTCGTGCGTTTTGAAGGCGCCTACGCCTTGCTTGTGATCGACAATCAGGACCCGGATCGCATCGTGGTCAGTCGCGTTGCCAGCCCGCTGGTTGTAGGGCTTGGCATTGGTGAGAACTATGTGGCCAGCGGTGTGCCCGCACTGCTGCCGGTCACCCAACGCTTTATCTACTTGGAACAGGGCGACCTGGCTGAGATTCGTCGTGATGCGGTCAACATCTTCGACGTGTCCGGCAAGCCCGTTGAGCGCGAAGTGCACGAGACCCAGTGGAACAGCGACTCGGCCGAAAAGGGCCCGTATCGCCACTTCATGCTCAAGGAGATTTTTGAGCAGCCTTCTGCACTGGCCGACACGCTGTACGGC
Source organism: uncultured Gammaproteobacteria bacterium (assembly GCA_964639265.1). Lineage (GTDB taxonomy): Bacteria > Pseudomonadota > Gammaproteobacteria > Steroidobacterales > JBCCMA01 > JBCCMA01. The sequence continues at coordinate 5,677 of CAZXCL010000054.1, read as the reverse complement.
CGTGTTGCCGACAACAAGGTGCTGCCCGCTGCGCTCGGCCCTGCGGCGGAAAAGCTGCTGCCCGGCGTGGAGCAGATACACATCGTCGCCTGCGGCACGAGCTACAACGCAGGCTGCGTCGGCAAGTACTGGTTTGAAGCACTGGCCGGCGTGCCGTGTCAGGTGGAGATCGCCAGCGAATATCGCTACCGCCAGGTGGTTGTGCCGAAAAACACCTTGTTTGTAACGCTGTCTCAGTCGGGCGAAACCGCCGACACGCTCGAGGCGCTGCGCATGGCCAAGGAAATGGGCTACATGGGCACGCTCACCATATGCAACAGCGCGCACAGCTCGATGGTGCGCGAGTCCGACATGGTGATGATGACCCACGCCGGCCCCGAGATCGGTGTGGCCAGCACCAAAGCGTTTACGACGCAGCTTTTGTCCATGCTGCTGGTGTCGCTGATGCTGGCGCGTCATCGCGGCATGGACGACGCCCGTGAGGCCGAGCTGGTGCCGCATATTTATCACGTGGCGGCCGCGGTGGAAGAGACCCTTGCGATGAGCGAGACGCTCAAGCACGTGGCCGAGGATTTTGCCGAGAAGCATCACACGCTGTTTCTGGGCCGCGGGCCGATGTGGCCGATCGCGATGGAAGGGGCGCTCAAGCTCAAAGAGATTTCCTACATTCACGCCGAGGCGTACGCCGCCGGCGAGCTCAAGCACGGACCGCTGGCTTTGATTGATGAAGATATGCCGGTGGTGGTTGTGGCGCCGAACAATGAGCTGCTCGACAAGCTCAAATCAAACGTGCAGGTGGTGCGTGCTCGTGGCGGGCAGATCTATGTGTTTGCTGACAAAGATACCGGCATCGAAGAAGAGCCTGGTATCAAGGTGATCGAAATGCCGCATGTGGATCGGTTAATCGCGCCAATTGTTTATACGGTGCCGTTGCAGTTGTTGTCGTATCACGTGGCCGTGTTGAAGGGCACGGATGTGGATCAGCCGCGGAATTTGGCTAAGTCGGTTACTGTGGAGTAGCCGCGAGTTCTCACGCACGTGTTGGTGGTTTTTGCTAATTAAGTTCGTCGGTTTACAATTAAGTTTGTCGGTAAATCCTGTTACCCATTGTTTCTGCTAAAAAAGGGAATTCGGTTGCTAATGAAGTTTGTTGATTGATTCTGTCTTTCGCGCAGAAGCGGCTTTTGCCAACTTTTGTTGGTGATAACCGCGGACTAGAATCTAGTCGTCAACAATGCCCGCTTTCGCCTAGAAACGGATTGTCGGTATTGCCAACCTAGAACGGCAGAATTGACCCACTCGCACTGAAGAACCAGACATCGATGAGCTTTTTTTTAAATGGACCGTGTGGGCGAGTGGCTCGACGCATTCGTCCAAAGGCGATCATGTCATGAGAGGGATCTATCGTTTCAATCGCTCAAACAAATCCACCAGCTCTGACACCTTTTCCCGCTGCGCCTCGGAATCGCCTGAAGCGATGGCCGATTCAACACAACTCTCGGCGTGGCCTTTGAGAATCTCGCTCTCCGCGCGTGCCAATGCCGACTTCACCGCCTGGACCTGATGCAAGACATCGATGCAGTATCGGTCCTCTTCCAGCATCTTGATGACACCGCGGACCTGGCCTTCGACTCGGCGGAGACGGGTGATTGTATTCTGTGATTGAGTCATTTGACGGATACCCCCGGGGGGTTTATAGTCCATTCCAGATTTATCGTCAATGTTGCAAATATGTCCAGAATGCGCTCTCTCATTGCTACAGTCGCTGCGGTCACGCTGACCACAGCGCAGTTGCTGTGTTTGTGCGGACCGGTAGGAGCGACACCGCTAACCCATAGCGTCGACGAACCGGTTAATCAGGTTAACGCAGCGGCACACGAAAGCCATGGGATGGCCGGACACCACGGTATGTCCGGCGATTCAAGCGCAGCGTCGAACACACATTCTCACGACAATATCGAGTGTTTTCATTGTGACGACACAGCGTCAATGGGGGGCTTCCATGTTGAGGTCGCGGCGACCGACGGCACGGGGTTTAAGTATCCCGAGCTTGTATTGGTTCAGTCGGTCACGACGCGCCAGATCCCAACACCTGTGGTTACCGAACACCGCTGGCCACCCCCTAATCTCGTCCAGCGTGCCCCCGAGACCCTCGTCTCACTCAAGACCCTTCTTCTGATCTAGGCCGCATTCCGCGCCTTGAACGGTTGGCAAGCCCGACCGTTCCATTTGCCGCGCTCGTTTGTCCGTAGTTTCAACGGGCAATTGATGCTGTCTCGGCAACGTTTGCTTTCAACTCATCGTTTTTTCGCAGCCTTCGGTCATCGCTATCGATGGTTGGCGACGACGAGCAGTTGTTCAGCCCCAATCGAACGAATGGAGCCAAAGATGAAGAAAGCCCCGTCTTCCGACGAGCATACACATTGCCACGCGTCAGATACGCCCACCGCGAACGACGGACGCTATGACCGTGTTCCGACGGACTATGAGGGAACGGTGTTCACCTGTCCGATGCATCCGCAGGTGCGGGACACGAAAGATAGCGGCTGCCCGATCTGTGGCATGGCGCTGGAACCCGAAACATTCCAGGCCGATACGCCAGAGGACACGCGAGAACTCGACAGTATGTTGCGACGATTTTGGGTCAGCGCATTGCTCACATTGCCGGTTTTCATCTACGCGATGGGCGATCTCATTCCGGGTCAACCGTTCCAGTCCCTGTTCTCGCCGTCCGGGTCTCAGTGGTTTCAGCTGCTGCTTGCCACACCAGTGGTGCTTTGGGGCGGCTGGCCCTTCTTTGTGCGTGGCTACCAGTCGGTTCGCACACTGAATCTGAACATGTTCACACTGATCGCCTTGGGCGTCGGCGTAGCGTTCGTGTACTCCATCGTGGCCGTATTTCTGCCGGGCATCTTCCCGTCCGGATTTCGCAATGACCAGGGCCAAGTGGCGTTGTACTTCGAAGCCGCAGCGGTCATCACCACGTTGGTGCTGTTGGGGCAGGTGTTGGAGCTCAAGGCTCGCAGCCAAACCTCGGGCGCCATTAGAGCACTGTTAGAACTCGCACCGCCGACCGCGAGACGACTCACAGACGACGGCGAGGAAGAGGAAGTCTCTCTCGACGACTTGTCTTCTGACGATCGATTACGGGTTCGCCCGGGCGAGAAAGTCCCGGTCGATGGCACGGTCCTCGAGGGACGCTCAAGCGTCGACGAGTCCATGATCACTGGCGAGCCCATTCCGGTCGAGAAAGCCGACGGCGATGAGGTGACAGGTGGCACGGTCAACGGTACCGGCACATTGCTCATTGCAGCGACACGCGTCGGTGATGACACGACGCTATCTCAGATCGTGCGGATGGTCGCTGAGGCACAGCGATCGCGTGCGCCGATTCAACGCTTGGTCGATATCGTGGCCAGCTGGTTTGTGCCGATCGTCGTCCTGGTGGCCATCATCACCTTTGTCATCTGGTCCTGGCTAGGCCCGACACCGGCGATGGCCTATGCCATCGTCAACGCGGTCGCGGTATTGATC
>CAZXCL010000054.1:0-2097 GCA_964639265.1 uncultured Gammaproteobacteria bacterium | reverse complement strand
ATTGCCTGTCCCTGTGCGCTCGGACTCGCGACCCCAATGTCGATCATGGTCGGCACCGGCAAAGGCGCAAGTAACGGCATCCTCATCAAAAACGCCGAAGCGCTCGAACGGCTGGAGAAGGTCGACACGGTGATTGTCGACAAGACGGGGACCTTGACCGACGGCCGTCCTTCGCTGGTGACCGTTGAGCCGACCGCCAACTTCACTGATGGATCGCTACTGGCGGCCGTGGCCGCGGTCGAAAGCGTCAGTGAGCATCCACTGGCTGAGGCGATCGTGCGCGGTACTCGGGAGCGCGATATCTCGTATGGCTCGGCCGACGAGTTCGAATCGGTGACCGGAGAAGGTGCGAGCGGTCGCGTCGACGACCAGGAGGTCGCGATCGGTAACGCCAAGATGATGAAGCGTATCGGTGTTTTTAATCCCGACCTCGCCACAGCGGCCAACCGCTACCGCGAACAAGGGCAAACAGTGATGTTTGTCGCTATTGACGGACAATCTGCCGGACTGATTGGAGTGACCGACCCGATCAAAGCGACCACCCCGGAGGCAATAAAGCGTTTGCACGCGGAGGGTCTCACGGTGGTCATGCTCACCGGCGATAGCGAAGCGACCGCCAACGCGGTGGCGCAGCAGATCGGGATTGATCAGGTGCACGCCGATGTCTCGCCCGAGGACAAGCATCGCATCGTCAGTGAGCTACAAGAACAAGGACGCATCGTGGCGATGGCGGGTGACGGCATTAATGACGCACCGGCGCTCGCCCAAGCCGATGTCGGTCTTGCGATGGGAACGGGCACTGATGTTGCCATGGAGAGTGCCGCAGTCACGCTCGTTAAAGGCGACATCCTTGGGATTGCGAAGGCACGACGCCTCAGTCGCCTCACGATGCGCAACATCCGCCAAAACCTGTTTTTTGCCTTTGTCTACAACACGCTTGGCGTGCCGGTCGCCGCCGGTGTCTTGTACCCGGTCTTCGGTCTGCTCTTAAGTCCGATGATCGCGGCCGCCGCGATGAGTTTGTCCTCAGTGTCTGTCATCGCCAATGCGCTGCGTCTGCGCAGCCAAACCTTGTAATTGAGAGGGCGATACCTTGAGTTCAGAACACAGCAATTACGAATCTGGCAGCCTGACGCTCGCCGGCACCATTGCCATGGGTACGGGTGTGATGATCGGCGCCGGCATCTTCGCCTTGACCGGCCAGGTCGCTGAATACGCCGGTTCGCTATTCCCGCTGGCGTTCGTTGTCGCTGCCATCATCAGCGGCTTTAGTGCCTACAGCTACATCAAAGTCTCCAACAAATATCCGTCGGCCGGCGGCATTGCGATGATCCTGAAGAAAGCCTACGGGCCGGCCACGGTGACCGGTGCGGCCGCGCTGCTGATGGCGTTCTCGATGATCATCAACGAGAGCCTGGTCGCGCGAACCTTCGGCACCTACACGCTGCAGCTCTTTGACGTCGACGACAACACAGTATGGGTGCCGGTACTGGCTGTCGCCCTGATCGTCTTCGCGTTCATCGTCAACATTGCGGGCAACAAGGTCATTGGCAATCTTTCCAAGGTCACCGCGATATTGAAGGTCGGTGGGATCTTAGCGTTCGCGCTCGTTGCGTTGTGGGCGGCGGGTTTCGCCTTTAAGCCTGCTACCGGCAGCATTGGCGAACAGACTTCTGCCGGCGGCTTCCTTGCCGGCGTGGCATTAGCCATCCTCGCTTACAAGGGGTTTACGACCATCACCAACAGCGGCGGTGAGGTTGAGAACCCAAAGAAGAACGTCGGGCGCGCCATCATCGCCTCGCTCGCCATCTGCGTGGTTGTTTACTTAATGGTGTGTTTCGCAGTTGGCTCAACGCTGTCGATCGATGAGATCGTCGCTGCAAAAGACTATGCGCTCGCTGAGGCCGCGGGCCCTGCGTTGGGCCAATACGGTGTGTGGTTTACCGTTGCCATCGCCATCATCGCAACGTCGTCGGGTTTACTGGCTAGCGTCTTCGCCGTGTCCCGTATGCTCGCGATGCTTACCGATATGGATCTCATTCCGCACCGGCACTTTGGGATGCCGGGTGGTATTCAGAAACACACGCTGGTCTACAC
>CAZXCL010000053.1:0-33677 GCA_964639265.1 uncultured Gammaproteobacteria bacterium | reverse complement strand
TTCGTGGCCGGTTCCACGGCCTGGAACCCGGCAGGCATGGCGCCCTCGCGGAACTGGGTAAACAGCTCTCCGCGCAGTCGATTGCTGCCGCTGGGCAGCGCATCGGCGGCCTGCAGCAAGGCGGGCATTTGCTCCGCCGCTGGCAGATCCTGAATCGCCGCGACCGTGTCGGAGCGCAGTGCGCCGCGCAGCGCCGTCTCCGCCTGCGCATCGCTCATGCCAGCAAGACGCGCCAGCAGCTGATCGCTGGCGCCCGGGCCTGCCAGTTGATCCAGCTGCGCCAGAGATTCGTTAAACGATCGCGCGTAACTGCGCACAAACGGTGACTGAATGTTGGCCGCATCCAGCGACGCCTCCAGCGCCTGACCGGTGCTCGACTGCAGCGGCTCACCAAATCGCGCCTCGAACTCGGCGCGCCGCGCCGACGCACTGATCGTGCCCTCACGCGGCACCAGTGAGCGCGTGCCGTCGCTGTTGAGCTGCACGCGCATCGGTGTCACGTCGGCGGGATCCGCCCAGCCGCTGCGACTCGATGGAAAACGCGTGAGTTCGTAGTTGCCCTCGCCCAGATCGCGATAGTAGTGACCGTCGGGAGCGGCGGGATAGCCGGCCGCTTCGGCCGCGGCGTTGGTGCGCGGATAGATGGGCTCGGCAAACAGCCGGGGCGGGGCGGCGTCGGCCAGCCAGTCGGGTACGCGGCCACCGGCTAGGGCGGCGTCCACCTCGTCAAGCTGACCGCTGAGCGACGTCAGTCGTTCCTGCGCGGCGGCAGCCTGTGGCGTGCCCGCGCTCTCAGCGATGATGCGCTGCTGCGCGTCGATCTCAATATTCAGACTGGCACGGTAGGTATCGAGCTTCTGGGTATCGGCCATATTGGGCCAATCGGCCAAACGCGCCTCGTCCAGCAGCTCCGCCTGCTTGGCAAGTGCCGGATCCTGCGTCAGTTGACGCACGTGAACAGCTTCCTCGCCCAGTGCCGCAACCCGATCGGTCGGTGTCAGACCGTCGCGAAAGACCACCTGAATATCGAGGGTGCCGTCGGGCGCGCGGCCCACCAGCGTAACCGCCTCGCCAACATCCGAACCGAAAGCTTTAGTGAAATCCGCCGACGACATGACGCCGGTGGACAGCGACGCATCACGCGAGCCCTCGAGCGCTTCGCGCAGTACCTGCGGCGTGACGCCCAGCTCGTCGGCCGTCTGGGCCAGCGCACGCTGACCCTGAGGCGTTGCTGACAACAGATCGTCAACCGAACTGCCCGCCTTGGCCAGCTTGCTGACCGCCGACACGGCCTGTGCAACGTCGATACCGACGCCGACCCAGGCCGCCGCGACCCAGCCCCAGTGGCCGGCATCTTCCTGCGGCAACAGTCCGGCGTTCGGATCAATCGACGTATTGACGGCCGCCTGATCGCGCAGATAGTCCTGCGTTGCCGTCACGGCTTCGTAAATTCCCACGCCAATACCGCCGGCAATCATGCCGCCGCCCACGACGGTTGCCGACAGACTCGCGCCTCCCGAGAATGGGGCGAGCGCCGCTCCGCCAATGGCAAGACCCACACCGAGCACGGAGGTGCCAATTGAGGTCGCTGCCTCCCAGCGCGATTCGCTGGTGGCGCGATCGGACACCCAGCCCATGCGCTCCTCGGAAAGACCGAGGCCCGCCGCGGCCGTGTTGCGCAGGCCACCGTTGGTCCACAGATTGAAATCGCCGTCGATCACGTTTTGGCGCGTGGTCTTGATATCTTCAAGAACGCCTTCGGCTTCACCGCGCAGCGTGGCCACCTGCTGCGCTTCGCTCATGTTGGCAAATTCGGTGGAATCCACGCGCAGCAGCATGGGAAACTCCTGCGCTGCGGCAATACGCTCTACTTCCAGCGCGTCGAGCTGACTGCGTAGTTCAGCGGCTTCGCCACTGAGTTGTCGTGCCGCGGCTGACGGGAACAGGGAGGCCGTGCCAAGCAGAACCGGCGGCCGTAAAACACTGTCCCAGATAGCCTGTCCGAACTGCTGCCGACCGATGTCCGACAGCTGGCTCTGTACGTCTGCAATGCGCGCGTCGACTTCCTGCAATTTTGGTAGCGCAGAATCGATCGCGGCGCGATCCGCCGGCGTAAACTCACTGCCCTGAAGCCGCGCCTCGGTCTGCGTTGCCACGGCCTCCGCCTGATCGAGGCTGTACAGCGCCGTGTCGCGCATCGCTAATTCAAATTGCTCTTCAAACGCTTCCTGGCCCTGAATGCTCTCGAGGCTCGGACCGTAGGCTTCGATTCGAGCGGCGAACGGTCCGGATACCGGGCCGCTCAGAGGCGCCGTCCCGGTGCTGAAGTCCACCAGGTAGGCGTCGTCGGTGACCATGGCCACCACGTTGGGATCGCTTGGCTTGGTTTGCGCGTCAATATTGCCGCCGCTGGTCACCGCGGCGTCGCGTGTGAACTGACTGCCGGACGAGAGCAACCACGAGCCGTTATTGACCTCTGTGGTCTGGTAGACCACATAGCGTCCTTGCTCGGTTACGATCGCTGTGGATTCGCCCGTGCCACGAGCGTAGGCTGCCGCTTCCTCGAAGCTGCCAAAATCCGCCTCCGCACGCTGCCCTGCCTGAATATCGCCGCCCTCGAACTCGCCCACTTTTTGTCCGGTGCGCGCGCCGTCGACAAAGCTCGTGTCCTGCGTAGGTGGCGGTGGTGGTGGCGTAGTCGCTACGCCATTGATCGTCGGGTCGATTCCTGCCATGACATCAGTCCGTTGTTAAAGCTGCGTACGTTGACGCTATCAGGGCATGCAGGTCGGTTGGACTAGGGCTTTCCCCAGACTGGGCGAACGCCGCTGGAAAACCGGTCGACGCACGCTGTCCGGCGAGGCGAGTTCGTGCGACACTCCCTCTGCATACAAAAGAGCGTTGCACTACGGCAACAGTCAGGAGAGCCAACGATGAAACAGCCTTTCAAAGCCGATATGAAAGCCATTGCGGAGCGCGCCCGCGCCAAGATGATGGACGGTGCCGTCACCGACGCCTATGAAGCCGACCGTGAGCAGGTCATCAGCGTGCTTAACGAAGTGCTGGCGACAGAGATCGTATGCATCCTGCGTTATCGCAATCACTACTACTGCGCCAAGGGCATTAACGCCGACCCGATTGCGGCCGAATTTCTGGTTCACGCCAACGAAGAGCAGGTCCACGCCGACTGGATCAGCGTGCGCATCGCGCAGCTTGGTGGCACCCCCGACTGGAGCCCTGAAGGTCTCGCCACGCGCGCGCACGCAACCTATACAGAAGGTGATTCGCTGCGCGAGATGATCGAGGAGAATCTCGTGGCAGAGCGCATCGCCATCGAAACCTATTCGGAAATCGTCCGCTGGCTGGGCAACGACGACCCCACCACCCGGCGCCTGATGGAAGACATCCTGAAAGAAGAGGAGCATCACGCCGACGACCTTTCCGGCATGCTCGAGAACGTCAGCTAGCGTCTCCCACCCTCTGCAGTAACCGCGCCGTCAACGAGCGCGCCCGTTCGACATAGCTGCCGCCAAACAGATTGGCATGATTGGCGATGTGATAGAGCTGGTAGAGATCACGTCTGCCGCTGTATCCCGGCGCGCGAGGCCAGGCCGCGTCGTAGGCAAGATAAAACTCTGCGCCAAACCCGCCGAACAGTTCTGTCATTGCCAGGTCCGTTTCCCGATCCCCGTAGTAGCACGCCGGGTCAAACAGCACCGGTTCGCCGCCTGCAAGCGAGCCCCAGTTGCCACCCCACAGGTCGCCGTGCAGCAACGACGGCGCCGGGGCGTGATCTGCAAGCAAACACGGCACATGCTCGATCAAACGGGCGAGATCATCCGCGAGCGGTCGCGTCGATGCATGCGCCGCGGCCATATCGCGTTGCGCGCCCAGACGCTCGTTGGCAAAAAAATCGCACCAGCGATCGTATCTGTGATTTGACTGCCGGCTCAGCCCGATAAAATTATCTTTCTTCCAGCCATGGGCGGCGGCTGTATGCCGATGCATCGCCGCCAGCTGCGTGCCGAGTAACGCCCCGCCGCCATGACTCGAGGCGCTGAAGTCCAGCCATTCGAGCACCAGCCAGCTTGATTCGGAGTCCGCGTCGCACAGCAGCACCTGTGGCACTCTGACCGTGGCGCTTGCTGCGATCGCGGCAAGCCCCATCGCTTCGGCCTCAAACATTGCGGCATAAGCCGCATCATGGGTCTTGACGAACACCCGGCCCGCGGCCCAGGTAAGTTTAAAGGCGCGGCAAATATCGCCACCTTGAACCGAGTGCCATTCGCAGCGCGTTGTAGAGGCAATGCCGAGGGCCTCGGCAATAGCGCGTCTCACGTCCCCAGCGGTATCGCCGGATCCTTGAGTCGGTCGGGATCAATCGGCCTGGCTTCGGCAATCAGCTTGCGCCCCTGCATAAAGTCTTTCGGGCGATTGATGGCATCAATCGCCAGCAGCTTCCCATCCTGGAGATGCAAGACCGAAAAACCGTCGCTGCTGCGATCATCGCCGCGGATCAGCGTCTCATCAGTGTTGACCGGGAGTCCGGCAATCTGAAGTTTAACGTGGTACTGGTCGGACCAGAACCAGGGCACCGTGGCATAGGGCTCGGGTGCCCCCACAATCGAGCGCGCCGCGGTCAACCCGTGCTCTCCGGCATTTTGAACAGACTCAATCCGCATCCGCTGATCATAAAGCGGATGCACAAAGCTGGCGCAGTCTCCGATGGCGTAGACGCATGGATCGGCAGTCTGGGCAAACTCGTTGACGCATATTCCGTTGTCGACGGCCAGACCGGCGGTCGCCGCCATCTCCGTGTTGGGAATGACACCGATCCCCACGACGACAAGATCGGCTGGCAGACGCATGCCCGACTCGAGCTCCACCGTGCGCACCCGCTTGCTACCTTCGAAATGCCGTACCTGATCCGACTCGACAATCTGTACGCCCTGCGACGTATGCAGCTGACGATAAAAATCTGATACAACACGACCGGTCACGCGCTGCAGCACGCGCGGCATTGACTCGACAATCGTGACGTCCATGCCGAGCTTGCGCAGCGACGCGGCCGTCTCAAGACCGATGTATCCGCCACCGACCACAACCGCGTTCTTGCCGGCCACGGCCTCCTCACGAATGGCGTTGACGTCATCGACATTGCGCAAGTAGTGAATGCCGGCCAGATCAGAGCCCGGCACATTAAGCCGACGTACCCGTGCGCCGAGCGCCAGCACCAGATAATCGTATTTGAGATAGCGCTCGTCGGTCAGCGTCAACGTACGGCTGTCGCAGTGCACGGCGAGCGCGCGCTCGCCGCGCCGCAGATCAATCTTGTTTTTGTCGTAGCCGGCTTCGGGCACCAGTGCAATCCGGTCCAACTCCCTGGCGCCGGTCAGGTAATCCTTGGACAGCGGCGGGCGATGATACGGCGTATGCGCCTCCTCGCCGAGAATCGTGATACGACCCTCGAAATTCAGTCGACGCAGACGCAGTGCGCACTGTACGCCCGCGTGACTCGCCCCGACGATGATGCAGTGTTGCTCTGCCAAATTCATGCAAACTTTACGTGTTTGCGCAGCGGCAACTCACGGATACGCTGACCGGTGGCAGCAAAAATGGCGTTGGCCAATGCTGGCGCCACCGGCGGCAGGCCCGGCTCACCGATACCCCGAATCTTGTCGCCATTTTCCAGTACGGCAACGCTAATAGGCGGTGCCTGATGAATGCGGATCGCATCATAATTGTGAAAGTTGGTCTGCTCGACCTTGCCGTCGGCCACCGTGATTTCGCCCGTCATTGCCGCCGACAGACCGAAGTTGATGCCTGAGTGCACCTGCGCCTCGATGTTGCGCGGGTCGAGCGCTGTGCCCACATCCACGGCCGCCCACGCGCCGACAATGCGAATCCCGTCGGTCGTATTGGCCACCTCGATCACCTCGGCCACCGGCACGCCGAACGACAAGACAAACGCGACACCACGGCCGTGTCCGCTCAACGGCCTGGTCGACCAACCCGACATGTCGGCAACCGCCTCGAGCACTTTGCGGCTGGGCATGTGATCGATGGTCTCAAGCCGCATCTCCAGCGGATCGCGTCCGGCTGCATGCGCCAGTTCATCCATCATTGATTCATGAAAAAATCCGTTTTGCGACGCGCCGACCGAACGCCACGAGGTGACCGGCAGGCTGGCCGGTGCACGATATCCGGTTACACGATAGTGTTCGATGCCGTAAGGCTGATCCCAGGCCGACTGCACGATGGAGACGTCGGGACCGGCCGCCGGGATGCCAAGCCGCTCCATTTGCGACGAAATGACCGACAGCGTGGCAAGCTTGAGATCAATCGCATCGGGGCGACCGTTTTTGACCGAGCCACGAAAGCGCGCAATGGCGGCGGGACGATACATATCATGGGTCATGTCTTCTTCACGTGACCAGGTCAGCTTGACGGGTGTCCCGACCATCGCCTGGGCGACCTCAAGCGTCTGTCGGATGATGTCCATTTCTGCACGCCGTCCAAAACCGCCTCCCATGTACGTGGTATGCACGTTGACCTGCTCGGCGTCCACATCGCACAACGCCACGGCTTCTTTGACAACCTGGGTCGGCAGTTGATTGCCGGCCCAGATATCGACCTGATCGTCGTGCAGCCAGGCCGTGGCGTTCATCGGTTCCATGGTGGCGTGCGCAAGAAACGGCACGCGGTACTCCGCTTCGACGACGCTTGCCTCCAAAAGCGCTTCATCCACGTCACCATCATCGCGGTTCTGACTGTCCTCAAATTCGTCGTCAAACGAATCTGAGATCTGCGCCAAAAGCGCTTCGGTGGTCGCCGCATAACCCGCCGGCTCCCACTCAATGTCGACGGCTGCGGCGGCCTTCATCGCATACCAGGTATTGGTCGCCACAACCGCAACGCCGTCGGTCAAGGCAATCACGCGCTTCACGCCGGGCATCTTTTGTGCCTTGGATGCGTCGTAGGAACGCATGCCCGCATCAAGATGCGGATTGCGCCGTAGGGTCGCGTAGAGCATGTCCGGTAAGCGCACATCGATGGCGTATTCCGCCGTGCCGGTCGATTTGGCGACAACATCAACCCGCGGCAAAGAGCGACCGAGCAGCTTCCACTGCGATGCGGGCTTGAGCGCCGGGCGGCGCGGCGGTTCGATGTCGGCCGCCGCCGTTGCCAGCGATTGATAGGCAACGCGCTTGCCGTCGGGCAACACCACAGCCCCCATATCGGTAACCAAACTGGCCACGTCCGCGCCATGAATTTTAGCCGCGGCCTGTACCAAGACCTGGCGAGCCGCTGCTCCGGCCTCTCGCATTTTCACAAACGCATCGGCCGTCGAGGTCGAGCCACCTGTGGCCTGCAGTCCAAGAAATTTGGCCGGCACTTTGGTGAAGCCGCGCACGTTTTCAGCCAACGTACTGGTGTCGGTTTGCGCAAACGGCACGGCTTCCTCGAGCAGAACCCCGTTAAAATACGCCCGCGACGCCGGACCGTGCTCGACGCGTACATCGTCCAGCGAGACGTCAAGCTCCTCCGCTACCAGCGCCGCCAACGTCGTATGCACACCCTGACCCATCTCAGCGCGTGGCGTGATAATCGTGACCCCTTGCTGATCGATACGTACGTACGGGGTGAGCGCAACTTCGCCCTCGGCCAGTCGCGCCTCCAGCGGATTGGCGTAGGGCTTCTTGTAGCGCCAGTAACCGATCGCAACGCCACCGGCAACAGCGACGGATCCGATCAGGAAAGTTCGACGTGCGATTTTGCGCAGCTTACCCACGACTATTTCTCCTCAAGCGCGCGCGCCGCGCTCTTGATGGCCTCTCGAATGCGAGGATAGGCCCCGCAGCGACACAAGTTTCCGCGCATGGCCGTGTTGATGTCGTCATCCGTCGGTGACGGATTGGTCGCCAACAGCCCCGCCGCCGACATGATCTGACCCGACTGACAATATCCGCATTGTGCAACCTGATGTTCGATCCACGCCGCCTGGACGGCATGTAGTGCGTCGGGCGTACCGAGCCCCTCTATGGTCGTGACCTTGCCGCGCACGGCCGACGTCGGGTAGGTGCACGAGCGTACGGGCTGACCATCAATGTGAACAGTGCACGCGCCGCACAGTGACATGCCGCAGCCGAACTTGGGCCCGGTGATATCAAGCTCATCACGTAACGCCCACAGCAGTGGCATCTCGGGCTCAATGTCGAGCTCACGGTCCTCACCATTGACGTTGAGCGTGATTTTCATGGTTTGTCTCCAGTGTGTGGCATGGGCGCCTGGATGCCTCACAGTCTAGCGCAAACGCTGGCCTGGTAGACAGATGATGTCGCTGCCACGCCTTCGTCTATTCGCCGGGACGGTATGTGCGCTTTGCGCGCGCCGCTACATCCTCCGGATAGAACGCAACATCCTTGAACTGGCGGTCTACGTAGCGTTGTGCCTGGTCGTCAAAATGGGGCGAATCCGGATCGCCACTCTGTCCACCCGCCAGCATCGATTTAGCCCGCAGCCGCTCACCAAACTCCACGACGGCAACAAAGCTGTTCCCCGACGAGCCATACAACCGCTTCGTCCCTGCAAAACGCTTGGCACCATATGAGGCCAGAGCGCCCCAGCGCCCGGAGCCAAAGGCCACCGGTAAACTCGGTGCCTCGTCATCGTGAGGCTGCAGAATGTCACCCGTCAGGCGCTGAAAACGATTGACCTCGCCCCACGGGGTCTGCCATTGGCCGAAGTCCTGATCAAGTTGGCGCAACGTGTCCTCAAGCGCTTCAAGTCGCTCGCTCGCCGGCGTCTGCGTGGCGAGATACTCGGCAAACGCGACACCCCGGGGATTGAGTCGCTGCGGATTGGGCGCCTGCGCGGCATGGGTCATGCCGTAGAAGTGCGCGAGCGTCATGGCCACAGAATCGGCCGCCGCGCGCCTATCCCATGCGCGCAAAAGCGCAACGGCCTCGCGTACATCGGGGTTGCCGCTGCCAAGCGTATCGAATGCCGCAACCACCCCCGGCACCAGCACATCGAAGGCGGTCATGTGCGGGTCATAGGCCAGCTCGATGAGCTTGTCGAGCGTCAGGTCTTGCTGCCCTGTGAGCACCGACACCGCATGCAGGCCGCGAAAGTTCTCTTCGTCTGGCGCCATGTACACGGGATAGTCTTCCTTTTTCGGGCTATCGAGTCCGGCCGAGGTAAACGGTGTGGAATTGCAGTTCTGAATCCAGCCGTTGTCGGGATTAAGCACGTTGATGGTTTGCTCAACGCTGTGCAGGCCCTGCCAATCGGTGGCCGGATTGCTGCCATCCACGGGCTGCGAATAGTCGAAGCGGGTATCCCGACGCGGAACAAAATTGCCGTGGTAGTAGGCAATGTTGCCCGATGAATCGGCGTACACCGTATTGTTGGACGAGTTGCGACGAATCCGCATCATCTCGCGAAACTCATCGTGGTTCGACAATTTGGTGCGCACAAAAGACTGATGCAGCGCCGCCACCGGATCCCAGTTGATTTTTGTCACGACCCACTTGCCGTCCCTCTGGTGCGTGACCGGGCCGTGATGCGTGCGATAGGTTTCAAAGGTTCGCGAGCGCATGCGATCGCCCTGTTTGTATTTGAGCGTAACCTCGGAAACCTCGACCGGCCGCACTTCATCGCCGTAGCGATAGACCAGTTGGCCGTCGCGCTCAAATACGTCTTGCACAAACTCGTCCATGAAATCGACGTAAGTGGAAGTGTGCATCCAGCCGGTGTGTTCGTTGAAACCCTGATAGACGAAAAACTGCCCCCAAGTGACGGCGCCGTAGGCGTTGAGCCCCTCCTCACTGACCACATGCACCTCGCCGCGAAAATAGAACGAGGTGTGCGGGTTTATCAAAAGCATCGGCGCACCTGAGTTGGTCAGCTTGCCGCTGATCGCAAATCCGTTCGAGCCACTCGGCTCCTCAAAAACGGGCCGCGAGTCCGCATGCGCCACGGACGTCGCGCCGCCGTAGAAAGCTCGAATGCCGGCCACGTCGACGGCCTCGATATCGCCGCCAATAGATCCTTCGCTGAAGAACATCGGCATCCACGGCTCAAATCGTGTCAGCAGGCGCGGCGTAACATCAGGGTGCGTCATCAGGTAATAGTTGAGACCATCGGCGTAAGCATCACATAGCGCCTTGAGCCACTCGGGCGCCGCCGCATACGCGGCTTTGGCTTCTGACACCGTCATATAGAGTCGCGCGCGAAGATCACTGTACAGCGCGTCTTCACCCTCTACCTCAGCAAGGCGTCCGGTTGCCCAGATGTAGTTTTGCTCCACGCGATTAAAATCATCTTCGGCCTGCGCGTAGAGCAACCCGAAAATCGCATCCGCATCGGTCTTGCCGTAGATATGGGGCACGCCGAAATCGTCACGAACAATGCGCACGTTGCGGGCTAGTTGCTCAAGACGCTGGCGCTCTGTCTGATCGTTAAGCGCTGATGGCGGCACCGACGCGCAACCCGAGAACGCAAGCAAACACACGCACAAGAGCGCCATGCCGGCACGTGGCAAAGACCTATACATCATGGCAAAAAGACCCTTCAACGAAAGAGGAAGGTCTCAAGTGTAGCGGCATTCCGCCGCCCGGGGCGAGGCAGTCGGCGTTAGCCCCAAAGGTGACTGTCTTTTTCTATGACCTGAGAAGGCGTGCCGACAATCAAAGGATCCGGCCCATTGACAACATTCAGGTCTTTGTCCGGATAGTCCAGCGACGACAAAAAATGCCGCATACAGTTGAGCCGGGCGCGCTTCTTGTCATCGGACTTCACAACCGTCCACGGCGCGTCGCGCGTGTCGGTGTAAAAGAACATCGCTTCCTTGGCTTGGGTGTACTCCACCCACTTGTTTCGCGACAGCTTGTCGATGGGGCTGAGCTTCCATTGTTTTAACGGGTCTTTGGCGCGCGCGTCGAACCGTCGCTCTTGCTCGCTTTTGGTCACCGAAAACCAGTATTTGAAAAGATGGATACCCGAGCGCGCGATCATTCGCTCAAGGTCTGGCGCCTGGCGCATGAATTCAAGATAGTCGAGCGAATTGCAAAAGCCCATGACGCGCTCCACGCCGGCGCGGTTGTACCAGGAGCGATCAAAAAAAACCATTTCCCCTTCCGTGGGCAAATGAGCAATGTAACGTTGGAAGTACCACTGCCCGCGCTCATGATCGGTCGGCTTTTCCAGAGCGACCACGCGCGCCGCACGTGGATTCAGGTGCTCCATGAAGCGCTTGATCGTCCCGCCCTTTCCGGCGGCATCCCGACCTTCGCACAGGACCACAATGCGTTGCCCGGTTTGCTTCACCCAGTTTTGCACCTTCAGAAGCTCGACCTGAAGCGCCTCTTTTTCACGGTTGTAACGACTGGAGCTGATTTTGGTCTTGTACGGATAGGTGCCGGTGCGAAACAGATCGCGAATCTGTTCGTTGGTTCGCGGCAACTCCACGAGATCTTCCGCCGGTTGCGGCGTCGGTTCGGTTGACGGCTGGGACATGGCACTACAATCCTTTAGCAAGAAGACCAAAGCCTGACGATGCCGCGGCGCGCAGATTTGGACAATAAGTGTTTTCCGAAGCGCGTTATCCGCTGGCCGCACGTGCCATGTCACGATGCATCACGACCTGATCGCGCCCCAGCTCCTTGGCCCGGTACAGTGCCTCGTCGGCACGTCGCACGAGTTCCTCGACACTGTCAATGACGCCCGGTTCCGCAGTCGCAAACCCTGCGCTTACGGTAACCACAGAGCCGGGCGGGCGCCCCGGATGCGGCAGGTTCAACGCGCTGACACTCTCCTGAATGCGTCGGCCAATCATGGCCGTTGCATTAACATCCGAACCGGCCAGCAACACCACGAACTCCTCACCACCATAGCGCGCCACGAAGTCGTCATCGCGAACGCTACGCGCGAGTGCCGCGGCCACCTGCTTGAGGCAGCGATCACCCTCCTGGTGACCCGCGGTATCGTTAAACTGCTTGAAGTAATCGATGTCCAGCATCATGACGCTGATGGGCGTTCTGGTCTCTACGGCGCGCGTCCAGTCACGGCTCAAGCGCTCCTCAAAATGACGACGGTTCGACAAGCCGGTGAGAATGTCGGTGCGTGACATCTGCTCCACTTTTTCAAGTGCTTCACGCAACGCCGTCGTGCGCTCGCCCACCAGCTGCTCTAGCCGCTTCTGGCTGGCACGCAGACGACGCACGGACGTAAGGTATGCGCCCCAGGCCAACAACACCAGTGTGACCACAGCTGCTGTGCGCGCCAGGTACGTCTGATACCACATGGGCATGACATACAGTTCCACCCGCGTTGCGCCACGATCGGTGTCGTCGAACGGCTGCCCGCCGTGTGAGACGGCCACCTCAAAGTAGTTGCGGCGCGGTGGCAGCGATGTGAAAAACGCCGTACGCCTTGCGCCGGCCTCCTGCCAGCGATCGCCGTCTGCCGCCATTCGGTAGCGAAAGCGCAGCCGATCGGCATCGTTCACACTTGGCACTGTGTATTCAATCTCAACAGAGCGCGTTCCCGCCGGAATGCGAAATGGTGCACCACCCGCAACCGGCTTTCCGTCGGCCACGACACGCTGAATCAACGCGGTGGGATTAACCGCAGGCGGCACAAGTTGTGAGGGATTGACCACCACCAGTCCGCGAGAGGTCGCGTACCACAACCGGCCATCCGGAGTGATAACGCCGGGCGACTGATAGCCCCCGGAAACACGCACGGCTCGCATGCCATCGCGCTCGGAAAACGCTTGTGCATGCACGCTTGCGGCGTTGCCAAACGCCACGGCATCGAGCTCGTCGCGAGCAACGCGGGCAACGCCGCGCCGCCCCGCAAACCACAAGTAGCCAGTCTGATCTTCGATGATCGACATCACCGACGGCACACCGATGTTGTGTTCACGCGTAAAGTGAAACAGCGTGTCGCCGTCAAGTCGTGACAGTCCGCCGTTGCGCCCGCCGATCCAGATCACGCCCCGATCGTCCACGTAGGTTGTCGCTACGACGTCATCCGCGAGTCCCTGATCGCGGTTAAAGGTGTCTACCACCTCGAGTTCAGACAGCGAAAAACGCACAAGACCGCTATCGCTGGAAAGCAGCAGATTGTCTTCGTGATCCATCTTGATGTCCCGCACCAGATCGGCCAGCAAACCGTTGCCGGTGGTGAACGTGTGCGTAATCTGATCGCCGTCCCAACGCTGAAGCCCGGCCGCGGTACCAATCCACACCGCACCGTCGGGTGTTTGAAACAGTGACACCACCTGATTGCCGGCCAGGCCCTCGTCGGCAGAAATCACGCGGGTGACCGCGTCATTTTCGAACCACGCAACACCGCCGCCAAACGTTCCCACCCACAATACGCCTGCGTCACTTAGCAGCAGCGACGAAACGCTATCCGAGGGCAGGCCGTTTTCCATGGTGAAATTCGTGAACCTGCCGTCGACGTGCAATCGATACAGACCGTTGCCCTCAGATCCCGCCCAGATCCCATCACGACTGGCCGCGGCGACGACAAAGGTGCCATTGGCCACCCCCTCGGGGGCACCCCAGGGCACAAAAGGCCCCGCCCGGTACTGATGCAGCCCCATGGTGCTGCCAATCCAGATACCGCCCTCCTGATCCTCGGTCATCCCGAATACGTGTGAAAGCGAATGCTCGGACGGGTTCAACTTCTTCGGTTCGGGCCGCATGCGCCACACGCCCTCGCCTCCGTTGGTACCGATCCACAGGTTTCGATCCCGATCACGAAAAGAACTCAGCGGGATCAGGCCCTCAGGCAAATCACCGCGATCCAGCGGCACGATCGTCTGATCCACAACATGGTGGTAGTCGCCGTTGTACGTGCCGATGACAACGCCAAGCTCGGGATCGGTCATGAGCATGAAAATCTGGGGTGTAGTCAACCCGCTTTCAACGCGAAACGTCTTAACCTTGTCGTGATCGATCATCGTCAGACCGTCAACCAGGCTCGCGAACCACATGCGGCCCTCAGTGTCCTCGGTCATGCGCACGATTCTGCCCTTGGCGATGCCGTCCTCAGGCGTCCAGCAGCGAAACTTGTCGCCGCGAAGTCGACACACGCCTGACGCGGTACCCGCCCAGACATCGCCATTGGCCGCAACATGCGTCGAATAGACCACATCGTTGATCAGCCCGTTTTTCTTGTCGAAACGAGTGACCTCATCGCCTCGAACCCGAATCAACCCGCTGCCAAACGTGGCGGCCCACAGCGTATCGTCTGGAGCCTCCGCAATATCGCGCACGTCATCTGCAATAAACGCGTCAGTGGTGTCGCGATTGTAGGTCTTGAAATCGGCGCCATCGAAGCGAACAAGACCGCCTTCTGTCGCGATCCACAGGAATCCCAGTTCGGATTGATGGACGGCCCAGACGGTATCGGCGGGCAGTCCGGCAGTGCGATCCCAGTGCCGATACATGTATTGGGTTGGCGCGCGATTCGCGTCAATCGCGAGCACGCCGGGGCCCGTCGCAACGAGCAACAACAGCAGTAAGGCACGGCTGGTGAGCCAGCTTTGCAGCATTTGCACAGGAATGGGTCCCGTTGGGCGATAGGTTGTGGTCTGGTTGGTAGCGACCACCGCCACAGTTTCTTGAATGGACGCGCCGGTCGGCACGATTTAAGCGCAGGGGCCATGAACGTCCAAAGCCAGCTAGAATAGCGGCCTTGATCACCACCACTGGATACTTTATGCGCAACGCCCTGTTTTGCCTGACCGCCCTGTTGATCTCGGCGTGTTCCGGCACGCCCCGGCCCGCACCGCTGGACGTCGTGACTCTGTCGGTCGTTGGCACCAACGATGTGCACGGCGAACTGATTGGGCGCTACGGCGGTTTGACGGCGTTTTCCGGTTATGTAAACGCCCTGCGTACCCGCCGCGAGTCCGATGGCGGCGTCGTACTGCTGGATGCTGGCGACATGTGGCAAGGCACGCTGGAGTCGAATCTCGGCGAGGGCAAGGCAATGATCGAGGCGTACAACGCGTTGAACTATGACGCTGCGGCCATCGGCAATCACGAATTTGATTTTGGCCCAGCGGGTGAGCCTTTTATTCCCGAATCTCCACAGGACGATCCCCAGGGCGCGCTCAAACAGCGCGCCAGGGAGGCCCGTTTTCCACTGCTGGCGGCCAATGTGATAGATCTGGCCACTCAGGCTCCCGTGGCGTGGGACAACTTTCAGCCCTACACGATCTTTGAGCGTGCCGGTGTGCGCATCGGCGTGATTGGTGTGACCACGGCTGAGACGCTGGAGACCACCATCCTTGCCAATACCGCGGGACTTGCCATCGCTCCGCTGGCGCCGACGATCGAGCGCTATGCCAATGAACTGCGCGCTCGAAACGTAGATCTGGTGATCGTCGCCGCGCATGCCGGCGGGCGCTGCGACTCCCTCGACGATCCGCTCGATTTAAGCGTATGTGAAGCTGACGCCGAAGTATTCGAAGTGGCACGTGCGCTGCCTCGAGGCCTGGTTGATCAGATCATTGCCGGGCACCACCATCGCGGGATTGCGCACGAGGTCAACGGCATTGCCATTACGGAGAGCTTTGCCAGCGCGCGCGCTTTCGGGCGAGTTGACTATCGTATTGATCGCGTGTCGAGACGCGTTTTGGAGCGCCGAATTTTTCCTGCCCAACGCATCTGCGAGTTTATCGAGCAAGATGGCGCGCGCTGTGCAAACGAGGGCGACGCGGGCGCGAGACCGGCCACCTACGAATCCATGACACTGCAACCCATGCCCAGTGTTGCCGCGGTCGTTGCGACCGCGGTTGCAAACGCCGCGATCGTCAAGCGCGAACCACTGGGTGTCACCCTCGAGACACCCATCACAACGAAAGACGCGCCCTACTCTGCAATCGGGCGACTCATGACCGACGCGATCCGCGAAGTTACCGGGGCCGATGTGGCGATTCACAACGTGGTTGGCGGTATTCGTGCGAGCCTGCCGGCGGGCCCCCTGACTTTCGGCGATGTCTATCGCGCCTTCCCGTTCGACAATCGGGTCGCCATCGTTGAGCTTCCCGGCGCAGCGCTGCGCACGCTCTTGGCGGCGCAGGTGCAAAATACCGAACGCCGGGCCGGCGTATCCGGGCTGCGCATCGACGTCGACTGTCAAAACAATACGCTGGCACTGCGACTGACCAACGACGCGCTCATCGGCGATGACGATATCGTGCGTGTGGCCGCCAACGATTTCCTGCTTCTTGGCGGCGACGACATTTTCACTCCGATCACCCCGGCCGAGGGCTTTGCTCTCGATCAAACCCAACCTCGCGTACGGGACGTGTGGGTAGAATGGTTCCGCGGACACGGCGGTACGCTGCGCGAGGCGGACTATCTGGGCGCCGACAACCGGCGCTGGCACGTTCCGGAGCCTCTGCCGCCGAGCTGTATTCCTACCAAGCCACCGGCCGCCCGCTAGCCACGGAATAAACCGGCGTGCTCGTGCGTAGTTTCACTATGAACACGAGACAATCACGCTATGTATGATGAACTGATCGCGCTTGGCAACGGTGCGCACGCTTTGGCTTGCCAGATTCTGGGCAACGCCGACGATGCTGCCGATGCGGTTCAGGATGCCATCGCCAGGGTTTTGAGCTCGCCGGGCAAATACCAGTCCAGCCAGGGTCCACTGCGGCCCTGGTTTCTGCGCATCGTGCGCAATCGCTGCATCGATCTGATTCGGCAGCGGCGCTCCAGCCACGTGGAGGTGGAGGAGCTGCACGATCAGACGGACGGTCCTCTGCAGCGCGCGGCCAATCGAGAGCGAGACGCCGCGATCGCCAAGGCCCTCGCCTCGCTTCCTCAGGCGCAACGCGAAACCATCGTTCTGCGTGACTATCTCGATTTGTCCTACGCCGAAATAGCCGCCGTGCTGGAGGTACCCAAGGGCACCATCATGTCGCGGCTGCATCGATCAAGACTCGCGTTAAAGGAGGCTCTCATCGAATATGAATAGTCAACACAACAGTAAAAAGCACATCGGTGAGCTCCTGTCGGGCTACGTCGATGGCGAACTGACACAGCAACAGCGGCAAATCGTTGAAGTCCACTGCCGCGAGTGTGCACAGTGCGAGGAGCAGCTGCGCAGCCTTAAATCTATCCGCTCACGAGTGGGCAACAGCAAGTTGAGCCCGCTGGGGGAAGACCAGTGGCGCGAACGAAGCACTGATCAAAGTGTTGTCGTGCTAAGTCATCTGGGCTGGTTTATCGCGCTGACCGCAACCGCTTTACTCGGTGCGGGTGGCCTGTACATGTGGCTGGTCGACGCCACGATTCCAGTGTGGCAAAAACTTGCCATTGGCGGTGTCTACGCGGGCGGTTCGTTGCTTCTTCTCTCGGTATTGCGGCAGCGCGTTCTGGAGAGCAAAACCGACAAGTACAATGACGTGGAGATTTGAATCATGATTGTAGTTACTACCGAATCGGTCGCCAACAAGCGCATCGTCAAAACTCTGGGACTGGCGCGAGGAAATACGATTCGAGCGCGCCATATCGGCAAGGACATCATGGCCGCACTGCGCAACATTGTGGGCGGCGAAGTCCACGAGTACGCCAAGCTTATCGCCGAAAGCCGTGAGCAAAGTCTGGACAGGATGGTGCGCGAGGCAGAGAGCCTGGGCGCCAACGCCGTTGTGGGCGTGCGCGTCACCACGTCAGTGATGATGGGCGGCGCAGCCGAGTTGCTCGCCATCGGGACCGCAGTGGTTGTCGAAGACGACTAGTGGCGCCGGGCCGGCCTCGGGCACAGCGCCCGAGGCCGGACACCTTAGTCGGCGTTGAAGCTGATCGAGTTACCGCGCATTTCCATCAGAGGATGTTCGTCGCGCACGGCGTCTGACCACAGGTAGCTGTCGCTCCAAAGATAGCTATCGGACCACAGGTAACTGTCGCTCCAAAGATAGCTGTCGGACCACAGGTAGCTGTCGCTCCAGAGGTAGCTGTCAGACCAGAGGAAGCTGTCGCCGGACACCGCGCGGTCGCTCCACAGGTAGCTGTCGCTCCAGATACGGTTTGCACTGAACTGGGAGGAACCCCAGAGCGCCGCAGGGTCCTCGATAAACACCTTGCTGCCGTCTGGCGAGCGTTCGATGCGCGGGGACAGCGCGTCTCCGTAGACAACCCCACGGTCATTGAGCGCCGCGCGAATGTCCAGCACGCCCGCGCCGGTGTGCAGCGTGCCGTAGGGCACCTTGCGCGCCGAACGCATCAGGCGTGCCTTGACAGTGGCCGGCGACAGATGCGGCTCGCGCGAGAGCATCAGAACGGCTGCGCCCGTTGCGATGGCCGCCGCCATGCTGGTGCCGGACAGCTCCATGTACAGCTCTTCATCAAAATAGCCGTTGGCAGGCGGACGATCGCGTTTGGCACCACGCGGGCCGTTCTTGAGCACCGAACCGCCGGCCGAGGTCGCCACGATGCGATTGCCCGGGGCAATCAGGTCCGGCTTGATGACGTGGTCAAACAGCGTTGGACCGCGTGACGAATAGGTTGAGACGTGATCGTCGGCAACGTCAGTGGTGCCCGCATAGGTCAGCGAACCCACAGTAATAATCTTGCGCGCATTGCCCGGGCTAGTGATCGTGAAGTTGCCGTCGCGGCCGTAGTTGCCGGCCGATGCGATCACGACAAAACCCGAATCCCACAAGCGGTTGACGCCCTGCACGAGAGGATCGCGCGCGGCTTCGGTTTCCACCGCCTTGCCGAGTGACATATTGACCACCCGGATGCCATGGGAGCGGCCCTGTGACAAGAGCCAGTCAATCGCCGACAGCACCTTGGAAACGCTGCCACGTCCCTTGTGGTCGAGTACACGCAGCGACGTCACGCTTGCGTATGGCGCAATACCGTCAAAATACTTTTGTGGCGTGAAGTAACCGTCGCCAGCAATGGCGCCAGCGACGTGCGTACCATGTCCAAACTCGTCGCAGCCGCGCTTTTTGCAGCGGCGAGAGTTGCTGACGAAGTCGACGTGCCGGGAAACCAGGTAGTCAATATCGACGTTGTTCGCGACGCCCGAGTCGATAACGGCCACGCCAATTTGGCCATTCACATGCACTTCAGAGGGCAGCAAAGCGTTGGCAACGCGATGTGCAATCGCCTGACTCTGACTCTGGCTGCTACTGTAGCTGCTGGAGCTGTAGTAGTAGCCACCACCGTAGTAACCGCCGCTGTTTCCGTACCATGACGCCTCGACCTCTGAGTCCAGAGATACAAAGCGCACCTCATCGTTGGCGGCGAGATAACCAAGCTCATTGGCGCCAATTTCAACGGCCAAATAGGGCAACGCGGCATAGCGCTGAATGGCGGCCGCGGGCACGCCAAGGCTCGCGAGGCGTTCCACGACAGCGTCATCCGCCGCTTCGATAACAATCTTCACAGGCTCTGTTGAACCGGACTGCGCCAGCCTGGCGACCGCAGGCGCCATCTTGTGTTCAACGTCCTTTGCGTTGGTGTAAAGAGCTTCATCTGCTTTGGGCAAAATCACCGAGCGGGCCTGCGGGGCGCTGGCAACCACAGTGGAATCCGCGGTCGGCAGGACAGCGGCTGACTCATTATGGTGCCCCGTGTCGGGCACATTGAGGGCGGCCATCGTGGCCAGCGCGATGGCTGTACTGAGCGCAGTTCTGGTGAGGCGCATGGTCATAGACTCCGTTCGATTTGACGCATCGCTAGTGTGACCAATTGCGCCGCCAATCCGAACCGCGTGGGTCCCACGCGCCCGCCTCACAAACGTGAGCAGGTTCGCATAATCAGCCGTAAAGCGGCCGTGGGCTAGTGCCAGCCAGCGGCGCCGAGCAGCGCGATCAGATTACGCTTCAACTCATGCCTTACCTTGAGATCGGCCACGAACGAGGCGAACGCCCCCGGACCGAGACGATCAAATGTGGCCCGATGCGCTTTGAGAATCGCGACAACCTGCTTGTAGGCGCCGTTTTTCTTCTGCGCGATCGTCGCCTCCACCGCGCAGTCAACCAGCTGACTGGCGCGTACCGGTTCCTGATCACCGAACCAAGTCACCATCTCCAGCAGACGATCCGCGTCACTGACGTGCTCGACGATCAGAGCAAACGCCTCGTCGTGATCATCACTGGCAAACGCAAGCTCCGCGAGCAAGTCCGCGGCCGCTCCACGACGCGGGTCACCAGCGCTTAGCATGCGTCGCAGCGCCCGGTTTGCTTCACGCGTGGCAATCGCCTCGCGTCCTGCCGTCTGCGCCAGCGTCTGCAGCCGCTTGTAGACGTTTATCGAGGGCGATTGCACAAGCAGCTTTAGTTGCGCGTCAACCGCGGCCTGCCAGTGTTCACGCGCGCTGTGAATCTCGACCCGTAGCTCGTAGTTTCTATGACGTTCGTCGGCCTGCTCGTCGGCTTCATCCAGTGCCGATTCGGCCAAATCCAGATCGCCGTTACGTAGATAGAGCTCGGCGAGCTGATAGCGATCCACGGCACCACGCAAGTCCATTTTCTGCAGTGCAATCAGCGCCTCGAGATCGTCACGACGTTCAGCATCAGTACGCAGGAGTCCGGTCAGCACGAACCGCACCAACGCATCGTCAGCTTCGTCGCTTTTTGCCGCCAGACTTGCCCCCAAACGTTCGCGCACCAGGTCGTAGAACGCACCAACACCGTCCTCGCCGAGAGCATCATTGAATTCTGTCAGATCGCGACTGAACAGATCGGCAGGGTCGCGCAGTATCCGGTCCAGGAGATGCGCCACTTTTTTCGGGGTGCTCCAGTCGCTGCGGGCAAGCGCCGTGGCATAAAGAGCGCGCAAACGGTCCTGTAAAAACCAGCGGTTGCCGTCGGAATCGTCGACTCGCTCAAGCACCGCGTCGTGCCTGTCCAGCGCGTACTCGGCGACGTTCATCAATATCTGCGGTTCCATGGCGGGGGCCACTTCCACGATGCCGTTGATGCCGGCCACCGCCTTGGCGAAATACTTGCGCACCTGCGGGCGCTGCCAGATCTGTCGCAGCGGCAGCGCCTGAGTCACGAGTTTTCGCGCACGCCGTTTGTCCATAGCGCCGGTGGCAATATCGGCTTGCAGTTGCAGGCGTTCATTCAGATCGGGCAAGTCGCCGGCAGCGGTGGCAATCAGCTCGATGAGCTTTTCGCGCGGCAGATCGTCAAGAAAAACTTTCAGCCGCGCCTCCGGCGGCCCGCCCATCGCCTGCGCTCTCTGCGCGTCCTTGGTCTCCACCGCCAGTGCGACGGCAACACAGTGATCGCAAAAGTCAAAGCCGTCTGACACGGGGCACGAGCAGTGCCCTTCAAAACCGCGCGGCGTGCGCTGCAAAACCACCTTGTATACGGACTCTCCGGCAACATTGGCCGTGGTGCGTTTACCGCGCGTTGCAAGACCGGACACGGCGCCATCGCGAAAAATGGCCGCACCGCGCTCATAGGCTTCGTCACCCACGTGCAGGCGCAGCGCGGCTTCAGACTCCGACAGTTCGTGCGAGGGTTTGTGATCGACCATGCAGATTCCGGCATTCCAGACAGGCCGCTGGCAGTGTAGGCCACAGCGCATGTCGACACAAAACGGCGGCGGTTGCTATAGCGCGTTGATCGCCTCGCGAGTTCGCGCCAGCTCGTCGCGCAATCGATGGCTCGTCGGGTCTTTCAGGACAAGTTGTTCGCGAATCACAACAGCCTGTGAATAGCGCTCCAGCGCCAGAGTCTGACGCTGATCGACGACCAGCGCCTCGGCGAGATTCTCAAGGCCAATGGCGAGCGTGCGTTGCGCATTGGCATTCGATTTGTCGACATCTGCCAGACGCCGATAAATCGCGAGCGCCTCCCGATACTTGGCAATCGCGGCGGATAAATCGCCCTGCCTTTGCAACACGTCGGCGATTTTCTCAATCGCAATTCCAGCGTCACGCTGAATATCGGTGTGATCTGCATATCTCGCAGCCAGTGCGCTGCGTACGTCACCGGATCGACGATACAGAGCCAGTGCTCGCGTCGTATCCTTATGCACCATCGCCATTGTGCCGGCGCGCTCCAGCAGTACTCCGTAACTTCGCGCGAGACCGCGGTCCGTCGTCAGGTCATCCATACCTTCAAACAGCGTCATCCCCCGTTCGTACATGCCAGCTGCGGCTTGAGTTTGACCAAGATTAACGAACGATGGATGACCGAGGAGATCACCAATTTTCACGTGATTGTACGCCAGGTCAATACGCGCCTTGACGTTGTCTGGCTCCTGATCAAGACGTTCGGTCAACAGTTGCTGCGCTGTGTTCAACTGTTCGAGCGCCTCCTCGCGCTCACCCTGCCACGACAAAACGTCCGCAATACTGCGATGAATCAGTGCACGCGAACTCTTGGCCTGCGGTGACTCGTCGTGCACCTGTTCGGCAATCGCAAGCGCACGCCTGAAATTTTCGAGCGCAAGGGCAGACTCGCCCAGATTGGCTTTCGTCGGATCGCCCTGTACCTCGCCAAGACGGCGGTACGCGAGCGCAAGGTCGGTCATCAGCTCATCATCGAGGTGCCGGCGCGCCAGCGTCATGTCACTGCCAACCAGCTTGTCCAGGTAGTGCTGCGCGGCCCGGGTAATCTCGCTGCGGGCTTTTGTGGACCCTGGCAGGTCGACAATCGAATCGTAAACGTCGCCGAGCACAATACGCGAAAAACCGTGCAGATCGGCGAAACGCTGCTGCGCGATTCTGGCCTGCCATAGCGCTACAACCAATCCGACCGACAAGGCCGCCACGGTCGCCGCCAGGACGGAGTAAAACAGCTTGTGCGAGCGCACCTGTGCCAGCGCGCGTGTGAAGATCGATGCGTTGCGGGCAACCACCGGTTGGCCGAGGCGGTAGCGATGGAGGTCCTGTCGAAACGCATCCGCCGAGACATAGCGCGAGTCAGGATCTGAATGAAGCGCCATACCCATGATTGCATCCGCGTCGCCGCGGAACAGTCGGCGCAGTCTGGCAGGCGACGTGCTGCGCTCGCGGGCCAGCGTGTTTATGTCTGCGTCACCGATATCACGCGTGAGCAGTTCGCTTGCTCGCGGCACCGTGACGCGCCCCAACGACTTGAGCAAACTGCGTGGCGTTTTCGTATCCAACTCGTAGGGCTTGCGTCCTGTCAGCACCAGCATGGCCAGCACACCGAGCGAATAGATGTCGCTGGCGGTCGATACGCGCCCGTCGAGAATCTGCTCCGGGCTTGCGAAGTCCGGGGTCAGCGCGCGCTGTCCAAAAAGTGTCGTGACACCTTCCACCGCCCGCGCTGCGTCGCTCTGCTGTGGTGGTTCGACGAGCTTGGCAATGCCAAAATCCACCAGCTTGGGCACGCCGTCGGCGGTCACCAGTACGTTTGACGGCTTCAGATCGCGGTGGATAACCAGGTTCTGGTGCGCGTGCTGCACGGCCATGGCCACCTTCTCAAGCAGCGCAAGGCGCGCGCTGACGCTCAGACGGTTGGTGTTGCAATACTGATCGATCGGCAAACCATCAACATATTCCATGACCAGCCACGGCAATCCCTGCTCCGTGGTTCCGCCGTCGATCAGGCTGGCGATGTAGGCGTGACTCAGGCGCGCCAGGGCACGGCGCTCCAGATCAAAACGCTGCCGCAGCGCCTGGGTGACGATCTCGGCCCGCAGCACCTTCAGGGCTACGCTTTGCGTAAACTCTGCTTCCACCCTGCGCGCTCGGTACACGGTACCCATGCCGCCACGTCCGCAAACGTCTTCAAGCGTATAAGGGCCGATCTGATCGCCGGGTCGAACGTTGGCAAGTACGTTAGACGACAGCACATCGTCGTCACGTTCTGCTCGCGCCAACAATGTCTGAACATCTGCCATCAGGGCCGACTCATCGTGGCACTGCTGCGCGAGCCACGCATCACGATCCTCGGGCGCAAGCTCGAGAGCCGCTTCGCAGAGCTCAAAAATTTGAAGTTGGCGATCGTCCAGGGTCAAGGCAGCGTCGTTTTATTAGCGCACATGCGCGTATTCTTATGACGTTCACTATACACCGCACGGCAAACCCTGAAGCGGGTTTAACAATAGTCCGGGACGACGAAGCGCTTTAGCGTACGGAAATGCCCCGCATGTGGTTATTCAGATGCATCGCATGCGCCACCGCATATTGCTCACGCGTGAGTGCACCGTAGGCAAAATGAGGCGCCAAAATGCCGGAATAGGCATCGAACTCGACCAGCGCACGGCGCAATCGATCAATGGCCATGGCCACGTCGCCATCATCGGAAAGCCCAGGCGCACCCGGGATTGGCTCGTCCAGCGCATGATGCATACGCCCGCGCCGACGGAATACTGCGAACGCAGCGGCACCCGCAGTGTGCTTGAACAAATCGGATTTGTGCTCGGGGAAGCCGTGCACCGACATCTCCACGCTTTGCGCCAAATGATGGAAAACCTGCACGGCACTCCAGGCACCCTGCGCCGTGACAGCGCCTGCCGAGTCCAGCTCGTCGAGCAACAATAATGAAGAGGCAATGCCCGGTTCGGGACGCCGCGGCCCCATTGCAAGCCATGCCGCACCGCCGGTAGCACCGAGTGCCACGACACCAATGGCGGATCGGATAATTGTTCGACGCGTCACCGCCATGATGCCAGCACCCGGTTTGTGGAGTTGATCCCTCTACTGCTCGGCACAATCATCGTGTCCACCGTAATTGAGAATGAACTGCTCCTGAGCATCGCTTTGTATCGCGCCGGGCCGCGCGTCGCGGACTTCAAGTATCGCCGAGCGCGGCGTCATGCCGTCTGCCACGAGCACACACGCGGCCGCTGTTCCCGCTCGACCAAGACCAGCAAAGCAGTGGAGTATCAGCGTTTCTTGTTGTGCCAGGTCCGCGCGAATGGCGTCGATCAGCTCACGGTACTCAGCCAACGAGCCCACGCCGTGATCGGGAATAGGAAAATGCGTGAAGCGCATGCCAAAGTCATTAACCGCTTGTCTGCGCTCTTCGAGCGTCTCATCGTCCATATCGCTGTAGCGCAGTTCAAACGCCTCCTGCAGGCAGACGATGTGTTTCACACCGGCGTTGGACAACGAACGCAAATCCTGATCACGCGTGGTCTGGTTAACGCCAGGGGAATGCGTCAGGCCCAGTCGGCCAACGGGAATCAGCTCGGGGGGCAACCAGGATACTTTCAATGTGATCGAGCCTCGTTGAAAGCGCTGCAGCTTATCATGCCAACAGGCGCGGTCGCTCTTCCGAGGTTCAGAAAGACTGGTGCAGACTCAGCTGCAGCTGACCTTTCTCCACCCCGTTGGAGTGCTGGTACATATAGCCGCCCTGAAGCTTGAGCTTGTCGCGAAGACTGTAGCCGATGGCTGCGTAGGAGCGGTTGCGATCGTAAGTATTCACCATGCGACCATCGCCAATATCGTTTTCCATATTGATGAACAGCTCGTTATAGAGTGCGAGGTACACGGCACCCTCACTCATGTCGGCCTGGTTGAGCGGGATATCCATAAACAATGCGTAGCGAAAGCGCGTGCGAAAATCCTGATTCTCGACCCAGCGCTGCTCGAAGCGAAAACGATGACGCAGAAACACGCGATCGCCCAATTGATGGGGGAGCAGCGCCTCCTGATAAATGCGGTCTTCATTAACCGTGGCGCTGCTGTCACCAAATGCGCCGGTCGTAATGTTGGCGTACCCCAACGTCAGCAAGGCGTTAATGCTTTGCGGACGATACGTAACACCGCCACGCAACAGCAATTGTTCAAGGTCGCCGCCAAGATCCCAGTTGCGCCACTGGGCATCCCCTTGAAACCCCCATTTGCTATCGGGCAGATTTTTGCCAAAAAAATACATGTACCAGGCGCCAATCTGGGACTCGTCAACCTGAGCCAGCGCACGCGGCTGAATCGTAAAAAACGTAACGGCCGTCAATAAAGCAAGAATTGTTTTCATGATCTTCCTAATCACACACAACATCCAATGGACCGGGCTGTCCCCATTCGGCCCAGGAGCCGTCGTATACGGCGACGCGATGACGCCCGGCAACCGTTGCTGCCAGGGCGATGATGGCCGCCGTTACACCTGATCCACACGAACAGATCAGCGGCTCATCGGGCGGCCCGATGTTATCAAAAATCGCGACCAGTTCGGATTCGGGCAGCAGAAAACCCTCTGACACCAGCGCGTCAGTCGGCAAATTTATGGCTCCGGGCATGTGTCCGGAGCGCAACCCTGCACGCGGCTCCGGTGCACGACCGTGGAAACGCTCCGCCGGGCGCGCATCCAGTACGATAGCGCTGTTCTCAGTCAATGCACGCTGAACGTCGTCGCAGGAGGCCAGCCAGCGGGCCACCAACGACACATTGCAACGCCCGGCGCTCGGAACCGGCGGGGTGGCATCGGACAGGGCGAACCCGGCCGCTCGCCACGCCGGCAGGCCGCCGTTCAATACGAACACGTTTTCGAGCCCGGCCGTTTTAAGCATCCACCAGGCTCTGGGCGCGGCAAACAGACCAGCGCCGTCATAGACAACCACACGCGTGTCGTTGTTTAGCCCAAGATCACGCAGATGGCCCTGCAATTCAGCGACGGGCGGCAGCATGTGCGGCAGTGACGACTCACGCTGTGCAATCGCGCCGTCAAAATCGAATCGAACGGCACCTGGAATGTGTGCCTCAGCGTATTCGCGATCGGCGTCTCGGCCTTGCGCGGACAGATACCAGCTTGCGTCAAAAACGCGCCAGCTTGAATTCAGGTCCTGGTGCAGGTCCTGGGCAGAAATCATGGGAGCCATGCTGATCACTCCGGAAATGGCAGGTGTCTGAGACACCGAGAGTGTACAAACCTGGATTCTGCGAATGAAGTTCGCGACATCGGACGCGTCGGGAGACTCCATTGATTTTGCCGGCCGTCTGCGTCAACGTGAACGCACACCGAAAACAGGAATCCGCTATGGCGCTCTCTCGACGCACCCTCCTCGCCTCCTCCATTGCCACAGCCGTTGGCACACTCCTGCCGGGCTGCAATGACGCGGCGCCACCTGCCGCCACGGATATGCCGGCACGATCGGCCGGTGCCCAGGATGCCTCATCCGAAGCGCAGGCGGTTCTGGACAAGGCGACAGACCTTCTTCTGACGGCCTACCCGGAGACGGCGTCAAGCGCCGGCATTGACAACGGCGAATACGCACATCTTCGCGCACAGCTCAGTGACCGCTCAGCACAAGGCCAGGAAGACATCGAGTCGCGCGTACGCGATGTCCTGGCACAGCTGAACAAAATAGACACTGCGACGCTCGCCGAAGATCGGGCGCTCGATGTCGACGTGGTTCGCACCATGTTCGACACTGCCGCTCAGGGCTTCGATCTGCCGTTCGGTGACAACGCGATGCTCAATTACAACTGGTCCTATCGCCCTAGTCCGTATGCGGTGGCGCAAAACACCGGCGCGTTCGTCGAGATTCCAAGTTTTCTGGATGCCAGCCACAAAATTGAATCGGCCAGTGATGCGGCCGCTTATCTGTCGCGTCTCGAAGCTTACGCTGCACAGCTGGACGGTGAGTCGCAACGCGTCTTGCGTGACGGAGAAAAAGGGTACGTGCTGCCGGATTTTTTGCTCGACAAGACCGTCGGCCAGCTACAGGGAGCACTCGAACGTGCACCGGAGTCCTGGGGCCTGGTCACAGGATTTGCCGCCAGGGCACAAGACTACGACGCCGCCGCCGGCAATCAGGCTGCCACTATCGCTCGGGAGACCATCGCACCGGCGATCACGCGCCAGATAGAGGCCTTGTCATCATTTCGGACCCGGGCCACGAACGACGCCGGCATCTGGGCCAAACCCCGCGGTGATGAGTATTACGCGTGGGCACTCAAGGCCGGCACGACCACAAATCTGACACCCGACGAAGTGCACGAGATGGGCCTTGAGGAACTGGCCAGCCTGCAGGCGCGAATGGAGCCGATTTTAAAGGGTCTGGGTTATACCGGCGGCACCGTTGGCGAACGCATGACGGCGCTTGGCAAAGACCAGCGATTCCTGTTTTCAGACGGCGACACCGGACGGGAAGAAATCCTGGCCTTTATCGACGATGCGCTGGAGGAAATTCGCGCGCTCATGCCGCAGGCCTTCAACACGCTGGTGCCCGGCTTTCTGGAAGTCACACGCATTGATCCGGAAGTCGAGGCGGGCGCACCGGGGGCCTACGGCGGTCCCGGCTCCATCGACGGCAAGAATCCCGGCCATTTCTGGATCAACTTGCGCACGCCTGCGCTGCACAACAAATTCAACCTCAAGGACCTTACCTACCACGAGGCGATTCCGGGACACGTGTGGCAGGGCGAATACACGTTCAAGCAGCCGCGTATCCGTTCGCTGCTGGCGTTCAACGCCTACTCGGAAGGCTGGGCTCTCTATGCCCAGCAAATTGCGGACGAGCTTGGCGTTTACGATGAGTTTCCGGTGGGCCGTCTCGGCTATCTGCAGTCACTGGCTTTTCGCGCGTGCCGACTCGTGGTCGATACGGGTCTGCACTCAAAACGCTGGACACGTGAGCAGGCCAATCAGTGGTTTGTGACCAACAACGGTTCCAATCCCGAAGAGGTACGCGGCGAAGTCGATCGCTATTGCGCGTGGCCGGGACAAGCCTGCGGCTACAAAGTGGGACACACCGTAATCAATCGTCTGCGTCAGAAAGCACAAAGCGCCATGGGTGATCGCTACGATTTCAAGGCATTCAATGATGCCGTGGTGCTGGGCGGCGCGGTGCCCATGTCAGTGCTTGAACGTATCGTGGATCGCTACATCGGCTAGCGTCGATCGGCACTGGCCAGCCGGCTCAGATTGTTGATGTCCGCGTACAGCGCAACAGGTTCGAGCGTGACGTGTTTCGCGTGGTACATAGCCTGGTCCGCATGGCGCACCAGATCGTCATGATTCAGACCGTCGGCCGGATAACACGCAACACCGATGCTTGCGCCAGATTGAACATCCCCGCACGAGACAGACATTGCCCGCGACAATTCCATGGCCACGCGTCGCGCCATAACCGCGGCGCCTTCGCGCCCGGTGTTCTTGGCGATCAACATGAACTCGTCGCCGGCCAGACGTGAAACATGATCACTGTCGCGTGCCTGATGGCGCAGACGATTTGCAACTTCGCACAACACCTCGTCACCAACCTCATGACCGAAGTTGTCATTCACAGGCTTGAACCCGTTGAGATCGCAAAAGATCACCGCAAACTCCTGATCATGTCGGGCCGCGAGCGCGACAGTGCGATCGAGCTCTTCCCGAAACGCGCGGCGATTGGGCAGATCTGTCAGCTCGTCGGTCAATGCGAGACCACGCAGGCGCTCATTGGCGCTTTCCAGAAGTCGCTGCGTCTCACGCAGTGCCGTAAGGTCGGTAAAGATGCCAACGAGCACGGGGTTGCCCTGATCATCGCGAAACATCGTTTTGGTCGTTCGAATGGTGTGGGTCTTGCCCGTCGCGGCTGAGGTCAGAACCTCTTCATTGACCACGGGCTCACCGCTGGCAAACACCTGCCGATCCATATCGTTGAAAACGGCCGCCTCGTCTGCGGAAAAGAAGTCCGCGTCGGTGCGCCCCAGAAGCTCTTCGCGCGTGTGCCCGATAAATCGACAAAACGACGCGTTCACAACGATCCATTCGAGACGCTCGTTTTTCACAAAAATCGGGTCGGCCACCGAATCGATAATGCGATTTAGCAGGTGCCAGTCCACGCGCCGCAGGCCGTTCTCAATGACCCCTGCGACATTGTTGGCGCGGTCAATCTCATGCTTGTCGGATTGCAGATCTACCATAACGTGGAAAACTCCCGGGGATACATAGTGCGCACGCGTTTTTTGCGCCGCCCTGAAGGTCTCGAATTTTAGCAATTGCCTGCATTTGCAAGCGTGAACCAGTTCCCAAGCAACGCTCCGGCCGCACTTTGCGTGGCAAACGCGCCACATTTTCAATCGCGATCGAACCACTACACTGATGAAGTTTGGCTGGCTTGCTCATTCACCGCAGGGAGAAGCACATGTCGTATCGCGAATCGCAATCAGGCTGGGTGTGGGTGCTCGCAACCCTTTTGTTTTGCACATCGGCGGCGGCGACCACGTTTCCGAGTGACGCCAACGTCGTCGACGTAACGGCGGCACCCTACAACGCCGTCCCGGACGATGACCTCGACGACACGAGCGCGATCAATCAGGCACTGGCAGACCACCCCGACGGCAATTTCATTATCTTTTTGCCCAGCGGCACCTACGACATCAGCGACCGTCTGGACTGGCCGGCCGCGCCGGGAGGCGGCACCGGAACCGAGCAGGACTGGCGCTACACCGTATTGCAGGGGCAAAGTCGCGAATCAACCATCGTACGACTCGCTGACTCAACGCCCGGCTACGGTGATCCAGCTTCGCCGCGCGCGATGCTGTGGACCGGTCTGGGCGCGGCCCAGCGATTTCGCAATGCTGTTCGTGACCTCACGTTTCATACCGGCGCCGGCAATCCCGGAGCCATTGGCCTTCAATTCAAGGCCAACAATCAGGGAGGATTGTTCAATGTACATGTGATTGACGGCGACAACAGCGGCCAGATTGGTGTGGACTTTCGCTACGCCAACGAAATCGGTCCGCTGCTGGTCAACAATGTAATCATCGACGGTTTCGAGATCGGCGTAGACATTTTTTTCAACGTCAACAGCCTGACATTCGAGAATCTGACGCTGCGAAATCAGCGTACGTACGGCTTGCGTAATCGACAGCAGAGCATCGCAATACGCGGGCTTGTCAGCGAGAACGAGGTGCCCGCGCTGTACATGTTCAACCAGGGCAGCTACACCACTGTGGTGGACGCCACGCTAACGGGCACCGGCGCAGCGTCGAATCAATCCGCCATCGTATACGGCTCGGGTTTGTTCGTACGCAATGTCACGACACCCGGCTACGCCAATGCGATTACGTTTTTGCTCAACGGCACCACACCGCTGGCACAGGTCACGGAGTCGGTCGTCGATGAATTCACCTCGGCGCCGCCGCTTGCCACGTGCGACAATCGCCCGTCCTCGTTGAATCTGTCGGTCTTGTCCGCGCCATCGATACCGTGGGGCGATGTCAGTACCGACTGGGTGAACATTGATTCTTTCGGCGCCAGCGACGAGGTCGGCAGTGGCGACGACACCAATGCGATACAAGCCGCACTCGATGAGGGGTCACCCACCGTGTACGTTCCCGCAAGCGGGCAGTTTCCGCGCGGGTACCGGATGGATGGCGACGTCAACGTCCCATCTCACGTTCGCCGCGTCATCGGCACCGAAGGCCGAATTGGCGGTGCGGGCCGTTTTTTGGTGAGCGACGACGGCGAGCCGATCATCTTTGAGCGCTTTCAGGCCATGGCCGCCGGCGTCGTACACAGCAGTCCGCGAACTGCCGTGTTTGCCAATACCCGCTTCATTTACGAATCGGTCGCCACGGGTGCCGGCGATGTATTCATGCATGACGTAGTCGGTGGCCCCTGGCAATTCAATTCTCAGAACGTCTGGGGGAGACAGGTCAATACCGAACAGGACGGCACGAACATCATTAACAATGGCTCTGATCTTTGGATTCTCGGAATCAAGACCGAGAAGCGCGGTACGGTCGTCGAGACCATAAACGGCGGGCGAACAGAAATTCTCGGAGGCATGCTCTACAGCACCTCACCGACAACCAACGATCCCGCATTCGTGACCATCGATGCATCGGCCTCGATCGCCGGTATTCGGGAAACCCATTTTGGCAGCAACGCCTACGCGGTGCCTTTCCTTGAGACGCGCGGCGATGTCACGGCCACCCTCCCTGCCGGCGACGCGCCCGGCGGCGTCGGCGGTTTCGCTGCGCCGCTGTATACTGCGTACGTTGCCGCCGGCCCAAACGCTGCACCCACCGCTGATGCCGGCGCTGATCAAACCCTTGTGTTGACGGCAACCAGTACCGCCACCTTGTCGGCGCAGGTCAACGACGATGGCCAGCCCAACGGTTTGTGTCGAACTCCGGTCTTGTGGACACAGACTGCCGGACCGCCGGGTGCGACGATAGTCAATCCAACACAACGCGCCACCGACGTCGAGTTCACCATTGCCGGCAACTATGAGTTTTTGTTGACAGCCGACGACAGCGAGCTTTCCACCAGCGATGCGGTTCGTGTTTTCGTCTACGATACGTCACTGACCACCGCCTCAGGACGCGGAGCAGACGCGCGGGTACTTGGACCGGCCGGCAATCGCGATGGCAATTTCGGTGGCAGCGAATCACTAACCGCTGCAAACCGCCCATCCTTTTTCTCGTCAAAATCCTACCTGCGCTTTGACCTTGACACGGCAGGCCGACCGGCCGCTGCCTTCGCCGGACTTGACCTGGAAATTGCCACGACCAACACGGGACTGATTGCCGACTGGACCTACGCTGTCTTCGGCCTGATCGAGACCGACGACTATGGTAGCGACAGGCTGGATGAGGACTGGCTTGAGGGCACGCAAAACGGAGGCGTCGCACTGGCGGGCGAGCTGAACTTCAACAATGCGCCGGGCAATGCCAACGCAAGCGTCGGCCTCGATCCCACCACCACGATTCGCCTTGGCGATTTTACTCTGCGACGCGGCATCCGCGAGGTCGTTCGTCTGTCAGCCAGCACTGCGCTGGCCGAATTGATCAACACCGATACCGACGGTCAGATCACCTTGATCGTGGTGCGCGAAAGCTCATCAAACAACGTGATCTCGTTTGCCTCCAAAGAAAATACGGCGGGCTTTATCGCGCCAACGCTGAACGTTGCGGTGGCAACGGACGCCGACTCAGACGGTGTGCCCGACAGCATCGACAACTGCCCGCAGGTAGCCAACGCCGATCAGCGGGATACCGATTCCGACGGCATTGGCAACTGGTGTGACCCCGACCTCAATAACGATCAGGTCGTGAATTTCATTGATCTGGGCTTGTTGCGCGCGGTATTTTTCAGCAGCAACGAGGATGCTGACTTCAACGGCGACGGCGTAGTCAACTTTGTCGATCTGGGAATTCTGCGCGCCTATTTCTTCGCACCACCCGGCTAGGCCATTGCCCTCAGGGGTCGGCAGTATGATACATTTGCGGCTTTATGCGTGCCCTGCCTGACTGCGCGCACTTAACCATAACAACACTGCCAGCATCGTCACGGGAACATTTATGAACACGAGCATCGACGCCCACCACGGCGCCTCCGACGCGAGCTTTTTCGGCCACCCGAAAGGTTTGCGTACGCTGTTTTTCACCGAAATGTGGGAGCGTATGAGCTACTACGGCATGCGCGGCCTGCTGGTGCTGTTCATGACCGAGGCAATGCAGTCCGGCGGACTCGAGCTCACCGTCGCCACGGCAACGTCGATTTACGCACTTTACACAGCGTTTATCTACTTCATGGGATTGCCCGGTGGCTGGATTGCCGACCGGCTTATCGGTGGCCAGCGCGCCGTCTGGTATGGCGGCATAATCATCATGTGCGGTCACATCGTTCTGGCGATTCCAAGCACCAACACGTTCTTCATCGGCCTTGTACTCGTGGTGCTGGGCACAGGATTGCTCAAGCCAAATATCGGCGCACTGGTCGGACAACTCTACGGTGCCACGGACGCGCGCCGCGACAGCGGCTA
>CAZXCL010000052.1:0-34130 GCA_964639265.1 uncultured Gammaproteobacteria bacterium | reverse complement strand
GAAGAAACGTTGAACTGGCGCTGTCCGGATTGTTCGGCGCGCTCCCGGCGCTGGGCCTGGCCGACGCCGTGGTCTTTCAAAAATTCATTCAGAACATTGCGCTGCACGGCGGCAATGTCATCGTCTTCGAAGCTGCGGACGGCAGCGTCGCACGCGTAATCGACGATTCGACAGACGGCCTCAAGTTAAATAAAGACGGCGTCAGGCTCGACGCCAAGGCGGCGGAACAGCGCATCAAGACGCGCTACGCCACGGGATCAACGGCCAAACAGGTCTGGTTTCGACAAGGCAATGAGGCTTTCCTCGCGTGGGAAGTCACCACGTCGCTCGCCGACTCAGGCAAGCCTGCCAGCCCAACGGGCCTTGAGACCGTAATCGACGCGAGAACCGGCGCCATGCTGTCGCAGCGTCAGCTCGATTCGAAAACCTATCAGCCCGGCAGCCCGGAAGCCGCCGCGGGTGCGTTCCCGCGTATCGTCATCAACGACGCGATTGGCCCGGCCGGCTCGCAGGCCTACGCGGCACCGTTTGATTCGATTGTGGCCTCTTCGGTAGGTTGCACCGGCACGTTGATTGCGCCAAGTGTCGTGCTCTCTGCCAGGCACTGCGGCATTGGCGCCGGCAGCGCCATGATCTTTGGCGATGATTCGGCCAACGGCGACTTTACGGCAACGGTGCAGTCGTCCTTCCTGCCCGCCGGCAGCGGTTCGCTGCTCGACGGCGGCGACGTGTCCATTCACACGCTGACCGCGCCGGTGCCGGCCAACATCGCGACACCGGTGCGCCTGATTGACGAGCGCGAAGGACTCGTTGGCATGACCGCCGCCACGCTTGGTTACGGCTTCAACGGCGTGGGCAGCACCGGGCATCAGTTCAGTTCGGATGACTTGCGTTGGGGTGGCGAGAACATCATTGATGTCTACGGCACGCCAGCCGCAAACTCCGGCTCAAACATCATCTCGACCGACTTCGACGACGGCTCCAACGGCGCCAACA
The DNA here is from genome assembly GCA_964639265.1 of uncultured Gammaproteobacteria bacterium. Taxonomy (GTDB): domain Bacteria; phylum Pseudomonadota; class Gammaproteobacteria; order Steroidobacterales; family JBCCMA01; genus JBCCMA01. The sequence continues at coordinate 33,134 of CAZXCL010000052.1, read as the reverse complement.
CGATTCCGAGCAGCAGTTCGACGCCGCTGACGCTCGAAGCCACCACTGCACCCGGTGACAGTGGCGGACCGGTCATGGTGCAGGTGGACGGTGAGTGGCTGATTGCTGGCGTACTGTCCGGCGGCACCACCAACACCAGTGTCTACGGCGATATTTCGTGGTGGACCGGCACGGCCGACTTCCGCTTTGAGATCGAAGAGGCCGGCGGCGAATTCCTCGGCGGCATGCCGGTGGTTTGCGGCAACGGCCTGGTTCAGGGCGGCGAGCAGTGCGACGACGGCAACCTCGCTGACGGAGACGGCTGCTCTGCCGTGTGCGGCGTGGAAGACGGCTTCAGCTGTGACAACGAGCCCGGCCAGCCAAGCGTGTGCGAGCTGATTCCATCAGGCTGCAGCGTTCCATCGGCAGCCATCCCCGACAATTCCGCGGCAGGTATCAACGACACCTTGAGTCTCGCACCGGGCGCCAGTCTCAGCGATCTCGACGTCAGTGTTTCAATCAACCACTCGTTCGTCGGCGATCTGATCGTCACATTGACGCATGACGACACCGGCACCTCGGCCGTCATCATCGATCGACCGGGACGCGACACCAGCGGATTCGGCTGCGGCGGCAGCAACATTGATGCAACCTTGGACGACGCGGCCTCCGATCCGGTCGAGGACGAATGTGCGGGCTCGACCCCGACCATTGACGGAACGTTCTCACCGAACAATCCACTGGCCGTATTCAACGGCGAAAATTCCGGCGGCGACTGGACACTCAACGTGTCGGACAATGCCGGCCAGGATACCGGTGCACTCGTCGAGTGGTGCGTGCTGCCGACCAGTGACGACCCGGATGCGGACGGTGATGGCGTCGGCGATGCGATCGACAACTGCACGCTGACGGCCAATGCCGATCAGCGGGATACCAACGGCGACGGCATCGGCAACGCCTGCGATGCGGATCTGGACAACGACTGTCAGACCAACTTCAGCGATCTGGGTCTGCTGCGCTCGGTGTTCTTCAGCGCTGATGCGGATGCCGACTTCGACGGTGACGGTTCGGTCAACTTCGTCGATCTTGGCGTAATGCGTCAGCTGTTCTTCGCACCACCGGGGCCAAGTGCCAACGAGTGCGTCGCGCAGTAAGCATCATGTGAATGTCCGGAGCAGCGCCATAGCGCGCTGCTCCGGTTTTTTGGCTCTACGGAACAAGCACATAAGGCTCACGGCCGTGCACACCATCATCCGCTGAGAAATACAAACGATCACGAATGAACTGCAGAGTCTTCGGTGCCGCCGACAGCGATCCCGGCATCAGCTCAGTGACCTGCTCAAAGCGCTCACCATCCGTGCGCCAGATTTCCTCGCCACTGGTACGCGTATAGCCAGTGAAGTACAGATGTGTTGCGCTGCCACCCTCTTTGGCGAGCGTCATCCTTTCGAGACCCGCAGGCTGATTGCGCAGCGGTCGGGTACCCGCGGGCGTGCCGTCCGTGCGCCACAATCTGGTATTGAGATGGAAGTAGACATGGCCTCGCCAGTTCGTAAGGGTTTTGGCTATACGCCCGTCCTCTCGGGGCGCGTCGCTGAACAATCGCTGCGTGCCTGCGCCCGTGCCATCGGTGACCCACAGCCCACTGGTGTCGTCGTCGGCCACAAGAAAGACAATTCGCTGCGACAAGGAGGCGGAGTCAAGCAATAGCGGGTCGCCGGCTGATGCCAACAAACCACCCACAAACGCCAGCTCCGAGGCGCCGCTGGCATCGGCGCGATAGAGCCGTGCGCCACTACGGCGCCGGATTAGCAACGCCGCATCATCAATCGCCCCCGCAAACAGTGGAAAGGAGGGGTTAACGCCGGGCGACAAATCTGCGTAGGCAAACGTGCCTTGCGCTGTGCCGTCACTGTGCCACAACGTTAGCGGCGAGCCCGGCGTGCGTGCATAGAAGTAGAAGGCCGATTCCGATGCCTGCGTGCGAAAACTCTGCCCATCACCGCTTTGACCAATCTGCACCAAATCGCCGACCTGTCCTTCGGTCACCAGAATACGACCGTCGAAGCCCACGCCGATGACTCGATTCCCCACCGCCTCGCCGATTGCAAAACCTGGTCGAGCTATTTGCGTAACCTGACCGTCGGCGAGCCGATACATTCGCGATTGCTCGCGATTAGAACGCGCCACTGTGAATACGAGGCCATCGGCAATCGGACGCACGGTGCGAAGGCGTGGAAAAACTGTCGCGCCGCCTGTAGACGGCAGACCGTCAAACGTCGCTATGGCTGTTGTGGTCTCGGGCGTACCGCCCGTCAGCCAGATGGCACTGCTGGTCAAAGCCGAACTATCGGAGACCAGCGCGACGCCCTGCGCACCGGCATCCACCATATAGACGCCAGAGTCGCTGTTGCTGTCCTGCGCCAGATTCAACAACGGCCGCGTTGTCTCAACCGTACCCTCTGTGGACCACAGTTCCACGCCGCCCTCATCGCTACGTCCCGCAAACACCCAGGTCGCGCCCCAGGCCACCGGCCGCCCGCTCACGCCGGCCTGGCGAACACGCGTGTCGGGCGTAATGCGCTGCGCGCGAATAGCCCCGGCCTGCGGGAGACGCCACAAGTGCAACGTGCTGTCGAGTGACAATGCCCAAATGACCGGCTGGCCGTTGACGCTGGCGAACGCCACGCCAACGCCATCAAATGACAGCGGCTCGGGGGTCTCAATCTCGTCGACCGCACCGGTCACGATATCGGCGCGATACAACGCAAATTCGTCAAACTGACGGAAGCGGCAAAAGTATACGAATCGCCCAACACGACCCAGTGGCCAGGTCAGCCACTCGGGCCGCAATGTATCAGCCACCAACTCAGGTGTATCCATCCCAGCTTCAAGGCGAAACAACTGATGGCCGCTTGCCGGCGTTCGTGCACCGAAATAAAACGTCGGCCCAACTGATACGGGCGCCGCAGGGAAACTGCTCGCCGGTCCCGGCATCAGATCAGCGACCAGCGACGTGCCCTGTGGCGTGCCATCGGTCCGCCACAGTTCGATGCCGTGCTCGTTCGTGCGACCGGAAAAATAGACACGATCCTTCATGACAAGCCGAAAAGCCGCACTTGATGCGATCAGGTCGGGAGCGCCCGGCACGTCAAACGGTTCAGCACCCGAGGCATCTGGATGAGCCACCCACAATGCCCCGCCTGCCGTAAACAGAATCGCATCGTTCACCAAAAGAAAGGAATGCGGTTGCGAGCCATCGCTGCCGGGCCCAATATCGGCCACCTGAAATGCATGCAGATCGCCATCGCAATAGCGCCACGGCTCCTCCCCGGTGACGCCGTCGTCCGCGGCAAACCAGACACAGCGGCCGTAGATCTGTAGTGACGATGTCGGCGTAAGCGTTTGTGACATACCGCTTTGAATCTTGCGCGTGCCGACCGAGGTGCCGTCGGATATCCAAACGGCGTGGTCGCGTCCGTCAAATGCCTTGAATACAACGCCGCCGTCGAACGCCTGCAGATCATTGATCTCGGACGACAACGCACCGGGATGGATGTCGGCAACAAGGCTCGCCTGTCGCGCATTGATATCCAGAACCATGAGCTCGCTGCCCGCACCGGGTGATTGGCCAGCGAAGTACAGCCGATCACCAACGGCAACCGGGGCGCTGCGCAAACCAGACCGCGCCTGGGGTTCGGTGGTGATATCCGCGAGACGCTGCGCGCCGTCGAGTGCCGCGTGCGAAACGCCGACCCAAACAAGCATCAGTATTGAAAGAGAAAACAAACGGTAAGAAGAGCGCATCCTTGCCTCCAGAAAAGTTCGGTTTTATCTCACGCGACGGCGCGTATCAGAACACCAGATTCAACATCACCAACGACACAACCAGAAAAATCACCGTCATAAATCCACCCACCCGCAGGAAGTCGGCCACCCGATAATTGCCGGGCCCCATGATCAGTGCATTGACCTGGTGAGTCGGAATCAGGAATGAGTTGGACGTTGAAATGGCAACTGTCAACGCAAACATCGCCGGATCGGCGCCCGCGGCGAGTGCCAGATTGATCGCGATGGGCACCAGCAGCACCGTTGCGCCCACGTTGGACATCACCAGCGAAAACGCGGTGCCGAGAACGGCAACCAGAGTCTGCAAGACCCACGCAGGCACCGCCCCCAGCGCACCGACAATCAACTGCGCGATGAAATTCGCCGTGCCCGATGCCTCAACGGCATGCCCCAGCGGCAGTAGCCCGGCAAGCAAAAACACCGTCTTCCAGCTGATCGCCGAGTAGGCCTCGTCCATGGTCAGGATACCGGCCATGATCATGCCCATGGCACCGGTCATGAGCGCCACGGGCAGCAAAACATCGGTAAACAGCACCAGCGATAACGCGAGCAGCAAGAAAATCACGGCAACCGCCACCTTGTACGGCTTCTTCTCTTCTCGCGGGTAGTCGGTTGTCACGACCACGAAATCGCGATCTTTTTCGAGCCTGGCCAGCTGCTCCCAGCGCGTGTGGCACACCAGCGTATCCCCAGCCTCCAGCGGCACATCCTGAAGTCTGGTGGTGATGCTCTCGCCCTGGCGGAAGATCGATAGCAAGCTCAGGCCGTAGGTCATGCGCAACCGCACATCGCGCACGCTTGAGCCCACGAGCTGGGAATCCGGCGGGATAATCAGTTCCGCAATACCTGCGATCGAACGCGCCAGCAGATGACGAAACTCCCGCAGCTTGGGCCGCATCACCAGCCCACCGACGGTTAGAAAATGTTTGAGCTCGGAGGGCTGCGCGATCACCGCCAGCGTGGCCGGTGCGGCAATCGCCGCTTCGATCGGGGGGCACACCAGCACTTTGCCCGCATAGCGCGAGGCCACAATGCGAACCTCGAATTCGCGCTGCACCGTTTTGATGTCGCGGCCCACCAACGGACTGCCGACCGGCACTTCCACTTCGCGCACCGCCGCGTCCATGCCGTGCACCCGGCGCAGATAGCGAATCGTGCCGCGCCCGCGCTGGGTGCGGCGGTCACCGTCCTCGCGCAAAAGTGCTTTGCGAAACAACAGAAAGTACAGCAGGCCCGCGCCAACGAGCGCCAGACCGATTGGCGCCACCGAAAAAAGACCAAACGCCTCCATGGCCTGATCCTCGGGCAGCGACTCGTTGGCATGATCGAGCAAATCGTTGAGCATGATCAGCGGGCTGGAGGCCACCATCGTGATGGTGCCGCCGAGAATGGCGCAGAAACCCATAGGCATCACCAGACGCGACATGGACAGTCCCGTGCGCGAGGCGATACGGGCGACGACCGGCAGAAACAGCGCCGTGGCGCCCACGTTTTGCATAAACGATGAGATGACTGCGACAGCACCAGACACAAGCCCCAGAATGCGTCCCTCAGTGCGCCCACCGATGCGCATGATGCCAAGCGCCACGGTCTCCATCGCCCCGGTCTTGTCCAGACCGGCACCGAGGATCATCACCGCCATGATCGACACGACCGCGTTGGAGGAAAGTCCGGAGTAAAGAACGTCGGCGGGGATGAGCCCTTCAAGACCGGGCACGTAGATCAGAAGGCCCAGCAGGGTCATGATCAGGACGGCGGCAACGTCTACCCGCAGCAGCTCGGTTATAAAGAGAAAAACGGCAAAAACGACGAGGGCCATCACCAGACCCATTTCCATCGTTAGTGCGGGAAGCTGCTCCATGACAGTCTCACAGGTAACGCGCTATGCATCACATCACCTCGTCGCCGCGAACGCAAGCCTGCAGCCCGTGTCGGTCAGGCGCCCACGACCACGGCGTCGCCGCTCGCCGCTTTTTGATTCACCATGTAGCGACTCACACGTGAGGCTGCCATCGGGCGGCCGAGCAGATAGCCCTGCACGCCGTCGCAGCCAAGCTGTCGCAGCGCATCGAGCTGGGCCGGCGTTTCGGCGCCTTCAGCGACCACACCAAGACCGAGGTTCTCGGCCATGGCCATGATCGCCTGCACAAGCTGCCCCTGCTCTGCCGTGCCACCAAGCTGCTGCACCAGCGACCGATCGATCTTGATCGTGTCGATGGGCAACGACTGCAGACGACTGAGTGACGAGTAGCCGGTCCCAAAATCATCAAGCATGATGCGCACGCCCATTTGGCCAAGCTGCTCAAGCACCTGCTCGTCGATCGTGCGGCAGTCGAGCAGCGTGGATTCGGTCAGCTCCAGGCGCAGCTGTCCCGGCGCAATGCAGTAGCGGCGCAGCACGTCGGTGAGCATGGTCACGAAGTCCGCGCGCACAAACTGGCTCTGGGCAATGTTCACGCACACTTTGACGTCGACGGCGCCCTTGCTCTCGCTGCGCCAAAGATTGATGTCCCGGGCCACACGCTGCAGCGCCCAGTCACCCATCTCGCTCATCAGACCGGTTTGCTCCAGAAGTCCGCCGAAGCGCTCGGGAGAAAGCAAACCCTCGCGCGGGTGATGCCAGCGCAGCAGGGCTTCAAGACTCTCAACCTTGCCGGTTTTCACATCGAAAATCGGCTGGTAGTACAGCGACATTTCCTCGCGGGCCAGCGCCTGACGCAGATCGCCCTGCAGGCGCAGATCGCCCACGCCGCGGCCGCTCATCTCATTGCCAAACACTTCGAGTCGCGCACCACCCTTGCGCTTGGCGTGGTACATCGCCACGTCGGCGTCACGCAAAAAATCCGCTGCGCTGGTGTGCCCCGGACGCGCCTCGGCAAGACCAATGCTCAGACTCGCGTATACCGAATCACCGTGAATACGAAACGGCGTCGCCAGCGTCTCGAGAATGCGCTGCGCCAGCGCGCGGGCATCTTCGATGGTCGAGAGGTTTTCAGTGAGCACGGCAAACTCGTCCCCGCTGAGCCGCGCGACCAGATCGCCCGGTCGCACGGTCGCGCGCAGGCGCTGCGCGACGGCCACCAGCAGCTTGTCGCCGGCCAGATGCCCGAGCGTGTCGTTGACCCACTTGAAGCGGTCAATGTCCAGAAACAGCACCACCGACACGTCGCGCGCCTCGCGCTGCGAGCGCTGCACGCAGGCATCAAGATGACGCAGCAAAAGACCCCGGTTGGGCAGACCGGTCAGTGAATCGTGAAACGCGTGATGCGCAAGCTGTTGCTCCACTTTCGCGCGCTGCATCACCGAGCCCACGACATCGAGCACCGACTCAACCATCGGCTCGTCGGCCAGGCCAAACTCCCAGGCGTCGTCGTGGCCGTCGACGCCGTTGGCGAACAAGACGCCCAGACGCGACACCCGGCTGTAACACCAGACGAAGTGACGCGCACCGGTCATCGCACGCACATCGCGCACCAGATCGATATCGGTATCAAAGCTGCCGCTGAAAACAAACCCGTCGCGATCGGCACCATGGGCCAGAAGCGGTCCCTCTGGCGCCACAAAGCCGTGCGCACGAATACACTCAAACCCCGTACCGTTTTCGGACCGCCGGAAAATCGCTGCGCGCGGCAGCTCCAGCGCGCTGCTGGCCTGATCAATGAACGACGCGGCCAGCTCATCCGCACCAAGTTTCAGGTAGTCCAGACGATAGAGCCTGCGGATCAGTCGTGTGGTGACCTTGGCGCGACGCACATCGCCCAGCGCGTTGCGAAAGCGCAGACGCATTTCGCGAAGCTGCTCGTCCATGTCGCGGCAGCGGGCCTGATAGTAGTTCTCGGTACGTTCCTGTTTCATGCGGGCCTCTTTACTTATTTTTATTTGAGCAGGGGCGAATCTTCAGCCTAACAGTTTGCCCTCAACGATAGGGGCCAATGCGACGATAGTCAGTCTGCCGATGCTACAATTGGTTTTTTGGTGACTTAACTTAATTTGCCGTGAGCGCACAGCCTGTCCTGTATGAAGTTAACCTGAGCATTGCCAGGCATCGCGCGGCCGAGTTTGATACCTGGCTCGCCGAGCATGTCGATCAGATGCTCGAGCTGCCCGGGTTTATCGGTGCTACGACCCTGACCGAAGCGCACGAAAGTGACACGATCGTAGGTCGAATCGTGCACTACGAACTGCGGGACGCCGCGGCGCTTGATCGTTATTTCAAAGAGCACGCCGAACGCATGCGCGCAACGGGCATCGAGCGTTTTGGCGATGACCTGAGTGCGTCTCGCCGTATTCTTAACTCGGCGTCGGCCAGTCGCGCAGAGCAGTGCGCCAACTGCGGCAGCTCGCTGGCCGGTCAGTACTGCGCGAGCTGCGGGCAACGGCATCGCACGCGCATGATCAGTGTTTTCGAGCTCACCCGCGATGTGTTCGAAGACATCTTTCGCTGGGACTCGCGCGTCTGGCGCAGCATGCGCCCTCTGCTGCTCTCACCGGGCAAACTGACCAATGAATATCTCGACGGTCGACGCACCTACTACACGCCTCCGCTGCGCATGTATTTTGTGCTCAGCATTCTGTTTTTCCTGCTGACGTCGCTGCCGGCGTTCGAGGACTTCAACGCCGCCGGCATGCTCGGCGTGCAAACCGATGAAAATGGCGCCGACCTGACGTTCTCGCGCAAAAATCGGGACGCCACTGACCTCGACGATGTTGAGGCGGGCGTACCGGTCATCTCTATTCGAACGGATACCGACGACGAACAGGACGCGCCCGAGGATGGCGACGACGGCGACGACGAAGACGATTGCGATATCAACGTGGACGGTTTGCAGCTGCCCGGCGTCACCACCGAGGCACTGGAACAACGACTGCGGAGCATCTGTCTGCGCGTTACCACGCCCGAAGGCCGACGTGCGTTTTCGAACGAGTTTGCGGATCTGGCGCCGAAACTCCTGATTATCATGCTGCCGATCATCGCGCTGGCCAGCAAGATGTTCTACCCGCTGTCGCGCCGCTATTACGTTGAACATCTGCTTTTTTACACGCACTTTCATTCGTTCGTTTTTCTTTTGCTGCTGGTCATCATGCTGCTCAACTGGGGCTTGCCCTATGTGCCCGTTTTGTCGGCCAACACTGCACTGCTGGGCGTGGCCGGCGGCCTCTACACCGTGTTTTATCTGTACCGCGCCATGCGCCGCGTGTTTCGTCAGGGCAGGATCGCGACGCTGTTCAAACTGTTCCTGATCTGGATGTCATACCTGATTGGCACCACGCTTCTGGCTTTGATCGGGGCGGCCATCGCCGCATTTTCCGTGTGACAAACAAGCGCCTGATTTTGCATGCCGACATGGACGCGTTTTACGCCTCCGTGGAACAGCGCGATGAACCTGAACTGCGTGGCAAGCCCGTCATCGTTGGCGGACGCGACCGCCGCGGCGTGGTCGCAGCGGCCAGCTACGAGGCACGCAAGTTTGGCATCCGATCCGCGATGCCCGTGGCCGAAGCTTTGCGACGCTGTCCTGACGCAATCTGCGTACGACCGCGCATCGCCCACTACCGCGAGGTCTCGCGCGAAGTCTTTGCGGTTTTCGCCGATATCACGCCGGTGCTGCAGGGACTGTCGCTCGACGAAGCGTTTCTTGATGTCAGCGACGTACTGCATCTGCACGGCACGGCGCAGCAGCTTGGACACCTCATCAAGCGGCGCGTGCGCGAAAAAACTCAGCTCACCGTGTCGGTGGGCGGCGGACCGAACAAACTGATCGCCAAAATCGCCTCGGATCTCGACAAACCCGACGGTCTTTGCATCGTGTCCGAATCGCAGGTGCGAGCCACACTTGATCCACTGCCCGCCTCACGCATCCCGGGCGTGGGACCAAAGACCATCAACAAGCTCAAACGCACGGGTGTGCATACTATTGCCGACCTGCGCCAAAGCTCGGTGTCCAGATTGCGCCCCGTGTTCGGCCGCTATGCTGAGCGCATGCTTGAGCGCGCCGCCGGCATCGATCATCGGTCGGTGATCGCCTACTCCGAAGACAAATCGATCAGCACGGAAAACACGTTCAGCGAGAACGTGCGCACGCTGCCCGAGATGCTCAAGCACATTCGCCGCCAGGCCGAGCAGGTGGCCGAGCGCGTGCGCAAAAAAGGGTTTAGTGCCAGCGTTGTGCGCGTGCGTATCCGGACGCCCGATTTTCGCACCATCACTCGCCAGCAGGCACTCAAACCTGCCTCGCACGACACGCAGGTCTTTGGTGATATTGCGGCGCAACTACTCACGCGCTGGCATGAGGCACAGCCAGACGCGGCGGTGCGCTTGCTGGGCGTTGGCGCCAGTGGTCTGATTCAGGCGCAGCAACTAAACCTGTTCGACAACGCGGCCAGCGACGTAGACGCCGCCGTGGACCAGGTGCGGGAACGATTTGGCGCGACAAGCCTCAAACGTGGCAGTCGCCTGAACGAATAGGTAACATTTGGTCTCCGACGATGACCGGCCACCAATGCGGCCGGACAGCCCGTCGCAAACGGTTTTTGCATGTACACCCAGTTTTTCGGCCTGACGGAAAAGCCGTTTTCAATCACCCCGGATCCGCACTTTCTGTTCATGTCGGAACGTCATGCCGAAGCGTTGGCCCATCTGGTCTATGGTGTAACAGAAAGCGGCGGCTTCATTCAGCTCACCGGCGAGGTGGGCACGGGCAAAACCACGCTCACGCGCAGCCTGCTTGAACGGTTGCCCGACACAGTCGATCTTGCCGCAATTCTCAATCCGCGCCTGACCGTCGCCGAGTTCCTGTGCGCCATTTTTGACGAGCTGGGCATCGCCCGCCCCGACAGCACCTCAACCCGCGATCTGGTCGAAGCACTCAATCAGCACTTGTTGCACGCGCACGAACGCGGGCGCAAAACTGTGCTGCTGGTCGACGAGGCGCAAAACCTCGATGCTGACGTGCTCGAGCAGCTGCGACTGCTGACCAATCTCGAAACCGCCAAACAGAAATTGCTGCAGATCATCCTCGTGGGCCAACCCGAATTGCGCACGCTGCTGGCGCGCAACGACCTGCGTCAGCTTGCTCAGCGCATCACCGGGCGCTATCACCTTGAAGCACTCAACGCGCAGCAGACCATCGCCTACGTCAGGCACCGTATGGCGGTGGCAGGCGCCAGCAGCGAGGTGTTTACCTCCGGCGCACTGTGGGAAGTACATCGTGCCGCAGGCGGTATCCCTCGTTTGACCAACGTCATCTGCGACCGCGCGCTGCTTGGTGCGTTTAGCGAAGAATCCCATAAGGTCACACGCGGCATCGTGCGTCGCGCCGCCGCTGAAGTTCAGGGCACAACAGCACCCGCCGGGACCGCGAGTGCACCGCGCCGGCCTTACGCGCTTTGGGCCATCACACTGGCGGCCGTCGCCTTCGGCATCTGGGGCGTGACCAACGGCAAGAAAACCGCGACGCCCACGGCTGCGGTCAGTACGAGCGCAGCGCCATCGCAAGAGCAAACCTCGAACAACGCTGCCAGCGAACAAAAAAACGTGATGATCCCGCTGAGCTCGCGCGAGCTGCGAGTGAGCAATCGTCTGGCGCCACTGCCGGACACGCGCCCCGCACCCAAACCTGTGACCGCGACGATGGCCAACCTTCTGGCCGACGGTCGATTTGATACCGGCACCGACACCGCGTTTGCCGAACTGTTTGCCCGCTGGGGTGCGCCCCTGCGCAATGGCGGACCGCCGTGTTCGCAGGCCCAGCTGCAGGGTCTGAAATGTGCCTTCCAGGTTGGCTCGCTTCGCCTCCTGCGCACCATGAATCGCCCGGCAATTTTGTCGCTCGTGGATAAGGACGGCGACGCGCACAACGCGGTGGTCATCGCTGTCGATGAAAACACGATGACGCTGCGTTTTGGCAATCAGGAACAGCGCGTTGCCATCAACGACGTGATGCAATACTGGCTCGGAGAATTCCTGGTGCTGTGGCGGCCTTTGCACGGGGATCTGGATTTGCTGCTGCCGGGCACCCGCGACCCCGCGGTGCAATGGTTGCGCGACGCGCTGGCCAACATCCTGTCTTTGCCTGCCGCGAGCGACGATCCCACGTATTTCGACACGGCACTGCGACGGCAGCTGCAAACCTTTCAGCGTACGCGTCGCCTGGAGGCAGACGGCAAGGCTGGCGTACAAACCATGATCGCAATCAATTCAGCCCGCGCGCTGCCGGGCACGCCTTACCTGGAGGCGCCCTGATGTCTTTTATCCTCGACGCCCTCCAGCGCGCCCAGAAGGCACACGATCAGCCAACCGTTGAAACCGCGCCGATCCTGGCCGATCAGTTGCCCGACGCGCCGGCCAATATGCACAGACGCATCGTGTGGCTTGCTCTGGCGCTGCTCGCGGCAGCGAGTATCGCGCTGGCCGCATGGTGGCTCGGACGCGAGTCGGCCGCCCCGTCTTCACCGCCAGCGGCCCCCACCGTGGTGGCGACCGAGACCGCAGCGCAAAGCGCTCCGATCCCGCGCACGGATCGGGCGCCAGTGCGCGCGCTGGATCAGGAAGTGGCTCGTGCACAGCCGGCGCGGCCAGCCACCACGCCGCGTGCGTCTGCGGGCACGACCACCTCAGACGCCGATATTCAGGAAGCCATTGACGCTGGCGCTACCTTGATCACACCACGGCCGCGACCCAATGCCGACGGCAGCGTGCGCATCACGCCGGACGGCGCCGCGCAGCCTCGCGTCGCGCGCAACGTCCCGGCGCCCGCCGCCGCCCCTGTGGTCGACGAGAGCGAATCGCTGCCGCAGTACGAAAACCTGCTGCGCAGCGGACAGCTGAATCTCCCCAATCTGAAACTGGACATGCACGTATACAACCAGCAACCAGCCAAGCGCTTTGTGTTTCTGAATTTCAAAAAGTACCGCGAAGGTGAGAAGCTCGATGGCGACACCGTCATCGAGGAAATCACCGCTGCCGGTGCCGTGCTCAACCACAAAGGCCAGCGCTTCTTGCTGCGTCCGAACTAGTGTCTGGCATTACCTATCTTGACGGTCGACGCATTCGCCGCGGCATTCGCGCCGGCGCGCTGCGCGTCATTGCCGCGCAGGAGCATCTGAACAAGATCAACGTGTATCCGGTGCCCGACGGTGACACCGGCACAAATCTGGCATTGACCATGAGCAGCGTCTATTCGGCCGTCGGCAGCGCGCGCTCCGATCGGGCCGGTGAGACGCTCATGCACATTGCTGATGCGGCACTCGACGGCGCGCGCGGCAACTCCGGCGCCATCGTCGCCCAGTTTTTTCAAGGCGTCAGTGACTCGGTGGCGGACATGGCACGCCTGTCGGTCGAGCAGTTTGCCAACGCCGTGCGCAGTGGCGAGCGCTACGCGCGCGATGCGCTGGTCAAACCGGTTGAGGGCACGGTCCTCACGGTCATGCGCGACTTCGCTGACGCCGTGCATCAACTCGCAAGCCATGACACCGATGTCGATTTCGTGCGGCTTTTGCGCGAAGGACTGAAAACCGCACGTGATTCGCTTGCCGAGACGCCCGGCAAGCTCGACGCGCTGCGCGCCGCGGGCGTGGTCGACGCTGGCGCCGAAGGCTTTGTGCGTCTGATCAAGGGTATTTGCGACTACATCGCCACAGGCGATCTGGAAACCACCGTGGAGGCGCCCACGCTGGCTGTCAGTGATGAGCATCGCGCGGGTGAAGATCTTGATCTGGACTATCGCTTTTGCACCGAATGCATGATCACCGGTGAGAACATCGATCGGCGTGCGCTTAAGGAACAGCTGATGGGGCTGGGCGGCTCGCTGGTACTTGCTGGCACGCACACCAAAACGCGCGTACACATCCACGTAAACGATCCCCAGCGCGTGTTCCAACTTGCCGCTGATTTCGGCGAGGTGTCCGGCAACAAGGCCGACGATATGCAGCGCCAGCAGTCGGAGACGCACGCGCACACCCAGCGTACCGTCATCGTGATGGACTCTGCCGGTGACATCCCGGATGCCGATCTGGATCGTCTGGGCGTGCACATGACGCCGGTGCGACTGCACTTTGGCAACGAGAGCTATCTGGACAAGGTCAGCATCACCGCAGATGAATTTTATGCCCGACTTGCTACCTCCGAGCATGCACCCAAGACCTCGCAACCGGCGCCCGGGGATTTTCGGCGCGAATTTCAGTTTTTGGCCAGCCACTATGACGAGGTGGTGTGCATCAACGTCACAGGTGCGGCCAGCGGCACGTACCAGTCGGCGCTGTCGGCGGCTGAGCGCAGCGGCGCGGCCGAGCGTGTGCACGTGTTTGACTCGTGGAGCGTGTCAGTCGGACAGGGCCTGATGGCGCTGCATGCGGCCGAGATGGCGCGCGCCAACCACAGCGCCGCACAGATCGTCGACGCGTTGACTGCTATCCGCGCGCGCACGCCCATTTACGCGTTGATTCGCGATCTCGAATCGGCGGTGCGCGGCGGCCGCGTCAAGCGTTCGCTCAAGCGCGTGGTCGACGCGCTGCGCCTGACGCCGGTACTCGGCATCAAGGGCGAAGGCCAGCTCACGTCTGTCGGGATGTTGCTTGGCCGCAAAGGCGTACTGGATAAATTCACCCGCTACGTGCAGAAAAAAGCGCGGCCCGGACAACGCTACCGCCTCGCCGTGGGCCACACCAACTGCGAAGACGACGCGCGTCAGATCTACGACAAACTCTGCGCCACGATCGACAACATTGAGTCGAGCTATTTCTGCCGCGTTGGATCAGCGCTGGGCGCGCACACCGGCGGCGACGGCATCGTCGTGGCGCTGCAGGATTACTAGAGAATACTGCGCCCAAACGCACTCTGGATCAGCATAACGGCACGCTCGGCCGAGACGTTGCCCTGATCGAGGAACGGGTTGAGCTCGACCACTTCCATCGAGACCATCTTGCCGGTGTCGGCGCAATTTTCGAGTAACTGATGTGCTTCGCGGAAACTCACGCCGCCCGGTACCAGCGTACCTGACCCTGGAATCACCGATGGATCGCAACCGTCCACATCAAAGCTCACGTGAAAACCTGCCGTGCCGCTCGTGACCACATCCAGCGCGCGACGGCAGACCTCGGTCATACCGAGCTCGTCGATGTCGCGCATTGTGAATGTGGTGATGCCCGACTCGCGGATGATCTCGCGCTCGCCGTCGTCAATGTCACGAATACCGATCAACACGACGTTTTCCGGTTTCACGGTAGGATTCAGTCCGCCAATGGAGGCGAGCTCAGGATCACCGCGGCCCAGCAGGTGCGCCAGCGGCATGCCGTGAATATTGCCCGACGGTGAGATACCCGGCAGGTTCATATCGCCGTGCGCATCAAACCAGATCAGACCAATGTCCTGCTTCTGGCGCGCGTAGTGTGCGGCAACCCCTGACACGGTTCCCATGGCGATGGAATGGTCGCCACCAATGACCAGCGGGATAAAGCCTTCGCCCAAGGCGTCATCCGTTTGTCCGCACAGCGTGGTACATACGCCAAGAATCTCGTCGCGAAAACGCGCGTCTCGACGACGGGCCTCTCGGGTTTCCATAGCCGGCACGGGAATGTCGCTTTCGAGTTCCACCTGATAGCCAAGCTTGCACAGGCTCTGGCCCAGACCCGCGATACGTACCGCCGACGGTCCGCCGTCCGTGCCGCGGCGCGAGGCGCCGAGGTCCAGCGGCACGCTGATGATCTTGATCGGTTTGCGTGCCGATTTGATTGCCGCAACCATCGCTCAGGCCACCTTGCTGACGTGAGCCGTCGCGGCATGATCCAGCGTCAATCGGAACAGATCTTTCGGATCTTCCATTTCCGGCACCAGTTCAATTTTGCGGCCCATACCGAGCTTGCCGCTGAGCTCGTACAGGTAGCGCAGCGCGGAGTAGTCTTCCAGGGCAAAGCCAACCGAATCAAAAATCGTGATTTGCTCGGCGGAGTCGCGACCGTCAATTTGCGCGTCCAGGACACGCCACAAATCAAACACCGGTTCATCGGCCTTGAGCTGCTGAATGTCACCCTCGATGCGCGTCTGCGGCTCGTATTCAACAAATACTTTCGCGGCACGCAGCACGTCGGCGTGCAGCTCGGTCTTGCCCGGGCAGTCCCCACCGATGGCGTTCAGATGCATGCCTGGCTCGAGCATGTCCGGCGTAATGATGGTCGCCCAGGTCTTGTCCGCCGTTGCCGTGGTCACGATGTCCGCACCCTTGACGGCCTCGGCGGTACTGCCGCACAGCTCGACGGTCAGTCCCGATACGTGGGCCAAATTGGCCGAGAGTTTTTCCATGGCCAGACGATCAACGTCAAACACGCGTACCGTGTCGATGCCGAGCTGGCTGAAGAACGCCAGAATCTGAAACTCACTCTGCGCGCCCGCGCCGATCATGGCCATGGATCTCGAGTCCTTTCGCGCCAGTGCTTTGGCCGCCATGGTGGAGGTCGCAGCGGTACGAAACGCCGTGGTCAGCGTAAGCTCGGACAAAAGCAGTGGGTAGCCGGTACGCACTTCGGCCAGAGCGCCAAACGCCATGACGGTGGACAGACCCAGCGCCGTGTTGGCCGGATGACCGTTCACATATTTAAACGCGTACTGCTCGGCATCGGCGACCGGCATCAACTCGATCACGCCAACGTCGCTGTGACAGGCGCTGCGTGGCGATTTGTCGAACTGCGGCCAGCGCACAAAATCCTCGCGCACCGCTTGCGACATACCGGCCATGAAATCGGTCACGCCCACCTTGGCGACGAGCTTGCTGAGCGTGGTGACATCAATAAATCGCGTCATGGACCTGTCCTCGGACTGAAATCAGGCTGCCAGAATAGGCGCTTCGGGTGCTACAAAAAAGATATCATGATGCGTCATTTCGGCAGAGTAGTTATCATATTGATAGTTATTCTCTGGCCTTTTGGTACATTCTGAGCGAAATCGTATGAAAATCGACGACAAAGACCGTCAACTGATCGCCCTGTTGCGCAACGACGCCCGCATGAGCGTGGTCGATCTGGCGCGACAACTCGACGTGTCGCGGGCCACGATACAAAACCGCATGAAACGCCTGGAGCGCGATGGCGTCATCGTGCAGTACACCGTCACCCTCAAAGCCGATACGGCGCGCAGCAAGGTTCGCGCGCTCATGAGTATTGCCACCGAAACCAAAAAGGAGCAGGACGTCATTAACGCTCTGCGCGGCTATCCGGCGGTGGCCGCGTTGCACCACACGACCGGACGCTGGGATCTGATCGCCGAGCTGCAAACCGAGTCGTTGGCCCAGTTCAACAACATCGTTGGACAGATACGGCTGATCGACGGCGTTACCAATACCGAGTCAAACCTGCTGCTCGACAGCCACGCCTACGCGGGGAATTGATGGACTGAATTTGAGGGTTTTTGGTGGTCTGTGGCGCTTCCTAAAGTGCCGACATGGCAAAACATAATATTTTCATCAAAAGTACAGGACGAACTTATGAACATGATCACCAAAACATTTTGCGGCATGCTGCTCGGCGCGATGGCCGTTGGATCCCACGCCGCGAGCCTTTCGCTGGTCTACACCGGCGCCAATCCCATTGACGATGACAACGCTGTTGTTGCCCAGATCAACGACGTACTGACGTTCGATATCGTTATGGATTTCACGGACGACCCAACGATTGGCGGTGGCTTTGACGTTGTGTTTGATACCAGCGTGTTTGCCTTCGACAGCTACACCAACAACGACATCGGTGAAGACGGCTTCGGCCGCGATCCGGACGTCATGAGCGGCCTGCTTGAAAGCTGGGCGTTCGGCGGCTTTGCCGGTGTCGGTGGCCCGGATATTGTGGGTAGCGTGAGCTTTGTCTATCTGGGCGGCATTGGAGAGATTCTTCTTACCGCCACGTCGGGCATCGCCGGTCCTTTCGTCAGCCTCGCCAACCCCGGCGCGACCATGAACGTGGACTTTGGCAGCGCCGCGGTTGTGCCACTGCCTGCCGCAGCCTGGTTCTTCCTTTCAGGTCTTGGCGCACTGTTTGGCGTGCGCGGTCGCGCAGCGCGGACCCGAAGTTAGCTCAGAGCCAATGCAAAGCCCCCGCATGATCATCCTCATGCGGGGCGCTCATTGTCATGCTTGCGCGGGCTTCGCGCGCCGACGACGCCGCTTGCGCTTGCGCTGGCCTGACGATTCGCCCTGACTCTTGCCGCCGCCGCTCTTGGCGCCAGACGGTCGACCACCTTGTCGTCCACGACCCCGCCCGCCCGGCGCGCGTTGCGCTGGCGGCGTTGGCTCGATGTTCGGGTCCGGTTCGTAGCCTTCCAGCACCTGCTGCGGAATCGTGGTTTTGAGCAGCTTCTCGATGTCGCGAAGTAGCTTGTGCTCATCCACGCACACCAGTGATACCGCATGACCGTCCTGTCCCGCGCGGGCCGTACGACCGATGCGATGCACGTAGTCTTCCGGCACATTGGGCAACTCATAGTTCACCACATAGGGCAGACGTTCGATATCCAGCCCGCGCGCGGCAATGTCCGTGGCCACCAGCACGCGCACGCGGCCGGCTTTGAAGTCCGCCAGAGCCTTGGTGCGCGCACCCTGTGATTTGTTGCCGTGAATCGCGGCCGCTTCGATGCCATCGCCGGTAAGCTGCTTGGCCAGCCGGTTCGCGCCGTGTTTTGTGCGGGTAAAGACCAGCACCTGACGCCAGTTGCCTTGACCAATGCGATGCGACAAGAGCTCACGCTTGCGACGCTTGTCGACAGGATGGATCACCTGTTCGATGCGCTCCACCGTCGTGTTTTGCGGCGTCACCTGAATTTCCTGCGCATCGATCATCAGGTCGGCCGCCAATCTGCGAATCTCGCGCGAGAACGTGGCAGAAAACAGCATCGTCTGACGACGCTCCGGAAGCTGCTTGAAGATCTTGCGCATGTCACGAATAAAGCCCATATCGAGCATGCGATCGGCTTCGTCGAGCACAAGCATCTCAAGATTGCCCAGATGCACGGTTGACTGGCTCAAGTGATCAAGCAGACGACCGGGTGTAGCGACCACAATGTCAACGCCCTTGCGCAGCTTTTCAATTTGCGGACGAATACTCACGCCACCAAAAATAGTGGCCACGCGAAACGGCAGATTGGCACCGTAGTCGCGAAAACTGTCGGCAACCTGAGCGGCAAGCTCGCGCGTCGGCGCAAGCACCAGCGCGCGCACGGGCCGTTTGCCTTTGGGCCGTTCCGCATTTTGCAGCATCTGCAGAATGGGCAGCGCGAAACCGGCGGTTTTACCGGTGCCGGTCTGCGCACCGGCAAGTATGTCGGTGCCGGACAAGATCGCCGGGATGGTTTTTTCCTGGATAGGCGTTGCTGCGGTGTAGCCCTTTTGTTCAAGAGCACGCAGCAGTTCGGCCGACAGGCCGAGCTGATCAAAATTCATGGAATTGTCTCCGGGGGCGTCTGACCGACACATGGCGAATCGCTCTGCGCGGTTCGGTCCAGACTTTGGAATAACGTGGACGCCGGAATAGGTTTCATGCCGCGTGTGGGCAATGGCTGGCGCCGTTGGCGCAGACCGAAGTGCGCCAGAACGGGGCGGACTATAACAGAACCCGCAACAAATGCACGGACATGCGAACCGCGTCGTCTAAAAGACGTAGGCGATGGCAAACAGACCGCCGAAACGTCCGTCCTCATCGATCAACGGACTGTCGGTCATTTCGTTGGGCAGAAACTCATAACTGACGTTGAAAACGCCACGCCAGCGCTCGCTGAACTCCACGAGGCCCGTCACCCCAACCTCAGGGCTCAGCGTCGATCCGGGAGCGTACGCCGCGCGCTGGGAGGTTAC
This sequence comes from uncultured Gammaproteobacteria bacterium, assembly GCA_964639265.1. Taxonomy (GTDB): domain Bacteria; phylum Pseudomonadota; class Gammaproteobacteria; order Steroidobacterales; family JBCCMA01; genus JBCCMA01. Next base: position 13,479 of record CAZXCL010000052.1, on the reverse strand, counting down.
AGCCGATGCGGGGACGCCGAATTCGTAGTCGGCCACGCCGCTTGAGAGCCAGTTGAGCGCCACGGTGGGACTCACGCGTGTTGTGCCAATCTGGAATGCCTTGCTGATCTGTGCGCGCCCCACGCCGCCACCGATCGTGTCGAGTACGTCATGCTGATACGACACGCCCAGTTCGAATCCGGAAGGCAGATCGGTATTGAGGGCAAGGCCAACCAGCAGCGTACCGTCGCGGTCACCGAGGCCTGCGAGCGCCGCGCTGTCTTGCTCCTCATACGCGCCAAAACGCCAGCTCGCCGCCAGCGCAAGCCGCGCGGCGCCACCACCCCAGATGCCGTACTCAAGATTCGGGCCGACCCAACGCAGACGTTCACCAAAATAGGTGATCGCGGGAATGGGCTGCACGATGTCGCCGGCGCCGCCAAGGTACACGCCGCTGCGGGCAATCACCCCCAGACCCACACCCCACTGACCGCTGCCGAGAATACGAATGGGCTGCACATCGAGCATCAGGTTCTGCTTGCCATCGAACGCAAACGCGGCGCGCTCATAACTCGGCGGTCCCTTTGGCCGGTAGTCATTGGACAGCCACAGCGCCTCGGTTGGAAAGCCGATAAAATTCTGATCAAGGACGCCGTTGCTATTTTCATCGATGTACACCAGCAGCGCGTATTCGCCCGGCGCAACGTCGCGTATTCGATAGTCAGCGTCGGGCGCAATCGCCACCGAAACCTGCTTGGCCGGATCGCGAAAATCGCCGAACGCATTGGCCGAGTCATAGAGCTGCGCCACAACGAAACCGGTCGACGGCAGATCGGCGACGTTCATGATGATATCCGCGGCCTGTGCGCGTGGGGCGCTGACGCCAATCGCAAGCATTAAAGCGAGAACAACGTGTCGCATGGTGAGTATTCAGGGCAGTGGATCGTAGAGCGGAAGATAGCACTGGCCTTCCCCGCAAACGGCGCATTTGGTCGTGTGGAAACGCTCCGTTACAAACGCTTTATTTTTCGAAACGCGCACCGGGAGCTGCAATATCCCGCCCGTGATTGCGCATAAACAACCGATACAACACCGGCACCAGAAACAGCGTCAGCGCTGAAGCAAAGATAAGCCCGGCGACAATGCTCGAGGCCACCGGCCCCCACAGCAACGACTTGCCGCCCAGCCCCACGGCCAGTGAAAAAAGACCCGCGATGGTGGTCATCGTGGTCATCAACACCGGCACAATACGCCGGCGCCCGGCATAGACGGTTGCGTGCAGTGGCCGCATGCCGGCCGCGATGCGCTGATTTGCTGCGTCGATCAACACAATCGCCGCGTTGACCGCGATACCCGTTAGCGCAATCACTCCGTACAGCGTCCACAGACTCAACGGATTTCGAGTGATCACGAGCCCAAGGACAACGCCCGTGAACGCCATTGGCACCGTAACCAGTATCAGAAAGGGCTGCCAATAGCTGCGAAACTGCGTTGCGAGAATCAGATAGATAAAGCCAACGCCCATGAGCATCAGCGGACCCATCGCGTCCAGAGATTCCTGGACGTCATCCAGCGCGCCGCTGAAGTCCAGGTCCGCACCCGGGTAATCGGCGCGCACCTCCTCCCAGCGCTCGCGAATCTCGTCGTTGGCTTTAACGATGTCGTTGACTTCGGTGTCGAGGTCCGCGCTGACCGCAATGGTGCGCCGATAGTTGTAGTGCGCGATCGTGCCGCGCCCGCGCGTTATCTGGTAATCACCCAGCGCGCGGAACGTGGTATAGCCTCCCGCGGGCAAGCGCAGCGGGTCGTCAAGCACCGTGGCGATGTCATTAAGATCACGGCGCGGGCCGCGTACGCGCAGCTCCATCTTCTCGCCCTCGGCGCGAATAAAAGCGATGACCTCCCCGTCGACATGCAGACGGAAAAGACGCGCCACCGTGCCAGGGTCAAGGCCGGCATCACGCACCGCTCGCTCATCAACATCAAATACAAGCTCGGCGCGCCCGGTTACTTCATCGTCGGCGATATCGCGCGCGCCGGGAATCTGCTCGACAATGTCGAGCAGCGCATCGGCCGCCGCACGCAATTCCTCGAATTCGTCGCTGCGTACCTTGACGTTGATGGGCTTGCTCGTAGGCGGCCCGCCGGATACCTCGAAGAAAGTGATTCGCGCATCGCCCGGCGTCGCCACCACCTCGTCACGACTGGCCTCGACAATATCCGACACGCTGCGCATCTCGGGCGTTTTGGGTTTCAGGGATACCTGCACCTGCGCGTATTGATCACCGACCAGCATCTCGGTGTCGGTAAACTTGAGCCCCGCCATCACCGTCACGGCGCGCACGTCTTCGTCGGTGAGGTATTTGCGCACGCGCTGCTCGGCGCGCTGCGCCGTGGCCAACGTCTCTTCCAGCGGCGCATCCGGCGGCATGTCCACATTCACATAGAAAATGCGCAGCGGATCGGCCGAAAAGAAATCCATACGCACGGCGCCGCTCGCCACCAGTCCCACGGCGCCAAGGAGCGCCAGTACGCCGCCCAGCAAAAACTGCACCGGACGGCGCATCACGAAAATCAGCATCTTGGTATAGCGTCGACGCAAACGCATCGTGGCTCGTACCCGCCAGTCGGGTTGACCCGCAACAACGCCTGCGCGGCGCTTGGGGGAAAACGAGATGACGTGGGCAGGCAAAATCCAGAACGCCTCAACGAGACTCACGGCCAGACCCACCGTCACCACAAACGGAATCACAAACATGAAATCGCCGACGATGCCCGGCAACAGCATTAACGGCAAAAACGCAGCGGCCGTGGTCGACACCGCCGAGGTGACCGGACGGGCAACCTCGCCCAGCGCATCGAGACTCGCCTGCAACGCCTCCTGGCCACGCTGCAGGCGATAGTAGATGGCCTCAACCACCACAACGGCATCGTCGACCAACATGCCAAGCACAATCACGATACCCAAAAGCACCGACACGTTGAGCGTGTTGCCGGTGGACTTGAGCAGCCACATGGTGCCGGTAATTGAAAACACCAGACCCAGCGTGACCAGCGCCGCGATGCGCCAACCCAAAAACAGCCAGCACACAAACAATACGAGCACCAACCCGAGCAAGGCGTTGCGCTGCATGACGCTCAGTGCCTGGCGCGTGGGCACGGTCTGATCATCGGCCAGAATCAGCTCGAAGCCGTCTTTCGCAACAATGCGGTTGCGGGCGGCCACATAGTCGTTGACGCGATCCACCAGATCCAGCGTGTTGGTATAGGCCACCTTGGTCAGCGACAGCGCAATGGCGGGCCTGCCGTCAAAAGTGACCAGCTGCGTCGGATCGTCACGTCCGCGCGACACGCGTGCGACGTCGCCCAGACGAATCAGACGCCCCGCATCGGTCGGCGGCGCGAGCGTGTATTCGGCGAGCACATCGGGATCACTGGTCGTGCCCGAAATACGCAGCAGCCATTCTGCCGACGCCACCTGAGCAGTCCCGGCAAAGGTGTTTCGAAACGAGCGCTGAAGCTGATCGGCCACGTCCGCTGCCGTCAGACCGTTGGCGGCCAGCGCCACCGGATCAATCTCAACGTGCATTTCCGGATCGGCCAGACCTTGGCTCGCGACGGAATCCACGCCCTTGAGCCGCTCAAGGTCGTCGCGCACCAGACGCGCCTCGCGGCGCAGTCGCTCATCGTTGGCCTGCCCGGTCAGCACCACCAGCGCGGTCGGGAATCCGTTTGAGGTGGTGATCTCAACGATGATGGGGTCTTCGGCATCATCAGGCAGCTCGTCGTTGGCCTTGGCCTGCACCTCACGACGCAAATCGGTGAGTCGTTTATCGAACTCGCGCTCGTTGAGTTCGCGAAAACGAACGAGGATGTTGCACACGCCCTCGCGCGAGGAGCTGGTGACAAACTTGACGTCCTGAACCTGTCGAATTGAATCCTCGATCGGCGAGGTGACCAGTTCTTCAACGTCCTGCGCCGACGCACCGGCAAGAAAAATCTGAATATTGACCCAGTTGAAACTGATCTCGGGGTCCTGCTCGCGCGGCATCTGCAAATACGACAGCGTCCCCAGAAGCACGACCACGAAAAACAGGACGTTGACCAACGGGTGGTTGGTCAGCAACGTGCGCATGAGCCTCACGGGCTTTGAGGACTCACAGGATCGCCGTCCTGCAACCGCGTACGTCCGTCCACGATAACCAGCGTGTCGGGCGGCAATACGGTTTGCGCAGCACGCCCCTCAGCGGCCTCCGGCAACGCGACAAAGCTCGCCTCGCCATCGCGAACAACGAACACCCCCAGTTTGCCGTCGCGCCGTTCGACCAGATTCGCCGGCAACAGGCCGCTGGCATCGCGCCAGCTCACAGTGCCGGTGGCACCAATCGGCGCGGACTGATCGGCGAAGGTCAGACGCACGGTTTGCAGTTGCGTCGTGGGATCAATCACTGACGCAACGCGCGCCACGTCAAGCAGATACTCGCTGCCGTAGCTGGTAAACACGGGACTTGCTGTTCGCAATCCCGCCACGGCACCGGGCCACGCCTGCACATTGATTTCGCGCCCACTGGTCTGAGTCAGCGTCAGCAAAGCTGCGCCGGGCGCCACAACCGCGCCCTGCTGGGCCGCGCGTTCTACGACCTCGCCGTCAAACGGCGCGACAATCCGCGTGCGCGTCAAATTGGTCTGCGCGATATCCCGCGCCACGTTCTCGACCTGACGGGACCCGCGCAGCACCGCCAGCGACGTTGCGCGCGCCTGCACGTCCTCTCGCGACGTGAAGTTTTTCTCGATCAGTGACTCGGCTCTGGCCAGTTGCGCCTCGGCCTGCTCGATCTGCGCGTCGAGCGCCGCGATATTGGCGTTACTTTGCGCCAGCGCCAGCTCGAAATCGCGCGGCTCGAGCTCGACCAGCAGATCGCCTTTTTTCACCGCCATACCCACATCGGTACGCACACGGTCGATGCGCGCATTGAGCTGTGCTGAAACCACGGTGCGATTGGCAGCCACTACCTCACCCGGCGCAGTATGCCGCTCGTCCACGGCGATATCGGACAAAGGCTGCACGGTTACGGGGATGCCCTCGGCCAGCGCGGCCTGAAGCCAGCACGCGATCAGACACGCCAGCGTGAATCTGCAAATAGTCATACCTGCGATTATCCCTGAAATGACGGGCGAGGTGCTACCAGACGCGCTCCGGCAGACCTGTCATGATCGAACTTGCCGCTCTGCACGCCATCTACAGTATTTATGTACCAACTCCTGGTGTTTTTTGTCGCCTTAGTCAGCGCTTGCCTCGCAAGCGCAGATGAGAGCACGACCGATCACTACGTGGTGCGTCTGAGCGACGACCTGCGCGCCATGACGGTCCGCGCGTGTTTCGCGCATGTACCCACCGTGCTGCGTGCCGGCGACGACGCAGCCGCTCGATACTTGCGCGACGCGCGCTGGCTGGGCGGGCCGTCCATGACCAAAGCCAGCCGCGATCGGCTTACGCTTGAGGCACCCAAAGGAAAACCGTGCCTCGTCTACACGGTGGACGTTGGTCAGGCGGCGGACGAGCGGGCGCTGCGCCGCAGCGGCTTTGCCGGCGGCGATCTGATCATTACACCCGAGATCTGGCTGTGGCGCCCGGCCGGTGCGTTTACGCTGCGCTTCGATTTGCCTGATTTGGTCAGCCCTTCGGTGCCGTGGCCGCAGGTGGAACCCAGCGACCACCCGTGGCACTACCGCATCACCGACGCGCCGCGCACGTGGGCGGCACAAACGGCGTTCGGCCGACTGGCGCGCGATACGCTCGCGTTCCCTGGCGGCAGTATTGAGGTTGCGATCGCCGATGCGGCCAATGTCGCGAACATTGCGAGCATCACGGACTGGCTGCGCAAAACGGCCGGAGCGATGACCACGGTGTACGGCAGCTTCCCGCTAGCCCGCGTGCAGGTACTGGTCATCCCCGGGGATCACACATCGCCGGTGCCCTGGGGTCAGGTGCTGCGTGGCGGCGCACCTGCCGTCCACTTCTATATTGATCGCAATGCCGGATTGGACGAACTGCTTGAGGACTGGACTGCTTTTCACGAATTCAGCCATTTGTTTCTGCCGTTTATCCAGCGCTACGACGCTTATCTGTCCGAAGGCTTTGCCAGCTACTTTCAAAACATCACGCGAGCGCGCAGCGGCAACCTCACCGAAGCCGAAGCTTGGGCCAATTTGTTGCGCGGCTTCGAGCGCGGTCGCAACGCGGGTGGCCGCGAGACGCTGGCGACGGCGGCCCGACGCATGGGTCGCGACCGCAATTACATGCGCGTGTATTGGAGCGGCGCGGCTATTGCGCTGGAATCCGATGTGGCACTGCGTACCGCTCATCCCGGGCGAGATGGCCTCGGCGCCCTGCTCGGTGAGCTCAATGCCTGCTGCCGCACGGACAACGAAGCGTGGACCGGCGTGGAGCTAAGCGCCACGCTGGATCGTCTCAGCGCCCAAACAACCTTCAGCGATCTGAACACAGTGCTCGCCGCCAGCCGCGAGTTTCCCGACATTTTTCCGTTGCTCATCAAACTCGGAGTCACACTTGATAACGGTGAAGTCGTTCTCAACGACGACGCGCCGCTGGCCAGCGTGCGGCGCGCCATTGCGCGACAGGCTCAGGTAAAAGCGTCGGGCCGCGCAGCGTCCCAATAGGGCTGATAGGCCGCGCCGCCGTCGCCATCGAGCAGCGCACCCTGGGCGAGATAGTCATACAGCTCAGCGTAGTGGCTCACTTGTGTAGCCGATACGCGGCGGAACAACAGTCGCGGCGCCAACTCGCGTGCATCATTCAAGCCACAGGCGGCCAGCACTTTGAGAAAGTGCTTGATCGTGCCGGCGTGAAAATTGGCCACGCGCGGCACTTTGTCCGCCACCACCAAACCGTTCATGCGCCACGGGTCTTGCGTCGCGATGCCGGTCGGACAGGTGTTGGCCTGACAACGCCGTGCCTGAATACAACCGAGCGCAAACATCATGCCGCGCGCGCTGTTGCACAGGTCGGCGCCCATCGCGATTTTGGCGGCCAGGTCAAAGCCGTTGATAATCTTGCCGCTGGCAATCACCCGCACCTGCTCGCGCAGCCCCGCGCCAACCAGCGCGTTGTGCGCAAAAATCAGGCCATCGCGCAACGGCAAACCAACATGATCGGTCAGCTCGCGCGGTGCGGCGCCGGTGCCGCCCTCGCTGCCGTCAATCGTGATGAAGTCGGGCACAATGCCTGACTCACGGACGGCCTTGAGTACGGCCATAAACTCGCGCCGTTGGCCAATACACAGCTTGAAGCCCACGGGCTTGCCACCCGACAGCGTTCTGAGCTGACCCAGAAACGCCATCATGCCGAGCGGCGTATCGAACGCGCTGTGGCGTGCCGGTGAATGCACCGTTTTGCCCACGGGCACGCCGCGAGCAGCCGCGATATCTTCGGTCACCTTCATGCCGGGCAAAATGCCGCCGCCTCCGGGTTTAGCGCCCTGCGACAACTTCAGCTCAATCATGCGCACGGATTCGTGTGCACAACGCTGTTGGTATTGCTCGGGATCGAAGGTGCCGTCGGGCGCGCGGGCGCCAAAATAGCCCGTGCCGAGCTGCCAGATCAGATCGCCGCCCGGCTCCAGGTGATACCGACTGATGCCGCCCTCGCCCGTGTTGTGCGCAAAGCCGCCTTGCTTGGCACCGGCGTTCAGCGCTTCGATGGCGTGGCTGCCCAGCGAGCCAAAGCTCATGGCTGAGATATTCAGATGCGAGGCGTCATAGGGTTTGGCACAGTCCGCGCCGCCCACGGTTACGCGCACTTCTTCGGTTTTTGGCTCATGCGAACGAATGCTGTGCTCAAACCACTCATAGCCCACCGCGCCGGTATCAAGCAGTGTGCCAAACGGCTGCACGTCCGATTCCTTTTTGGCGCGCTGATAGACCACGGCGCGCTCGGGGCGGGTAAACGGGTCGCCCTCCTGATCACCCTGAATCAGATATTGACGAATATGATGTCGCGCATCTTCGAGCAGATACCGCATGTGGCCGATAATCGGATAGTTGCGCAGGATCGTATGGCGGGTCTGGGTCAGATCGTAGATACCAATCAGAAGAATCGGTCCGAGCAGCACAAACGCCCACAGCACCGGCGGCCAGATCAATGCAGCGCCCAGAAGCGCCAGCGTCGCGACCACTAAAGAAATCAGAAAGAGTTTTTTCATGGCGCGAGCATTGTACTCATAACCTGCGCAGCGGCGTCACGACACTTATCGTTCTGGTCGCGCTCCGGTATCCTGTCATCGTCTTGTATTCCTATCGGAGCCGTTACCGACATGCGACGCGCCACTTTGCTTGCCGCCCTAGCCCTCGCCGGCCTCACCGCCTGCAACGGCGCCAGCCAGCCCGCGGGCATCTCGCTCGACACAATCACACCCGACGTCATGCCTCAGTCCGGCCCCACGCTGGACGAAGCTGCCTTCCGGCGTCACGTCAAAATGCTCGCCTCCGATGAATTTGAGGGCCGCAGTCCGTCCTCGGCGGGCGAAGCCAAGACGCTGGCGTATCTGGCCGAGGCGTTTCAGCGTACGGGCCTGGCACCAGGAAATGGCAAAAGCTACTTTCAGGAGGTGCCGCTGGTCACCATGACCGCCACTGCCCAGCCGCTGCAGATCATGCAGGACGGCGTGGTTCTGCAGTCGATGCGCATCGGCCCGGATGCCATTGTCTGGTCAAAGCACGTGACTGACTCGGTGTCACTGCAAAACAGTCCGCTAGTGTTTGTCGGCTACGGCATCGTTGCGCCGGAGTATGGCTGGAACGACTACGAAGGCATCGATATGACCGGCAAGACGGCCGTCATACTTGTTAACGACCCGGGGTTCGCCACGCAGGACCCGGAGCTGTTTCGCGGCAACGCCATGACCTACTACGGTCGCTGGACCTATAAATTCGAAGAGGCCGCGCGCCAGGGCGCGGCAGGCGCGATCATCGTGCACGAAACCGAACCGGCGGCCTATCCGTGGGCCGTGGTCGAAGGCAGCTGGAGCGGACCCCAGCATGATCTGGTGGCGCCAGACAAAAACTTCTCACGCACGAGCATCGAAGCCTGGATGACATTTGATCAGGCCACCCAGTTGTTTGAAAACGCCGGCGCCGACTACGCTCGTGCCAAAGCCTCCGCCACCTCACGCGACTTCAAACCGCAGCCATTGGGTCTGACCGTTTCCACCTCGCTGACCAACGAGATCTCGATTGCCAACAGCAAAAACGTGCTGGGTCTGCTCGAAGGCAGTGAGCAACCGGATGAGATCGTTGTATTCACGGCGCACTGGGACCACCTGGGCAAAGACCCGCACCTTGAAGGCGACCAGATTTACAACGGCGCCGTCGACAACGCCACCGGCACCGCTGCGCTGATCGTGCTGGCCGACGCCTTTTTGAAGGCCGAGGAGAAGCCCAAACGCTCGCTGTTGTTCCTGGCCGTGACGGCAGAGGAATCCGGCCTGTTGGGTTCAAAGCACTACGGCGAAAACCCCGTTTATCCACTGGCCAAGACCATCGGCGGCATCAACATCGACGCCATGAACGTGTACGGCCGCACGCGAGATGTGGCCGTCGTTGGCCACGGCAGCTCGCAAATGGAAGACATTCTGGAGGCCGCTGCCGCCAAACAAGGCCGCATCATCGTGCCCGAACCGTCGCCCGAGCGGGGCTACTTCTACCGTTCGGATCATTTCAACCTGGCCAAGAAAGGCGTGCCGATGCTCTACGCCGAGGGCGGCAATGACAAACGTGAGGGCGGCCGCGCGGCGGGTGATGCGCAGGCACGTGACTACCTGACCAATCGCTATCACAAGCCGGCTGATGAGTATTCCGAGGATTGGGATCTTTCGGGCACGATGGAAGATCTGGCGCTGTACTACGCCGTGGCCGAAGACGTGGCCAATCGCGACGGCATGGTTGAGTGGTACGAGGGCACCGAGTTCAAGGCCATTCGTCAGAAGAGTCTGGCTGGAGACTGACCGACCGCGTCTTGACTATGCTTCCGGATTCCGCAGCTGATCAGTTCACAGCGCTGCTTATTGGCTTTTCGATATTCGGCTGCGTGCTCTTGTGGTGCGCCTACGCGTTCTTCATTCGCCAGATGCGCAAGAGCGCGTCCACCATCGCGTGGTGCGCGCTTCTCCTGGGCGCACTGGCAGCGCTGCAAATTGGTCACTTCGGGTTTCTGACTCGCGGCTGGGACCTGCTCGGACACCGTGGCTACGGCATGCTATTGCTCCTTGTGCCCGCCGCGTTTTTCCTGTTCAGCAGCGGCGCGCTGATGCCAGACCGGCGCTATCGCGTGCCGTCGGCCGTCCATCTGATACCGGTCGTTGTCGGCAGCTTCATGCCCGTGACCTGGATGGCGCCGATTGCCTTTAGCATCGGCACCGGTTACTCGCTGTGGTTTACGCATCTGATTTACAGTTTGCGCAGTGACCGTCCCCGCTTCGAATTTGAGATGTTTTTTTTCGGCGTCTTTGCGCTCATGGCGATCGTGATTTTGATGCTCGGAGTGTCGACGCCCTACATCGACCATCGAATTTTCTATCTGATCTACGCCAACGCAACCGGAGGTGCTTTGCTGCTGGTCATCGCCGGCCTGATTGCTTTCCCTGAACTTCTCAGCGACCTGTCCGACGCCGCCGAGGCGGCCTACGCGACCAGCACGCTGACGGGCGTGGACAAAGCGGCGGCACTGCGCAAACTCGAGCACTGCATGACCAACGACCGCCTGTGGGAGGACGAATCGCTCAATCTTTCGTCGCTGGCAGAGGCCTGCGACCTCTCGGCCCATCAGCTATCGGAGCTGATCAACACCAGCTTCAACATGGGCTTTTCGCGCTATGTACGCCGCCAGCGCATCGCGCATGCCAAACGCCTTCTGCTGGACGACCACCAGGCGTCCGTCTTGTCTGTCGGCATGGCCACGGGCTTTCGATCCCAATCAGCGTTTTACGCCGCCTTTCGCGAAGAGACCGGACAGGCGCCCGGTCAGTTTCGCAAAGCGCAGGCTCAAAACCCAGCGCATGACGCCTGATTTATCATTCTGGAAAAACACAAAGCACTGATAAACATCATTTTTTAAAAAAACTTTCGCGGAAGGATAAAACCGGAAGCGGCGTCGGTATCGGGACGCTAGATTGCACGACACTTCTCCTCAGCATCCAAAAGGATCGTGTCATGACTACATCAATCACCTATCTTCTGTACATCACCATCAGCGTCCTGATCACCGTGTTTGTTGCCAGCACGTTAAGTAAAAATGGCAAGCACTTTCTCGTGGACGGATTCGATGGCAACGAACCGCTGGCCGCATCGGTCAATCATCTTCTGGTGGTCGGTTTCTATCTGATCAATACGGGCTTTGTTCTGGTGCGTATGCGCATCGGGGTGACCATCAGCAGCCTTGAAAACGTGATCACCTACCTGGCCTCGAACGTCGGCTCGGTGCTGATCATTCTTGGTGCCGCGCATTTCATAAACATGCTTCTGATCAGCAGCTATCGCGCCTCGGCCCTCAAAAGCAAGGAGCGCAAAGCCGCGCTGGCCGAGCGTGCGGCCAATGCGCGCCCGCTCCCGCGCACCTGAATCCGACCTGCTCAACTGTCCGCAGCCCCGTGACACGACTATTTGTCGCAGATCACGGGGCTTTTTCGCAGGCGTTACTGCTTATACCTGTAACGCGGCCGCAGTATCGCGCGGCCGGATTTGGACTGCACATCGGTATTCGAGGGGATTTTTCATGTATTTCAATAAATTAGCCAGCATCAGCATGGCGGCGTTGTTGGCCGCGAGTGCTCAGGCGAGCGGGGATGATCCGGCGCAGGTTTTACATAGTTACTCGTTCAACGGCACGCTGGGCGACAGCGTTGGCGGAGTAGCGATGGAAGGCAACGGCGGCGTGATCGAGAACGGTCGCTACTTGTTTGACGGCAACCAGGGTTTGACGCTGCGCGACGCGCTGCTCGATGTGAACGACTACGCCGTCGAGGTGGGACTGCGCATCGATGCGGCACAGAACTTCTACGTCAAGCTCCTCGATTTTGCCAACCTGTCACTCGACGATGGTCTGTACATCGCCGGCGAGGAGTTTATCTTTTATCCCATTACAGACTTGAGCTCGCGCAATATTTTGCCAGGCGAAGATTTTGTGTTCGTTCTGTCACAGGATGCCAACGGTCAAACCCGCGGCTATGTTGACGGCAACGTTCAATTCACAATCGGTGGCGGAGCAAACGCCGTTCCGCTCGACAACATACTGCACATCATGCTCGACGACGACTTTACCGGCAATCTTGAAACGGCCACTGGCTCGATTGACTATGTCCGCGTGTATGACCGGGCACTGACCAACGAAGAAGTGGCCGCTCTGGGCCCACCTCCGCCGGACATTCTTGGCGACACCATTGAGAGCACGCTGACGTTCGCAAGCTCGGACAACAACTTTTGGGTATTCGCGACCGACAGCACGCCACTGGCGGCCACGGTTCAGGCGCAGGCACCCGAGTATTCCGACCCAGCCCTGGGGTTCTACAACCTGATCGTCGATATTGAGCAGAACGTTCTTACGATCGATTTTGTGGGCCTGACGCAAGTATCTGTCGCCGGCACAACGCTAACGCTCACCGATCTTGATTTCGAAACTGACCTGCTGGACTTTGTGCTGACCAGCAACACCTTTCCGAGCGCGCCCGACAACATCGCCGTTACTGCGGCTGATGGCGTCACCCTGCGTCTGCCGACGATCAATGGCCTGATGCCCGGAGATACGTATCAGATGACCTTTGAATTTGTCACCGAGCGCAGCGCCGATCCAGACGGCGATGGCGTGCCGTTTATGACTGACAACTGCCTTGAGGTTACCAATCCGGACCAGACCGACAGCGATGGCGATGGGTTCGGTAACGCTTGCGACGCCGATCTGAATAACGACTGCATCGTCAACTTCGTCGATCTCGGATTGCTGCGTACCGGTTTCTTCGGTACACCGGGCGAGACCAACTGGAATCCCGATGCCGATTTCAATGACGATGCGGTGGTCAATTTCCAGGACCTGGGCCAACTGCGCGCTGTGTTCTTTGAGACACCGGGCCCCGGCGCCGGAGCAAGCTGCGACAACTGATGCCCTGACCGCTTGGTCCTGAAGTACGCGCCGGGTCTGATTCATCAGGCCCGGCTTTTTCGTGGGCGGGTCTCACATCTCCGGGCGCCGTTTGCTACCCTTGGCTCTCGCTATTCAAGTCGAGGAAGCCATGCTCAAGTCAATTCATCGATCTTTGTCAGTGATTGTTGGCGTGTGCGCTTTGCAGGCGTGCACTACCCCGGGCGCCGCGCGTCAACAGATACTCGATACGATTGCACCGGATCAGCTGGCCTATGTTGTGGGCAAGTACACCGTGTCGTGCGAACCCAACGACGATGCCACGGACTGTCGTCCGCCGTTCAATCGGATTG
>CAZXCL010000051.1:8439-34576 GCA_964639265.1 uncultured Gammaproteobacteria bacterium | reverse complement strand
GTTGAGGTCATGGGCTCGGAAGGCTATCTGATCAATCAGTTTATCGTTGAGCGCACCAATCAGCGCACCGACCAGTGGGGCGGTTCGTTTGAAAATCGCTGTCGTTTTCCGTTGGAGATCGTGCAACGCGTGCGCGAAGCGGTCGGCCCCGATTTTATTGTGATCTATCGCCTGAGCATGCTCGATCTGGTCGATGGCGGAAACACCTGGGAAGAAGTCGAAATGCTGGCGCGCAAGATCGCGGCTGCCGGCGCCACGTTGATCAATACCGGGATAGGCTGGCACGAAGCGCGGATTCCAACCATTGGCACCATGGTGCCGCGCGCGGGCTTCAGCTGGGTCACCAAGCGCCTGATGGGCAAGGTGGACGTGCCGCTGATCACCACCAATCGCATCAACACACCGGAGGTTGCCGACAAGGTGATTGCGGACGGCCACGCCGACATGGTGTCGATGGCAAGGCCGTTTCTCGCCGATTCCCACTTCATGGCCAAGGCGGCCGAAGATCGCGGTGATCGCATCAACACCTGCATCGCCTGCAATCAGGCCTGTCTCGATCACACGTTTTCCAAGAAACGAGCGAGCTGTCTGGTCAATCCGCGAGCCTGCTATGAAACTGAGCTGAACTACGAGCCAACCGACACGCGCAAGCGCGTTGCCGTAGTCGGGGCCGGACCGGGTGGCATGGCGACGGCCCATGTGGCGGCCATGCGCGGGCACGACGTCGTCCTGTTCGATCGCGCGCAAGAACTCGGGGGTCAGTTCAACATGGCCAAACGCGTGCCGGGCAAGGAAGAGTTTTATGAAACGCTGCGCTACTTCACCAACGTGCTGGCAGACGAGGGCGTCGACATTCGGCTTGGCACCAATGTGGACGTGGCGATGCTCGAAGAGGGCGGATTCGATGAGGTGGTCGTTTCCACCGGCGTCACACCGCGCATACCGGGCATCGAAGGCATCGAGCATGACAAGGTACTGAGCTACATAGACGTGTTGCGCCATAGCGCCAAAGTGGGCAAGCGCGTGGCGATTATCGGGGCCGGCGGTATCGGTTTTGATATCGCCGAGTTTCTGGCGCATGAGGATCCGGATGATGCGGCAAGCACGGAGGAGTTCTTGCGCGAGTGGGGCGTCGACAAAACCTATCGCGAGGCCGGTGGTTTGCATCCGGAGGGCAGCCAGCACCACAGCGCGCGCGATCTTTATCTGCTTCAGCGCAAGGACGCCAAGCTCGGTAAGGGACTTGGCAAAACGACCGGCTGGATTCACCGTCTGGCCATGAGCGGGCGCAAAGTCAGAATGATCGGCGGCGTGCAGTACAAGAAAATTGATGACGCCGGATTGCACATCAGCGTCGGTGAAACCGACCGGCTGCTCGAGGTTGACAACGTGATCATTTGTGCGGGGCAGGAGTCATTGCGCTCGCTGGCCGACGATCTGATTGATCACCGCGGCAATGACGAGCACGTGCATGTGATCGGCGGGGCAGAGCGCGCGGCAGAGCTCGACGCGAAATACGCCATTCGCGAGGGGAGCCTTCTGGCGGCCAAGCTGTAGCGCGGTGACAAATCGCGATCATCAGCTCGATCTGTTTCGCGACGCCGCCGGCGAGGGTGCCTGGCGGGTAAGGCGCAGCAAACGCGCGCGCAACATGGCCATCCACGTGCGCCATGTTGATGACATCGAAGTGGTCGTGCCTGAGTCCGCCACGGCCGCGGCCGTAGAGCGTTTTGTCGCCAGTCAACGCGACTGGATACGACGGGCCTGCGAGGCGCTGGCGGATCAGGGGCCGCCGCCCGATCTGCGCCTGCCCAATCGAATCGATCTGCCGCTTTGCGCTGCATCCTGGGTCGTTGCCTATGATCAGAAAGTTGGCAAGAAAGGCTGGCACGATCGCGGACATACGCTGGACATTGGGGCTTCACAGTCGCAGCGCGTCCAGGGTCGGCGCGCACTGCGAGCCTGGCTGCAGCACAAGGGGCGTGAGGTGCTGGTGCCGATGCTCGAACAGCGTGCCAAAGCCATGGGCATGCCCTACAAGCGCGTGCAGGTGCGCGGCCAGAAAACGCGCTGGGGCAGTTACTCAAGCACCGGCACGGTGAGTCTGAACTACTGTCTCCTGTTCACACCGCCAGATCTGGCGGACTATTTGTGCGTGCACGAGTTGTGTCACAGCCAGCACATGAATCACTCGCGAGCCTACTGGCAACTGGTCAAGTCCTTCGCACCCAACTACCGGGCTCAGGAAGCGCGGCTAAACAACGTACGCAAGCTGGTTCCCGACTGGCTGCGACTGGACTAGGCAACGTCAACCAAGCCATGTTTTGAGAGCCAGTCCACAGAATTGGCGGCGCATGCGCACAATACTGTCAGGTGATGTGAAATGCAGGAGGCAGCACACTCATGGACCAGGCAGCCAAGGATCGACGTCGACTGATGATTCAGTTTGGCGAGACCGTGCGCCAGATCAACCGCGCCGTACTAAACCCTCTGATCGAACCGCTGGGCGCTGACCAGCTTGAACCTGTGGTCGCTATGGTGGCGAACGCGCGGGCGGAATATCTGCAAGCACTGCTGACGATGACCGCTCAGCCAGACAGCGACAGTGCTCCGGTCGATATCAGTGATTTGCGCGCCGCGCGTGAACGCTACGAAGAACTCATTGCCGCGACCGGTGCGCTTGAGACCATGATCGAACGCGGCTATCTGGACACCGATTCCCGGACCGTGGAACCGTCTTTGGAGGCGGGTTGACGCCCCGTTAGCGGGCGACGTCTATCTTGCGCCCGTGATGGCGTCGACGAGTGCCGGGAGTGCGTGCTGTGCACCGACCGCGAGTCGAAAATCGGCCAGTGAGGATAGGGGCGTCTCGGCAGGATTGATTTCGACAAATGCAGCGCCTGCGCGCAGCGCCGTTTCAACCAGAGCGTTAGCAGGATAGACGAGCGACGACGTCCCAACGGAGACGACGGTATGACAGCGCTCGGCCGCGCGGGCAGAACGTTCCAGTGCCGCCTCGGGAATCATCTCACCAAACCACACTACCCCCGGGCGCACCCATGCGCCGCATTGCGCACATCGTGGTGGCGTGCCCGGCACCAGCTCATCGTCCATGAGCCTGCGCCGATCGGCAAAGCACAGGTTGTGCATGATGTTGCCGTGAAACTCGATGGCTTCACCGCCGGCCCGTGCCTGCAGCCCGTCTACGTTTTGCGTCACGATGGTCACATCGCGTTGTTGTTGCCACTGGGTCAGCGCGTGATGCGCGGCATTGGGTTGCGCCGCTGCAATCATCTGGCGGCGTGATTCGTACCAGCGCCAAACCAACTGCGGATCGCGTTCGAACGCCTCGGCTGTGGCGAGCTGCTCAGGTTTGAAATTGGCCCACAGACCGCTCTGTGCGTCGCGGAACGTCGGCACACCGCTGGCCGCCGACAAGCCGGCGCCGGCGACCACCAGCACCGGCTCCGGGCCAGCCAATCTCGCCAGCAGATCAGGCGCCAGCTGCATGCCGAGTTTCTACGCGGCGTTGCTGGCGGCGAGTTGCCGCAGCACATAGTGCAATATGCCGCCGTGTCGGTAGTAGTCGCGTTCTTTGGGTGTGTCGATGCGCACCTTGGCCTTGAACGAGATCGGGCTGCCGTCGTCCGGCGTGGCGAGTACGTTCACAACGGTGGCCCTGGCATCGTCGATGCCTGAGATGTCGATGACCTCATGGCCGCTCAAACCCAGCGATTGTGCGTTCTCGCCATCCATGAACTGCAGCGGCAAGACGCCCATGCCGATGAGATTCGAGCGATGGATGCGCTCGTAGCTCGCCGCAATAACAGCTTTGACGCCGAGAAGGAGTGTGCCTTTGGCCGCCCAGTCGCGCGATGATCCGGTGCCGTATTCCGCGCCGGCAATCACGACCAGTGGCGTGTTGTCCTGACGGTATTTCAACGACGCATCATAAATCGACATGACCTCGCCGCTGGGAATATGCGTGGTCCAGCCGCCCTCTGTGCCCGGCGCCAGCAGGTTGCGCAAACGAATGTTGGCAAACGTGCCGCGCATCATGACCTCGTGATTGCCGCGACGCGAACCGTAGGAGTTGAAGTCCTTGGGCTCGACGCCTTGCTCCTGCAAGTATTTTGCCGCCGGGCTGTCCTTGGCGATGCTGCCGGCCGGTGAGATGTGGTCGGTGGTGACGGTATCGCCCAGAAGCGCCAGCGCGCGGGCGCCCTTGATGTCACTGGCCGTTTCCACGTCCCGGGTCATGCCGACGAAGTAGGGCGGGTTTTTGACGTACGTGGAGTCATCAGACCACGCAAAGATCTCGCCGTCAGGTACGTTCAGTGACGTCCAGTTGTCGTCGCCGTCGAACACGCTGTCGTAGCTGTTGCGAAACATGCTTGAGTCGATGTTGGCGCCGATCGTGGCGGCGACTTCGTGTTGCGTTGGCCAGATATCTTTCAAAAATACGTCGTTGCCCTCGGCATCCTGACCCAGTGCATCGCGGGTGATGTCGACCTCCATGTTGCCCGCCAGCGCGTAGGCAACCACCAGCGGAGGCGATGCGAGGAAGTTCATACGCACCAGCGGATGAATGCGTCCTTCGAAGTTGCGGTTGCCCGAGAGCACGGAGCAACCCACCACATCGGAGTCGTTCATAGCCTTGGCAATGGCCGGTGGCAGCGGGCCGGAGTTGCCGATGCAGGTGGTGCAACCGTAGCCCACCGTGTGGAATCCCAACGCCTCGAGATCGTCGGTCAATCCCGCTTTATCCAGATAGTCGGTCACGACTTTGGAGCCCGGCGCCAGGGACGTCTTGACCCACGGCTTCACTGCAAGCCCTTTGGCCGCGGCATTGCGCGCCAGAAGACCTGCCGCGAGCATCACGGCCGGGTTCGATGTATTCGTGCAGCTGGTGATGGCGGCCACCAGGACGGCACCGTCCTTGAGCTCAAAGTGTTCGCCGTCATCACGCACGTCAATGCGGCCCTTGTCATCGGCATCGCGGGCGGAACGAACAGGCTGCATGAGTTCGTCAAATCGGGCGGCGGCGGCGCTGAGCACAATACGATCCTGCGGACGCTTTGGCCCGGCAATACTGGGCACGACGTCGGCCAGATTGATGTCGACAACGTCGCTGTAATCGGCGTCAGGATCGGAATCCAGTCGCCACATACCCTGGGCGCGCGCGTAGGCCTCGACCAGCGCGACACGCTCGTCGTCACGGCCCGAGAGCTTCATATAGCGAATGGTTTCTTCGTCGATGGGGAAAATCGCGCAGGTGCTGCCAAATTCCGGCGACATGTTGCCCAGGGTGGCGCGATCGGCCAGCGGCAATTGCGCAACGCCTTCGCCAAAAAATTCAACAAACTTGCCAACCACGCCGACCTGACGCAGTCGCTCGGTCACCATCAGCACCAGATCGGTCGCGGTGGCGCCTTCTGGCAGGCGGCCGGTCAGCTTCACGCCCACGACGTTGGGAATAAGCATCGTAATGGCCTGCCCCAGCATGGCGGCCTCGGCTTCGATGCCGCCCACGCCCCAGCCCAGAACGCCCAGACCGTTGATCATCGTGGTGTGCGAGTCGGTGCCCACCAACGTGTCGGGATAGGCTTGCAGACGGCCGTCTTTTTCTGCTCCAAACACCACGCGTGCCAGATACTCGAGATTGACCTGATGCACGATGCCGGTGTTGGGCGGTACGACGCGGAAGTTCTCAAACGCACTTTGGCCCCAGCGGAGAAACGCGTAGCGCTCTTCGTTGCGTTGAAATTCGATTTCATTGTTTTTGGCCAGCGCCTCGTCGCTGCCAAAGCGATCCACCTGCACCGAATGATCAATGACAAGCTCCGCCGGTGACAGCGGGTTGATGTCGCCCGCCGAGCCACCCAATGCCACGACGGCGTCGCGCATGGCCGCGAGGTCCACTACGGCAGGCACACCCGTAAAATCCTGCAGGATGACGCGCGCGGGGGTGAAGGCGATTTCCGTGTCCGGTGCCGACTCGGCATCCCAATTGACCAGCGCGGTGATGTCGTCGCCGGTAACACTGATGCCATCTTCGTGGCGCAGCAGATTCTCAAGCAGAATTTTCAGCGAGTAGGGCAGCCGCTCGAGATTGATCCCGGGGATGCTGTCGAGTCGGAAGATCTCGTAGTCCTTGCCTCCAACGCTGAGCGTTGAGCGTGCTGATTCCTTGAATTGCGTCATGCTGCCTCCGACGGGTGAAAGTTTGAGGGGCCGTAATACTAGTCGAAAATTATAGTCGAGAGACGTGCTGGCCCTGAATCTGATGTGACATCTCGGTACGCTTGATGACCGCTCCGCCCAGACACACATCCCCGTCGTAGAGCACGGCGTATTGGCCGGGAGTGACCGCGCGCTGGTCATCATCAAAGCGCACCGACAGGGTGCCGTCGGCTTCGCTCGTCACCGTTGCAACCTGATCGGCCTGGCGGTAGCGCGTTTTGATCTGGCAGCGAAACTCGCCGGTGCGCGGTTCGCTGAGCCAGTGCATGGCCTCGGTCCACATCAGATCTGAAAACAAACGCGGATGGTGATGACCCTGGCCGACCACCAGTGTGTTGGTGGCGAGGTCTTTGTCGATGACATACCAGGCGCCTTCCTCGCGCCCGCGGATGCCGCCAAGACCAAGACCCTGCCGCTGCCCGAGCGTGTAGTACATCAGCCCCTGATGCTGGCCTACTTGCTGGCCGTCGTCGGTTTCAATGACGCCGGGTTTGGCGGGCAAAAATCCGCCGAGGAACGTCGCGAACGGACGCTCGCCGATAAAGCAGATGCCGGTGCTGTCCTTGCGCGCATGATTGTGCAGGCCCCGCGACCAGGCGATGTCGCGCACCTCACTCTTGTCCAACTCACCCAGCGGGAAGAGCACGTGCTCGAGCGTGCCGCGATGGACCGCGTGCAGAAAATAGGACTGATCCTTGTTGTGATCGACGCCTTTGAGAAGCTGCGTTTCGTGGCCTGTGGTGGCCACACGCGCATAGTGGCCGGTTGCGACCTTGTCAGCGCCCAGGCGGCGTGCGTAGTCCAGAAAAACACCGAACTTGATTTCGCGGTTGCACAGTACATCGGGATTGGGCGTGCGACCGGCGGCGTACTCTTCCAGAAAATAGTCGAACACCCGGTCGCGGTAGTCGGCGGAGAAATCGGCTTTGTGCAACACGATGCCCAGTGTCTCGGCGACACGCCGTGCGTCCTGATAGTCATCGGCGGCGGTGCAGTAGGCCTCTTCGTCCTCCTGCCAGTTGAACATGAACAGGCCTTCGACGTGATGGCCTGCACGCAGCAGCAGATCGGCCGTTACGGCCGAGTCCACACCGCCGGACAGTCCGACGATGACGCGAAGAGGGGCGGAAGACGTGGTCATGACAGGCGCAGTATACCGCGCGCGCGATCAGGCTGCGGGTGCAAGTGCTCCAAGCCAGTCGCGCTGGGCGTGATTGATGAGCTCCAGCGGATACTGTTTGCCCGCCAGGTAATCATCGACGGTCCGCATAACCATGGGGTTGCGGTGGGGCGTGTCGCTGGCTACAAGCTCGGCACGTGTGAGCCACAGGTAGCGTTCAATACCGGTATCCAGCGTGAAGGGCTCCCGTGACAGATGCGCTTCGCCGATAAAGTTGATGCGCATCACCGGTGTTGCACGGCGCGGGTGCTGCCAGAAATAGACGCCACCCACAGACTGGGGCGTGAAATGATGACCCGATTCTTCAAACGTCTCGCGAATCACCGTGTCGATGAGTGTTTCATCCACTTCCCAGCGCCCGGAGGGCTGGGTCACGACACGCCGACCGTGGATGACCTCTTCAATCAACAGAAAACGTCCTTCGCAGTGCGCGACGGCGGCGACCGTAATTTTTGCCTGACCGTTGTCCATGGGCGCTAGATTAGCATCGTGTTAACAGAATACTGTGAATCCGATCACACCGGACTTGGGGCTACTCCGTATCATCACGGGCTATTGAGGCGTCGTTCCGACCGGACCAGGACGCCCGCCAGCGGGGATATCAAGCGTTGATCAGGGCTCAA
Organism: uncultured Gammaproteobacteria bacterium; assembly: GCA_964639265.1. Taxonomy (GTDB): domain Bacteria; phylum Pseudomonadota; class Gammaproteobacteria; order Steroidobacterales; family JBCCMA01; genus JBCCMA01. The sequence goes on along the minus strand of CAZXCL010000051.1, from coordinate 26,530 downwards.
ATGAAGTGCGCGATGGTGCTGACAGGTGCCTGTGTGTGGGCCGTTGCGGCCACAGCGGGGCCGGCCCTCGAGCGCGCAAATGCGCTGCTTGCTCAGGGCAATCCCGCGGCGGCACTGGTCGAACTTGAGGCTGTTCGCGCCGAGCAGGCCGGGGATCCGGAATTTGACTATGCGCTGGCACTGGCCCTTCTGGACAGCGGCAACAGCTCGGAGTCGACGCTGGTTTTCGAGCGGCTCTTGACCTTGCGCCCGGATTTTCACGGTGCCCGAATTGATCTGGGACGCGCCTACCTCAACGAGGGCCGGTTGAATGAGGCGCGCCGGGAATTTGAAAAGGCACGGGCCGCGGGGCCACCTGCCATGGCGGCCAAAGCCATCGACGACTACCTTGCACGGATTGCCCGCGCGCAGCGACGCGCAAAGTTTTCGCGTTTTCTAAGTGTCGGCACACAGGCTGGCTACGACAGCAATGTCAACAGCGCCACCGAGTTGGATGAGTTCCTCGGGTTTGCGCTCAATCCCCAAAGCCAAGAGCAGGACAGTGATTTTCTCGAAGCAGCCATCGTGGCTGGCGGCGCCTATGCCATCCGTCCACAGTTGGTATTGACCGGTCGTCTCAGCTCGCGCTGGCGCAGAAATGGGCAGGCATCATTCGCCGATAGCAACGTCATCGCGGCTACGACTCGGCTGATGCGTCGCTCCGGGAGTCAGGAGCAATCGCTCGGCGTGCAGGCGTTTACCCAGTCGGTCGACGGACGTCGCAACAGCACCGCAGTGGTGTTTAACGCGGATTGGCGATTCGGTGTGGGCGCCAGCGGCTGGCTGGGACCGCAGGTTCAGGTTGGTACGGTTCGATTTGAAGAGGCGCTTGAGGTCAAAGACGTCAATCGGCGATCGATCGGTCTGATCGGAGGTCTTCGTTTTGGAGGGCTTGGACAGGGTGGACTAACCGCTGCACTGAGCGTCGGTAACGACGACCCGCAGCGTGAGGGCTCGCGCTTTGGACGCGACTTTTTGCGCCTCGACGCCAACGCGACCTGGTCGTTCAGCGAGGTGCTGAGTGTGTCGCTGGGCGCGGGGGCCGAACGCAGCCGTTATGACAACATCTTCTTTGAAAGCCTGTTTAGCGATGAACGGGAAGACACGACCTATCGCGCGCGCGGCGCGGTCGATTGGCAGTTTGCCTCGCGCTGGCGCCTGCAGCACAGCCTGACCTACCGACTCAATGAGACCGACGTCACGGTTTTCGAGTTCGATCGCTTCGAGGCGCTGCTAGGCGTGCGTTACCTCTGGCGCTAAGCCCGTTGCTGTGAGAACCATCACAGCGATTTTCTGGCAGAACCGATAGGCTTTTGGCAATCCATGCAGACCCCGTCGGGCTGCACAAATTGACCAGTGCGGTGAGTGTTTATGTCCAGATTCCTGAGCGTTGTTTCGTTGCTGCTAGTCGCCGTCCTGTGTGCGCCAGCGTCGCTCGCCACCGACGGCACAGCCGGTTCGGCAATTTTCGTATTCGGGAAAGCCACGGTGGTCTCAAGCAATGGCGCGGTCCGAACGCTGACCAAAGGCGGCGCCGTCGATGAGGGCGACCGGATCGTTACCGGTGCCAACGGACGCGTTCAGATTCGTCTGCGCGACGGTGGCCTGATCGCGCTGCGCCCGGCGACCGAATTTGAAATCGAAGCGTTCCACTACGCCGTTGATTCCGAGCAGGACGATCCGTTCGCCCAACGAGAGTCGGTGAGCTTTTTCTCCCTGGTCAAAGGCGGCTTCCGTTCGCTGACCGGTGCGGTGGGACAAAAAGACAAGGACGCCTATCGCGTTCGCACGCCGGTGGCGACCATCGGCATTCGCGGTACCGACTACGACGCCGTGTTGTGCGCGGGTGATTGTGCCGCGCTGTCTCAGGCACTGGGCCAGAGCGTTCAAGACGGCCTGTATGTGGGTGTGAACAGCGGCGGTGTTGAAATTACCAACGACGCCGGATCGGTCGTGCTCGGTCCACAGGAATTTGGCTTTAGCGGTATCACTGGCAAGGCGCCGCGAAACTCGCGCGAAGCACGAGAAGTGCTGGCCCCGGCGACCCAGGCCGAGGTCAACGAACTGAGCGAGACGGCAGAAACCGCCGATGCAGCTCAGCCGGCCGCGCCGGTTGCACCGGATACCGGTCTCGATGCGGCCACCAGTTCCAACACCGTGGATTTGAACACCGGTGTGGCGACCGTGGATGACCGCAGCGGAGCGATTGCCTATTCAAACCTGCCGGGTGCCGGTGTCGGCGTTGCGGCAGCGGGCAGCGGGAGTCTCAGTCGCGCTGCCGATGGCAGTGTGAATCAGTTTGACGCCGCCGGCACGACTTACAGCATCGATACCACGCAGTCGGTCAATGTGGGTCGCGATGAAGGTCGTGCGGGCGCGACCGGTCTTGCCTGGGGACGCTGGAGCGGTGGCAACGTGACGGCGACGTCGGCAGACGGCAGTCAGACAACGCTTGCGGTTGACGACAGTGTGCATTGGATCGCCGGCGCCGATAACGGCGTGACGCCGCAGGTGCCCACGACCGGCACGCAATCTTTTGATCTGATCGGTAACACGGATCCAACGGATAGCCGCGGCAACGTTGGCACGCTTGGAACGGCCACACTCGATGCCAATTTCGACACCCAGACGGTTGATGCCGGTGTGAGTCTGTCGTTTGCCCAGACCAACGAGGTCTGGTCAGCAGATGCGCAGGATGTGGACATCAACGGTGCTGAGGCAACCTTTGACGGCGCGTTCGATACGGTGACCATCACGACCGGCAACGATGTGCAGGACGGCAGCGGTTCGTTGTCTGGCTTTTTCAGCGGCGATCAGGACGGCGTAATCAATGGCGCCGGATTTACCTACGGCCTGAGCGATGATGCCGGTACGGACGTTGCAGGCGCCGCCGCGTTTCAGGTCGGCTCGGGCACCAATTGAGTCGCAGCGGTCACAGACGGCCGTCTCCGATGATCCTTTCTTCACGTTTTGCGACTCGGCCCGGCCTGCGTGGGCTGTGGCTGGGCGCATTGGCGTACGCCCTTGTCGCCTGTGGCGGTGGCAGTGGAGAGGCGGCGCCAGCAGCCACTGCGGATCCTGATCCGGCGCCCACGCAGGGCGCTAGCCTGCCGCCACCCGTACGCGCAAATCAGGCTCCCGTGCCCGCCGACGACGACGTGGCATCCGGCACCGGCGGCGAGATCATGGTTAGCGTGCTGGCCAATGATGTGGATCCCGATGGTGACGCCGTGTCTCTGGTGGCTGCTGGCGTACCGACCGTGGGCAGCGCCACTATCGACGATAACGGAACCGCCGCCGATCGCACCGATGATCGGCTGCGTCTCGTGCTGCCAGCGGCCTTTACCGGCAGCGTTATGGTGGCGTACACGGTCGAAGATGACGATGGCGCCAGCGCCGAGGGTGTCGTGCGTGTCACGGTTGGCCAGGGGGCCAGTGGCGGCAACGCCCTGAACGCGGCGCCAACGGCACAACCCGACAGCGCGCGCACGACGCCTGGCAGCGCCGTGATGGTGGACGTGCTGGCCAACGACGACGATGCCGATGGCGATGAGCGTTTTCTTCTGAGTTTTTCGGCCGCCGCCTCGGGTGTCGTCACTCGGGATGACCGAGGCACCGATCTCGACGCCTCCGACGATCGTTTGATTTATACGCCTGCGCCGGGTTTCAGCGGTGAGGACAAGTTTGAATACCGCGTGAGCGACGGACTGGCTACCGCGGCGGCGGAGGTCACGGTGACGGTGCGTGCGCAGGTCACAACACCGCCGCAGCAAATCTGCGGTCAGGTCATGCTCGGCCCTGTCGATGCCGCTGAGGTGAACGTTTTCGAGCTGGATGCCGGTGGCGCATCGAGCGGCGCGCCGATCGTCACAACGCAGACAGATGCCAACGGCCAATGGTGCGCAAGCCTGCCCGCCAATCGGCCCGACTATCTCGTGGTGAGCACGGGCGGCGCGTACTTTGACCCGGCCGATTCGGGCGCGGCGACCACGGGGTTGCGACAGATCGATCTTGCTGGCGCGACCCTCGAAGGACTCTTGTTTGCCGACGCCTCGACGACGGCCGTCACGCCGCTGAGCAGTGCTCTGGTGCGCAAGATACGCGCCCAGAGTTTTGGCAGCGACTTCGCTCTCGTGGCGCCCGTTGTGCGTGCCCAGGGCAACGATGCCTACGGTTTTGATCCATTCGCGACGCCGGCCGTCAATCCGCTGGACCCGGCCGAGGCCACGCTCGCTTCGCGCGAACTGGCGATGGCGCTCGGCGGAACGGCCAGCGCACTGAATCGGCTTGCCGTGGCGCTGGGTCAGGAGGCGCCGGATGCCGGTCTGCTCGATGCGCTGATTGACGACCTCGTGGACTGCGGCCTCGACGGTCAGCGTGATGGCGTGATTATTGATGTGATGTCAGTGGTGCCGGCGCAGCCGTTGCCGGGCAACGTCTCGCTCAATCTTGAAATTCTGCGCTTTCGAAACAATCAGTTTGCCGCCTACGAGGAAACGCCGGTGGTGCAGGTCGACAGTGCACCGTGTCTCGTAAGTGCCATCGCAGCGGACACGACGCCGCCGCGGTTTGTGGCGCTGCCCGACAACATCGCGTTGTCTGATCCTCAAGGTCTCGGTGTGCAAATCGATGACGGCCGATTGCAGCCATTTGTGGACGGGGCGATTGTGACCGACAACCGTCCGCAACCGGTCGACCTGGTGCTGCGACTGGCATCGGGCGGGGCGCTGCCGGCGCGCTTCCCGGCCGGTGTAACACGCGTAGTGTTTGAAGCGACCGACGCGGCCGGCAACGTGGCGGTCTCGGACGAGCGCGAGATCACAGTGACGACCTCGCTGCCACCGCAGAGCGTTGACGATGCGGCGACGACGAGCGAAGACGTGGATGTGACCGTTGACGTGCTGGCCAACGACGTTGCCCCGGGGCTGCCCCTAAATCCGGCGACGGTGCAGGTGCTCAGTGTAAGCGGCGCGGCAAGCGTGCAGGTCGACACCGCCAACGGCGCCCTGGTGGTCACGCCATTGCCTGACGCATTCGGTACCGTTGTCATCTCCTACGATGTGGCCAACACCGATGGACTGCGCGGTGCCGCGACAACCGTGACCGTGACGGTGACGCCGCGCAACGACGATCCTCCGCAAGCGCAAAGCGACAGCGCGAGCGTGGCCGAAAACGACGGCGTAGCCATCGACGTGCTGGCCAACGATTCCGATCCGGACGAGGGCGGTCTGACCGGCGCGACGGTGGAAATTGAAACGCCGCCGACAAACGGTGTGGCCGTTGTCGACGCGGCCACGCAGCGCATCGTCTACACGCCCAATACCAATTTCGATGGCAGTGACAGTTTCCGCTACCGGGTGCGCGATACCTCCGATCGACTGTCGCTCGATGTCCTGGTCAGTATCGATGTCGCGGGTATCAATCAGCCACCGGTGGCCACAGCGAGCTCGGTAACCCTTGATGAAGACATCGCAGTAGACATCGCTCTGACGGCGACGGATCCGGAAGGTCGTCTTGACGCCGACTCGGTTACGATCACACAGCTGCCGACCGCCGGAACGCTGACTGAGGCCACTACCGGCACGTGGCGCTATCAGCCTGATTCGAATGTCAGCGGCGTTGATTCGTTTGCATTTACTTACGCCGATACGGACGGGCTGATCTCTGCACCGGCCGTCGTGACATTGAACGTGGTGGCCGTCAACGATGTACCGCTGCTGGCTGCCGATGTGGCCGCAACTCCGGAACGCGTGCCGGTGGTCATTGATGTGTTGGCCAACGACAGTGATGTTGAAGGATCGCTCGACGCTGGCAGTGTCGAGATCGTACGCGCGCCGACCAACGGCATCGTGACGGTCGAGGCCGACGGCCAGTTGCGCTATGCATCAAGCGATCAGTTTAACGGACTGGTGACATTCAGCTATCGGGCGGCCGATACCGACGGCAGCTTTGGCGAGCCGGCAGAGGTGACGGTCAGCGTGGCCGCGGTCGACGATGATCCCGTGGCTGGCGACGATGCGGTCGTGGTGCTTGCGGGCGCCAGCGTGGATATCAACGTGCTGGCGAATGACAGCGATCCCGAAAATGCGCTGGATGCCGGTAGCGTCACCGTGGTGGACATGCCACTGGCGCCGGTCACAGTGGATCCGGTCAGCGGGGTGATTCGTGTGGACGCGAGCGCTCGCCCGGCGGGTCGCGACACCTTTACCTATCGAGTCAGCGACGTCGCTGGCAATACGTCCAACCTCGCAAGCGTTGTGGTGGACGTGTGGCCGGCCACTGACACGGATTTCGATGGCGTCGCACGGGACATCGAGATTGCGGTGGGAACCGATCCAGATGTCGCCGACAGCCACTACGTCCACATCGATCCCGATGCGGATCCTGCGCTGAGTGATGGCAGTAGTTGGGCGACGGCTTACGTGTCGCCGCAGGCGGCGGTGACCGCAGGCGCACTGGACGGCAACGCTGGCGGCATGACGTTTGTGCTGATGGCCGGCAACGCGAGCGCGACCGCGCCATGGCGCATGGTGTTCGACGGTGTCTGTGACGATCTGGTGCTGATCGGCAGCATCGACTACCTGGTCGATACGCCGCAGCGCGACGTCGACGACGCGCAGTGGACGACAACCCTTGGCGCGGCGAACGGCGAGCGGCCTTTGACGTTGCGCAACTGCGCCAACGTGCACGCCTATGGGCTGCGCATCGCCGGCGCACGCAACGTGACCGAGGGAGCGGGCGCATTGATCGAGGCATCAACCGTCGTGCTTAACGATCCCGAATTCAGCGATAACCGGGCCACCGTGGCTGGTGGTGCACTGGCCCTGACGCCAGGTGGCGGTACCCCTGCGGCCACACTGACGATTATTGACGGCCTGTTCGAGGCCAACCAGGTGCAGGCGGCCGACGGCACGGACGGTCGCGGCGGCGCGCTGGACGCACAGGATGGCACGACGCTAATCCTCGATGGCACGCGTTTTGTGCGCAACGTCATCGAGCAGGCAGGCGTTGCGGGCGTCACCGGCGGTGGCGGTGGGCTGCACAGCGACAACGCGACATTGACCGCAACGAGTGCGGTCTTTGCCGGCAATCGCAGCGACAGTGTTGGCGGTGGCCTGGTGTTGCGTGGCCAAAATGGCGTGGTGTCCATGCGTCACAGCAACATCAGTGGTAACGAGGCACAGGAACTCGGCGGCGGCGTTTATCTCGAAGGGACGCGCAGCAACGTGGTGCTGTCGAACTCGCTTATCACGGCCAACTACGCAGATATCGGCGGCGGCTTGTACACTCAGGATGCGCTGGATACCGCAATCACCAATTTTTCTGCCGGTTACAATTATGCTGGCGACGGCGGGGCGGTCTGGGTGAGCAACGGCAGTCCCCGATTCGACGATAACGTGCTCGCCGGCAACACGGCGCAGAACTCGGCCGACACGATCGGCGGTACCGTGGCGACGATGTTCAACCTCAACGCCAACAACAACGTCACCGATGCAGCGTGGGCCGGTTTCTTTGGCACCAACAACCTGACGGCCGATCCGGATTTCACGCAAGGCTACTACCTGAACCATACGCCCGGAAGTCTCTCTCCGGCGATCGACCACAGCCAGACGTTCCAAAGCGACGATGCCAGCATCATGCTGCAAAACCGATTTACCGATGCGGCAGCGACCGAGCCGGACACCGGCGCCCTGGACGCCGGCTATCACTATGAGGCAGGCAGCGCTGGCGTGGCCGACCGCGCCCCGGCTGTCGGCTCGGTGGTCGATCCAGGCGGGCAGTACCACGTCATCACGATTCGGCCGGAGATCGGCGGCGTGGCAGTCGGGCCCGGACGGCGGGTTTTTGTTTCTGGCGTCGACAATACGGCCCAGCCGCGGTTGTACCGATACACGACCGCATTTTCCGACCCGCTGGGGACGGGTCGATCCACGCCGGCGCTCGATAAAGGCGATGGAACCTACGAAATTTACGTTCAGGCCCCGTTTGATACCGATTTTTTTCTGGAACTGTGGATTGATACCCTTGTCGGCGCGCCTCTGGTGAGATACTCCGTACGCATAGATTCTACATAAGCGTTCCGCGCAGAACGCCACGGGCAGGGTATGACGGACAGGCGCTCTGGATACATCATCGGACTTCTCGCCGTCGGCATCGCCGCGTGCGATGGCGGTAGCGGTACGCCGTCTGATTTGACGCCGGATGTGCCGGTAACCGTTACCACGACCACCATTACGGTGGCTGGCAGAGCAACCAAAGGCCCGCTGGCCGATGCCCAGATCGAGATTTTCCAGGCCTCGTCCGATGGACGTACCGAAGGCCCCGCGGTGGCCAGCACAACGACCGATGCGCAGGGCAACTGGTCAGCAACCGTGCCGGCCAATCATCAGGGTTTACTGGTGCGTTCAACCGGCGGCAATTTCGTTGACGAATCCGATCCTGATCCCGATCTGCCGCGTACGATCACACTGACCGACAACGACACCTTGCTGTCCTACCTGCCGCCGGGGCAGGGTATGGCGGCGATTACGCTGGTCAGTGATGCGCTGGTGCGCAAAGCCAGGCTGGAGACGAACAACAACAACTTCGCAACGCGACTGCAGTCCAACCGCGACCGCTACAGCTCCGTTCTGGGGCTGGATCCACTGGCCACGGCCGCCGCCGATCCCCTGTCGCCCGCGGGCAATGATGAGGAACGCCGCTACGCGCTGATTGCCGGCGGTCTGGCGTACGCACTCAACGCGCTGGCCGTGCAACGCGGGCAGGCGGTGGCCGATTACGCCACCATCGATTTGTTGCTGGACGATCTGATCGATTGTCGCCTTGATGGCCTGGGTCTTGGCGGTCATGTCCTGTATGACATCAGTCTGCTCAATGGCCGCACACTGAATGACGAAATTCTGCGTTTTCGCAACAATCGGATCGACGACTACGCCGATCTTGATCTGCCGGTGCTGGACACGTCCGGATGTCAGCCGAGTCCAGGCTCCGATGACTCAGAGCCGCCGGTCTTTGTCAGCGTCGCGCCGCCGCTGACGGTGGCGGCCGACGATGCCACCGGAATACCCGCAAACTCGCCCCAGATTACCGCCGCACTGGCGGCTTTCGGCGCCGATGATAATCGTGCGGACTCGGCGCGGATCGATCTGGTTGGGGCCGAGCGTCTGCCGCTGGGTGTCAACACCGTGCGAGTGACCGCAACGGACGGTTGGGGCAATGTAACCTCGACCAATTGGACGGTGACCGTGGCCGATCTCACGCCGCCGATCATCGCGGCTCCCGCAGACGTGCGCGTGGATGCGGCCGCTGTGCTGACGCAGGTCGAGCTGGGTGTGGCAACGGCCAATGACAACGTGTCTGCCTTGCTGTCATTGAGCAACAACGCACCGGCGGATGGTTTTCCGGTTGGCGATACCGAGGTGGTGTGGCGTGCGGTGGATGAGGCAGGGCTGGTTGCCGAGGCCGTTCAGATCGTCACGGTCGTTGGGACGACGCCCGAGCTGACCACACCGGTCGCGGTATTGCCCGGGGCCGTCGGCAGTGCGATCAATGTTGATTTGTCCAGCTTCTTCTCAGATCCGTTCGGGGCCGCGTTGACCTATGTGATTGCGGGGTTGCCGCAAGGCAGTGGACTGCAGCTGGATCCGCTGACCGGGCAACTGTCTGGCGTGGCCACCGCGGCGGATCAGGCGGCAAGTCCGCTGATGCTCACGGTGACAGCCAGCAACGGCCAGTTCTCGCTGGACGCGGATTTCTCGCTGGCCATTGCGCCGCGTGAACCCGTTTTCAGTTTGTCGACCGCCGCACTGTCGTTGGTCGAAGACTTTGAGAGCGCCCCGACCATCGTTGCCACGCAGGATGTGGCAACCCCCGCGGGCGTGGTGAACTACAGCGCGAGTATTGATAACCCCATCGCCACGGTCAGCATCTCCGCACAGGGAGAGCTTCGTGTCGCCGCGATCGCCGATGCGTACGGTACTGCGCGTATCGACGTGCTTGCCACCAACGTGCTCAACGGCCAGAGCGTCGTGCGCAGCGTGGTGTTGGAGGTTGATGCGGTAAACGATGCCCCATTGGCGCTGCTGGCTACAGAAGAGTTGGTCCTCGCGACCGACGAGGCCGTCAGTCTGGATTTGAACGCTCGATTTTTTGATGTGGACGATGCTGAACTCACCGTCACGGCCAGCGGCTTTCCCGGATCATTAGTACTAAACGATGAGGGTCGCGTAGAAGGCACACCCGAGACGTATGAGGCCAATGTGCCGGCGTATCCTGTCGAGGTTGTGGCAACGGATCCGGCTGGCGAGAGCGCAATCGCCCGGATGGTGCTGAGAATCGAGGTCGCGGACCGTGACGGCGATGGGTTGAGCGATGCACGCGAACTGGAGATTGGGACCGATCCGGACGCGGTGGACAGCGACGGTGATGGCGTCGACGACTGGACTGAAATCGCGGCAGGTGCCGATCCTGTGTTGCCGGCGGCCAATGTGATCTATGTGTCGCCGGATGGTGACAACAATCAAAGCGGCGCGAGTTTTGCCGAAGCGCTGCGCGATAACGATGGTCTGATGATGGTGCCGCCTGGTCAGAGTGCGGCCCAGCCGACGTTTGTTATCTATGCGGCCAGCGATACGATCTACGGCGGCAGCGTATGGATCATGCCGCCGTGCGATCACATCGTGTTCGCCGGGTCGGTGGACGTGACGAGCGGTCGTCTTGCGCTGTCCGACAATCAAACGCCAGCCTCCCGTTTTACGGCGCTCGAAGCACCGTCCTTCGAGATCGATGGCTGTACGGGTGTGGCGCTGCAAAACCTCACGATCGCTAACAACACGCGTCATGCGATTCACAGCGAGCTCAGCACGCTGTCGCTCGACAATGTGCAGTTGGTCAACAATCGCGCCGAGGTTCAGGGCGGTGCACTGCATCTGGCCGGCAGTGATGCGCTGTTGTCAAACGTGTTGGTAAGCGCCAATCGCAGTGAGCTTGACGGTGGTGGCGTCGCGCTAACCGGAGCGAGCAGTTCCCTGATCGTGCGCAACAGTGTTTTGCGCGCCAATTCGGCGACCAACCGTGGGGGCGCAATTTTTGTGGAAGCGCCAGGTGCCATCGTCACGCTCGATAACGTTTTGCTGACGCATAACTCGGCGTCACGGGGTGGCGCGGTGCAGGCGGCGAGCGTCGCTGACCTGTCGGTCGCGCATTCGACGTGGGCCTTTAATCGGAGTCTGACCGGCAACGATGGGGCCGCGCTGAGTCTGGCCGACGGCCTCGGGGCCAGCGTGCGAGACAGCGTGTTGTTTGGCAACACAGATGCCGGCTTGGCGATCAGCGCGTTTGATCCTGGCGTGGTGTCGAATTTCAACAGTTCGGACGCCGCCGCTGTCGGGCCCGCAGATCGCATGATCGACGCCGACGCACGTGTGTTTGGCGAGAAATACTTTGTCACCGACGAGGCGTTGGCGATCGATGGTGGCAGTGGCCAGGCGGCGGCTGCGGGCCTTGATCAGCGCTTCAGTGCGGCGGGTTCGGTGCTGCCTGATCTGGGTATAGCGGATCGCGGCTATCACTATTTTGCACGTCCTCAATCACCATTCGATGCGCAGACGCTCAGCGCGACAGTGCAGCGTTTTGAGACGGCGACGCCGCGCTTCGACGACTATCGCGCGCTTGATTTCCTGCCGCGTGTCGATGGGCGCAATTTGGGGTCGGGCCATCGGGTCATGGTTCGACCGCTCAATGGTCGCAGCGATCTGATTGGGGCGCTACGCAGCGTCGGTCCTGAGAATCGTGTGCCGGCCGTTGATCTGGGCAACGGCTATTACCGTGTCTACCGTCGCGATAACGCCATCGCGGCGACGCAGTTTGAGCTCACGGTGGATGATGTCATCGCTGAGCGCACTATCGCGTTCGACTGTGCATTAGGCGGCTGCGATGGTCTGCCGGTAACACCGCCGGCGCCCTGATCGCAGCGAACCTGACCGCCGTCAGTTCAGATAGGACGGTGGCGTGACGGTGTCAATCAGAAACAGCCCGTCGTATTCACGTGCCAGTTCGAGCGGTACCAGAAACTCGCCCCAGTCGAACGTGGGAATAGTCTGGTTAATCCACTCGTGGCCGCCGGTGGCCGGTGCATTTTCCAGATCGAGAAACAGCCAGCGCAGTCGTCTCGAATGAAAGATGGCTTCAAGTGAACGGTTGATGGGCGGCGCCACGGTGCGAATCTCGCGGTCGTTAAAGGCGTGTTGTCCGCGGTACATGTAAAAGCCCAGCGTATACAGCTGAGCGTCAAGCGCCTCATGAACCTGGCGGCCCATGTTGCACGCAGGATCAAAGCCGGTGCTGCGATTGCGAATGTGAACGTTGTGCGCCCAGGCGATGATTTTCTCGCCCGGGTAGATGCGCTCATGCAGGGCAATCAGATTCAACGCCATGCCTTCGTCGCGCGCACACTGACCGCGGCCGGGCTCAAGAATCTGGTCGAACTGGTCGGCATTGAACGGCGTGGTCCGCAGATACTGCTCCGCGATCAGCACATCGCGCTCGGTAAACTCGCCGTCGGCCGTAATCTGATCGATGCTGGCAAGCAGCTCGTCTGCCATGACGGCGTAGTCATTGCGGATCGTCGGTAGTTCGTTGCGCAGTTGGACAGCCGGTGGCGTATTCGGTCCAACCGCAACGGAAACCTCTCGGATCAGCCGCAGATAGGAGGTCTCAATCTCGCTCACCTCCAGTGCGCGCTGCGGCGAAACTTTTTCGAACAGCGCGGCCGTGTTGGCGGCGCGTTCCAGAAACCGACTGCCGCTTTGCTGTACGTCGAAGCCGGTGATGCGCAGCGGTCGCGCGCTGCTTTGCGTCGAGCGCACATAGTCAAACAGCGCCCGGACGGTGGTGGTGTGCCATACCGGAAAGACGCATGTGCGCATGGAATCACTGGCCGTGGCGGAGGCAATCGTCTCCTGACTGCGTTCGCAGTCAAACATGCCAGACTCGAACGACAGCACGTCGTAGCCTTGTTCCTCGTGCAGATAGCGAATCAGTCGCAGCTTGGCCGCGGAGAATTCTTCGACGCCGTGTCCACTCTCGCCAAGCTGCACCAGCGATTTGTCGCGCAGCACTGGTTCCAGAAACGCCAGATCGGAAAAATCCTCGCTTTCATTGAGCGACCGGACGATCTTTGAGTTCTCGGCAAACCAGCGAGTTGCATCGGCGTCGGTGATGGCCTCGTTGGCATCGGCCGGTGTATTGAGCTGGGCGTTCGTCAGGAGGGCGCGAACCGGTTCAACAACCGGCGGCGCGGCCGTGGGCATCGGTGCGTTGTCGCCACCTGCGCCGCCACCGCAGCCGTTCAGCGCGGTGCCTGTCAGTATCACGATGAAATGTAGCGAGTGAGGAAGTCGCATATTCTTGTTGTCCGAAAGTAGTGGAACTGCTCCGTTCCGCCTCATGATCCCGTCGAAAGCCAAACTATGCAAGCCTTCGTAGGTAGGTGTGGTCGAGCGTTTGTGAAACAACCGTGAAAATTGTGGCGACGCGGCCCTTTGGCCTCATCTCGGGCAAGCCCCAGTTGGCGCTCGATTAGTGCGTGTCTAGCGTGGATGTCGTTACTAGCTTAGTTTTTTCAGGACCGGGAGCGATTCATGACCACGATCGACACATCCGGCGCGACAGTGCCAACAACCGACACACAACTGGCCCAGGCGCCACATCTCAATCCGAACATTCGGCTTAGTCCCGAGACGCAACAGTACTTCGACGATCAGGCGGCCGTTGGTGAGGCGGAACGCGTCTTCAAGCACGTCTCGGACAATCACCAATACGTGGGCTACCCAACCGAAGGGAATCTGCGTTTTGTCGCACAAACCATGATTAATCTGACCCCGGATCAGACGCAGCAGCTTATGGAGCGCCTGTCGAATCAGGATCTGCAGAATTTCGGACGGGCTATGTTCACGGGCGATGTGCCGGGGCTAACCAACAACGGTCTTAACGCGAGCGACCGCCAGACACTGTATAGCCACCTCGCGCAGGACCTGCCGGGTGAGCAAATGGCGCGTCTTGGCATAGGCTTTGGTGATATGGACAACGTGGCCAACGCGGTGTCCGTGTATTCGCCGGCATCGGAGCGCGTGCAGTTCATCAAGACGCTGGCGCCGTCGGCAAGCGCGGGGGAAGTACCCACGTTTGGAGGCTCGACCTTCGGCAATGGTTCTGCACGAGCCATTGTCAACGTGTTGGGCACGCTGCAGGGCCAGAGCGCAGAGTATGCGTTTGGTTCGATGACGCGCGCCCAGCTCGATACGGTAATGGAAGTCGCGCAGGGCAGAACGTTGTCGAGCGATCTGGGCAGCGGCAATCCGCCGTATACGACGTTTGATGCCTCCGGGTTGCAGGACATCCTCAACGCGGCGTCTACGATTCCCGATACCAACAGCGGCTCCGAGCAAAAGGCTCGCATCTTTGATGTAGCGGCGGATCAGCTGTCGGAAGTGCGCGGCATCCCGTTTTCTGACCCAAGTCTCGCCACCGGTCAGATTCTGAACGGTATGACCACGCTGCTGCGATCCGATCCGTCAGGCATTATCACCGAACTGCGCGACAGCGCGGATGAAAACACCGGCAACGCGATGACTGCGTATGTGCGCACGATGTTTGTCAGCGGGCGCGACTCGCAAATCGGCAACATTATGGGTCAGCTCAAGGCCGCAGACGGCGGGGATGTGACGGCCAGTTTCAATAATCCCACTGACAACCACAACAATGCCCGAAACCTGGGGTATTTCACCGGCGCGATCAGTAAGGGTCTGGCCGAGATTTCCTCTGATCGAGGCAATCTGACCAACAATCTGGTCGCCGTCGCCGGTGGGGTGGCCACGGTGTTTGGTATGCGCGGGCCATTTGAGGGTGTGATCGGCGTGGCGGTGGACAAGGGATCGAGCATTCTCGGCGGCTCCAACCTCGGCAGTTTCTCGAGCCGGCAGGATGCGATCGCCGACAGCTTCCGCGTACTGGCCTGGCCGGTGCCCGAAGTTCCCGATAGCGGATCAGCGCGCACCCAGATGCAGGATGCGGTGAACGCGTTCAACGCGGAGCGCAATAACGTGCGCTAGCGCTCCAAACGGTTGATATTGGGCTGCGTCGCTCCCATCATTCGCGCATGGACAACCGCATCATCCTGCGCGAGATGGGGCTGCAGCCCTACCGGCCGACGGTGGCGCGCATGCAGGCTTTCACCGATGCGCGCACACCGGATTCTCCCGACGAGGTCTGGACGCTCCAGCATTGTCCCGTCTACACGCTGGGTCAGGCCGGCGATCGCGCGCATGTGCTCAATTCGGGCGATATCGAGGTGGTCGAAACCGATCGCGGCGGCCAGGTGACCTACCACGGCCCGGGCCAGCTGGTCTTCTACACCATGGTGGATCTGCGGCGCCGGAAAATTGGCGTGCGCGGGCTGGTCAGCAGCATGGAGGACGCGGTCATCGCGTTTCTCGAGGTGCACGGCGTTCATGCGTTCAGCAAGCCCGACGCTCCAGGTGTGTATGTTGGTCAGAACAAGGTCGCGGCGCTGGGTCTGCGCGTGCGACGCGGCTGTTCGTTTCACGGTCTGGCGCTGAACGTGAACATGAACCTGGCGCCCTACAGCCGAATCAATCCCTGTGGCTTCGAAGGACTCGGTGTCACCCAGCTTAGCGAGCTGGGAATCGATATGAGCGTCGACGAGGTCGGCCGCGCGTTGTTTCCCCTGTTTGAACAAGAACTGCCCCACTGGGTGGGCAAGAGGTCGGTGGCATGAGCCAGAAGCTCAGTGCGAAAGAGAAAATTGCAGCGATTCCGGTGGTCACATCCGGACAAAAGTACCGGACCGAAGTCGGCTTCAATGCGATCAAGGACGGTGTGAAGTCGCGATCGCCCGAGGCTGATGCTGGCGAAACGCTGCGCAAGCCGCCCTGGCTGCGCGCGAAGATGCCCGGTGGCGGCAAATTCAACGCGGTTCGTGCCAACGTGCGCGAGCATCGACTGGCGACGGTGTGCGAAGAGTCCAAGTGCCCGAACATCGGCGAGTGCTGGACGGCCGGCACGGCAACGATCATGGTCATGGGCGCGGTGTGCACGCGCGCGTGTCGCTTTTGCTCGGTGGATACGGGCAATCCCAAAGGCTGGCTCGATCCCGAGGAACCAGCCAATACCGCACGCTCGGTCGAACTCATGGACCTCAAATACGTGGTCATCACCTCGGTGGATCGTGACGATTTGAGTGACGGTGGCGCGGGTCACTATGCCGACTGCATCAAGGCGATCAAGGATCTGCGTCCGCAAACGGCTGTCGAGGCACTGACGCCGGATTTTGACGGTCGTCTTGAGCTTGTCGAGTTGGTCGTAGACGCCGGTTTGGAGGTGTTCGCGCAAAACGTGGAGACGGTTGAGCGACTTACGCATCCGGTGCGCGATCCGCGTGCCGGCTATCAACAGACGATTGACGTGTTGGCGCACGCCAAGAAACATCGGCCGGACGTGCTGACCAAAACCAGTCTGATGCTTGGGCTGGGTGAGACGGAAGAGGAGATCATTCAGACCATGGACGATCTGCGGGCGGCGTCTGTCGACGTGTTGACCATGGGACAGTACCTGCGGCCCACGCCGAATCATCTCGCCGTCGAGCGTTTTGTCACGCCCGACGAGTTTGCCAAATATCGTCAGTGGGGCCTGGACCGAGGATTTCTCGAAGTGGTCTCAGGTCCATTGGTTCGCTCCAGCTACCGAGCCGAGCGTGTACTCGAGCGCAACAACGTGGGCCTGGACTGACAGGCGTCGCTACAGATGTAGCTGCCGCAACTCGGCCGAGCCCGTACTGCGGTCCCATGCCGTCTCAAAAAATTCCAGATAGTGCAGGGCGATGCTCGGGCTGTGCGTATCCGCAATGCCCTCAAAGCGAGTCGCATTGGCCCGGTACATAACGGCGGCCTGATCAGCCACAAGGAAGGTATCCGCGCGATTGCGATAGTCGCTATGCGCCTCGCGAATCTCCACAAAACTCGAGAAGCGTCGCGCCAGTTCCACCAGGCGATGGCCTTCGTGTACGCAACGCATGGGTGACTTCACGAGAATGCGCACACGGGCGAACTTGTGGGTCAGAATCAGATTCTTGACGATGTCCATGAATTCGATCCGGCCATAGAGATCCGGCTCAAGGTCGTGGCTGAACAAGCACAGCGAACGGCGCGCGGCGCGCGCGACGTCATAGGTCGCATGGCGTGCATCGTCGGAGGTATCGAAAACGGTGCGCGTAGCAGCGGCAAGATGGGGTGCCGTTGTACGGCTGGTTGTGCGAGCAGTATGGGTTGGCATGGCGTCAGATGGATCGTTTGTTGTTGTCGTGGATGTGCTGCGCATAGTCCGATCCATCGGGCGCTTTCCCTTGTCTTTCACGCGCTAGTGTAGAGAGTGCCGCAAAGCCAAATTGTGACGAACGTCGCATTTAGCCTGCCGGCGTTGCAGCCGAATGCAATATTCTGTCACGAGGCGTGTCCACCGGCCTCTGGCGCGAGCTTGCACACCATGTGCAGATGCGGAATGCCGGCCTCGTCAAACTCATCGCCGTCACTTTCAAAGCCGTAGCGAGCGTAGAACGGCAGCGCGTGAGTCTGGGCGTTGAGATGCACGGCCGAAAGGCCCATCTCGGCGGCCACGGCCATCAGATGCTTGAGAATCCCGGCGCCGATGCCGTGCCCGCGCGCGGCTTCCAGCACCGCCATGCGCCCGATCTTGCCCTGCGGCGTCATACGTCCGGTGCCCACGACGTTGCCGTCCACAAGCGCCAGCGCATGACGGCAGGCGGCATCTTCGCCGTCCCATTCCAGGTCTTCGGGCACATTCTGACCCACTACGAAGACCTCATGCCGCAACCGCTTGAGCGCCTCGCGATCGCGTTCCCAGTCGGCGTCACGGATTTCGACGTTTGAACTCATTGGCCCGCCTCCTCATACCTGTCCACGACGCCATCTTCCCACAGCCGCTCGAGCAGCGCGCGGCCGGGCTCTGTGGCGGGCAC
>CAZXCL010000051.1:3331-8339 GCA_964639265.1 uncultured Gammaproteobacteria bacterium | reverse complement strand
GCGCTTAGAAACTGCTCATCGCTGAGCCTGGCAAACGCGATCAGCTGCGCGCGCAGCGCGTCGATGGTCGCCTGATCGATGTGACCGCCGGGTGTCGCCACGCTCAGCTTTGGATCGCGATAGCGTGGCGCTCCGGGTGCCGCCGCCAGCAGCGTTGCGGCGACCTCCTGCAGCGACGGGGCGCGAAAGCCGATCGACAGGGTCACGCAGTCATCGGTGGTAGCGACGCCGTGGTGCGGCACGTCGGGGGGCAGATACAGCACGTCACCGGGTGAGGCCGTCCAGGTTTCCTGTGCTGCAAACGGCTCAACCAGACGCAGGTCGCCGCCGTCGCGACGGGCGGCGTAGTCGCCTGTGCGTCCAATCTGCCAGCGTCGCTGACCCTTCGCCTGTACCAGGAACACATCATAGGCATCGACGTGGGGACCCACCGAGCCGCCGCGCGAGGCCACGCTCATCATGATGTCTTCAAGTCGCCAGCGCGGCACAAAACGCACGGTGTTGAGCAGTGGAAGCAGGGCAGGCGCGTGAAAATCTGCGTCCTGGATCAACACCGTCCAGGGCAGTGACGGATCAGGGCCGTCGAAGGGGCCATGTTCCAGCGTGTAGGTATCGCTATCCGTTATGACTCTGCGACTTTCAACGGTGTCATCGGCGCACAGTATGCGCCAGTCGGGCAGATCGGGAAGGATGCCGAGCGCCGCACGCAGAAAGCGCGGCCGTTTTTGCCAGTCGTCGGTCAGGAATGTGTCGAGCGACGCGGCGTCGTCAAACAGCGACGTGTCAGTCGTCACGATCCAGAAAATCTTCGGCGAGCTGCGGCGCCAGACCGATGTAGTTGTCTGGCGTCATCGCGCGCAGTCGTTTGCGTGCCACCTCAGGGATATCGAGGCTTGCCACAAACTCCTCCATGACTTCGGAGGTCAGCGCCGCACCGCGGGTCAGTGCCTTGAGCTGCTCGTAGGCATCTTCAATCCCGTAGCGTTTCATGACGGTCTGGATGGGTTCGGCCAGCACTTCCACGTGGTTGGCAAGATCGGCCTGCATCAGCTCGGCGTTGGGCGCCACGCGCGCCATACCCTTGAGCGTGGCCTGACAGCCCACGAGCGACCAGCCAAGGGCGAGTCCCACGTTGCGCAACACCGTTGAGTCGGTCAGATCGCGTTGCCAGCGCGAGATGGGCAGCTTTTGCGACAAATGCGTTAGCAGGGCGTTGGCCAGGCCAAAGTTGCCCTCGGCGTTTTCAAAGTTAATTGGGTTGACCTTGTGCGGCATGGTCGATGAGCCCACTTCTTCGGCCTTGGTCTTTTGCGCCAGATAGCCCAGTGAGATATAGCCCCAGGTATCGCGGCAAAAATCGATGCCGATGGTGTTGAAGCGGGTCAGCGCGTCGAAAAACTGCGCCATCCAGTCGTGGGGTTCGATCTGCGTGGTCAGCGGATTGTGGGTCAGGCCCAGCTGTTCAACGAAGCGTTTGCCCGCTTTGGGCCAGTCGACCTCCGGATAGGCGGCCAGATGCGCGTTGTAGTTGCCCACGGCGCCGTTGATCTTGCCCAGAATGTCGACGGCGGCGAGCTGCTCACGCGTACGAGAGAGCCTGGCCACGACGTTGGCCATTTCCTTGCCAAGCGTTGTGGGCGAGGCACTTTGACCGTGGGTGCGCGAGAGCATGGGCAGAGTTAGGCTGTCGCGGCCCAGCGCGGCAATCGAGTCAATCACCTTGTCCATGATCGGGAGCATGACCTCATCGCGGGCCTGGCGAACCGCCAGCGCGTAGGACAGGTTATTGATGTCCTCCGAGGTGCACGCAAAATGAATAAAGCGGCGGGCGTCGGGCGAGACCTTCTCGCGTAGCCAGTACTCCACGGCTTTGACGTCGTGGTTGATGGTCTTCTCGATGTCTTTGACGGCGGCCGCGTCGGCTACGGTGAAGTGCTCTACCATGGTGCGCAATGCGTCTTTGCGAGCGTCGTCAAATTCGGGCAGTTCCTCGATCTGAGGATGCTCGGACAGAAAAATCAGCCACTCCACCTCCACCTGCGTGCGATAACGAATCAGACCCGACTCGCTGAACATGGGGCGCAGCGCGTCAGCGCCGGCGGCGTAGCGCCCGTCGAGGGGGCACAGGGCGGTCAGTACATCGCTTTGCATGGGGCGTTTTGAACCTGTTGTTGCGATCGGCCAATGGTAAGATCGCGGATCATAGCTCAATCATCGCGCCCCGGGGTAAGACTGCTTCAACATGGATGACACTCGTCACCCAACCGTCACGCTAGAGCGCGTCAGCGCAGCGTTGGATGCCCACACACCACGCCAGGCCACGACCGAGTCGTTCAGCGCCATCAACGCGCCGGGGACGACGCCGCGCCGTGCCGGCGTGCTGTGTCCGCTGGTGAGCGGCCGCGAGGGCCTTGAGCTCGTACTGACGCGTCGCGTGGACCATCTTCGTGTGCACGCCGGCCAGGTCAGTTTTCCCGGCGGGCGTATGGACCCGGAGGACGCCGATGAAACCGCCGCCGCGGTGCGCGAGGCACATGAGGAGATCGGCTTGCCGCCGCAGCACGTGGAGGTGCTGGGGCGTCTGAATGAGATGCCCACGATCACGGGTTTTTATGTCACGCCGGTGGTCGCTGTGGTGCGCAAGCCGGTCACGTTCGTGCCCAACCCGGATGAGGTGGCCACCATTTTTCAGGTGCCGCTCGACTGGCTGTTCAATGAGGCAAATCTCAAACGCAGCGAGCGAGTTTGGCAGGGTCGGCGTGTGCCGATGTATCAGTTTGATTGGGAAGACCAGATGATCTGGGGAGCCACCGCAAAGATGATTATTGACTTCAGGAGCGTGGTGTTGGGCGTATGAGATTTGGTTCATGAGCACGGTGTCGCCGGTTGAGGCATTGCGCGAGGTGATGCGGCGCCTGCGCGATCCGCAGACGGGCTGCCCGTGGGATCTGGAGCAGGACTTCGCATCGATCGCTCCGTACACCATTGAAGAAGCGTACGAGGTTGCGGATGCCATCGAGCGCGGCGCCATGGATGAGCTGCGCGGTGAGCTGGGCGATTTGCTATTGCAGGTGGTGTTTCACGCGCAGATGGCCGAGGAGGCCGGGCTGTTCAACTTCGACGATGTGGCACAGGCCATCACCGACAAGATGATCCGCCGCCATGGCCACGTCTTCAAAGACGCCACTGCCACGGATGCTGCCGCGGTGAAACAAAGCTGGGAGGCGACAAAAGCCGCGGAGCGCGGGGAGGACGCCAGCGCGCTCGACGGTGTGGCGAAAACGCTGCCGGCGCTGATGCGCGCACAAAAGCTGGCAGCCCGAGCCTCACGCGTGGGGTTTGACTGGTCCGCACCGGAGCAGGTGCAGGCAAAGCTCGATGAGGAGCTGGCCGAGCTGGCCAGCGCCGATCGCACGGACCCAGGCGCTATTCATGAGGAAATGGGGGACGTGCTCTTCTGTGCGGTCAACCTGGCACGTCACCACGGCGTGGATGCGGAAGCCGCCTTGCGCGACGCGAACGCCAAATTTGAGCGGCGCTTTCGTTATGTTGAATCGAAGGTGGATGTGGGGGCGCCCACAGACGCCGCGAAGCAAGCGGCCATGGAAGCGGCGTGGGAGGCGGCCAAATCCACGGAGCGGGGCGAGGATGTGGATAAATAAGCAGTTCAGCCCTGATTCAGCCTGCCATCGTTAGTCTGTGTTCAAGCTGCGGGGAAAGCCCCGCTGTGTTGAATCAGAAATCAGCTCAGGAAAGGTAGCTAAGATCATGAAAAGTAAGCTAACGATTGCATTGGGTGTCGGCGCATTGTTGTGGAGCAGCAGCGCGCTGGCTGACCGTTCTTACCGCACCACGACGTATCGCACACCGGCTTACAGCCAGAGCACCGAGTCGTATCGGGTTGTGCGCTCGCAGCCGCGCACCGAATACGATTTTGCCGAGGTTCTCCAGGTGGAGCCGATCGTTCGCTACGTGACGGTCAATGTGCCGCGACGCGAGTGCTGGGAAGAAGACGTGGTGGTCGAACGCCGTCGCCGCGGCGGTAACGGCAGCGTTGGGGCTACGATCGCCGGTGGCCTGCTCGGTGGTGTGATTGGTCGCCAGGTTGGCGGCGGCTCCGGCCGTGACGCCATGACCGCCGTCGGCGCCATTCTCGGCTCGGCCATCGGTAATCGCAGCTCGCAGACACCTCGTGACCGTGACGACGTGCGTTATGACACGGTGCAGCGCTGCGAGACCATCAGTGAAACGCGTCAGGAAGAGCGTATTGATGGCTATCACGTAACGTATCTTTACAACGGGAGGGAGTACACTACCCGTACCCGTAATGATCCAGGCAGTCGGATTCGCGTACGCGTAACCGTCAACCCGGCGCGCCGCTAAGGGCGGCGACCAGGGCCTGGCATCAGGACTTGTAGTGTAAGGACTGAAAGATAGTGACCCGATCGCTGACGCTCATTTGCTTTTGTGCCGTGCTGGCCCTCGCGACGCTTTTGCCCGCGACGGTCAGCCACGCCCAGAGCAGCCGCGCCGATCGCGTGTACGAGAAGTACCGCGACCGGGGTGGCAAGGCCAAGGAGCCTCAAATGCGCGTCTCGCTCGACCAGGCCGTCAACATGGTGCGACGGCGCACGAAGGGCAAGGTCATCGGTTCCAGTACCAGTCGCCGCGGCAACCGCATCGTACATCGCATCAAGGTGCTCGATAACGGCAACGTGCGCACCTACTCGGTGGACGCCACGAGCGGCAGCATCCGCTAGCGCACCGCGATTACGGAGATCCAACCCATGCGATTGTTAATCATCGAAGATGAGCAGGCGCTGCGAGAGACCCTCGCAACCCAGCTTGTGGAGGCCGGCTATGCGGTGGAAAGCGCCGCCGACGGCACCGAGGGATTGCACTTTGCGACCGACTATCCGATTGATCTTGCGATCGTCGATCTGGGCTTGCCGGGCATGTCAGGCATGGACGTCATTCGCAAGATTCGCGAAGACGGCAAGACCTATCC
>CAZXCL010000051.1:0-3231 GCA_964639265.1 uncultured Gammaproteobacteria bacterium | reverse complement strand
TCGAAAACCGAGCTGACCGAAAGCCTCTACGATCAGGACTACGATCGCGACAGCAACGTCATTGAGGTGTTTATCGGCCGCCTGCGACGCAAGCTCGATCCCAAACGCAGCGTCAAGCCCATCGAAACCCTGCGCGGCCGCGGCTATCGCTTCGCGCTGGAGCCCGCCGGCCGTTAGGGCCCGGAGCGCACCGACCGCCGTGCGTTCGTTAAGCGCCCGCCTGCTTCTCGTGGTCAGCGTTCTGCTGATTATTTTTTTCGGACTCACGATTATTGTGCTCGAGGTTGGCTTTGAGCGCTCGGCGGAAAAGGCTGTGGAGGATCGACTCGAGGCGCGCGTGATCATGCTGCTGTCGGCGGCGCAAACCGAGGAGGGCGCGCTCACCATGCCCCGCGATCTGCCTGAACCACGCTTTGCCACCCCCGGTTCGGGCGTTCTCGGACAGATCGTGACCGGTCCCGATGAACTGCTGTGGCGATCCGAATCGTCGGTCGGCGTGTTCATACCCGATCAGTCGCTGAGCGCGCCTGGCGAGCGGCGCTTCACCCAGGTGGAGGCCTCGGACGGCGAACGGGTGTTTGCGCTGAGTATGGGCGTGGCGTTTGACGATTTGCCGCAGCGTGACCCGCCGTACACGTTCACCGTGTCGGAAAGAACCGCACCTTATGATGCTCAGGTGTCGCGCTTCCGGCGCCAGCTTTTTTCCTACTTTACGGCACTGGCCGTGCTGATGCTCGCTGCCGAGGCCGCGGCACTGCGCTGGGTGCTAAGCCCTTTGCGCCAGGTCGCCGACGAGATTCAGGACATCGAAAAAGGGGATCGTCGTACCTTGTCGCCGGAGTATCCAACCGAGCTGGCCGGACTGACGCGCAATACCAACCGCCTGCTGGACGCCGAGCGCAAACGACGGGCGCGCTATCGCAACACGCTGGGCAATCTCGCGCACAGCCTCAAAACACCGCTCGCGGTGCTGCGCAACGCGTTGCCTGGCAGCGCCTCAAGCGACGCGCAGATCGATGCACCGCTCATGCAAGAGCAAATAGATCGCATGAACGACATCGTGGGCTATCAGCTGCAGCGCGCGGGGGCCTCCGGCGGCATGACGCTGGGCCAGGACAAGATTGACCTGGTACGCATCGTGACCGACATAACCGGCGCGCTGGGCAAGGTGTACGCCGACAAGAAGGTGTCCCTGCAACTGAACATGCCCGAGTCACTGCGCGTGCTGGGTGATCGCGGCGATGCGATGGAGATGTTCGGCAACGTGCTCGACAACGCCTTCAAGTGGTGTAGCGGTCAGGTGGTGGTGGATCTGGCCGAGGCGCCCAATCAGGACGGCGCGCGACTCGGGTTTGTGTTTCAGGTCGACGATGACGGGCCCGGGATTGATCCGGCCCATCGGGCCACCGTGCTCTCGCGCGGTGCACGCGTGGATGAAAGCGTGGCCGGCCAAGGGATCGGACTTGCCGTAGTGCGCGAGCTGGTGGAGCTCAGCGGCGGCGAGCTGATGCTGGCCGATGCGGACATCGGCGGAGCCCGCGTGCGCATCACGCTCTAGTGGTCGGGTTGGCGTACAATGCGCCGCGCCCATGACCGACTCCACGCCCAATACCAGATCATCGCTCGCTGCGATCGATGTCGACGCGCTGATGCTGCGTGATCGACACGCCTACATGCGTATGCAGACGCAGAAGCTCGGCGCAGCTCGAGCGAAGGCAGCCTCCGAGCGTTTTGCCAAGTCAGCCAAGCGTGCGAGCGCGCGCGCAGCCATGGCGATAAACACGGCGATCCCCTCCGAGCTCCCCATCGCAGAGAAGGTGGATGAGATTCGGGACGCTCTTGAGCAGCATCAGGTGGTCGTGATTTGTGGCGCTACCGGTTCAGGGAAAACGACGCAGCTGCCCAAGCTGTGTCTTGCCGCCGGTCGCGGCGTGTTTGGCACCATCGGGCATACCCAGCCGCGCCGTCTCGCCGCACGCGCCGTGGCCGGGCGCGTGGCCGAAGAGCTCGGCACAAAGCTCGGTGACGGGGTGGGCTTCAAAGTCCGGTTTGCGGATCAGACCGGTCCGAACTGCCGCGTCAAACTCATGACCGACGGCATGTTGTTGCAGGAGCTCAAAACCGATAGGTGGCTCAATGAGTACGACACGCTGATTCTGGATGAAGCCCACGAGCGTAGCCTGAACATCGATTTTCTTCTCGGCGTGCTCAAAAAACGTCTGCGGCAGCGACCCGACCTCAAACTCATCGTGACCTCCGCGACCATCGACCCGGGGCGATTTTCGCGTTACTTCGATGATGCGCCCGTCATTGAAGTCAGCGGCCGGGGGTATCCCATCGAAATGCGCTATCGCGCGGACGATGCGCCGTTGCCGCAGCGAGTGAGCGCGGCGGTGCAGTCATTGATCTCGGAGTCCGACCGCGGGGACATGCTGGTGTTCTTGCCTGGTGAACGCGACATTCGCGACTGCGAAAAAGCGTTGCGTGGCGCCGGCCTTGCGCGACGGCTTGAAGTGCTGCCGTTGTACGCGCGCCTGAGCGCCGCGCGTCAGGCCAAAGTGTTTGTGCCCGGCAAGCAGCGGCGTGTGGTGCTGACGACCAACGTCGCCGAGACCTCCCTTACCGTGCCACGCATCCGCTACGTCATTGACAGCGGCCTGGCGCGCATCGGTCGCTACTCGCATCGATCCAAGATGCAGCGTTTGCCCATCGAGCCTGTTGCCATCGCCAATCTGGATCAACGTGCGGGACGTTGCGGGCGTCTGGGTCCGGGCATTTGCGTGCGTCTGTTTGACGCGGATGATCTCGAGGAGCGCGAACCGTTCGAGGCACCCGAAATCCAGCGCAGCAATCTGGCCGGCGTCATTTTGCAAATGGCGAATTTGCAGCTGGGCCGGATTGAAGACTTCGACTTTATGGACCCGCCCGATGATCGGCTGGTCAAGGACGGCTACAACGTGCTGCGCGAGCTTGGCGCGCTCGATGAGTTTGATGACATCACGCAGATCGGACGCGGCATGGCCGGTCTGCCGCTGGCGCCGCGCTTGTCGCGCGCACTGCTCGGCGCGCAAAAATTCGGGTGCGTGGACGAGGCGCTGATCGTGGTAAGCGCGCTGGCGGTGCCTGATCCGGTGGAGCGTCGCGAGGGGCCGAGTCCGGAGTTTGTGGACAAGCGCTCCGACTGGGTAACGCGCTTGAATTTATGGCGCGAACTGCATGCCAGTGGCTCGG
>CAZXCL010000050.1:25906-34604 GCA_964639265.1 uncultured Gammaproteobacteria bacterium | reverse complement strand
AACCATCGAATAATGATGGGGCTAAACATAAAAAAGCGGGGATACAACGTGAACGAACTAATTCAAAATCTGCAGGCGCAGCTCGGACCGGTTGGCTCGAGTGCATTGGGGCACGCGCTGATTGGACTGGCGATTCTTATCGTCGGGTTATTTGTGGTGCGCATCATTGCGGGCATGATCAAGCGGCTTTTGAGCCGCGTGGGCGTTCTGAATCGCGTCACACCGGACGGCAAAACGGTCGACCTGGTCGCGCCGATTGCATCGCTGGTGCGAGCCGTCCTGACCATCTTTGTGCTCATGGCGGTGCTGCAACACTTTGGGCTGACTGACGTGCTCGCGCCCCTGCAGGACCTGGCAAGAGAGTTTCTCGCCGCGGTACCCAACGTCATTGGTGCCGGCGTGATCGCCTACGCCGGCTGGGTTATTGCCAAGCTCGTGTCCGAACTGGTCGCCGTCGCGCTGCGCAAGTTCGACGAGCAGATCGCTCAGCGCACCGGCAATGACGATATTCGCGTGTCGGCCTTTGGCAGCGCGTTCATCTTCGGCGGCATCCTGCTGCCGATCGTCGTAGCCGCGCTCGGGGTTCTCGATATCCCGGCGATCTCTGATCCGGCCTCAGCCATGATTGGCAAATTGATGGCGGCCGTACCCAATGTAGTCGGCGCCGGTATCATCATGCTCGTGGCATGGTTTGTGGCGCGCTTTGTGGTCTACATGCTCAGCGGTCTGTTGCAGGGCATGAACATCGATGCGCTACCGGCCAAGCTTGGCGCGCAGGGCTTGTTCACGCCGACGATCACACCAACCAAGGTCATCGGCAACGGCGTACTGTTTTTCTCGATGCTGGCCGCGGCCACCGCGGCCGTCGACGTGTTGAAAATTCCGATCATCTCGCAGATCTTTGCGCGCGTGCTTGAGTTTGGCGGTGGCCTGCTCGTGGGCGGCGTTATTCTGCTGATCGGCAATTTCCTCAGCTCCCTGGCCTACGACAAACTGTCTGCCGGCAAGGCCTCGGGCATCGCAAACATCGCGCGCATCGCCATTTTGGGACTGGTACTGGCGATGGGTCTGAAGGCCATGGGCCTGGCCGATCACATCGTCAACATGGCGTTTGGATTCACGATTGGCGGCGTGGCCGTTGCTGCGGCGCTGGCCTTCGGTCTTGGCGGTCGTGATGCGGCCGCAACGGTGGCCAATCGCTGGGCGGAGCGCATCAACAAAGACGCGTAGATACCAACGGGGCGGCCCGCGGGTCGCCCCACTTTCCTAAACCAAATGCGATGGCGTGTTTTCGGTTAAGCTCGGATGACGATCCGCCTTTGGAATCCGTCAGCCGATGCTTCGATGCCTTGCCCTAACCGTCATTGCTATGTACCTGGCCTGCAGCGCTCTCGCTCAGGCCCCCGTGCGCGTCGCCACTGCGACACTGCACCCGATCCGCACCCATATTGACGTGCCCGGCACGGCCAACTCTCTGCGCACGGCGTCGCTGTCGACCGCTGTGGCGGGGATGGTCGCAGATTTGTCAGTGGATGTGGGCGCCCGCGTCAAGCGAGGCGACACGCTTGCGGCGCTTGACGGCGAACTAGTGCGGCTTGCGCTCGAACGCTTGAGCGCCCAGCTCAAACAGCGCGAGGTCGCGCTGGCCGACGCGCGTCGACGGTTTGAGGAAGCGCGCGAAGTGGGGCCGGAAAAAGGTATCGCACGCACAACTATCGAGTCGTTGCGCGCCGCCGTGGCGATTGAAGAAGCCGCGCTGGCGGCGGCGCAAGCCGAGCGGCGCGAGCAGCGCGCCTTGCTTGCCCGGCACACAGTCAAGGCACCCTTTGACGGCGTCATCAGCGCACGCTTCAGCGAGCTGGGCGAGTGGCTCAATCCGGGCGATGCGGTGTTTGATCTGGTGGCGCTCGACAACCTGCGCTTCGATTTTCGCGTTGCTCAGGACTACTCAGCGCAGATCACACCGGCCACGCCGATCGCGCTGCGCTACGGCGATGTCGGCGAGCCGATCCGCGCACGCATCGATGCCATCGTGCCGGTCAAAGACCCCACCACGCGCACCTTCCTGGTACGGGTCATCATCGATCCTGCAATCAACAGCGACGCGCAGCCCGCGAACGCCACACCCGGCATGTCGGCAACCGGTCGCTTCACCCTTGCAAGCGGGCGTCGCGGCATTGCCGTATCGCGCGATGCGATCCTGCGCTTTCCCGACGGCCGCACGACGGCCTGGGTGGTCAAGGACGTCGACGGTACGCCACAGGTTCGAGAACGACGCGTGATCACCGGTACGGAATTTGACGGTCTGATCGAGATTACCAGGGGCCTCGAGGTGGGCGACATTGTGGTGGTGCGTGGCAACGAGACGCTGCAGGAGGGTCAAAGCGTCGTGATCCTCACCGGCGAGGACTGACATGTTCGAGGCGATTGTCCGCAACGGCATTCTGGCGACCGTCGTCGCGCTGATCCTGTGTGTTGTCGGCGTGATGGCCGCCACGCGCGTGCCGATCCAGATGATCCCCGATCTGGAGGTGCGCACCATCTCGGTCCAGACCAGCTGGCCCGGCGCCACACCGCAGGACGTTGAAAAGGAAATCCTGATCGAGCAGGAAGACTACCTGCGCAGCCTGCCGAATCTGCAGCGACTGGAGTCATCGGCGTCGCTGGGCGAAGCGGTGATCGAACTGGACTTTCCGTTTGGCGTGGACATGACGCAGACCTTGATCGAGGTCAACAACGCGCTCAACCAGGTGCCCTCCTACCCCGAGAACGTGGACGAGCCGCGAATCTTTGCCAGCTCGTTTTCGGCCAACTCGTTTATGTATTTTGCCATTGCGCCGCTGCCGGGCAATCCGCGTGATCTGGATATGGACATGATGCGCGACTACATCCGCGACAATGTGCGCACGCGATTGTCGTCGGTGGCAGGCGTGTCGCAGATTCAGGTCTGGGGTGGCGCCGATCGTCAGATCCGCATCCTGCTGGATCCTGCGCGCCTCGCCGAACGGCAGCTCACCATCGCCGACGTGCGCAACGCCATTCGCACGCGCAATCGCGACGTCTCCGGCGGCGAAGTGGACAGCGGCAAACGCCGCTACTTGTTGCGCACCGTGGGCCGCTTCGACTCGCTCGAGGCGCTGAACGAGTTGATCATCGTACGCCGCGGCGACTCGCTGGTCCGCTTGTCGGACGTCGCGCGCATCGAGCTGGATCATTTCGAAATCCGTACCGAGTCGTACTTCAATGCCGATGCGGTGATCAGTCTGGCGGTGAGTCGCGAGGCCGGCTCCAACGTTATCGACATCAAGTACGCCATGCTCGATGCCGTGGAGCAGGTCAATCGCGATCTGCTCGAACCGCGCGGCATGATCATGCGCCTGATCGCCGAGGACGCCGGTTACGTGGAGGCGTCGGTTCGAAACGTCTGGACCAACCTGCTCCTTGGTGCCGTGTTTGCCACTGGCGTCATGTTTCTTTTTCTGCGTTCGGTGCGGGCAACTCTGGTCGGAATCATCGGCATCCCGGTTTGCACCGTGGCGGCCTTCATTGGTCTGCTCGCCAGCGGCCGTACGATCAACGTAATCTCACTGGCCGGTGTGGCGTTCGCCATAGGCATGACGCTGGACAACACCATCGTTGTTATCGAGAGCATCGAGCGCAAGCGCCGCGAAGGGCTCGATCGGTTTCGCGCCTCAGTAGAAGGCGTGCGTGGTGTGTGGTCGGCCGTACTGGCCTCAACCATGACCACCATTCTCGTGTTTCTTCCGGTTTTGTTTATCGAAGAAGAGGCCGGGCAGCTCTACTCGGATATCGCGGTGGCTATCTCTGCCTCGATTCTTGCCTCGATGCTCGTGGCCATCACGCTGATTCCAACGGCGAGCGCGCGTCTGTCGTTTGGCACCGAGCATCGAGACGCGACGCCACGACGCGGCGCCCTGCTGCGCTTTGTCCACGGTCTGATCGCAACGCGCTCTCGTCGCCTCGCAACCATTGCCACCACCCTGCTAGCGAGCATCGCGGCAATCGTGCTGCTAACGCCGCCGGCCGAATACCTGCCCGAGGGCGAAGAGCCCAAGACGTTTGCCAGTATGAGTGCGCCACCGGGCTACAATCTCGACACCATGAGCCGCATCGGTCGCGAGATTCGTGACCACTTTTTGCAGTTCAAGGGCGCCGACCCGGCCGCTTTCCATCGCGGCGATGCAGCCGTCCCGGCCATCCGCTATCTCAATACGCGTATTTCGGCCGACGGCTTGCGCATCATTTCGCAACCGGTCGACGACGGGGACATCGACGCGCTCATGGACGCGATGACCGCTGAGTTTCGTCGCTACCCGGGCATGCGCGCATTTGCCGCCCGCGGCTCGATCATCTCAAGCAACGACGGCGGCACGCGCAGCATCAATCTTGACATCTCAGGGCCAACGCTAAGCGTGATCTACGCCGCCGCACGCGCCGTGCAGCAGCGCGCCGAAGAGGTGCTGATCAAGCCACGTATTCAATCGAGCCCGGCGTCGCTGGCGTTGTCACAACCGCTGGTGGAGGTGCGCCCCAACTGGACGCGCACGGCTGAGCTTGGCCTGCCTGCCACCGACGTGGGCTATGTGGTCGCCGCACTGACCGACGGTGCGTTTGTGGATGAGTATTTTGAATCGGACGACAAGATCGACATCTTCCTCTACGGTCGCGACGGGGGGCGCGCGAGCCTCGACCGTCTTGGCGAGCTGCCGGTGTACACGCCAGCCGGCGGCGTGCTGCCGCTCAACGCAATTGCCGAGATTCGTGAGACTGTGGACACCAACGCCATCCGTCGCATCAACGGCCAGCGCACTGTCACGCTGAATATCATTCCACCGCAATCCATCGCACTGGAAGACGGCATCGCGATGGTGCGCGAACAGGTGGTGCGCGACCTGCAACGCAGCGGCGCCCTGCCATCAACGGTCAACGTGGATATCTCCGGCGCCAGCGACCAACTCGACGCCACGCGTGCGGCCCTTGCGGCCAACTATCCGGTCGCACTGGTCATCGTGTTTTTGCTGATGGTGGCGATCTTTCGTCATTGGGGCTATCCCCTGTTGATCATGACGACCATTCCGCTGGGCATCGCCGGCGGCATTGTTGGTCTGGCGCTGCTTAACACCATCGGCACCTTTTTGACATCTCTTGGACTCGGCGGCTTTCGTCAGTCCTTCGATATGATCACGATGCTCGGCTTTCTGATTTTGATCGGCACCGTGGTCAACAATCCGATTCTGATTGTCGATCGGGCGATGCAGCGCATGAGCGAGGGCGGCGTGACACCGCTCGAGGCGGTACGCGAAGCGGTGTCCACGAGGATGCGACCCATCGCCATGTCAACGCTGACCACGCTGTGCGGTCTGTCACCGCTGGTCTTTATTCCGGGCGCCGGAACCGAGCTTTATCGAGGCGTCGGCGCGATTGTGCTGTTCGGCATTCTGGGTGCGGCGGTTGTGTCTTTGACGATGTTGCCGGCGCTGACCGTGACCGTACTTGAGTGGGGTCGGGGCAGCGTTAGCGCCGCCGCTATTGACGAAGTTTGATCCAGCGCGCAACGCCCGGGTCATCGTCTCGAAACCGAATCTCCATTTCGCGTCCGGCTTTGAGGTCCGCTCGCGTCCCGATGAAATTGGTCTGACCTGCCGCGCTGCGGTCAATATAGATGCGGGTACGCTCATCCACGCGCACGCTGCGTTGCTGACCGGCCAGCTCGTATTGCAGCGCAGAGGCATCCGACGTTACCGCGTTAACGGTACCAATATACGTGTTGGTGGCACCCACGCTGGTCCAGTAGCCCATCGGCACATAACGCTCGGTGGCCGGATGGGCGCCCGAGCTTACCGCGCTCAGACCGACGACCAAAAGTGTACAAAGTGGCAAGAGCTTCATGGCGATTCCTCGATCATTTCGGCACGGGCGGACTGGAGCCGTTCGATCGCATTGCTGGCAAGCTCACGTCGGCGAGCCGTGCTCGCGCCCTGGGCGTCGCTGACGATAGTCGCGATCTGCTCGAGATCGCGCGCCGTGGGCGAATGCAGACCGGCGTCATCAAGAACACGCACCGCATCGTGAATATCGGCGTGTGCACCGGACAGCCTGCGCGCGATGCGTTCATTCAAGGCGGGCGTCGCGGCGACTCGCTCAAGCGCGACGATGCTGCCGCGAATGTTCTCCAGCGCATTGAGCACGCGCAAAAACGCAGCTACAGCGTCTACCTGGGCGGCGTCGATATTGATCCCGCTGCCGCTGGCCTGCGCGATGAGCTGGCCTGCTGGCGAGTTGTTGAACGCCTCTCCGTTGTAAAACGCAATGGCGCCCTCCAGCGTGGCCACCGAATTGTTGTGGAAAAACGGTTCTGTATCTGCGGCTTCAACAACCGGCGGGATATTGAACTCGCCGTCGCCCGGCGTGCCAAAGCCGTCGTCGGGTGGGACCAGTTCGCCGGTCAAGTCGGCTGGCTGATCCGGCAGATTCTCGACACCGGTATTGAAGTTGCGATTGCCCACGCCTGGCCCAAGCAGTGCCGGATTGGCGTTTGCGCCGGCATTCAGGTGGCAGGCCGCGCACTTACCCGTAGTGAGATCATTGAAAATTGCCTGACCGCGTAGCGCTCGGGTGCTGCGCAAGGGCAGCGGCAATGACAGATCCTGCTGACGACCCAGCGAGAGCTGAAAAGCCTCCAGCGCATCGAGCTCGTCGGCAGTCGGTAGCCGAAAATCTACGCCGGCGATTCGATCGGTACTCAAAGGGAAATGCTGGATCACGGCACCTACAGCAAAAGATCGCAGCGTGCCGTCGTCTGGCGATCCGGCCCCGTCCCAGCCCAGGCGAGGTCCCAGTGCACTATCCACCGAGGCCGACAGTCCAAGTGTATGCGGTATGCCTCGCATCACGAAATTGTTGTCGAGATCATCAAAGCCGTCGAGGTTTTCGATGATTAACCCCAGCTCACGCATCAGCACAGGGTTTTCAAAACCGCTGGACAGCTCCGGTACAAACTCTGCAGAGAACAACGGATCGTCATCCGGTAACGTTGAGATGAACGTGGGCGACAAGCCAAAGCTCTCTTCGGCCCGATGACAGGTACCGCAGGTGCGACCGTTGCCATCAAACGTCTCATTGAAAAACAGATCCTCTCCCCGATCGATGAGCGCCTGCACTGGATCGGGATCTGGCTGCGGCGCGGTCTGGCAGGAGATCACGCCACACAGCAGGATGCAGACTGCCAAACTGAGGCGTCGCATCGCCCCGGCGTTAGTATTCACTGTTCTTACCCCGTATTTTCCCCCTTGTTTCAAACAAATATAGACAGGATTTTTGGACACTGCGTTGAATAGGTCTTAGTCTCAAACCAGATTGGAGCCTCTCTTGGAAACACACGTTATTCGCGACAACCTTCAACGCTTTCCCGGCAAGAACGGGTGGTACTACCTGCCGCTGGGCAAACGGCTGTGTGCGACACTCGGGCCGGAAGTTCGCTCAACATGGCCAGCGCTCAAGAAAGTCGACTGCACGCTTGGCAAAACGACCTGGACAGGCACCATCATGCCGATCAAGGACGGCCCACTGTTCATCGCTCTGCCGGCCAAGGTGCGCAAAGCCGAGTCGCTGGATGTCGGCGACCGCATTTCGATGCGCATCGCGCTCTAACCCCCACAAACGCATTGATCGAGGCATCCTCTCGCTCTATATTCCGAGCCTCGCACGGCGCGATGGGCGTCGTCACCGAAACGGATCAAACCTATGAAAACCGAAGATCTCCTGTCGCTGGCAGGCGTTGTCCCCGTACTGGCGATTGAAGATGCCAGCCACGCCGAACCGCTGGCCGTCGCGTTGGCGCAAGGCGGGCTGCGCGTAGTCGAAC
Source organism: uncultured Gammaproteobacteria bacterium (assembly GCA_964639265.1). Lineage (GTDB taxonomy): Bacteria > Pseudomonadota > Gammaproteobacteria > Steroidobacterales > JBCCMA01 > JBCCMA01. The sequence continues at coordinate 26,719 of CAZXCL010000050.1, read as the reverse complement.
TGACGCTGCGCACGCGCTTCGGCCTCGATGCCGTGGCCGCGATGAAGCGCGCGGCGCCGAACCTGATCGTCGGCATGGGCACCGTACGCACGCCGCACGACGTACAAAAATCGGTCGATGCCGGGGCCGAATTTATCGTCACGCCCGGTAGCACGCCGGCGCTTTTGCAGGCGATTGCCGAATCCGGGCTGCCCGCGCTGCCCGCAGCCGCGACGGCCTCAGAAGCGATGGTCGCGCAGTCTTTCGGCTTTGATGCGCTGAAATTTTTCCCGGCCGAGCGCTCTGGCGGCGTCGCCTGGCTCAAAGACATCGCCGGCCCCTTGCCGGACATTCAGTGGTGCCCGTCCGGTGGCATCGGCATCGATCAGGTCGCAGCCTACTTCGCACTGCCCAACGTCGCCTGCGTGGGCGGCTCATGGGTCGCCCGCCAAGCTGACATCGCCGCGGGCAACTGGGACCAGATCACTGAAAACGCCAAAAAGGCATGCGAGCTGGCGCAGCGCTTGCCTGCGCGAGTCTGACCATCTTCTAGCGTTAAGGAAGACCGGAGCCGCTGCGCCCCGGCGGAGCGTTAAGACCCAGCGCCTCAAGCTTGCGTGCATCCCACTGATTCGAGTCCTGATCGAAAAAAGGAAACGTTGCGGTAAAGCTCCAGACACACCAGCGAATGCCGGCGGCCTCGAAAGCGCGGCGCGTCTCGGCCGTGTACGCCACCACATCCTCGTAGGGCGCCTTTTGATAAGCGCCGATCTCGCCGAGAAACAACGGCACGCCAACCTGAGCCTGCATTTCCCGCGCGTGCACGACATCGGC
>CAZXCL010000050.1:0-25806 GCA_964639265.1 uncultured Gammaproteobacteria bacterium | reverse complement strand
ACCTGAAGATCATTGGCGAGCGCCTGCTCGATGACCTCGGTGACGCGCTCGAAAAACGCCGCGTCAATAGTGAAATCAGGCGCATCGCCGGTGTGCGCACTCCAGCGCACCGGAATACGCACGGTGTCGAACCCCGCTGCGGCAATGTGCTGGAAAGAGGACGCCTGGATGACGTGTCCCCACTCTCCCTCCACGGGCGCATCAAGCGCGTTGCCCATATTGATGCAGCGTTGCACCTCAAAGCTGTCCGCGCGGCTTGGCGGTGCGGCCAGCAACACGGCGACGGCCATCGCGATCCAAATTGTCCAGCGCATAATTGTCAGAGTCCCTGGCGGCGCTCAGGTCGCCATTTGTTCCAGCCGCCTGCCGCGAGTTTCGCGAACCAGCCGCACCACAAAGAAAATCGAAATCGCCGCGGAGATCGCGTAGAACCCGTAGGCGCTGGTTAGCCCGGTGGTGGCAAGCATGATCGGAAAGGTCATCGTAATCGCAAAATTAGCGATCCACTGGGCAAATCCACTGACCGCCAGACCCGAACCCCGAAGCTGATTGGGGAACATCTCACCAAGCAATACCCACATCACCGGCCCCCAACTGAAGTTGAAAAACGCCACGTAAGCCACCGCTGAGAGCAAGGCGGCGGCGCCCAGCGAACTAGACAGCGTCAGCCCGTCACTGGTAACCGTGGCCTGTGAAAAGACACCGGCCATGATCGCAAGCGTCACGGTCATGCCAATAGAGCCAATCAACAGCAGTGGTTTGCGACCCAGGCGATCAATCAGCGCGATCGCGGCCAGACAGGCCAGGATGCTGACCGAGCCCATGATGACGTTGGTCAGCAGACTATCCTCTTCAGTAAAGCCGACGAACTCCCACAACACCGAACCGTAATAGAAGATGACGTTGATGCCGACCAATTGCTGAAACACCGCCAGGCCGACGCCGACCCAGACAATGCCGTGCACGCGACCCTCGGCATCGAGCAGGTCGCGAAACTGCGGTGCATGCTCGCTGGCAAGCGACGCTTCGATCTCGGCCAGCGTGGCCTTGCTTTGCTCGGCGCCATACAGGCGCTCGAGGACCGCGCCTGCGGTTGCCGTCTTGCGCGCGCTAACCAGAAAACGAGGGCTTTCCGGAATCAGAAACAGCGCTCCGAAGAACACGCCCGCCGGGATCAGCTCCGCCCAGAACATCCAGCGCCACGCAGCATAGCCCATCCAGAACGTGTTGGTGGATTCACCGGCCGCACCGGCGATGACGTAGTTGCTCAAAAATGCGGCGGTAAGTCCGCAGATGATCGCAATCTGCTGAATCGATGACAGCCGGCCACGCAGATGCGGCGGCGCGATCTCACTGATGTAGGCCGGTGCCATGACACTGGCCGCACCAACGGCGAGACCGCCGAGGATGCGATACACAATAAACTCGGTAGACGACGCGGCGATACCCGAGCCAAACGCGCTGATCAAAAAGAACACCGCCGAGACGATCAACAGCGCCCGGCGCCCGAAAATGTCGGCGAGCCGGCCGGCGACAAATGCCCCGACGGCGCAGCCCAGCAGCATTGAAGCCACGCTGAAGCCCGTGCCGATGGACGTCGATTCAAACGCCGTCTGCAGGCCCTTGACCGTGCCGTTAATCACACCGCTGTCGTAACCAAACAGGAAACCACCCAATGTGGCCACGAAGGTGATCAGGATCGCGAAGCGCAAATTGGTATCGTGAGGCGCAGTGGTGGCGTCGGTGGACATGGGATCGTTCTCGCTCTCTGGAGTTATTTTACAGTCAAGGTAACCGATTGAAGATCTACCGAGCTGGAGCCTACCATGATCTCGAACTCGCCTGACTCCACCACACGTTGCATCTGGCGGTTGTAAAACTGCAGCGAGGAAGTCGTAATCGGCAGCGTCACCGCCTTACGCTCACCGGGCGCAAGCGCCACCCGCGCAAAGCCCTTTAACGCCTTGACCGGGCGCGTAACGCTACTGATCTTGTCGCGGATGTAGAGTTGCACAACCTCCTCGGCTGCCACCTCGCCCTCATTGGTGATCACCACGCTGACCGTCGTTTGCCCGTCGGGGTCGATCGTGTCCTCAGCGAGCACCGGCTCGCCGTAGGAAAAGTGTGTGTAGCTCAATCCAAAGCCAAACGGGTACAGCGGCTCAGCGGAGGCAAAGGCATACCCGCGTTTGGCCGTTGGCTTGTGATAATAAAACGCAGGAATCTGGCCCACCGTGCGCGGTATCGTCACCGGCATTTTGCCGCTTGGAACCGCCCGACCGGTCAGCAGATTGGCAACCGCCGTTCCAGTTTCCTGGCCCAGAAGCCACGCATAAAGAATGGCCTCGAAGTGTGACTCGACGTCCACCAATGACAGCGGCCGGCCCGAGACCACCACGGCGACCATCGGAGCGCCCGTCTCGGCAAGCGCTTCAACCAACTCGCGCTGCTGCCCAACCAGACCGATGTTGTCGCGATCACCCATGTGGGTTTCCGACCACGCCTCGCGAGAAGTCGATTCATCGCCGCCGATGGCCAGCACGATCAGATCGGCATCCTCTGCAACGTTGACGGCCTCAGAAATGAGCCTTCGATTGTCATCCGCGTCGGCGAGCGCAACTTCATCGTCCCACCACGACCGATTGTTTGTGAGCCTGACGCCCTGCGCGCTGACCACTTGCGTATTGGCACCCAGCGCGTCTTTGAGTCCTTCCAGAATGCTCACCGTCTGGCGGGGCTCATCAGAATAGCCACCGAGCACGGTGATGGATGCATTTGGCCCGATAACGGCGACCTTGTTGAGCGCGTCGGGCTGGATGGGCAATGTGCCGTTGCGGTTTTTGAGCAATACCGCCGCCTTGTGGGCCGCTTCGAGGGCGACACCACGGGCCTGCGTATTCCCTGTCAGCGCATCGGCCTTGTCAGCATCGGCGTAGGGATCGTTGAAAACCCCGCCGCGCTTTTTCATTTGCAGCACGCGCCGTACCGCCTGATCGATATCCGCCATCGCAAGGGCGCCGCTGTCGAGCAGCGACGTCATCTCGTAGAACGCGACGCCGTCGGGCAGCTCCATATCCACGCCCGAGCGCAGCGCCAGGGCACCGGCCTCAGCGAGTGAGCCGACAATACGATGACGCCTTTGCAGCTCATTGATCGCGAAGTAGTCGGCCACCACCACACCCTGAAATCCCCATTCCTCGCGCAAAACCGTGTTGAGCAACCACGAGTTGGCATGCGACGGGATGCCGTCGATTTCGTTGTAACTGGCCATCACGCTCGCCGCACCGGCTTCCTTGATCGCCGCCTCAAACGGTGGGAAAAACACCTCGCGCAGCACGCGCTCGGGGAGCTGCGCCGGGCCAACATTCATGCCGGCTTCGGGTTGACCGTGACCGGTCATGTGTTTGAGCGTTGCGAGCACCTTACCGGCTGGAATCTGCCGCTCGCGACCTTGAAAACCGCGTACCGCTGCAACACTCAGCCGGCTCACAAGATAGGGGTCCTCGCCGAAGGTCTCCTCGATCCGGCCCCAGCGCGGATCGAGCGCCACGTCCACGACCGGCGAGAGCACGTGGTGCACACCACGAACCCGAATCTCGCGCGCCGTGATGTCGTAGACGCGCTCAACCAACTCCGGATCAAACGTACTGGCTAAAGCAATCGCCTGCGGAAACGAGGTCGCATAGCGGCCCTGGAAACCATGTAGCCCCTCTTCGTGGAACAAGGTCGGAATCCCGAGACGGGTCTTCTCGATCATCCATTGCTGGATGGCATTGGTCAGTTTGACCGTCTCACCGGGTGTGCGGGCTGAACGCCGACGCACCACGGTTGAATCGTTGACATCCTCCCGCTCGCGATCGGCCTCCAGACCGATCGTATCTTGCGGCCGGGCAATGCAGCCCACGCCGTGAGGAAATTGCATGCGCATTCTCTGCGGAGAAAAATCACCGTTGCGGTCGAAAATCTTCGCCTTGTCGAACCAGATACAGGTGAGCTGCGCGAGCTTCTCGTCGAGCGTCATGCGTTCGACGAGCGCCTCGAGTTGCGCGTCGGTGGCTATACCGGCCACCGCGAGGTTCGCAGACATGCCAAGCGAGAGGATGGCCATCGCGCAGGCCAGGCATTTTAAGATCATGCGTCAACGTATCCCTAGGTGAGGCTCATATTCACGAGGTGTTCCAGATACTCCTGACCGCCGGAGCGGTGCTCGCCGTCGATCTGCTCACGAGCCGCAAGATCGGCAAGACTGTCGAGCGATGCGGCCGGATCAAGCAGTGACTGCCCGAGCTCGCCATCCCAACGTTCATAGCGCTTTGCCTTGAATCGTTGCAGCTCGCCTCGTTCGATAATGTCGGCAGCACTTATAAGCGCCCGAGCCAGCGCATCGATACCACCGATGTGGCCGTAAAACAGATCCATCAGGCTCGAACTTTGGCGGCGCACTTTGGCGTCGAAGTTAAAACCACCGCTGGTTAGTCCGCCGGCGGGCAACAGCTCGACCAACGCAAGGGTCATGTCGCGAATATCGAGGTTGAACTGATCGGTGTCCCATCCGTTCTGTGCATTGCCGCTGTTGATATCGATGGAACCAAGCAAACCCAATGACGTGGCAACGGCGATTTCATGCGCGAAACTGTGGCCCGAGAGAGTGGCGTGATTGGGTTCGATGTTGACTTGAACTTCGTCGACCAGATCAAAGCGAGACAGGAAACCGTAAATGGTGGCCGTGTCAAAATCGTATTGGTGATACATCGGCTCATGGGGCTTCGGCTCGATCAGGATTTTTCCCACGAAACCGATTTTGTGCTTGTGTTCAACAACCAGCGTCAGGAAGCGGCCGAAGTTGTCGAGCTCGCGTTTCAAATCGGTATTGAGCAGCGTGTCGTAGCCCTCGCGTCCGCCCCAAAGCACGTAGTTCGCGCCATCCAGTGCATGCGTTGCATTCAAACAGTCGCGCACCTGGCGCAGCGCGCAGGCGGCAACCGCGGGATCGGGATTGGTCATGCCGCCGGCCGCGTAGCGTGGATGACTGAAGAGATTGGCGGTGCCCCACAAGAGTCGCTTCCCGGTTTGCGCCTGATAGCGGGCCAGCTGTTCTGTCGCAAGCTTTACATTGTCAGAAAGCTCGGCCGGTGTGTCGCTTCTGGCCGCAACGTCAACGTCGTGGAAGCAGTAATACGGCACATCGAGCTTGGTTAGAAATTCAAACGCGGCGGCCATTTTTCGTGCAGCGATGTCATGCGCGTCGGCGCCTTGATGCCACGGTCGCTGAAACGTGCCAGCGCCAAAAATGTCGAAGCCATCCCAGCAATAAGTGTGCCAATAGCACACCGCCATGCGCAGATGATCCTCCATACGCTTGCCAAGAATCACGCGATTCTTGTCGTAGTAGCGATAGGCCAGCGCGTTGTCGCTCGCGGCGCCCTCGTAGCGAATTTGATCCACGTCCGGGAACGCGGGCTCATGGCTTTGCTTTGCGCTAGTGAGCGACATGGCAGGTCTCCTTGAAGGACGGCTCGAGCAGGCGATACAGATTCTTGAAGCGCTCACGCTGGTGCGCCAGAAGATCGACAAGGGCGCGATCGGGTTCCAGCGTGTTGATGACAGGCGGCGGCGCAAACGCGACGCTGCCGTTGAGTCCGGACTGCGCCAGTCGAGCGGCGCCAAGCGCGGGTCCCGCGGTGGCACCGTTGCGATAGACCAGCGGCCTTCCGATTGAGGCCGCGAGTAACTTGCCCCAGTGCTGTGACTGCGCGCCGCCGCCAATCACCGACAGCGACTCGATCGTTGCGCCGGCGCCAATCAGCGCGTCGAAGCCATCGGCCAGTCCAAATGCAACGCCTTTCAAAATAGCGTTGGCCACTTGCGCCGGCCCGGTGTCATGGCGCAGATCGAGCAGTGCGCCTGCCGCGTGTGCGTTGTTATGCGGCGTGCGCTCGCCAGAAAGATAGGGCAGGAAGGCGATCGCATCGTGGGCATCAGCCTGCTCTGCGAGTCGCACAAACGCTTCGACATTTTTTGCCCCAACCAGCCTTTGCCCCCAATCCAGGCAACTTGCCGCGCTCAACATCACGCTCATTAAGTGCCACCGGCCAGGCAGCGCATGACAAAACGAATGCACGGCCGATTCGGGCCGCGAATAGAATGACTCGGTCGCTGCGAATATCACGCCTGACGTGCCAAGAGAGATGAGCGTATCGCCCTTATTGACCACACCCGCGCCAACGGCCCCCGCCGCATTGTCGCCTGCGCCGGCCACAACGGGCACGGATTGCAGGCCCCAACTTGCCGCTACGGTTGCGCGCAAGTGACCGGTAATCTCAGGTCCGTCGTAAAGTTTGGGCATCTGCTCTGGCGCTAGACCGCACGCATGCAGCAATGGGGCGTGCCACTGCCTTTTGGCTACGTCCATCCAAAGAGTACCTGCGCTGTCCGATCGGTCTGACGCCAGCTCGCCGGTCAGCTTGAGTCGAATGAAGTCTTTGGGCAGCAGAACGGTGGCGATGCGATCAAACACCGATGGCTCGTGACGACGCAGCCACGCGAGCTTGGGTGCCGTGAAACCGGGCATGACCAGATTTGCGCCGTGGGTCAGAAAGTCCGGCTCGGCGGCCTGCAGTTGCACGCATTCTTTCGCGCTGCGACCGTCGTTCCACAAGATGGCGGGACGCAGCGGCACATGGTCTCGATCGAGTACCGTCGCGCCGTGCATCTGACCCGACAAACCGATCGCTTTTACCGGTGCCCGATGCGTCGCCGGCAATTGAAAGACGGCACGTTCAACCGCGCTCCACCATTCCTCGGGATCCTGCTCCGACCACAGCGGTTGCGGCCTGGATACCTGCAATGGCGCATTCGATGCGGCAAGCGTCGCACCGCTCTGATCCATCACAACAGCCTTGACGGCCGACGTACCAATGTCGATGCCCAAAAACACGCAAGCCCCCTTCTGGCCTCTGCCAGCAGGTGGAAAAACAATAATGGTAACGCTAACATTCTGCTATCGTCTGCACAAGTTGCCCGCAATCGGGCGCCGTGGAGGACGCCATGTCGGGCGGCCGCAAAACCAATCGAATGACCATTGCTGATGTGGCCGGCCACGCCGGCGTCTCGGTCATGACGGTATCGCGAGTGATCAATCGCGACAGCAAGGTCAAGCCTGCTACGCGCACCAGCGTCGAACGATCCATCAAGACGCTGGGCTATTCGCCCAACGTGGCTGCGCGCACGCTTGCCGGCGGCAAGGTCCGACGGATCGGCCTGCTCTACGGCAACCCGTCGTCGGCCTATCTGGGCGATCTGCTGGTTGGTGCGCTTGAGGCCGCAAGCGACGTCGGCGCGCAGCTGGTAGTTGAACGCACCGACGCGTCGTTTAACGCTGCGAACTTCTCAAGGCGCATCGAACACGATTGGGATGGATTGATCGTGCCGCCGCCAATGAGCGACTCACTGACCCTTCGACAGCTTGTGCGGGATCGGGGATTGCCAACGGTTTTCCTGGCGAGCGCGCTCGACACAACGCAGTCATTCGATATTCGTATTGACGATCATCAAGCTGCCTTCGAGATGACCGACATGCTCATTGCCAAGGGGCACAAGCGGATCGGCTTTATCGAGGGCCATCCAAACCAGACGGTTAGCGCCGCCCGGCGCAGCGGTTTCGAGGAGGCCCTCGACGCCGCCGGTCTGGACATCGACACGGCATTGATCGAACAGGGCCGCTTCAGCTACCGCTCAGGCCAGGAAGCAACGGCCAGATTGCTTGACCTTGAGTCCCGGCCCACCGCTATTTTTGCCAGTAACGACGACATGGCCGCGGGCTGCCTGGCCGGGGCTGCCTCGGCTGGCGTCTGCGTACCCAACGAACTGGCCGTCGCTGGCTTTGATGATTCTTCTATTGCCACGGTGGTCTGGCCGCCGCTTTCTACGCTCAGACAGCCCGTCGCCGAGATGGCGGCTATGGCGGTTAACGCGTTGGTTGATGCGGGCCGCGATGGCCTGGTTGCTACCACGCGGGTCGTTGAGCATGCGGTGATACGGCGTGGAAGTACTGGCGATTGAAGCGCGCGGAAAACAGCTCGAATCCACCGTGTAGTCTCACCCACCCACCACAAACGCCGTTGGCGCAGAGCGTAAATAGACCAGCGCCGACAGGCCGAGCCACGCGGTAAACATCAGCAAATACGGCCAGCGTTGAAGCCAGAGCTTCGCTGCCAACAGTGTCGTCGCCGCGGTACCGGCCAGCGCGATCAAGGTCGGGGCGGCTGCCAATGTGCCAGTCCCTGCCAGCGCCGTCTGGATCGCAATGCTGGCCCATTGCGCCGGCAGAAGCGCTAAAAACCAGTTGGGCAGCGCGCCCGGAAAGACGGCCGCGATCAGCAAGACAGATGCCTCGCCGGCGACGACGAACAGAGCCATCAGCCATCCGCGATGAGACAGAGTTTTTGAGAACAGCGCGCCACGCGCGGCGAAGCTGCCGCTGGCGATGATCATGACCAATCCGACTGACAATGGCTGTGGCAGCGCCAACATACCCAAGGCAAGTGCCAGCACCAGCAAACACGCCGCGTTGAGCAGTGCCAACAGAACACCGACGCTGAATTTTCCGGCCGTCGCAGCGGCGATGATGCCCACGCCCATCAGGCCCAGGGTGAGTATCGGGCCGCCTGCCGAGGAAAAAGGTGTGGATGCGGCGTGAAGGGCGAGCATGATCAGAATCGGGGTCGCGATTCCGGTCAGTACTGCGGCGCTCCAGGCGCGGACGTTCCGGGTTTGCAGTTTTGCAGGCGACAAAGTACTCATGGCCGGATGCTGACCGAAGCGACTGGTTTTGTCGACCACATTTGTGGTGTGGGCGCTTCCTCGCGATTCCGCGAATGCGCTAGCGAAGCAAAAGCAGTGGCACCGAGCTGTCGCGAATCATGCGTGAGGTGTTGCTGCCAACAAAAAAATCCCTGACACGCGAGTGACCGTAGGCCCCCATCACGGTTAGCCCGATGGCATGTTCCTCGCGGAAGGATTGGAGTGTCTCCACCACGTTGCCCTGCAAAAGATGGCCCTGCACGTCGTGACCGCTTTGGCTCAGCGTGGCGACGGCCCCCGATAGTGAGCGTTGATTGGCGCTGCTATCCGGGCCCACCATCACAATATGCCCAGGCATCAACTTGAGTACCGGAGTGTTGGATATGCCCAAGATTGCCCGGTCGGCCGTGTGACTGCCGTCGTAGGCGATCATAAACCGCTCGGGCGCCACAAATGTGCCCACGGCCACGAGAATCGGGGTTTGAATTGCGCGGACCAGGCTTTCCAGATGCGCGCCAAGTTTATGCGAGTTGAGTTCATGGTCTGCGCCGAGTCGTCCCAGAACGAACAGGCGGGTTTGCGCCTGACAGGCTTCGAGCGCGTCCAGAAGTTCGCCGTGGCGCTGGTGTAGCAAGACGTTGGCAAGCCCTGCATCGCGCGCGCGTTTCTCGGCGGCCGCAAGCAGGTGCTTGCCCAATGCCATGGCCACTTGACTGCGCTGCTCATCGAGCTCGGTGAGCTCATCGAGCAGTTCGGTCGCACTACCAGGGCCCAGGGAACCGGAGCGGTCAGTGATGGGTGAGACAATTTTCTCCAGCACGTGGAGAAGCTGCAGGTCATCGCCGAGCTTCTGGCTTGCCCAAACCGCGGTATCAATGACCGACTCGCTCATGTCGGAACCGTCGATGCAGGCTGTGATGATGTTCTTGTTCCCCGATGTGGTCACGGCGTGCCCCCCAAGAGTTTTTCTACTTCTTCCGGTTTGTCGTAGGTCCCGAATCGATCGACCACCGTGCGCGTGGCGGCGTTCATTCCCACCACTTCCACTTTGGTGCCGTCGCGGCGAAACTTCATAACCACCTTATCGAGCGCGCCCACCGATGTGATATCCCAGAAGTGCGCCTCGGACAAGTCGATGACCACGCTTTCGATGACCTCATTGAAATCGAAAGTGGCGATGAATGGATCAGCCGAGGCAAAAAACACCTGACCGATGACGCGGTAGCGCCGGGCACCCGGTTCAACAAGCTCGCTTTGAACCGCCATAAAGCGGCCAATCTTATTGGCGAAAAACAGCGCACCGAGCAGTACACCCACAAACACCCCAAGCGCCAGGTTGTGCGTGAACACCACCACGATCACGGTAGCGATCATCACCACGTTGGTGGAGATCGGGTGTTTGCGCAGATTTGTGATCGACTCCCACGAGAAGGTGCCGATGGAGACCATGATCATCACGGCCACCAAAGCGGCCATGGGAATCTGACCGATCCATTCATCGAGAAACACCACCATGATCAACAGCAGCGTGCCGGCCGTAAACGAGGACAAACGTCCGCGGCCACCGGATTTGACGTTGATGATGGACTGACCAATCATCGCGCAACCGGCCATGCCGCCGAGCATACCGGCGCCAATGTTGGCCACCCCCTGCGCCTTGCATTCGCGATTCTTGTCGCTCGGTGTGTCGGTCAGGTCATCAACAATGGTGGCGGTCATCATCGATTCGAGCAACCCGACAACCGCAAGCGCAGCCGCGTAGGGAAACACGATCGCCAGCGTCTCGACAGTGAGCGGGACGTCCGGCCACAGGAACACCGGCAGTGTGTCGGGTAGCTCACCCATATCTCCGACCGTGCGGATATCGAGGCCCAGAAACATGGCCAGCGCGGTCATCGTCACGATGCACACCAGCGGCGAGGGCACGGCTTTGCCGATGACCGGCAGAAGCGGAAAAAGATAAATGATTCCAAGCCCACCGGCGGTCATGGCGTACACATGCCAGGTGACGTTGGTGAGCTCGGGCAACTGGGCCAGGAAAATCAAGATCGCCAATGCGTTCACAAAACCGGTCACAACCGATCGCGACACAAAGCGCATCAGACTGCCAAGGCGCAGATACCCGGCGGCAATTTGCAGCACGCCGGTCAGTAGTGTGGCGGCCAGCAGGTATTGCAATCCGTGCTCTTTGACCAACGTCACCATGAGCAGCGCCATGGCGCCTGTGGCCGCGCTGATCATGCCGGTGCGACCACCAATAAACGCGGTAACCACCGCGATGCAGAAGGAGGCATACAACCCCACCTTCGGATCAACACCGGCGATAATGGAAAACGCAATGGCCTCAGGAATAAGAGCCAGTGCAACCACCAGACCGGCCAGCAAATCATTGCGCGCGTTACCGAGCCATTCGCGTTTGAGCGTGTCGAACATAATGTCCCACGGAGTATTTTGAAGATTAAAAAGGGCAAGCATCGACGGAACGTCGAGCGTACGGCGAGAGAAGGTAGCGCATGGTACCCGAATTGCGCCCGCGTGGGCGGACCGGTTTGGCAGAATATGCGGGCGGGCCGTCCGGGCGCCACAAAGTTGACAGCTATCGCGGTCAGTTTTGCGGAATTTCCTGCGCGTTCGCAACGCGTCACGCACCGAAGGTGACAGGCTTTTTCACCTGAGCCATCTCATCGGTCTGTGCTCGAAGGCGCCCAATTCACGGTCTTTCAGCAGCACTGCGCATCGCGCGTCAAAAAATGTCCAGGGGACAATAAATCGCCTGGCCTCTGCCGCCGTTTGCGGTAAAGGATTCGCTTGCACTTTTCGATTAATCTTTAGCGATTATCCGAGCCAGTGGCTCAAGAAAAAGCAGGAGTTTGAGCGGATGAAAATTGCACTGATCATCGAAAACAGCCAGGCAGCCAAAAGCAGCGTTGTGGAAACGGCGCTTAGAAATGTCGCCGAACCGCTTGGCCACGATGTGCATCACTACGGTATGTACGGGCCGGACGATGCTGCGAGCCTTACGTATGTTATGAACGGCTTACTGACGGGCATCTTGCTCAATTCCGGCGCCGCCGATTTTGTGGTGACCGGTTGCGGCACCGGAATGGGATCCATGCTGGCCTGCAATTCGATGCCCGGCGTATTTTGCGGTCTCGTGATTGATCCCACCGACGCGTTTCTGTTTGGTCAAATCAACGACGGCAACGCCATGTCCATGCCCTACGCCAAGGGCTTCGGGTGGGCCGCCGAGCTCAACCTCGAGGATTGCTACAGGAAACTGTTCGAGCACGAACGTGGCGTTGGTTACCCCAAAGAACGCGCGGCGATCATGGCGAAAAACCGCGGCATTCTGTCTGAGGTCAAAGCAGCTGCCACGCACGATATGTTGAGCGTGCTGAAAAACGTTGATCAGGAGTTGCTCAAACAGACCATTGCCGGGGAGAAGTTTTCCGAGCTGTTTTTTGCTCACGCCCAGGATGCGGAGATCTCGGAGTATTTGAAATCTGTTCTTGCATAATGGATAGCTGCTCGCGAATTTTCCTTAGGGCCCTATCCGCGGCTTAAGGGACGCGACGACAGAGTAATGCCGCGTTGAACCGTTTAATTCCAGATAGTCGCGTTGTCGCCGTACTGACTACCGTTTTCGTACTATCGGCCTGCGGTGGTTCTGGCGGTGAAAATTCTGCGCCCACGGTCGTGCCGGTTGCGCAAACGCCCGCTGTGATTGGTGGCCAGAAGACGGGCTCAGTGGAAGAAGACGGCATCAGCAGCGCAAGCGGATCTCTGACGATTACCGATGCGCAAGCCGGCGAGGCTGCATTTCAGGTTCAGTCGAATGCCGCTGTTGACTACGGAACCTTTTCCATCGATTCGACCGGCTCATGGTCCTACACCCTTGATCAAGCATCACCAGAGCTGAATGCCTTCCCCGCCGGTTTTTCCGAGGACGTCGTCGTAGAGGTTCGATCCGTCGATAACACCCGCGATGCTGTGACGATAACGATTCGCGGTGCGAACGATACGGCAAGCTTTGACGTCGGCGCAGCAAACACCTTGCTTAACGATGCCAGCACCGCGATGACAGGGACGGTGACTGTGTCGGACGCCGACTTTAACGAGAGCGAGTTGACCCCGCAAAACAGTGTCAGCACCAGCTTTGGGAGTTTCTCGATCTCAGCCGGTGGACAATGGAGCTACCTTCTCGATACCACCAACAATCAGGTGGCAGTCTTGACTGAAAACCAGACGCTTGATGATGTGATCAGCATCAGCTCGCTTGATGGCAGTTCTGCAGCTCTGGTCATCACCATTCGCGGGGCGCCCACAGCGAGTTTCGTTGTCAGCTTTGAGAGAAGTGTTGTGTCGGACGGCCCGAACAACGGTTTGACGGCCTATCAACTCATCGAAAATGCCTTTGGCGAGGACTCGATTGAAGCGCCCGACTTTTACAGCTCCAATCACGACGACGTGGTGCATATCGTTGAAGACACGGACGCGACGGTCGGCAACCACTTCGTATTTCTAGCCCACAGAGACCTGGACTACGACCGAAACGGCGGGCCGTCTGACCGACAAAGAAATGAAATCAAGACGTTCGACCGCTCCGACGACAACTTGTTGGGCTACGAAGGCGAGACGTTTCAATACACCTGGAAATTCAAGGTCAGCTCGGAGTTGGAGCTGTCCAGCCGCTTCACCCATTTTTTCCAGATCAAAGCGAAAAACTACAGTGAAGACAATAGCAATGGCAACGACAACCAGCCTGTCTTCACATTGTCGGGTGCGGAACGCAGTTCTTCTGGCAACGAACTTCAGGTCCGCTACAACAGCGGCTACAACCCCGATGGCAGCAGCACGTCAGATGTGTACATGGTCCGACAAGACTGGAACGCGATTACGGATGAGTGGCTGGAAGTATTTGTACAAATCACCTACGCCGAAGCAGGCAAATTCGACATGACCGTGACTCGCATGAGCGACAACGCTGTGATCATCGATCTCTCGGAAGACAACATCGACACCTACCGAGGTGTTGAAGCCCGAGACTTCTCTCGTCCCAAATGGGGCATCTACCGGTCAATTCTGGAGGCATCCAGTCTCAGACCGGAGGAAGAGCAGGTTCGATTTGCTGACTTTGTTATTCGTAAAGGAAGCACGAATTGAGCGCGAATTTCGGACGGCGGCTGCCACTGATCGCACACTTGCTTCACTGTTTTGCCGACTCGCGCTCGCCGTGTAGGGCCAAAAACAAGCGCTTCAGGAACGGCCTTTTTCCTGAAGCGCTTACATCACGCTGAGCTGCGCCGCCATCTATTTCGGGCTTGTCATTGACTTACCGGGCGGCAACGTCACGGTGCAACGCTCAGCGACCGCGACCCTATGCCCTGTCACCTCATCTCGATTTCCGTGCGCTTGATCGCTGTGTTAGCCCTAATCCTTCGCGCCGGATAGTCGAGAATTTCATCGTGACCACAAATCTCAAAACGAGTGTCGTGCACGACACAATGATCAGTGGGGTACTCGAAAGCGTTGCCAGGGATTTAAAGACTGCCCAATACAGCACAGAAATCTCCAGGAGCGTATACGGAATGAGGAACAGCCAAGACATTGCGTATTGACTTCCGCACTCGTAACACATGTACCTTCCGCCCATGCAGTGCGCTAAAACATGGGACACTGGAATTCCGTTCTTTGAGCAATGGCGGCACTTCAATTTCCTATTCCTCTTCCAGACCCACTACTGTCAAAAACCGCCGCCCGATGATGGCAAGCTCCTGCTCAAGCCTGATACGTGCCCCTGTATCCAGTTGATTCAATATCGGTTTATCGATGTCGATTGTGGTCAAAAACAGCCTAAACTCAATGGCCAGTTTCTCAACCGCATAGAGTGCGTCGCCCGCCGCGGCAAGCAATCCCAATGACGGGCCGATTCCAGGGCTACCTGTCAAAAAGGCGAGAATAGCCGCGGGCGACTGACGCCCGACAATGAACTCCCGGGAATCGCCCAATGCTTTACCGAGCCTTTTGAGCATCGTTCGATTGGCGTGCAGTCCTGCAATAACTGCCAGCCCGAAAAGCTCGTGCTCGATTTCGCGCACCTGCGCCGATACCCCTGCACTGCTACTCGTGAGCCGCCTTTCGTAGCGTACATATCTGCCAAGGCCCCTGGCGAGTGATTTAGCGCCCCGGATTGCCGGGCTGCCGCGTGCGATATCGCTTAGCATGCCCCGTGAATATTCGGCGATAGTCCCCGAACCGCCGGCGCCGACGCCTCCCGCTCGCAACACCTGAGGCGCCCCAACAACCGGATTCGGCGCCGGCGAGCTCTGACTTGAGAAGTCTGGACTCGGCGCGCTTGCGCCCACCGTGGTCTCCAGAACGTCTGTGACGCCTGCCAGGAACGTGGCGTCTTGCCATGTCACCGAGATACCCGTTTGCAGAACGTCGTAGCGCGTGCCATCTGCCACACCCAGTGTGTACAAAATCCTTCGATACGTGTCGAACTGAGGCAGGTAGGACTGCAGATCATTTTCAAGAAAGTCCATTACGTCTGCATTCTCTGCGTCGTAAGACTGATTGCCACCCGAATTGAATATTGTATTTTGGTTGTGAAAGCCGTCTGATCCTGGCGTATCCCACGGCTCCGACGGGCGATTGATCGTCTCCCAATCTTCTTCAAGCGCACCAAGATCAACGGTAATCAATCCGCTCGGATCGACGGCAGAAAGTGGGCGATTGAACACATAACCGTATCGCGCATGGTTCTGCGCGTAACCTGGCGCCTGCATGACCGGATCACTCGACAGAAATCTCCCTGCCTCAGGGCTGTACGCGCGACCACCCATGTGAACAATGCCCGACTCCGACAGCTCCTCATGGCCGGTGAAGCCCTCGCGGATACCCGCGGTGGACCCTTCGAGTATGGCCTGGTCTCCAAACGGCCCGTGCTCGTACCGAGCCTGGATTGCGCCTGCATCATCGATAAGCGTGGTAGGCGAGCCAAGCTCGTCACGCGCGATAAAGCGATCATAGCTATTGGTGTCTGCTCCGGGCCCCACGGGCTCGAGGAATAGATTCCTGAAAATGCCCAAATCAATGAAGTTCACATCTCCATCGCCCGACAGATCAGTGTGCGGACCGGAGGTCAGAAACTCGGAGCGGAAGATACCCAGATCGATCGCGTTCACAGCGCCGTCATTATTGAAGTCACCGTCACAGATGTTGCCGAAACCATCACTGTCGGTATCGCGTTGATTGGCGTTGGGGACAAATCTGCAGTTGTCGCTGTCGTCGAAGATGCCGTCACTATCGCTGTCGACATCGACCAGGACCAGATAGTCAGCAATGGTGGTTCGTGTCGTCGTCGATGCGCCCTTTTGTTCGCGCTCGGTATCGCCGTCGCTGTAGATTTCCGCACTTTCGCCGCCTGAGTCCACAATCGTGCGTTTGTACAGGGACTGATGGGCGTCATATTTGAACGAAGTGGACTCTGATCCATAGGTGATCGTCCGTGGCTTGTTTGACGTTGTATAGGTCAGCAAACGGTTGTCGCCGCCACCAGAGATGCTGGTCGTGTTGCCAAAATCGTCATAGGCGAACGCGCTGATGCCCGCTGCACCGCGATCGACCTGCGAGAGCTGATATGGCCCCTGCCCGTTCAGGCCGTAAGCGTAGGTGCCATAGTCGCTTTTGGTTTCGATATTGCCGACTGCATCATAATCGTACGATTTTGCAAACACCTCATCAGCCGGGCCATCAACGCCACCCGTATCGTCCCAGCGCGACAGCACTGCCGACTTCAGGCGACCAATGGTGTCTCGCTGTACGCCACTAAGTTGCGTTTTCGTCGAGCTCTCGCCAGACCAGGTGTTGGTCCTGCCGATGATCTCATCGAAGCTATCGCGCAGGAAGTCGGTTCTCACTACGGCCGGAGCGATCAGGCAAGAGCTCGAGCCAACGGTCCAGCAACTCAGTGCCGTCAAACCAGTCAGGTTGCCGTAATAGGTCTCCTCGGTCATCGACTCCGGTGCGCCTGCCAAATCGAACGTGCGTTTTTCCACCTGCATGCGTGCGTTCACCTGATCGATCTGCATGATCCTGCGCGTCGCGCCAGACTCAGTAAGGTCGTGCCAGGCCAGATAGCCAGTTGCGGTGTAGCCAAACTCCAGCTCGGCGCCATTGGGCAGGGTTTCTTTCACGAGTCTGCCGAAGTCTGTCGTCCCGACAGGACCGTATTCGTAGGAGCGAGAAAACGTCTGCGCAAGCGCATTGTTTTCCCGGATTTGCGTGCTAACGCCGGTCAGATAACTGAATTGCGGATCGTAGCTAAATTCGCGTCGATGATCCTGAGCCGGGGACACATCCGACAACGTGCCATCGCCAGTGACCATGGCGAGTCGGTCAATGTAGGGGGCTACTGGGGAGCCGCCGATCACTGGATTGTCGTACGTCCACAGACCTACGGTGCTGGAGGTGCCCGACCCGACTTGCTCGATTCTCTGGATCTGACGCCCCAACACATCGTATTTGAATCGCGTTTTTCTGTAGTTGGCAGCGCTGGCCGTGCCCTGATCGGTAACCAGGCTGAGCTGCCCCAGAGCCGTATACGTATAGAGTTTCGTGCCGACGTTAGGATCGATTTCCTGAGTGCGGCGGCCGAGCTGATCATATTTGTAGGTTGTGGCGTAGCCGTTGGTCGATGAAGAAACCAGGTTGCCATGTGCATCATACGCAAGATTAACAACCCTGCTTTCGGCATCGCTGGTCCGGATGACCTGACCCAACGCGTTCCTGGTTTTTGAGGTCGTGATTGAGCACTGCGAACTTCCAGCGTCATCGACGCGTGAGCAGCCCGTGCCATCTGCGATGATCGTTGTTGTGGTCACAAGGCCCACCCGGGACACGTTGCGCTGTACGCCCGTCGGCGCGGTCACCTGAGTGGGGCGCCCCACGTAGTCATAAGCATTGATGGTCGTCGTGCCAGTGTAGCCAGCGGGATTGAATTCAAAGTTTGGTTCAGTTCGGGACACCATCCTGCCCAGCGAATCGTAAGTTGCGTCGCTGGAGATAATTGTTCCGTCGAAGCCGGTCGTGGTGTTACGCACCGTTCTTCCCAGCATATCCACACATTGAATCTTCGTTGGCGAGTTTGCCTTGGTGCTTCTTACGCGCATGACAGCTGTCGCCGGGCAGCCAGCAACGCTCCACTCGTAGAACACCTCCGTGGGCCAACCGCTCAGCGGCGTCTGTTTTTTGATGCGACCAAAGGCGCCATATTCAATATCGACATCAACGTTGGCGCCACTGAAGGCCGCCGTGTTGGGATTGCTCGAGGTGGCAAGGCTACCGGTCGCCGGGTCAAACGTGTATTGCGTTGGAAATGCCTGGCCCGCACGTCCGCTCTGGCCGCTCGGGAAATACTCGCCGCTTGCCGAGTAGATAAGCCCCGAGGTCTGCGCGACCGCCAGGTTGTCCGCGTTTGTGACAATCGGCAGTTCATCTCTGACCACGCTCGATACATTGCCGTCCGTGCGATAGGTGGTGGTCACCGAATGCGCGCGAGCGGCATCCATAGGCTCAATGTGAATCACCGATGGCAGGCGCTCGGCCGTGTAATTGGCGATGTCCACGCGTTGGATCTTCACATCGTTGGACGGGTCGCCGGTTTGCGTCGAATCCGAGCGCACCGATACGTCAAGTGCCTTGTTGACCCACCAATTGGCTAGATCGGGCGGCGCGAAGTTGGTCGTCGTGATATCCCGCTGGACCAGATTCCCGCCCGCATCGTTCACGATCTGCGTCACTTTCGAGACGTTGCCGTAGCTATCGATGTCTGCCGCATCGATTGTCCGCTCGGTCACCGCTAACACAGCATGCGGTGCGCTGAAGTCCAGCGGATCCCATGTCGTGGTCTTCACCAGGGACGCGTAGCGCAACACTGGATCTGGTCCGTTTGACGCGATTGCGGCGAGATTCGGCTGCCAGGTAACTTCACGTCTCGATAGGGGGTTTTGGACGGATCCATCTTTGAATCGCGAATTCGTCTGAGTCTTGATTTGACCAATCAGCGGAAACTGCTGGTGATATTCGGTTTCTGACACAAAGGCATCGGCAACCGAGCTGTGCAGCAGACCGACCGATTCATCAAATACTCTGATCGTGCCAAATCCGGCAAAACCGCGACCGGCGATACTGGTGGCCGCGTCTTCGTATTCGAACCTGGAGCGATTGACACCGCCTGCGATACCGTTAGCGGTCTCAACCCCTGAGACAAAATGCATATTGCCCGCGAACGTGTAGTACTGGTTGTCACCAAACGTGCGCGGCGTGCGAGCATAATTTCCACCCTCAACAATAGCGGTGTATTCAAACGAGGCGGACCGATCGAAGTAGCCCTCACCGACCGTTAAGCCCGCCATCAGATCTGCAGCAGGCGACGGCACGAAGCTGCCCGTGGATCCAAATGCCAGAACCAGAGGTAGCGCTTCGGGACTCTGCTGTTCCGGCGAAGTACGAGGCTTCTCTGCAACAAACTCATAGCGACCGCTACTGTTGAGGTCAATGAGTGACCCGCCTCTGAGCGTCATTTCAACGGCGTTGATATCACCGCCCATCGGGGCGCTGTAGTCGCCGTCATTAAATCTCGCGATGGACCAGCTGTAGGCATCGTTGATCGACACGAACGACTGACCGGTGCAAACACCGTTGATGCAGGGACCATAGCCGTCCACCGTACGTGTAGTTGGAATCAGCAGATCAAGGTCGCCATCGCCGTCGGCGTCCAGGGTGGCAAGATAGTAACCAAGCCTCTGATTTGACGGAGAACCCGGCGAAGGAATGGCCGAGTCAATTTCCTCGAAGCCAGCACCCGTATTCAGGTAGATAAATATGTTCCCGCGTGTGGCCTGAGGCACGTCAGATCCGGCCGTGGCGTCGCGCGCGAGGATCAGATCGGTGAGTCCGTCGCCGTTGATGTCGGCCACCACCGGCGGCGTGGCAGGTTCGATGTACGACTGGTTCGCGTGATTGAACTTTCCGATCTGCTCCACCGTGATCGGAAGCGCTATTAGCTCAAAACCGTTTCCTGTCGAGCGCAGAACGGTCAAACCATTAGAGCGCTGCAGAAGCACGTCCTCTCGCCCGTCCCCGTCATAGTTGATAACACTGGCACCGATCGCTGCCTGGCCCGCGACGCAAGAGTTCGCAACCAGGGCAAAAGGCGTTGTCGAGTCAGGGGACTGACCAGCATAGAGACGCCATTCGTTGGTAGGGCGATAGTAAGACAGCACGTCCTGGATGCCATCACCGTTTGAGTCGAGGGCGAAGTACGCATCCTGGGCAAAGACAAAGCTCTGCGTGTCTGCATCGACCGCAGCCGGGCTGACCGGGATGCCCGTCAGCGCTACGTCGCTGTTACCAGCGTCGTTGATAGAGAGCACGCCAAGCTCAGCTACGGGCGCCGTGACGGCCGCGCACGCGGCGGAGCGATGGGGCTGTGCCGGCTTTTGTGAGACCGCCTCCTCTTGCGCAACCGAGACCCCACCGTCTGGCACTCCGTTAATAACTCTGAGTTGACGGCCCGACCAGGTGATGGGATTTCCTGCGCAATTGATCTGGCCGCTGGCGCAGACGCGGACGCCCACCTCCCAGCGCGTGCCCTGAGGCGGTGGGCTACCATCGCTTGCGGCCAGTGTCATGACAACCGACTGACCAAAGGTTGCCGAGATCGCCCGCCGACGTGCATTGGCGTCCCCGGAATTGGCAGGCTTGATGACGACCTCGACGTCACCTTCAGCACCAATGGCCATATCGTAGTAAATCCGCGGGCCGCTCTGGGTAGGTGATTCAACAGCAAGTGTCCCGGAATCGTAGGGACCCGAGTCCGCTCCGGTATTGAATGCTCGAACCTCAACGTAAGTTGGTGGATTGGTCGCGGCCGGATCGCCGATGGGCACCAGAAACTCCGATCGGCCGTCGAGGTTGATGTCCACGACACTGTGGGTCGACTGCACGACGTTGGGATTGATGTTTTCGCTGAGTGTGAAGGTCGATTGAGAAAAAGAACCGCCCTGATTTTCCCAGACAAGCAGGTCGGTCGTGTTGGCGGATGAGCCCTGTTCAAATCCGGCGAAATCAATGCGTCCATCGCCGTTGAGATCGACCGGTGTGCGGTTAAGCCCAAACTCGCCACTGACGCCGAACGCACCCAGGTCAGTGTCAATTAAAGATGCATCGCCCTGGTAGCGAAAGGTGGTTGGCGGCAGGCAGCGCTCAACGGGGGCACCACTACCATCGCGCTCCCTGAGACTGCAGTCATAAACTTTTTTGAGCAGTGAGCGCCCGGTGGCAAGCTCAGAGGCGGTCGATTCGTAGAACAGGCGGTACTCGCGAACCGTGTCTGCGCCAAGTTTCGTGCGTATGGTGGTCAGACGACCCTGGTTTGAAATCTTCAAGCCAGCGCGATACTGAACCCAAACATCGGGCCGCGTCATTTCGTAGTCAAACTCTATACTGCGCAGTGCTTCGGAGCCGTGGCCATGCGTGTACGAAATCTCTTTAATAACTTTGTTCAGCCCGCCATTTGTGGTGGCAAGATCGTCGTAGTGGTACTGAATCTCATTGCCAAAGCGATCGGCGGCGCGACTGATGCGCCACTCAAGCGCGTTGGTGTTGTCCGGGCCGGCAAAGCTTATTGAGCCAAAGTCATCAGTCTCGGGTGGAATACGCCCAAACGTATGAATCAAATGGCTCGGATCGTTGACGGTAAAGCCAACAATTTCCCCGGCCTGAGCGTGGAGAGTGACACGAGAGAAATCGTCGATCTCGGTTCTGTAGGTCGAACCATCAGCGCCCCAGGCACCACTTACCAGACGCAAGTGTTGCCCATTGAGGCAGAAGCGGTCGGATGACGAGAAGCTCACGCCGCCAAGATCATTCACAGGATTGTCATAGCCGCCATCGTGGGCCGCCGTCGCCGAGCAGCGCGCGATGGAAGAGATCCCGGAGACACCCCAGCCGACACCAACCGCGCCGTTGCCCGACATGTGGCTGTACGCCAGCGACACGCTCGGCGCCATGCCTGCACGTCCTGGCGGGATAACGATTGGAAAGCCATAGGTTGCGATGCCGCCCTGGGCAGACAGGCCGCCTTCGAGTACGCCCGCTGCCGAAACGACAGGCTCGGCACGCGAACTGATTGCGCGGCTTTGCTCCGGCGCGAGATCTGAATCAGCTGCGTCTCGCGTCGTTGTGCCAGATAACTCCATGGTCCAGTAGCCGCCACCGACACGGCCGTCCGGCGTCAGGCCAACCCGTGCTTGCACGAGGAGTTTGCCTAGCTTGTCGGTGCCGATCTGCTCAACGCTTGCGGAACCGTTCAAGCCCCCACTGGCCGCCGGCGCCACCAGGTAGCCGATTCCCTCTGCCTTTGAGAACAGCAAAATCTGATCGCGGCCCGAGCCGTCAAAATCGTGCGCGACGGCCGCGTAGGCTGAATCACCCCAAGGCAAGTCCGACTCATCGTTGGTGAACATCTCGACCAGCTGTGTCAGCGTCGATGATATATCCGAGGTCACAACGGCGTGCGTGCCGGTCTCGAGACCACGCAGGAAAATGTCATCACGAAACAGTCCGTCGCTGTCTTGTCCATTGAAGTTACCGACAATGGCTTGCACACGCGACGAAGACCACTCGAGGCCCAGATAGCCAGGTTCAATACGTTGAGCGGGGCCATCTTCACCCAGACGGCCACTACCAAGGGCATGCAGGAGCACACCTGTGCCGCTTTCAAATCCAGGCTGGAGCAGGAGATCGTCGCGGTTGTCGCCGGAGAAATCGCCCGCGATCAGCCGCGTATTGCCAACCGTCCAGTCGATTCCGAATTGCTGCGCGGCGATCGATTGAGAGCGTAAGGTGGGCATGCCCTCAAGTGACGATACGTAGACCAGCGCGCGACCGGAGTCGCGGGGCTGCAATATAACGTCGTCTCGTCCATCGCCGTTGCTGTCGAGAACAAACGGTTGCGCCACCTCTGCAGACCATGCCGACGTGTCGCTTACCGAGAGTTCTGTTGACGTGGTTCGATCGGTACCGAAGGCAAAGTCGATCTGCGGTGCGCGGTCCGCGGCACCGGTTACCAGCCTGTCTGCCTGGCCGTCGCCATCAAAGTCGCCAATCACCGAGTATAATAAGTGTGTTGTCTGACCAGACGAATACACGTCGAACAGAAACGGCCCAAACCCCGCAGCGCCGACGCTTAGCGCCATATACGCCGCTGCAAAAACCAACCAACAAAGTTTCCGAATCATTGTGCTCACCCCCAAAGGAAAATTGCGCTCACCGTCATCGATTACGTTGGCGGCGGTTACCAGACACAGTGCAATGCGACAGGACACAGATGTGCCGGGGCCGGGACCAGATCTGTCACTCTCGGGACGTGGCGATATGGACCTCTCTTAAAATGAAACTGAGCGGACTTTTTTTGGTGTTTCTGGGACAATGTCAATGCGAAACAATCATTTGCGACCGCTGCGACGACGATTAGCCTGATCGACATCTTCTGACCGGCGCCCAGAGCGCCGACAGGTCCGAATCTGAGCCTCCTCACCGGTACCCAGGGTAAAAATCTGGTGGTATTCGACGCTGGCCCCAACAACAACAATGTCCTGGCCGGGCTGGCAATGCTGGGATTTCCCGAATTCAACGCAATTGGTGAGAACGCCGTTCCGATACCGGGTGCTCTATTGATGTTCGGCTCCGGTCTTGCCGGCTTGTTTGGTTGGCGCGTGTGCCAGAGGTAGGCGCAAGACAACACATACCTACTCAAGTTCCATTTCGGTTAGCGCCGTCTCGGCCGCGCAGAAAGACTCCGGAAAAACTCTTGTTTTGATCCACCGCTTTACGTGTCACACCTTAATCGTCTTGCGATCGAAACTAGCGGTCGATTAATGCCCACTCACGCAGCCTGCCCTGGCTGGAACGGCTCATCCATATTTCCTACACAATTGATCAGTACTGTCTCGGCGTAACGAAACCGGCCGTACCAGATCGGCCGTTGATGCTTTGGCGGGAGTTTTTCATGCGCAGTGTCTTGGTCGCTTCAATAAGCAGCGTAGCCGTGTTGGTAACGGCCTGTAGCAATAACGACAACGCTTCACCGACGGTGTCTGCCGGAAGCGATCAATCTGTTGTTGAACTTGATCAGGTTCAGCTCAGTGGCAGTGCAAGCGATCCGGACGGCGACAGCTTGACGCTTGCGTGGTCGCAAGTGTCCGGACCAATGGTAACGCTCAGTAGCGCCGTGTCCGACAGCCCCACGTTTCAGGCACCAAATACGCGTAACGGCGCCGTGGTGGTAATGCGCTTTAGCGCGGATGACGGAGTGAATCCGGCGGTAGCGGCGGATGTCACGATCGAGATCGCCGATACGCCACGCTCCGGTACTTCCCCTCAGGGCATCGATGACAATGGGCGAGACCGTCGTCGCAATGACGCGCGCGACAGACCGGGCAATCGTCCGATGGTAGGTGGCATTGAAGTCAGAACCTACGATGGGTCAGCGAACAATCTGGCGAATACGGATTGGGGCGCCGCCTTCGAGCACTTACAGCGCCTGGCACCGAATGACTACGCCGACGGCATCTCGCAGCCGGCAGGTCCGAATCGCGCGAGCGCTCGCGTCATATCAAATGCCGTGCACAATCAAGACGCCGGAGAGACCGTTCCAAACGCCTTTAATGCGTCGGATTTTGTGTGGCAGTGGGGTCAATTTATTGATCACGACCTGGATCTGACAGACGGTGCCGAAGGTTCCGCGGACATCGAAATTCCGGCGGGCGATGTTTTCTTCGACCCTCTTGAAACTGGTTCAGTAGCGATTCCGTTTAACAGAGCGTTGTTTGACCCGGATACCGGTACGTCGACGGCAAATCCCCGCGAACAGGAAAACGAGATCACCTCATGGATTGATGGTTCGATGGTCTACGGCTCGGACGACGAGCGTGCGCAGGCACTGCGCGACATTGATAATCCGCACTTGCTTGCCGTCAGCGATGGCAATCTTTTGCCGTTTAATACAATGGGGTTGCCGAACGCTAATATCGGTGCCGACATCTTGTTTGTCGCCGGGGATGTTCGCGTCAATGAACAAGTGGGGCTTGCCGTGATGCACACGCTGTTCGTGAGGGAACACAATCGGATGGCGCGAAGACTGATGGACGACAATCCCAACGCCGATGCCGATGATGTTTTTGAAACCGCGCGTCGCCTGCTGATCGGCAAAATTCAGCACATTACCTACAACGAATGGCTGCCAGCGCTGATTGGTGACAACGCGATTGCCGACTACACCGGCTATGACGAGTCCATTAACCCGACCGTTTACAACGAATTTAGTGTGGCCGCGTTTCGTTTGGGGCACACGCTGCTCAACGAAGATCTGCTTCGCATTGGAGAAGACGGCAACGCAACCGCGGACGGCCCCCTTCCTCTGGCGGATGCGTTTTTTGCGGCGCATTTTTTGCTCGTAGAGGAAGCCGATATCGATCCATTTTTGCGTGGCTTCGCGAGTCGGGCGCATCAGGCGCTGGATACGAAAGTGGTCTCTGATGTTCGAAATTTCCTGTTCGGCGAACCCGGGTCCGGCGGCTTGGATCTGGTGTCCTTTAACATCCAGCGCGGTCGCGATCACGGCGTCCCGTCTTACAACGACGTTCGACTGGCCCTGGGATTGCCAGCGCGTATCGATTTCAATGAGATTTCCAGCGATGCGAACGTTGTCTCTGCGCTGGCCTCAACCTACGCGGATGTGAACGACATCGACCTGTGGACCGGTGGGCTGGCCGAGGATGCCGTGGAGGGTTCTCAGTTGGGTGAGGTCTTTCAGGCTATCGTCGTGCGACAGTTTACGGAGATCAGAGACGGCGACCGTTTTTGGTATGAAAACTACCTGCCCGACACGGATCAACAAATTGTCCGAAACTCGTCACTGGCGGAGATTATTCGGGA
>CAZXCL010000049.1:19884-35685 GCA_964639265.1 uncultured Gammaproteobacteria bacterium | reverse complement strand
CGCCAACCCAGGTTCGAATCCTGGTCCCCCAGCCAAATCAAAGCCCTCGATGTCTACGGATGTCGGGGGTTTTTGCTTATGGGCCCAGGTTCAGGTTTGACTCGTACCTAGTGAGAATAAAGTCTTGAGTGATCCGAGCAGGCGATCCGTGGATGCTAAACTTTCGTTTAAAGAACATCGACGAGTATGAACAAAAGTGAAAAGTGTACTTCATCGTTGCGCATGGACCCTGGTTTCGATCGCCGTAAGTTGGGTGGCTGTTGCGCAGCCAAGACTTTATTACTCCACTTATCTCGGAGGCTCGGAAGCCGATGAATTTACAAGCGTTGCAGTTACGGCGACCGGTGACCGAGTTTTTTGCGGGACCACATCGAGTCCAGGGCTGGCCACTAGTGGCGTGGTTCAAGAGACACATGGTGGTGGAAAGGACGTTCTTGTTGGCAGTATCAGTGAGGACGGCCAGAGTTTGAATTTCTTGACCTATTTGGGCGGTTCAGACTTAGATCTTTGTTCTAGCCTTGCACTGGACAGCGACGGCAACATCATTGTGGTCGGTCGCACGAATTCTCCCGACTTTCCCATGGCGAACGCATTTGATCCGACTTTCGACGGCGGCGGCATTCTGAGGCCTGGTGATGGGTTTGTTGCCAAGTTGGAACCGAACGGCGGAAAACTCATTTTCTCAACCTTTGTTGGCGGTAGCGATGTGGAGGACAAGATTGCGTTCGATTCCATATGGGACGTTGCCGTTGACACAGAAGATCGAATTGTCGCGGTGGGACAAACATCGGCCGCTGACTTTCCTGCGACTTCCGTGTTTGGTGAGGGCATATGCGGTCTGGATGCCTCGTCAGAGGCTTATGCCAAATTCGATTGGGTTGTCCTACGTCTCGAGCCGTCAGGTGAGCTTGATTTCGCGACGTGCATCATTGGCGAGTTTATTGATGCGGCACACGGAGTCGTGATTGATGAAAGCGGCGTCATTTACGCTGTTGGCAATATTGCTTCGAGCGATTTTCCAATTACGGAACCGAGTGTTGGACCAGTCAGTACTGTTGGAACTCCCTTTGATGGTGTGATAGCCGCTCTAAGTGATGACGGAAGTGAGCTTCTTCGGTCAGTGAGAATGGGAGGAAGCATGCTAGATGCATTACGCGCCATCAGAATTAACAGCAGCGGGCAGCTTGTTGTGATGGGGTATTCGCGCTCTCGCGATTTCCCAACAACGCCTGACGCGTGGCAACCGAATATAGGCGGCGATCCTGGCGAACCCGTATCAATCAGTTTTCCCTTGGATGTAACGGTCTCCGCGATTTCCAAGCAATTCGATGAGCTACATTTTTCAACGTTCATTGGCGGTCCTGAAGAGGAGTTCAGTATAGAGTTTGAACTTGATGACGATCAGCCAGTTGTTTCGCTTCGAACCGAGTCGTCCGGCCTTCCGTTGGTTGATTCTGTGCAGGATGCCAAGTCGCGCAAACTGGATACGCTTTTCCTTGACCAGGCCGGACTAACCGCAGTTGCGGTTGGCGGGGACTTCAGCTTTGCAGATGAGACAGAGCGTGGCGTAGCATTCGCAGGGTCTGGCGCGAATTTCGTCTATTTGCTTGATCCCGGCAGCGAGTCCTACAGACTGTCTTCTATTGTCCCTGAGGGTGGATCGGATACTCGATCCATAGCCGTTTTTGATGTGAATTTCGACGGTATCGACGACGTTCTGACCGGTAATTACATGGGCCCGAACTTCCTATATCTTGGAAACTCTGACGGTTTCGAATCCCCAATACAATTCGGCGATGCAAATTCGCCTACTTTGGCGATCGCCGTAATGTTCGAGAGCGATGCGTGTATCGTCGAATTTGTCGAAGATGCGGTAAACCTGCAGTACGTCTTTGAGCCAGACACAGGGAAAATTGGTCCCGCCATGCCGTTCAGTAATGCAATTACTGCGTCGCGTGATGCAGTCTCGTATCCGCAGTCGATTGCAGAAATCTCCGCTCCGGATGAAGTGACCTTGTACAGGGGATGTGCGAATGAGTTTGGTGCACCATTCGCTCAAACTTTACACTTCCCAGGTCATGATTTAGTGGATATCGCGGTGGGTAGTTTGGGAATTGAAAGCAGCGACTATGACGATCTCGTTGCAGCTGACCGCAATGGTGGTGGTTTTGCCCTCTTGGCTTTCAGCGGCGAAGAAAATCTGGAACCATTGCGCTTCACAGCGCCTCCAACGCATGCCGTGACAATTGTCAAAGAACTAGGGATAGTCAGCGCGGATGATGGGGGTTATCGATACTTCGAAATCGACGAGACCGGCCGCTTAGAGTTAATCGACGAGCAAAAAAACGACCTGAAAATAAACGCTTTGATTGCGCCGTCTTCCGAGCGAGTGCCTGCCTTTTTCGCTGCCACCGACCAAGGAATCGCACGCGCCAGCATTAGTGGCAGCGAAACCTACATTGTTCGGTTGCTGGCCGATGGCAGCGGCGCGGATTTTGCGACGTATCTTGGTGGAACAGGCCACGACGGCTTCGTGAGCGATGTTGCCGTTACCGCACCCGGTGAGATAGTTCTGGCTACGGGCACGTTCAGCAGCACGTTTCCTACGACCGAATCTGCGTTGCAGGGTGCTTTCGGCGGCGTAGCTGACGGCGTAATTGCGAAAGTTATGATCGGAGGCCATGCTTCGGACGCAGATACCGACGGCGTGCCCGACAGTGCTGACAATTGTGTTGAGGTTGGGAATCCTGATCAACATGACAGCGATGGCGATGGATTCGGCAATCTATGTGACCCGGACCTCGACAACAATCTCGTTGTCAATTTTCTGGACTTAGGTTTGCTTCGCCTTGCCTTCTTTGGTTCTCCAGGCACAAGTAATTGGAATCCCGATGCCGATCTAAATGATGATGGCGCCGTCAACTTTGTTGATTTGGGGATTATGCGCAGTTTCTTTTTTGGTCCACCAGGACCATGATCGATAGCACAGTCATCGAGAACCGATAAAAAACGGCCCCCGTCGCTGCTGCGACGAGAGCCGTTTCACTATGTGCCCCCCAGTCTAGTTAGAGCAACTCGCAATCGCTGACGGTCCCGGCGGCTGGAAGAACAAACTTCTCATGATGCCAAGATCAACAAAGTTGACGGTGCCGTCACTGTCAAAGTCAGCGTTCTGATCATTGGTGAAGAACACTGAGCGCAGTATTCCAAGATCAATGAAGTTGACCGTGCAGTCGTTGTTCAGATCTGCGTCGCAGCGATTGCCAATGCCGTCGCCGTCGGTGTCGCGCTGCGACGAGTTGGCGATGGTGGTGCAGTTGTCGAACGCATCTCCGATACCGTCGAAGTCCATGTCATCCGTTGGGCCGAAGCCGACCGGCAGGCTGAGGGCTTGCCATGACATGACGCCATTGCCGTCCAGCACACGCACGTCGAAGTCGACGATGTTGCCCAGCACCAGGTTTGCGGCAACAGTCGGCGGCAAGGTCAGTACGCGCGTTTCGTTCGGCAGGAGTTCGGCGAAATCCCAGATCACGAACTCATTGGCCGAGCACGAGGAATTGCCACCGCAGGATGAGCTGCTGACACCGCCGGTGATCGCGCTGCGCGACAGTGCGGCCAGGCCAACGGGATACTGGAACAGCACCTGAGCGTTGGTCAGCGGCAACGTGGAAGTGTTGGTGACCAGCAGGTTCACGTCCAGCACGTCTTCCGGCATCCCCGGGATGGGCGTGACGCCAATCGACACCGACAGGTCGCCCGGCAGCCCGACGTAACCCACTTCCTTGGCGCGAGTCACGGTCGGCTGGAAGTTCGCCGTGCCGTTTATCTCAGCGGCGACGGGCAGCAGCGTGCCGGCCCCGGTTCCGCCATCCACGGTTACGCGCACGACCTGCTGATTGACCGAGCCTGCACCGAGCGTTCCCAGAGGCCAGCTAACCTGGTCTCCGTTGAGGGTGCCGCCGCCGGTGGCCGAGACGAAGCTGGTGTTCGCGGGCAGAGTCGCCGTGAGCGTGGCGTCAGTCAGATTGCCACTTGCTGTGTTGCCAAAGCGCAGCGTGTAAAACACGTTGTCGCCAGGCAGGGCAGGGTCTTTGCTCTCGTCGATCGTGAGCGTGGTCAGCACGCTGGTTTGCACGGGCAGCGCTTCGGATTCCCAGCTTTCGTTGCCGGCGCCATCGATAACACGCAGATCCCAGTCGAGCAGGCTTCCAGGATCGGTGGCCGCCGCGATCGTGATCGGGAACGAGCGATCAATGCCCTCGCCAGGGGCGAGTGAATCAACGCTCCAGAAAATCCACTCGTTGCTTGCGCACGATGAGTTGCCTCCGCACGACGAACTGCTCTCGCCCAGAATAAAACTGGTGCTCGTTGCGTTCATACCTACCGGTATACGTACCAGCGCCTGCACATCGGCCACCGGCAGTGGACCGGTGTTGGCGAAGTTAATGGACACCATGACCTGCTCGCCAGGCTCGGCGGGCAGACGGTTGATACTCAGCTCCGCCTGAATCGGACGCGGCGCGCCGACGTAGCCGGTTTCTGCCGCTCGCGAAACGGTGGGCTGGAAATTGGCCGTGCCGGTCAGATCGGCTTCCACCGGTAGAAGTGTGCCGATCGTTGTGCCCGGATTCACCTGAACCTGCACAGTCTGCTGAGCAATCGAGCCTGCGGTCAGCGTGCCGAGCGACCAGCTGACCTCATCGCCGCTTAGCATGCCACCGCCAGTGGCGGAAACGAACGTCGTGTTCGATGGCAGCGTTAGCGTCAGATCAGAGTCTGCAACATTACTCGTGGCTGTGTTGCCGTAGCGCACG
Organism: uncultured Gammaproteobacteria bacterium; assembly: GCA_964639265.1. Taxonomy (GTDB): domain Bacteria; phylum Pseudomonadota; class Gammaproteobacteria; order Steroidobacterales; family JBCCMA01; genus JBCCMA01. Next base: position 30,868 of record CAZXCL010000049.1, on the reverse strand, counting down.
GTGTAGGTCAGCGTATCGCCGGGAGCGACCGGGTCCTTGTCTTCATCGATGGTAACCGTCGTCACGACGTTGGCCGCCACCGGGAGTGCCTTGGTTTCGAACGACTGGGCGCCGCTGCCGTCAGTGATGCGCAGATCCCAGTCAAGCAGGCTGCCAAGCGGCGTTGTGCCGGACACTACGATGGGGATGAAGCGATGGATGCTCTGTCCCGGATTGAGCGTCGGGAAATCCCAGAAAATCCACTCGTTGGTCGCGCAGGAGGAATTGCCGCCGCATGACGAACTGCTTTCGCCAAGGATGATGCCGGTGCTGGTGGCATTGACGCCAACCGGGATGCGCACCAGCGCGCGTACGTTGGCGACCGGGAGCGGACCGGTGTTGGCGACGTTAACGGTCACGATGACCTGTTCGCCCGGTTCCGCCGGCAGGCGATTGATGCCAAGCGTTGCCTGGATGGCTTTCGGCAGCCCCACATAGCCGGTTTCGCTGGCACGTGTGACGGTCGGCTGGAAGTTAGCGGTGCCGCTCAATTCCGCCGACACCGGCAGCAGCGTGCCAAGCGTGGTGCCTACGTTGACCTGCACTTCGACGATCTGGCGTGCGAGCGCTCCGGCCGTCAGCGTGCCCAATGGCCAGGTCACCTGATTGCCGCTCAGCGTGCCGCCACCGGTTGCCGATACAAACGTCGTGTTCGGCGGCAGCGTCAGCGACAGGTCAGTGTCGGTCACGTTACCGGCCGCCGTGTTGCCGTAGTTTACGGTGTACCTAATGGTCTGGCCCGGAGCCGCCGGATCCTTGTCTTCGTCAATGGTCAGCGTCGTAACCACGTTGCTTTGCACCGGCAGCGCCTCGGATTCCCAGGCTTGAGCGGTGCCGCTGCCGTCAGTAATGCGCAGGTCCCAGTCCAGCAGGCTGCCCAGCGGCGTTGCGCCGGAAACGGTAATCGGGATGAAAAAGTCAACGCCTTCGCCGGGGTTGAGCGTGGGGAAGTCCCAGAACACCCACTCATTGGTGGCGCAGGAAGAATTACCTCCGCACGACGAACTGCTTTCGCCAAGGATGATGCCCGTGCTGGTGGCACTGACGCCGACCGGCAATCGCACCAGCGCCCGTACGTCGGCAACCGGCAGCGGACTGGTGTTCGCGAGGTTGATCGACACGATCACCTGCTCACCCGGCTGCGCGGGCAGGCGATTGATGTTCAGCGTTGCTTGAATGGCTTTGGGCAGGCCCACGTAACCGGTCTCCCGCGCGCGCGTCACCGTAGGCTGAAAACTGGCCGTACCGGTCAAGGCTGCTGACACTGGCAGTAGCGTGCCAAGTGGCGTGCCAGGAAGGACCTGTACCTCAACGACCTGTTGTGCGATAGATCCTGCGGTCAGCGTGCCAAGCGGCCATGTCACCTGGTCGCCGCTTGCGATGCCGCCGCCGGTGGCCGATACAAACGTGGTGTTGGGTGGCAATGTCAGCGAAAGATTGGTGTCGCTGACATTGCTGGCGGCCGTATTGCCGTAACGGACGGTGTAGGTCAGCGTGTCACCCGGTGCGACCGGATCTTTGTCTTCGTCGATAGCAAGCGTCGCGACCACGTTGGTTTGAACCGGCAGCGTTTCGGTTTCCCACGACTGGTCGCCGCTGCCGTCGGTAATGCGCAGGTCCCACTGCAGCAAGCTGCCCAGATCGGTTGTGCCGCTGACGACGATTGGAATAGACCGATCGACCCCTTCACCCGGATTGAGCAGGGGGAAATCCCAGAACACCCATTCGTTGGGCGAACAGCTTGAATTGCCACCGCATGACGAACTGTTTTCGCCCGATATGATGCCGGTGCTCGTGCTGTTCATGCCCGCGGGTATGCGCACCAATGCACGAACGTTGGCGACCGGCAGAGGGCCGCTGTTGGCAACGTTGATATTGACCATGACCTGCTCGCCGGGTTGAGCGGGCAGACGGTTGATGTTGATCGTGGCCTGAATGACTTTGGGTAGTCCGACGGTGCCGGACTGAGATGCGCGGGCCGCGGTGGCCTGCGCATTGGCCGTGCCGGTCAGGGTTGCAACAACCGGCAGCGACGAACCGAGAGCGGTACCGTTGTCGACGGTAACCTGCACGGTCTGTTGTGCAACCGAACCGGCGGTCAACGTGCCGAGGTTCCAGCTAACGTCATTGCCGCTAACGGATGCGCCGCCGCTGGCTGAGACAAAACTCGTGTTTGGCGGCAATGATACGTCGAGGTTCGTGCCGGTAATGTTGCTCGGCGCGGTATTGCCATAGCGGATTGTGTAGGTGATCGTTTCACCCGGAGCGGCGGGATCCTTGTCCTCATCGATGGTCAGGTTCGCAACGACATTGGTCGACACGTCCAGCGTTGTGCTGGATTGATCGAGCACGCCGCCAGCATCACGGGCCTCGACGGACCAGGGAATCGCGACCCCGTCGGTCGTCGCTACGGGAATCGTGACCGGAAAATCCCACGTCACGGATTGTCCGGGATTGAGTTCGGTCAAGGTCCAGCGGATAAGTTCGCCGGGCGAACACGTCGAATTACCGCCACAGGAGGACGAGCTTGCGCCCAGCACCAGACCGCGCGAAAACGACGCGATATCTGCGGGCAGAAGCGCGTCAACGGTCAGGCCTAACTCCGGCGTGGCGCCGTCGTTTGCGACGGTCACCTCGACGATGGTGCTCGCGCCGGGTGCCACCACGCCGGGAGACACTCGGATTCCCGTCACGACGTCGGCCATGGCCGCGTTGCTGTAGAAAAAGCACGATGCGATAAGCATTAGCACCGTCGTTAGTTTGTTAGCCAGACCGAAGACATCCGGCACTGATGGCCATACTCCTCCGTAGCTGACTGTGCGTTGCCCTTGTTTCATTGGCGTTCCCCTGTCGATTTGGATTGCGAACTTGCGTGTGTGATCGGTTGTCGGGTGAACCTTTGGGCCATGGGCCCAATGAGTTGGTCGTCCTCCAGCGTCAACACCACCGTGCCCTGAGGGCTGGTCAGAATGACCTCGCCGTTCACGAGGCGATAGCGCGCCGCCGAGCTGTTGCCGAATGCCGTCACCGTCACCTGCCCATCACCTTGAAAGTGGTACGCCAGATCGTTGGAGTCGTTGACCCAGTGGCCCGTAATGGACGGTCGGCAACTGGCCATCAGAGCGATCAGAATCAGACTCGGTATGAAGTAGCGCATGCGGTATCGAGGTGGTGGTGCATTCACCAGTGAAACTGCCGCCGGGTTTAGGTATTGTCATCAGCAGCTAACGTCAACACGTCGCAGTTAACGTAAGTTAACAAAATAAGTACATAAAAATCAGAGGTTTAAAGTTTTCAATGAGTGGCGATAGCACAGGGCAGCGACGCCGCGGAATTCAAGCATCCCGGCTCAAGCTGATGCAGGCCAAAAGCGCCGCCGGGTTTAAAACTCAGGCGGCGATCGCGGAGCGCATCGCCGACGATGAGAATCTCGACAGCCCGCCCAAAGACGCCGTCAATCGCGCATTTCGCGAGTTATCGGTCGAGCATGAGACGCTTGAACGCATTGCCCGCGCTCTTGGCGTGGCCTCGCAAACGCTACTGCCGGAACCGCAAGAGGCGTCGACCGGTACGGACAGTGAACCCGGATCTAACGAGGCGGGTCCGTCGCCGTCTTCTGCGCGTTGGCTCTGGATTGTGGCGGTGGTGGTCGTCGCCGCGGTCGCGGGTTATCTGACGCGCGGACCGTCGATCAGCGATCAGGTGTCGCGCAGTTTTGTGGTGGATCAGTTTCGATCGCTCAATGGCGGGGCGGCATCGCTGCTGATTGTGCCGATCGAGGGTCTCGACGGCGGCGAGTTCGAGCAAGCGCTGCGCGAGCAGCTGGCGCCGCGCTTTAAACTGGCCTCCGAGACGGCCACGGCGCTGTCGCTGACAGGGCAACAGGCCCTCGACACGGATGCACGGTTGGAGATTGTCGCCGATTCGGTGGGGCGCTGGCTGGGCCTCTCCGTGTTCCTGCAAGCGAATGGATTGCGACACCAGGTGTATGCGATCAGTTTGCCGTCGGCCCGTTTTGCCAGCGAGCGTCTAACTATCGCACGCCAGATCAACGATGCGGTACTGGCGGCCATTGGTGTACCCGATCTCACACCAGTGCCTTTTCCGCTGCGCTCGGCGCAAAGCGATTTTTTGCATGGCCAGGACTTCCTTGACGAGCCGGCCAGCGAAATCAATATTCGCCGTGCACAAAGCCGTTTTCAGGCTGCGCTGCGCGCCGATTCCAGCTACGCCCGGGCGCAGGCCGGGTTGTGTCGTGCGCTGCTCGAGGAATTCTGGATGGATGATGAGCAGCGCGCGCTGCGTGATGCGGCGCTGCCCTGCGCTCAGGCACAGCAGCTGGCGCCCGAAGATTCCGCTGTGCTGCTTGCGCAGGCCCGTTTTCTGCAGGTGACCGGTCGCAACGACGAAGCCATCGTTAAGTACCGTGAAATTCTGGCCTCCCACGGCGACCTCGCCGACGCGCTAACCGGTCTGGCTGTGTCGCTTTTGCACGCGTTTCAATCCAATGGCGACCGCGAGCAACTTGATGCGGCCGCAACGGCAGCGCGACGCGCTGCAGCAGTTGATCCTGCCGTGTGGAAACCGCTCTATTATCTGGGCAACATCGAAGTGATGGCCAATCGCATCGACGCGGCGCTAGCGGCCGTCAGGTCCGGATTGCAGCGCGATGAAAACGAGTATCTTCTGGTCAACCTCGGCTCCTACCTGACCTGCTCAGGCGACTTCGCCGAGGCCAAGCAGGCTTATGAGCGTGCGCAGGAACTTTCTCCCGGCGCGTACGTTGGCGATGAGTTCATGGGCCAGCTTCATTACTTCATGGGCGATTTTGATGAAGCGTTGCGGCTTCGACAACGCGCGCTGGATTCTTTTCCGGGAGGCCAACCCAAAGTCCACGAAATGTGGGGCAATCTGGCCGACTCGTTGCGCCAGGTTGGTCGCAAGGACGCGGCCATCGAAGCGTACCGTGAGGCGGCCACCGTCGCGGAACGCGACATCATGAGTGGCAACGGTCGAGCGTCAGACCGTGCGGCACGAGCCTATTACTACACGGTACTCAGCGATCTTGCTGATTCACTGATCCCGTCGGCGGTTTTAGATCGCCTCTATGCCGAGCTCGATGACATCGCGGCGGAGCAGGTCGATCCGGTGGGCTTTCGGCTCATGGCGATGACCTACGCGCGACGTGGCGAGCTCGATAAAGCCCGAGCTGTTCTTACCAAAGCAACCGCCCGCTGCACGGGATATTCGCGGCATCCTGATCTTAGGCAATTGTCGACCGGTTAATGTCACCGTGTCTCTCTACGTGCGGCAGAGGAGGATAGAACCAATGAAACCGGGCGATACCGGACTGATGCAAACCGGCGGCTATGACGCACAGAACACGATGAAGATTCGCGTGATGGTGACCACGCCGGAGATCACTTTCTACGATGTCTGGCCGCCGCATGCTCGGCGCTGGGACCTGACCCGTCGCCGTACCTTTGCTTACCTCAGATGCCAATCGGAGCTTCTTGCGCAGACAACGCAATGGCTGGGCCATGAACCGTTTACCGATGCCGAGCACACATTGCATCGTCAGGACTTGCCGATGCGTGCCTTTTCATTTTCAGAGCTGGAATGGGATCAGCCGCCGGTCGATCCGAGTCTCGATTATGACGCATACACTAAGGCATTGTTGGCGTGTCGCGATTTTGACAATTCAGATGTGGCCCTGCCTGCTCGCAAGTTCTGGTTGTGCGGGCCCACTAAGCGCGGCGTCGGTATGCACAATAGCGTCCTGGCATCGGCGGCCAATGGTGAGAGCTTTGGTGAGATCGAGTTGATCTGGCACGCCTATCGTTACTTTGCATTGCAACGGCCGACGGTGTATGCATCGGGGATTGGATTGAACTGGCTGGGTTACAAAGACAAGACACCTTGGTACGCCGTCTCCGGTCATGCAAATCCTGCGCTCTGAGGACAAAAAAATGCCCGACTCGATCATGGTGATCGAGCCGGGCAAACTTGCGTGTTCCTGGAGGAGCGAGCAATCAGTTGCTGACGCGACGCACCGTGACGATTGCAACAGGGTTGCGCCAGTCGTAGGTGGCAGCCGAAACATCACCGACACCCTGAATGCCAGCGCTGATCGACACGTAGCCTTCGCCGCCTGCGTCAGGAGAGGCGCCTGCACCGCCGCAGGTAGGACCTGGAATGTTGGCGCACAGCTCGTCGTTGGGTTCGCTGCCAGCGTCATAGCCGTTGGCAACAAAGCGTGAGGCACGATTCAGGATGCGCGGTACGGGCACGCTATTGATGGCGACAAACGCATCATTGGTCGGCAGCAGCATGGCGGCGACGCTCAGGCGATCAAACTGACGCGAGGCATCGAGTTCCACCGTCACGGACTGTCCGGGGAAGAGCAGGCCATCGGTGCTGCCAATGTCGCCAACAAAGTTCGGCAGGCCCTCAAGCACGCCGGCAAGCGGGCCAATGTCGCCGCCTTCGGCCATCAGTGCGAGTTCATCGCTGGCCGGAGCGCCCGGCTGAAAAAATGCGACGTCAGAGGTGTGCGTGGCCACCAGTAGCGGGGTGAACTGCAGCTTACTGACGTTGGTGATCGTAACTTCCAGCGTACCGCCATCGGCAGCGCCTGCGAGGCGATCGGCGGAGGCGGTGCTGGACATTGCGACAAGCGCTGCGGCACCAAGGACGTGTTTGAATGAAATCATCGGGTGTACTCCCAGTGGTTGAAGATGCTGGCCGTCGTTGGCCTGAGCTGCATACCTTAGGAGCGCCGATTCACCTTAACGTCACGTCTTTTTCACAAATTGATCACGCACCAATCGACCTGGAATTTGCCGCTGTTGGCCCAGTTTTCCTCGGGTTCGATGATGTCCATGTTGTCCCAGTGTTCGACGATTCGAGTCGTGAGTTCTCTGGCTAGTCAGCCAGATCTTTAACGCGACGCCGAAGATTCTTGTCATCGGTCAGTTTTAGCGCAGTGGCAAAGCTCTGCGTCGCACCGGCGTCGTCACCGTTTTTGCTCTGCAGTTCGCCCAGTCGGAAATTGGCCCAGTCCGTGCCCGGCATGTCTGGCGTCAGGCCGTCAAAAGCAAGATATTTCTGCAGGGCGTCGATACCAGCCTCAACATTTTCGCCGGAGAACACGGCGGTACGTCCGATCTGATACCAGGCCTGCGCGCGCGCTTCGGCCTGTTCGCTGCCGGTGCCTGTCGTCGCGCCGGCCGCGGTAAAGGCCTCTGCCGCTTTACCGTAGTCTTTGGCCGTCTGATACAAAAAGCCAAGTTGATAGGGGGCACGGGCGTCATTCGGAAAACGCTCGATCAGCGTATTGAGCGATTGCAGCGCTTCGTCGTCGCGTTTAAGCGCCTGCAGGACCGCAGCCCGGCGCAGCGTACCGTCTACCGCATCGATGGCCACCAATCGCTCAGTCAGCGACAGCGCTTCTTTTTTGTTGCCACCCATGAGTCTCGGTGCCACAAGCTTGTACTGGATGAGCCCGTTCAGCGCGGCCACGTGATTCGGATCGATCTCAAGTGCGCGCTCAAACGATTTACGGGTCACGCGAGCGAGCTTGCCGGCTTTGAGGGCGCTGGCGTTGCCCGCCATTGTGCCGTAGGCCTCACCGCGGCGGGCGTGGGCGTCGGCATTGTCCGGCGCCAGCTCAACAGCCGTGTCAAGCGTGGCAGCCGCGGCTTTGGGATTATTGAGATACATCAGCGTGCGACCCAGGTAAATGTGCGCCTCGACGTCTTTTGCATTGGCAGCGATGCGTTGTTCAAGTGCCGTTCGTGCGGCGCTAAAGTCACCGCGATCAAAGGCATCAATCGCTTCATCGGCGCGTGCGGATATCGCGGTCAGCAGGGCAATGGCACACAACGTGATCAGGCGCAGGGCAGGTGTGGGAATGGTCATGATGTCTCCTCAGGCAAGTGCAAATTTTTTGCGGTACGCACTGGCAATGCGTCGCGAATAGATGGTTCCGATGATCGTGGGCAGCACCCAGGGGACGACCTGCCAGGCCCCGCTCAGAAGCTGGCTCATGAGTGCGCGTCCGCCAAAGGCGAAGAACGCAGTGTAGGCCGCGATGCCGCTGCCAATCGTGCTGCCGATGTGTTCGATGATCCACTCCTTGTTGCGCAACGTGGATTTGAACGTGTAGCGCAGCATGCCGATCGAACCTGACAGGGCAATGAAAAAGAAGATCATCAGCAGCAGTTCGTTGTGCTGATAGCCGACGTAACCCGTGACAATGGCCAGCACGCCGGTCATGACCTGCGCGCTGACGTGCAACGGCGTGCGCAGTATGCGTCGATCTTCACGCGCCTTAAGCACGAGTACGGCATGGCGCGCGGTGGTGAAGACCAGCACCGAGAGCATCAGAAGAAACAGGCTGAATACGCGTGCGCTCTCGGCGGTGCGAAAGGCATCGGTCATCTCCAGCGTCTGACCGCCCGTGCGAATCAGAATCGGATCGAACAGCACCATCGACGACAGCAGCACGCCGCTGACCGACACGGCGGTCATGCCCCAGACAAACCAGCGCCCGGCTTTTCTATGCAGCGGGCTGCCCTTGCGTGCCGCAATCGGTATCCAGAAGACAAACAGCGCGGCGGCGCCGATGACGATATGGATAATAAGAGCGAGTTTGTGCACAGCGATCATGGCGGGCTTCCTGTTTTGAGTCAGCCTCCAGATTAGGCTCGTTTGCGACCGGGCGGCAGTGCTACATGTCATGTCCTGGGACCATGACTTTTGGCACATGGTTCCGGGCGGGCTCCTTGGCCATAATGGCGCTATGTCTGTCATGCGTTATTTTGCTGCGCTGCGCCACGGTATGGGCGGCATTGTTACCTGGGCCATCGTCTCGGGAATTGTGTTGTTTACGATCCGTGATGCCGCGACGCCGTTTCGTGATCTGCTCGGTGAGACGGTGTTGCTGCAGCTGGCGTTTCTTGTTTGCATGCTCCTGACCAGCGCACAACCTCACGGGCGCGTGCCCTCGATCGTACGCACCTTGGCGCTGTGGGGCATGCTGGCCGCTGCGCTGGCGATTGGCATGATCCTGCCCATCAGTTTTTTGCCGATTTACACCATCATCTGGATCGCCTTCGCGGGTACCAATATGACCAGCCGCTGGGCGCACGTTGCGTTGGTAGGCGTCACGGTCGCCTGGTATCTGATCCAGCGCATCATCTGGGAAGACCCCTCACCGGAGTTCGAGGTGGCCCTGTACGCGACATTCCACTATTTCGCGATGCTCTCGGCGCTGACAACGAAACGGGCAGAGCGGGCGCAGGCGCGGGCAGAGTCTCTTAATCGCGAGCTGGTGGCGACACAACATCTTCTTGCCGAGGCATCGCGCCAGGGCGAGCGCACGCGCATCGCGCGCGACCTGCACGATCTGCTGGGGCACCATCTGACGGCGTTGACCATCAACCTGCAGGTCGCCGAACGCGTGGCCGATGGCGAGGCACGCGAACGGATTGCCAAATGCCATGGGCTTGCGCGAGACATGCTGGGTGACGTGCGCGCGGCGGTGACCACTCTGCGCGATGACTCTGCAGTGGATTTCACCCAGTCATTGCGTCTGATCGTCGAGAATATTCCGCAGCTGCAGATCGATCTTGATATGGACGATGATCTGCGAATCAATGACGTTAACATTGCCGAATCCCTGTTGCGCTGTGTGCAGGAGGCCATCACCAATACGCTGCGCCACGCCTCCGCCAGTGAATGTACCGTGCGCGTATGGCGCGAAGATGGCCGGCTGCATGCCGAGATCCACGACAATGGACGCGTTGACGCCGAGTTTGTGCCGGGTAATGGTTTGCTCGGAATGCGCGAACGTATTGAGCGTATTAACGGACGTCTTGATTTCGAGCGCGTGCGTGATGCGCTGCAGATTCGAATTCAAATTCCACTGGCGGCCTGATTGATGACGATTCGAGTTGCGCTGGTCGACGACCAGACACTGGTGCGCGAAGGTATCCGCGGACTGCTGCGACTGTCCGACAAGGTGGAGGTTGTGGCCGAGGGCAGCGACGGCGCCCAGGTGGTACAGATTGCGACCGACTATACGCCCGATGTGTTTCTGATGGACATCCGCATGCCGCAGATGAACGGCATCGAGGCGATTCGTGCGCTGCGCGATCAGGGTATCGCAATACCGGTGGTTATTCTGACCACCTTCGATGATCACGAATTGGTCATGGACGGTATCACAGCGGGTGCCACCGGTTTTTTGCTCAAGGACGTGTCGCTGGAAAAGCTCATCGAAACCATTGAGTCGGTGCACGCCGGCGGCAGCGTTATCCAGCCCGTGCTCAGTGAATCTTTGCTGGCGCGCGTGCAGAAAAAGGGTCTGCCGTTTGAAAGTCTCGATGATCCCGAGCCACTGACGCCGCGTGAGACCGAAATCCTGCGCCTTGTTGCGGCCGGCTATAGCAACCGCGAGATTTCCCAGATGTTGAGCAAGTCAGAGGGTACGGTGAAAAATCACGTGTCCAACATCCTGTCGAAATTTGGTGTGCGCGATCGCACGCGCGCGGTGCTCAAGGCCATCGCCGCGGGCATGGTCTGACGGTATTGGTCTAGCGATTTTCCGGAGCGATGTCGGCGAGTGCGCTGATGAGTGTTTGCTGGCGCTCAAGATCCACGCGCTTGTGTACGCTACGGGTTGAGGCGGGCGCATGGGCCAGCCCGGTGCCGGCGACGCGCTCAGTGGCCGGACGGTTCGGGCGCGGACAAAAGCCGCCACCACAGTTGGGGCACACGTTGTGCAGGACACTCTCAACGCAGTCGCGACAGAAGGTGCACTCGTAGGTGCAAATCATCGCCTCGGTAGACTCCGGTGGCAGTGGTCTTTGGCAGTGTTCGCAGGACGGTCTCAATTGAAGCATGGATCGGTAGCGGGGGGGCGTGGGGGGCCCCCCGGGGG
>CAZXCL010000049.1:0-19874 GCA_964639265.1 uncultured Gammaproteobacteria bacterium | reverse complement strand
TTGATAAACTTAAGCGTCATGCGATCGCTCTCGCCGATCGCCTCATATTTGGCGCGATCCACGTCGCCCTCGCGAAACCCGGGAGGCAGGGTCCAGACGCCTTTCGGATAATCGCGTGTGTCACGCGGATTGGCGTTGATCTCGCTGTGATCGACCAGTTCAAAACCGGCGGCTTCCACCATCTTGATCATGACGTCTTCGCGCACATAGCCGCTGGCGGCCTTGGGATCCTGATCTTTTTCCGGATCGCCGCGGTGCTGAACGATGCCCAGAATACCGCCCGGCTTGAGCGCCTTGTGCATGGCCGCGAACGCCGCTTCAGCCTGGCCGTCGCGCATCCAGCCGTGCGTGTTGCGGAAGGTGACGACCATGTCGGCGCTGCCGTCCGGCGCCGGGGTCATGGGCGAGGGTGGTGAGAACAGCGTCAGTTCCACGTCGCCATACAGCGCAGGGTTCGCGGCGAGTTTTTCGCTAAAGCGGGCGACACTTTTTCGATAGTACTCGCGTTCGTGGTTCGGATCGTAGTGCGCGGCGTAGTACTTGCCGTTTTGCTTTAAGTAAGGCGCGAGGATCTCGGTATACCAACCGCCACCGGGTGCGATTTCTACAACCGTCATATTCGGCTTGATCCCGAAAAAGGCGAGGGTCTGGGCCGGACGGCGCGACGCGTTGCGGGCGCGGTTTTTGCTGGAGCGATGATCGCCGTCGGCAATCGTGGCAATCTCGCGCACTACCTGATCGTTCTTGACGGGCTTTTTATGTCCGCCGCCGTGAGCATGGGCCATTCCGGCGGCCAGCAGGCCGGCGGCGGAAAGGCCAAGGAAAAGAGAAGTTTGGACTCGCATTCAAAGAGACCTCTGGTTGCAGGCTGGTCGCCGTGGTGACTTTGTTATAATGTTCTAATCTTAGGACATTTAAATCGCCGGCTTTCGCGGCGGGACCCGAAGGGTACCCCAGCGGGGCGGGCGCAACCAGCAGGCCGGGCAGGGGAGACGCATGACCAAAAAGCAATACGTTCAGGATCAGAAACCTGAGCCGAGCGCCGAGGCGCGCGCGTGGCTCAAAGAGGAGCTGGCGGCTCAGGAGGCTCGCTTCGCCGACATCGTGGCGGAGCAGGAGGCACTCACGCCGGAGCGCGAGAAATGGTACGGCGAGTTTCTGCACATCATTCAGACCAAGGGCTTCTCGGTCACCGGAGACACGCGCCGCGTTATTGGCAAAGAAGAAATTCCTGAAAAACCCGATCGCGACGATGCGATGAAGGTGGTGTGGTAATGCCCCGTCCTCACATAGAACCGTTCGTTGAACTGAACGATGGCTACAAGAAATTCAAGATCCCGGGTTTTGTCGGCGCGGACTACAAAACCCTGTCGCTGGATACCGATAACGGCGCCTGCACGCTAAAGGTGCGATTCAACAATGGCTTCAAGCGCAAGCCGGGGCTGTGCTACTCCGATATGGAGTTGTTCGTGCTCGGTGGCGAAATGAAGCTTGGCGCCGAAACGCTGCGTGAGGGTCACTTCATGTTCGTGCCGGCGGGTGTGGCGCTCGAAGCAATCGAGGTGCCGGAAGGCTGCGAGACGCTGATGTTTTTCAATGACAGCGAGCCGCATTTTGAAGAATCCGACGCCAACCACGATCTGGCGCTTCTGGCCGGGATGGTGTCGGTCAACGCCTATGAAGATCGTCCCTGGAGCGGCGGCTCTATTGTTTCACCATCGGTAGCCACCGGTTGCATGATCAAACTGTTGCGCTACGATCCAATCACCGAGGCCATGACGTTCTTGTACTGCATGACGCCGGAGTTCATGCAGGACAATATCTCCTACCACGACTGCGCCGAAGAGAGCTATCACATCTGGGGTACCAGCTGGATGATGCAGTTTGGCGAGCTGCCGACCGGCGGCTATTTCTGGCGCCCGCCGTACATTAACCACGGGTCGTTTCGCTCCAAGCTCGGCTGCATTGCACTGGGTCGTACCGATTCCAAGCTCCACAACTACTTCCACTTCAACCCCTGGAGCAATCCCAACGAAAACCTGCAGCGCGCGGCGGCGTTCCTGTATCGCCAGCGTCCGCAGCTATTCAAATGGGTGGCCGCGGGCGGGCACAATCATCCGCACGGGCCACAGGGTCAGGTGGAGGGGGCGCCACTGCCGGAAGACTTTGAGACGCCGCATTTTGCCAATGAGCCTCAGACGGCAATGCTGCACAAGCAGATCTATTCGTTTTTGAATGATCCGCGCGAGCACCACCACCACCACCACCATCACCACGACGACGATTGAGTCCGCGTCATTGATGAGCGCGCCGCGCACGCTGTTTGACAAGATCTGGGACGCGCACGTTGTGCGCGCTCTCGGCGAGCGCGACGCGCTGCTTTACATCGACCGGCTTTTTCTGCACGAACGCACGGGCGGCATCGCCCTGCGCGCGTTAAACGACAGCGGCCGCGCTGTCGCCAACCCTGCACATGCGTTTGCGGTCGCCGATCACATTGTGGACACGCGCGAGGGTCGCGGCGACACCACGCCGGTGCCCGGCGGCGATGCGTTCATTCGAACGCTGCGCGAGGCCGCGCGCGAGGCGGGGATTCGTCTGTTTGATGTCACCGACGCCGATCAGGGCATCGGACATCTGGTGGCGGCCGAGCAGGGGATCGCGTTGCCGGGCCTGAGCGTCGTGTGCCCCGACTCGCACACCTGCACGCTTGGCGCACTCGGCGCGCTGGCCTTCGGTATTGGCAGTAGCGACTGCGAGCACGTGCTGGCGACCGAGATGCTCAAGGTGCGTAGACCAAAAACCATGCGCGTGACGTTTGACGGACAGCTTGCACGACACGTGCGCAGCAAGGATCTGGTGCTTACACTGCTGCGCGAGTTTGGTGTCAGCGGAGGCGCCGGCTACGCCGTGGAATTTGCCGGCGACGCCATTCGTGCTTTGCCGGTCGAGGCGCGCTTCACGATTTGCAATATGGCGGTGGAGTTTGCTGCGTTCACCGGTCTGATTGCGCCGGACGACAAGACCATTGAATACCTGTCCGGACGTCCGTACGCGCCGCGCGATGAAAACAGCGCGACCGCAGTGGCGGCATGGTCGCAGTTGACGTCGGATGACGACGCTGAGTTTGATCGCGAACTGCAGCTGGATGCATCGGCGGTTGGCGTAACCGTAACCTGGGGCACCAGTCCCCAGCACGCGCTGGGTCTCGACGAGCCGCTGCCCGCCGCTGATAAGTTTGACAATCAGGCGGCGCGCGAGCATGCCGGCAAGGCCCTGGAGTACATGGACCTGAAACCTGGCGCCACGCTGCGCGGCATGCCCATCGACGGCGCATTCATCGGCTCGTGCACCAACAGCCGTCTGAGCGATCTGCGCGACGCGGCGCAGGTGCTGCGCGACCGGCGCGTGGCGCCCGGCGTCAAGGCACTGTGCGTACCTGGCTCAACCCAGGTCAAACGGGCCGCGGAGGCCGAAGGCCTCGATAAAGTATTCAAGGACGCGGGCTTTGAATGGCGCGAGGCGGGTTGCTCGCTGTGCTTTTACGCGGGTGGTGACGGCTTTGCGCCCGGTCAGCGCGTGGTGTCGTCCACCAATCGAAATTTTGAAGGTCGTCAGGGACCGATGGTGCGCACGCATCTGGCCAGCCCGCGCACGGTGGCCGCCAGCGCCGTGTCCGGTCATTTGCGTGACGCCGAATCGCTGGTCGCGCAAAGCGGAGGCAGCCGTGCAGCCGTTTGAGACGCACACCGGGATCGCAGCACCTCTGGTGCGCGACAACGTTGATACCGACGCCATTATTCCGTCGCGCGAAATGAACCGCGTGTCGAAGACCGGATTGGGTGAGGCTCTGTTTGCGCCGTGGCGCTACAAACCGGGTGGTCGCATTGAGAACCCTGATTTCGTTTTGAATCAGCAGCGCTTTCGACATGCGACCATGCTGCTCGGCGGGGATAACTTCGGCTGCGGCTCGTCGCGGGAGTTTGCGGTCTGGGCGCTGGTGGATTTCGGTATCCGCGTGATCATCGCGCCCTCGTTTGGCAGCATCTTTTTCAGCAACTGTCTGTCCAACGGCATCTTGCCCGTCGTTCTGGAGCGCACCGCCGTCGATGCCCTGACGCGGATCACGCTGTTTGATGAGATCCGGGTGAGTCTCAATACCTGTCAGGTCAGCGCCGGTGGTCGGATCTGGCCTTTCGTCCTGCCCGATGCTGATCGCCAGCGTCTGCTGCGCGGCCTGGACGACATCGATCAAACTCTGCTGCATCGCGAAGATCTCGAGCAGTTCAAGGAACGCGACGCGCAGCAGCGCCCCTGGGCAAGGCTCAAAGAATAGATTTGCATTCGACATTTCAACAGGAGAAAAAAATGAAAGGCGTTATTTGTGTATTGGCGGTGATGGTGGGTTCGTCCGCTTTTGCCGCCACGCTTGATCCCATGGACAGCGAGGACGCGCTACAGATTTCGCGCAAGGTGCTGTGTTCAACCAAGGACGCAGATCCGGTGACCTACTTTTGGGAAGGGGACATGTATGCGCGTCGTCAGGGCGAGCGTGACAAGAAGCTGTTCGCGGTTGAAGGCATGAATGTGCGCCAGTGCGTGAGCGTCGAAGATGAGAAGCGTGGCAAGGGCTTCAAGATGGTGTCGCGCGAGATCATGCTCTACAAAGACCCGAAAACCGGTGAGGTTTTGAGTCGCTGGGACAATCCGTGGACGGGTCAGACGGTTGACGTGCTGCACGTGGCCAACGATCCGGTCAATTTCAGCAACTTTGAAATTGGTCGGGGCGGCCAGCCTTACACGTGGAGCGGCACGATCGACGGCGAGGTCTGGCGCGACGCGTTCGTGGTGCCATTGTACTACCCGAATCCGCTGGCCTCCGAGTATCAGGAAGAAATTGGTGGCCGCTATCACGCCACCGAGATGTTCGGGTTTTTTGGCGATACCAAATCGCTGCTTAACTCGCGCACCAGCACCACGCGCGTGCACATCGCGTGGAGTCGTATTTCTGACTGGCTGCCGTGGATGAAGATGAGCGGGCGCGAGGGTGTGCTCTACGTGAATGCCAACGGCCGCAAGCTCGGCTCGTGGGATGAGCTGTCGGACACCATGAAAACGGAGATTCGTGAGCACTATCCGGATTACGTGGGTCCGCCGCCGACTGACGATGAGCGCAAGAACGAAACCAGCTGGCTTTACTACAAGCGCGTGCAGGACGGTGAGCGCATGGCGCCTGATCGCAGCAGCGAGTGAGTCAGTCTGATCACGCCGGTGGCGTCGTAACGCGCCGCCGGTTTCTGACCGCGGCGGCGGGCAGCGCGGCGCTCGCCGCCTGTGGCATACGACCATCGCAACTCGGTGACGCTGCAGAGTATTGCGATGTCCTCGTGGTGGGCGCAGGGCTGGCGGGCTTGAACGCAGCGCTGACTTTGCAGGAGCAGGGCATTGGCGTACGCGTGATCGAGGCCGATGCGGTGGTCGGTGGTCGCGTGAAGACCTTGCGCGATCAGTTTGACCATGATCTTTGGGTTGATGTGGGCGCTCAGGGCGGTAGCGATCAGTACACTACGTGGGTGCAGCGCTGCGAGCAGTTTGGTTTGACGCTGACCTCCACGCCACGCCCCGCGAAACGGCCCGATACGCTGCTTCAACTCAAGGGTCGAACGTATCTGCAGTCGGCATTGCGGCAGGACCCCACCAACTGGCCTGTCCCGCTTGCCCAAGCCGAGCAGTCCGTTGCGCCAATGCGACTGATGTCGTCGGTGCTGATGCCCGTTGCCAGAGAAGTGGGTGCCCCTGACAAGGTGCTCGACGAGGCCTTTGCGCATTACGATCAACTGTCGGTCGCGGATTTTCTGCGCCAATCCGGAATGAGTGAGCAGGCTATAGCGCTTGCCGATCACACGGCCAATTACAATTCGCTGAAGAGCGTGTCGTGTCTGAGCGCTATTCGCGATTTGACGCGGTTCCTTGGGGGCGGACGCTCACAGTTTATCGAAGGCGGGAATGACCGGCTGCCGACCGCGATGGCCGATGCACTACGCGCACCGGTTGAGTTTGATACGGTGCTGCGCAGCGTGGAGCGCACGCCGGATGGTATCGCCGCGAACGCAACCTCTCCGCGCGGTGAGCGTGTTTTTGTCGCCCGTCATGTCGTGCTGGCTGTGCCGTTCACCGCTCTACGATCGGTAGTCATCACGCCTGCCTTACCCGTCTGGCGGCGCGAGATGATTGACGGTTTGCCGTATACCCAGGTGGCCAAAACGTTCGTGCAAACCAGTACCTCATTCCTCAACGGCACGCCGTCGATCGGCGCTGTGTATTCGGATACGCCCTTTGAGCGGGTGTTCAACATGTCGTACGGTGAGGAGCGGGAGCCGGGACTGTTGCTCAACTGGGTCAACGGCGATGGACTGAGTGCGTTGCGATCGCGTGGGCAAGACGACTATCAGTCGCTTGTCATGAACTGGATGCGCAAGCTCTGGCCCGAGCATGCCGATCAGCTCGGCATGGCGCTAACCTACGACTGGGCTTATTCGCGCGCTCGCGGCGCTTATGCACACTATGCGCCGGGGCAGCTTACGAAGTTTGCGCCTCGCATTGGTGAGTCGCACGGTCCCATACACTTTGCCGGCGAACACACGGAACTCGTGGCCCCGGGCATGGAGGGCGCGCTTGTCTCGGGCGCGCGTGCGGCCGAAAATGTGCTGACGCAACTAAGGACATGACCATGACTACTGCAACACTCGAACGAGTCTCCCGAGAGCAGATGCCGGAACAGTTTGTACCGGCCTGGGAGATGCTCAATAAGCTCACCGGAGAGCCGGCGTTTGTTGAGGCCTTTGCCACGGCGCCCCATGTGCTTAATTTTGTCATGGGCGATTTTTATCAAAAGCTGTTTTTTGAGGGGCAGGTTGACCAGCGCTACAAGCAACTCGCGCGTTTGCGACTGTCGGCGTTGCACGGGTGCCAGACCTGCAACAAGCAGAACACCGTGGGTGCCGCAGAGGCCGGCTTCTCAGCCGAACAGGTTGCCGCCATTATGAGTGGTTATGAGGACGCGGGCTTCGATGCCGCCGATCTTGCCGTGCTTGGTTTCGCCGACCAGGTGGCGCTGACCAACGCGGCGGGCAAACTTGATGGTGATCTGACGGCGAGGCTGCAGGCCCATTTTTCCAGCGCAGAAATCTGCGAGCTGGGCACGGTCATGGCAGTGATCAGCGGCATGGCCAAACTTGCGTTTGTCATGGACCTGGTGGAAAAAGAACCATATTGCGAATTTGCCTGACCTGGAGAGCCGAATGGAACCTATTGCGATTGTTACTGCGCTGATCCTGCTTCAATACTTCTACTTTTCTATCAGCGTGGGTGGTGCGCGCGGCCGCACCGGCGTCAAGGCACCGGCGGTGAGTGGTCACTCGGAATTCGAGCGCTATTTTCGCGTCCAGCAAAACACACTGGAGCAACTTGTGATTGTGTTGCCGGCACTGTGGATGTTTGGCACGTATGCAGATCCCAGAATCGGAGCGGCATTGGGTGTGGTGTTTATCATCGGCCGTTTTATCTACGCCAAAACCTATGTGAGTGATCCGTCCAAGCGCACGGTCGGGTTTGTCACCGGTTTTCTCGCGACGGCAATATTGCTGTTCGGTGGTCTCGGCGGCGCCGTTTATCGTTTGATCTGAGACGCCTCGGTGTTTGCCGTGCTTTCATAGCGTGGTCGTCGTCGATACTTGAAAATGGCATGACCAATGACGGCGCCGATGACCAATCCGGCTGGGTAGGCGGTGAAGTTTGGCAGGTTGTGGGCAAGAATTTGATCCTCCCCGATTTGTCCCATGGCGATCCGTCGCAGCATAGTCAGTGAATAGAGCACCAGCATGCAGTAGATCAGAAGCATTGGAAGCAGCACGCGAATGCTGCCAATACAGGCTGCTACGCAGCCGCCGACAAATGCGTACAGCCCGGAAAGAAAAAGTCGCAGTAGCATGTTGGATTCAAATGGCACTGGGTCAAATTCCCCGCGCAGATAGATGAACAAATTGTCGAGCTGCGCCAGCAACGTTGAAAGCACCACACCGACGCAAACGCCAACGACAATCTGCAACACGGTTAGCTTGGGCGGCGACCATGACGGCGCTGCGGCCGACGAGCTGGTGTAGGGGTTGGTCATAGGGCTTGGTCCTTGTGATTGGCACATTGTACGGAGTATTTGTCGTGACAACACAGCGCAAGCTTCGGGCAGGCATTCTGGGTGCGGCGCGTATTGCGCCCGCCGCGTTGATTGCGCCGGCGCGGGCAAGCAACGCGGTCAGCGTGGAGGCCGTTGCAGCTCGAGACACTGGGCGTGCCGAGGAGTTTGCACGCGTCCATTCGATCGCACGCGTGCTTCCCGGCTACATGGCGCTTGTGTCCGACCCCGATATTGATCTGGTATACAACGCGCTGCCCATCAGCGAGCATGCGCGCTGGAGCGAGGCGGCGCTTCGCTGTGGCAAGCACGTCCTGTGCGAGAAGCCGCTGGCCATGAACGCGAACGAGGCGCAGCGTATGCTCGATGCCAGCAGCGCCGATGCGCGTCTGATTGAGGCATTTCATTGTCGTTATCATCCGGCCTATGAAACTTTGAGCCAGTGGCTGCAGGAACCGCGTTGCGGTGCCGTGACGTCAATCTCGGCCCACTTCAATGTTGGCATCGCCGATGACGGCAGCGACATTCGATATCGTCCCGAGCTTGGTGGTGGCGCGATGATGGACCTTGGTTGCTATCCCTTGATGTGGGCGTTGTTTGTGATGGGCGTTGAGCCCGTCGCCGTTGAGGCGTCCGCTCGCATGACGGCCAGTGGCGTTGACGAGAGCATGCACGCGACGCTGCATTTCGATAGTGGCGCGCGCGCCGACCTGTCATGTTCGATGGCGGCCCAGGAGTCTTTTGCCAATCAACTGAGCGTGATGAGCGAACACACCCGGATTGACTTCGACAACCCATTGTTGCCCCAGGACGGGCGTCTGGCGCGGCGGGTCGCCAATCAGGTTGACGTCGCGACGTTGGACAGCGCAACGACCTACGAGCATCAGCTTGCCAGCGTAGCTGCAGCGCTTCTCAACAATACGGCCCTACCCACGGAAGGTGATGCGCTGATCAGGCAGCAGCGAACACTGGATAGAATCTACGAAGCGGCGGGCTTGAGCGCTCTGCGGTATCGTCGCATATAATTGCTGGCGGCAGACGCTGCCCGGATACTGCGTCAGTCGCATCGATACTTATAAGAATCAAGGAAATGTCCGACATGCTGCGTGTGCTGCTGTTGATCGTCTTGGCGAGCTGGTCGTTGCCGCTTGCCGCAGAAGAATTGCCAATAGACTCTTTGTTTCGTTCCAAAGAGTTTCTTGACGTAACCATGTCGCCGGCCGGCGATCGACTGGCCACGAGCAAGCGCGTCGATGGCACCGTCGTGATTATCGTGACCGACCGCAAGACACAAAAGGTTGTGGGTGAGGTCGCGCCTGAGGCGGGTAGATCAATCGACCAAGTTGTTTGGGTCAACAACGACCGTCTGCTGTTTTCCCGGCCAGTCGACGCCAATTACCACACCGACTTCCGTCGAACGCCGATGGTCATGGCGGCCGTTAATTTCGATGGTTCAGATCTCCAGATTATTGCCGGCAAAGAAAAAGAGTCGGTAATAGGGCGTAAATCCGAATACAAATTGCTGGACGTTCTGGAGTCCGACGACGACCATGTGCTGATCGGTGAGTATCCGTGGCCGGCCGGCAAGCGCGGCGTCGCGCCGCCGAACAAGACGCTGGTACATCGCGTTAATGTCCACAGCGGCTATGTCACGGACACTGAGGTGCTGCCCTTTAGAAACGCGATGGCATTTGCGAGCAACGATGGGGAAATACGCTTCCTGACAATCGAAGATTATGGCGGCCCTTCCGAGTCGCTGTATCGCGACAGCGAAAGCGGCAAGTGGCGGCCGCTTGGAGATGTGTTCAACATTCCCGACGACAAAATGTATGTGGTCGCTCAAAACAAGGCGGGCGACGCCGTGTTTCTGCGAGGGCGTGATAGCGAGCGCGACTACCAGACGATGTATCGGCTTGATTTGAGTGATAAGACGCTCAAACCGCTCTTAGCTGATCATAAAGGGCCCATTCTGAGTTGGTCTGTCGATGATCTCACGGGCGAGGTTTACGCGGGCAAGACCATGAGTCCATTGCCGAGCTATCACTTCGCAACAACGGACAGCAAGATCAAGACCGTCCATCAGGCGATCCTCAGGGCTTTTGAGGGTCACTCTGTGGCTATCGCAGGCATGGCGCATGATGCCAGTGCGGCGGTGGTACGAGTCAGCAACGATCGCGAACAAGGGGCCTACTATGTATTTGACGGGGAGACCAGAACGGCGGACTTCCTGACCGCAGAGAAACCGTGGCTTGACCCTGATCGGATGCGTCCTGTGCTGGTCGCGGAGATCGCAAATGAAAACGGATTGAAGATCCCCGTACGGCTAACGCTGCCGATCGGCGAAGCGCCGGCTCCTCTCGTTTTGTTCGCGCACATGTACGGAGGAAATGAAGAGGGTGAAGAACTATGGGGTTTTTCTGACCTTGCCCAGCTTCTTGCAAGTCGCGGGTTTGCGGTTGTGCAAGTCTCATCACTGCTGGCGCGTGATCTGGGGAGTGATTATGCAGAGGACGATTTCGCGGCGATGACTGCCGATGCTGTCGATGACATGACATTGGCCACCCGCTGGGCGATGGAGCATCCACAGGTAGACGGCGAACATGTCTGTGCCATGGGTGAGGGGTTAGGCGCCCACAATGTGTTCGTGCTCGCGGCTCAGGAACCCGAATTGTTTGATTGCCTTGTTGGTGACAACGGATTCTACGACCTTGGACTCTTGACTCGCCTCAAGGGCCTTGCGCAGAACTTTGATGCCGAAGGCGCGATTGATGAGAAGGGGGATGAATACTGGGAGCAGCTTTCGGCACTAAGCCCTGTTCAGTCTGCGCCAAGCATTAAGGCGCCCGTGATGCTTATGGTCACGAAATCGAGGCCCAATATCATGAGGTTCTTCGGACGTCCCATGCGCAAGTCGCTGAAAAAAGCCGGCGGTCAGGTGCAGTGGGTTGAGCTTCCGCGGGGGAAAAACCGCAAGTCGTGGTCAAGGAACATCACCAAAAGGTATGAGCGCATGCTGAATTTTCTGGATACTAGTCTTAGGCAGACGCAGTAAGTGCAATTCAGCTAGCGCCGTCCGTTGGGCAACGCTTTGAGCTCATTCCATGCCTGCTTCGTACTGATGAGTGAGTGAGTACCTGGCGCAATGGCGTCAACCGACCATGGGCCCACGGCGCGGCGCACCAGACGAAGGGTTGGCAACCCGACGGCCGCCGTCATACGGCGCACTTGCCGATTGCGCCCCTCATTGATTGATAGCTCAATCCAGCTATCGGCCACACTTTCACGATAGCGGATGGGTGGTGTCCGCGGCCACAGCCATGCCGGTTGTGTAATGCTTTGCGCGTGCAGCGCTCGGGCCATGCCGTCTTTGAGCTTTACTCCACGCCGCAGCTGCTCAAGCTGCTCCGTACTCGCCACACCCTCCACCTGAGCCAGATAGATTTTTGCAAGTTTGGTGCGCGGATGGCTGATCCGCGACTGCAGCGCACCGTCGTCGGTCAGAACGAGCAAGCCCTCGCTGTCAAAGTCCAGGCGGCCGGCGGGATACACATCGGCGATATCGACGTAGTCAGCAAGCGTCGATTTGTCGCCGTCGGTCGTGAACTGACTCAATACGCGAAACGGTTTGTTCAGAAGCACAAGCGGCATCGGGGGCCTCAAGCCGCAAAGCGGCGCTGCTCGAACCACAGTGCGGCGGCCAGCAGCAGGCTGGCCAGCGCGAACGGCCACCGTGGCCAGGCGACTAAGGTCGCTGCGTCCGCGACAGGATCGACACTGCGTGCGGCCAGCGCGTGCGTCGCGTTACCGGCCAGCCAGCGTTGTTGGACGGACCAATCGTCGGTTGCCAGCACATACAAGCGCGCGACGGCACGTCCATCCAGGTTTACCGTGTGCCAGCCAGCGTCTGCGTAGAACACGGTGCAGCGTTCACCCGGCCGACGTGCGACTTTCGTTAGGCTCAACGATTGCGAGCTCGCGTCATCGCCATCGAGTTGCAGGCGCTCTGCCTCACTGCCGGCAAGGCACAACAGCGTGCGCTGCTGCGCGTAGGGTAGTCGCGGTGAGGTAGATGCGCTAACGGGTGTGGGCGGAGGCAGTGCCGCATCAATCAGAGTGTTCCAATAGTCTGCATGAGTGTCCGGCTGGCCAGCCGTGATCCAGCGGTGGCTGTCCGCGATGAGCGTGTGCACCCAGGCGTTGCCCTCAACCGGTAAGCGTTTAGCAAGTGGATCGCCGTTGAGCGCGCGCAGCACGGTCTCGCCACTGTTGTCGGCAAAGCGGCCTTCGACATTGATCTGCGTGCCGCTTGCGCCGGTCAGTGCGACGGGTACGGTGGACGTCAACCCTGAAGTGGTTGCGGGCAACAGCGCTCCGGAGCGTTTCTCGCTATCGCTCGCGCCCACGACCACCACGCCAAGACGACCGCGACGCATGGCGCTGTCTAGTGCAGCGAATGCCGTCGCAGTGAGTGAGTCGAGGGCGCGGGTGTCGAGAATGACCAGATCGAAGTTGGACAGCAGGGAATCGTTCAGCTGCGCTATGCCGAGCTTGTCGTGATTGACGTATTCGCGCCGCTGGCGATCCTGGCTGAGTGTGGTGTCAATCACCAGCGACGCGCCGCCGCGGCGTGCCCAATCCTTGAGGTAGCGCATTTCAAACGACGGCGCTGCTGTCCGCACGAGTACGCGCACCGGTTTGGGCGCACGAATGTCCACGGGCAGAGGCACGTGCTCGAGCGTTTGTCCGTCTTCTTGCACCTGCAAAGAAAACAGCACGCCGCCGGCCGCCTTGGTCGCAGCAGTCATTGAAAACTGACCCTGTTCGTCGATGGGTGTCGTCGCGACTATCTCACCGGCTGGGTCAAGCAATGCCACCGATGCGTTAGCGGGCGTCGCTTCTGTGACAGACCCCTCTACGTTGAACGACTCGCCAGGGCGAAGTTGGCGCGGCCAGTGCGCGTCGCGAATGCCGGGCGGCACGTTGGGCGGATCAAATAGAATGTCGAGGTCGCCCGGTGTCGACGAGCTGGGCAGACCGGCACCCAGAACGCGCCATGCGCGGCTATCGGGCATCGCTGCGAGGGCAGCAGATACGTCGGGCACAGTCCTGATGCGTTGACGTGTGTTTTCGTCGAGCGTCACCTCGCCGATCGCCAGAGCACGTGGCGCACGCCGCGCCGTTCGAATCTCGGCACTCGTTGCGTAAGGCGTGAGCACAGTGACGCGCTGGATGGGTGACGATACCGTGGGGGGGTACAAAAATGCCGCCAGTGCCAAAGCGTAGAGGGCGCTGCCCAGGACAACCAATAATCGCTGGCGGCCACTTCGCGGGCCGCTCATCACGACAAAAAGATTGACGATCACTGCGAGTGCGAAAGCGGCAAGCAATATGGACGGCACTAGCTCGACTCCGGCGTTTGCAGCAGCTGTTCATAAGCTCGGGTTAGCGGGTGTTCAGGTGCGGCCGACGGGGCCGGTGCGGCGCGAGCGGGCGCCAGACGTTGCCACAGAGCAGCGCGCAGGGCGGTCTGGCACTCGCGGCAGTCGGTGTCGCTCTGCACGCGCTGGAGCTGAGCCAAAAGGCCAAGCCACGCCAGATCCCCTTCGCTGCGCGTTCGGACCAGATCCGTTGCACGATCAAGCAGCGGTCGTAACGTTGCACCGCTGCTCTGGCCGCCGGCCAGTTGCTCAAACAAACGTCTGAGCTGCGTAAACTCGCCCTGCGTGACATCGCCGATGGTGTCGGTGGTCTGGATGTCGGTCAGCTCGCCGGTCAGACGCCTGCTCTCATCGACCGGTGTAGGGCGAAATCCCGCTCGGCGCAGGTAAATTCTGGAGCTTTGCTGAACGCGCTTGATGAAATCCAGAGCCGCGTATTCATAGGGCAGGGCCGCTTGCGGATCAAACAGACGCAGGTGTAGCTCGGCGTCCCACATTTGCGCCAGTGCCTGCTGCAGCAGGCTACGCGTTTCGGGTTCAAACAGAGTGGCCTGCTCGGCCGTGTCGTGAAAATGGGTGTACAAATCCATGGCCGCCTGGCGATCCCCGAACGCCATGTCCGCAACGCCGCCGCGCGCACCGTCGTGACCGGCGTGATCATGGCCCGCGTGGAATTGCTCGACGGCATCATGACTGTCGTACTCGTCGTGCTCATCGCCGAATTTGCGGAAGCCGCGAAAGTCCCGCTGTTCGCGTTTGTGATCGTGATCCTCATGGGCGTCGGACTCCGCGCGCGATGCAATCATCGCCGCAATCTGACTTTCTGCCGCGGCTCCGATGCCGCTGTCGATTTCTTCGCCGAGATATTGCCCGTAGCGCAATCGGAGCAGCTTTTGATCTGTTGCCAGGGTCTGAGCGCGTTGATTAAAGATACTCTCATGCAGCCTGTCGCGTTCGCTGATCAGCGCTTCGGTGTCGATGATGATCTGACGCTGACTACGGAAAAACTCGGGCAGTTCGTCCATGGCGATCGTGACGACAGGATCGCTGCTGGCGATCTCATCATCGGGCCAGCGCAGGATGTAGGTACCGCTGACGCCGACGTTTGGTTCCGGCTTGTTGTCGGTGACCTCGGCAAACAGATACAGCTCGTCGCCGCGCTGCATGCCAAGTGCCAGGAGATCCAGATCGACGCGGGCCTCAAGCGAGCGGCCGTCCGCACTTATGACGGGTTCAAGCTCGACGGCCTGCTCGCGAAACTGCACCTGTTCGCCGCTTCCGCGTGCCAGCGTGACGCGTGCGCGGGCGGCGACCACCTGATGATCGTCGCGCGCTACGAATTCGATCCGTTGCGTGGGCGCGGTATCGGCATCATCGAGCAACCGCAACGACTCTGCAGGGGCACTAACCTCCAGCGTCGGCGCAGTATCGGCAGCTGTCTGTATCTCAAACACGGCGTTGGGCAGGGCTGCCTCGTCGGCATGGATGGTGTAGACGGTGCTGCGCGCAGACCAGGTCGGAGACTCCCAGCGTCCGGCGCCCAGCTTGCGTAAGGCCAACACCTCGCCGTCGTGAAAGTGCAGCGCAACCCGGTCGGCGCGCAGCGCGATACGCATGAACCAGCTGACCTGCGCGCCTTCGACGGTCTTGAAGTTCAACTGCGCGACGTTGCGTTTGGGAAGCTGCAGATAGGCTGGTGGCCGCAAGCTGACGCTGGCCTCGCGCAGGAGGCTGTCGAACGTCGTTGATCTGATGGACGAATCGGATGTTTGTGGCGACGCCATGGTCGTCAGCAACAACACGGTTGCCGCAAGCGTCAGCGCCCAGGCCGTCCCGATTGGCGCGTATGGCAGCGGCGGCAACGCGCTGCCAAGTGCGTGCGAATTGGCCAGCGAACCAAATGCTCGGTCCACCTCGGCGCGTTGCAAGGTAGCCATCGGGCCGAGTGAGTCTGCTGGTTGCAGCAGCAACGCGCTGCTGTCCTCGAGTTCGGGAAACGCGTCGTCCAGACGACGTGTCGCGCGCTGCATGGTGGGGATGCGTGCCGAGAGCACTCTCGGCCAGGCCCACACGATCAATGCGATCAGGCCCAATACGGCAGGTATGGTGCCGCGCCCGTCGTTGGATCGGGCCACCCAGGTCGCCGCATACGCGGCCGGTACAATGACCGCCGCCAGCGCAAGAACCGCGCGCCGCTGTGCGCGCTGCTGAAGACTCTGCAGTTGCTCCGTCGCGGATATCAAGTCGCCGCCCTCCGTGCGTAGAGCGCGGCGACCAGACGTTCGAGAGCCGCGAGCAGAAGAACGATGTTGATCCAGACCGGAGCCCGCGTGCGTGTGGGCGCGGGCGTGTCGACATTCTGTGTCGTGGGGGCGATGCGCGTTGCCGCGTCCAGCGGCAGATCAGGCGGCGGCGCCATCAACGCCGGTAGAGCGGTCTGGGCCAAAAGCAACGCGAACTCGGGGCTGTTGAACGCGCGACTGTTTGCGTCGAGCTTGTAGGTGAACTGACGTACGGTGCGTGCGCCGTCAATGGACTCAATGACCGCGGGCCTGCGGCGCCCGTCGCGAAACAGCACTCGACCCGTGCGAGGCGATTGCTGCGCATCCGTCACGATCAGTCCGGGCGCGTCCATTGCCAGCGACTCAGACCAGGGCGTACTGCTGAGCCACACAACGCTGCGCGCCTGAGGTGAGACGTTGGCCGGAGTAGTCTGTTGCAACGTCACGTCAAGCCCCGCCACCTGCCAGGCCTGCTCGACAAGAGTGATGCGCGCGGCGTTGGCAGCGCGATCCTCGTCGTGCACAACCGTCAGCGACAAGGTTGGCGCTCTGATTTTCGTGGCCGGCGCATCCATCCACTCAATGCTGCGCCCAAGAACGGGCCGTACCGCGTCCACTTCACCGCTGCGCGCCGGTGCGATGACACGCAGGGGCTTGTCGGCGGGCAGCGTCTGATCGGCGTGCCACAGCAATCCCCACAGCTGGCCGGGCCGCCATGGTGGCGGTGCTGTTTCCAGCGATGGCAGATCTGGAGCCAGCCAAAGCAGTGTTGAGGTGTCGTTGACCAGCGCTGCGGCGGTGTCGGCGTCGACCTGTGTTGAGACCAGCGTGTAACCGGCCGTATCTTCGGGTTGCGTGTCGCTGCGGGTCAATGGTTCCGCCAGCAGGATGACGGCCGCCACCACCAACATCGAGCGCAGAGCCCACAGCAGTGGTTCGCGCAGTCGACTCCAGCGCCACTCGGGCCGTTGTTCCACCGGAACAAACTGCGTCGTCGATATCTCGATCGTGGTCTGATGCCCTCGCTGCAGCAGGTGAATGACCAGCGGCGCGAGAAGCCCGACGAGACCGAGCAAAGCCAGTGGGTAGCCCAGCGACATTCAGCGCACCTCGGCGGCAGATACGGCTCGATCGCGCGCGGCAAGAAATGCCATGACAAGCTGATCGAGCGGCCGTTCGATGCTGTTGCGGTGAATCACTACGCCATGACGTGCCAGTCCAGCGCGCAGTGCGTTATGGGCGCGTTCGAAATTGCGTCTGTAGCCTGCGCGCGCGCCGCCGGCGTGGGTTTGCAGCCGCTGCCCGCTCTCGCGGTCGACGAACTCCGCGTTGCCGTCGTAGTCGAAACTGACCTCGCGGCGCGTTACAAGCTGTAGCGCCAGTACCTCGTTGCCCGCTGCGCGCAGCTTGCCTGCAAGATCAACAATCTCTTCGCCCTGCTGATAGAAGTCGCTGATCAGCACAATAAGGCCCGGTTCGCTGACCGAATCCCACAGTGCGTCCAGCGCGCTTTCAGCGGGCCACGGGCCGCTCGCCCTGGCGCTTTCAAGCGCCACTAAACAGCGGTCCAGATGCCGCTGGCCAACGCGCGTCGGTACACCGGCAGGCTGCTCGGCGCCAAGACCAAGCCAACCAAAGCGGTCTCCCTGGCGTTGTGAGATCGCGCAAATGCAGGCGGCCACGTGGCGCGCGCAGTCAAAGCGCGTCCAGTTGTCGATCTGGTCGCTGGGTTGCTGCATGGATGCCGACGTATCCAGAACGACGCGCACCGCGACGTGGCTTTCCCGTTCGGACTGGCGGATAAACAGTTTGTCTGAGCGTGCGTAGAGCTTCCAGTCGAGCTGACGCGGATCGTCGCCCGGCTCGTAGGAACGATACTGGTTGAACTCCATGCCAGCTCCGAGCTGGCGGCTCCGATGCAGGCCGTGCAGGCTGCCTTCTATGACCAAACGGGCGAGCAGCGACAGGTTGTGCGTGCGCGCAAGCGCCGTTGCGTCGAGGAACGCGCCTCGCGTCATTCTTCCAGATCGTTGTCTGGGGCCGGGTGCGCCGCGAGCAGTGCGTCGACCACATCGGCAACGCTCTTTTGTTCGGCTTCGGCGTGAAAATTCAGCAGTAGTCGATGGCGCAGAACGGGTAGCACCAGCGCGCGTATGTCATCGCGCGTCACGGCATAGCGGCCGTTAAGCAGCGCACGCGCTTTGGCCGTCAGAATCAGTGCCTGACCAGCGCGGGGTCCGGCACCCCATTTGAGCCATTCGTTGATGGCCGGTCCCGCATCGGGGCCCGGTCGCGTCGCGCGGATCAGCCGGGTGATGTAGGCCAGAAGATGATCGCCAAGATGGACATCGCGGGTCAGCGACTGCAGCGCCATCACAGTGTCGGCGTCGATCACCTGTGAGATCCTGGCGCCGCCGCTTACCGTCGTACGAGCCAACACCTCGCGCTCCTCATCCGCATCCGGATAGTCGATGGCAATGTGCAGCAGGAAGCGATCAAGCTGAGCTTCGGGCAGCGCATAGGTGCCCGACTGCTCCAGCGGGTTTTGTGTGGCCAGTACAAAAAACGGCTCGGGCAGGGCGTGGGTCTGCCCCGACCAGGTGACCGAATGTTCCTGCATGGCTTCAAGCAGCGCCGCCTGGGTTTTCGCCGGTGTGCGGTTGATTTCATCGGCCAGCAGAATATTGGCAAACACCGGGCCCTTCTGAAATTTGAATGCGCGTTTGCCCGTGGCGTGGTCCTCTTCGAGCACTTCGGTACCGATCACGTCGGAGGGCATCAGATCGGGCGTGAACTGGATACGCCGAAACTCTAGCGTCATCGCATCGGCCAGGCTGCGGACGAGCAGTGTCTTGCCAAGCCCGGGCACGCCTTCGATCAAACTGTGGCCGCCGGCCAAAAGCGCAATCAGCATCTGATCAATGACCTCGGCCTGACCGACGATCACGCTGCCGATGGCCTCGCGCACTGCGGCAAGACGCGCCACGCGTTGTTCAATTTCTTTTTTGTGTGCGTCGAAATCTGCCGACATGTAAAAACCTTGCAGGATGAATTAGGACATCATCGCATAGACGGCGATGTTGACGCCGAAGCGAGTATTGTCGACGGCCAGCCAGCGTTTGTTGCGGTAGTCGTAGTCCCATTCGCAACCGTAGTCCTTATTGCTGTAGAGCACGCCGATGCGGCCATCGATTTCGATGGCCTTCAAATAGTCGTGCACCAGATCGTCGCCCCAGCCGTTGAGTTCGAAGCTCGTGGCCGGTGGGCCGTCGAATTCGAAGAACGATGAATAGACGGGATGGTCGTTGGGGATCTTGCGCAGCGCTTTGGCACCGAAGATCTGTCGCATCTGACGTTCGAACGACACGGCGAACAGACCATCGATGTCGTGATTGCAGTCGTCCACAAACACGAAGCCGCCGTTGCGCACGTAGCGCTCGAAATTCTCGCGTTCCCTGGCATTAAACTGCACGAGGCGGTGTCCGGCCAGGTAGCAGAACGGTGCCTCGAGCATGGCCGGGTCAGCCAGTGCGATGATCTGTTCTTCCGGGTTTACGCGAATGGTCGTGTACTCGACCAGCGAGTTAAGCAGGTTGTTAGGCATGCGTTCATCCACATCCCAATCCCCCGATTCGTACATCAATCGCGTGAAAGAAAAATCAAAAGGCCCCGCCGCGCGGGCGCGTGGCAGGGCCATGGTAGCGAGTACGGCGCCGGCCGAATGCAGAAACTGCCGTCGGGGTAACGCCTTCACTTTAACTAGACGGCGTCAGACAAACTGGTGAACGTGAATTCGCGCGCTTTGACAGGCGGCAGCATCACCGGGAAACCGAACAGCGACACGCGCTGCGGCACGCCCAGTTCTTCCAGATTGTTGAGCATGATGACCGGGCTTTCGTTGAAGCGGAAGTTCTTGATCGGGTACTTGATCTTGCCGTCTTCCACGTAGAACGTGCCGTCGCG
>CAZXCL010000048.1:0-35770 GCA_964639265.1 uncultured Gammaproteobacteria bacterium | reverse complement strand
CCGACGTGCTCGAGTTGTAGGGCGACGCCGGGTTGTCTGTATCCAGCGAATCGCCATCAAGATACGACTCGAAATCATCGGCAAACACCTCGGTGGTGCCGGCCGTATCGGAGTAGATAAACAGATCGTCCACCGTGACTTCACCGGTCGATTCGCGTACGCCACCGTTATCGCCGAAACGAACGGCCACGTGGGTCACACCACCAAAGGCGTTGTTATCCGGTGTGAACGGATCGAGACTGACGCCATCCACCGAGATAACCACCTGGGGCAGCACGTCGGTCGATCCGCCCGGGTATTCCCAGGTAATGACCACGTCCATAAAGGCATCCAGCGTGTGCGGAAGCGCGGACGTGTCGATGTTGCTCGGGCTTCGTACGGCAAAACTGTCGTCACGAATACGAAAATCCAGAATCGCACCATCGTTGTTGGTGTTGGAATTAAACAGCGTGATGAAGGCGTCGCCGTCGCCGAGTTCATCGTCGAGGCGCTTGAGCTTCAACGCCACACGCCCGGCCGCCAGCGGACCGTCGTCGCCCAGCGCATAGCGCAGCTCACCGGTGTCGCCAGGATCGGTGTCGACAATGATCGCGACGTTGTTCGCACCCATCGGAGCACCGCCAACGCCGTTGATGGTGATCACGACATCGGCCATCGTGCCGTCGACCGATTGGATCGCAATGGTATCCATGATCCGATCGCCCTGAACCAGCGCGGCAACCGTCGCGTTCATGGTATCGAGCGTGTAGGTCCACGCGCCGGAGGCCATGATTGAGAAAGTCCCGTACTCGGTCATGACGTCGGTCTGCTCGACCACCATGTCCTCCATCGGATCAGGGTCGATCACCGTCACCATCCCCGTCAGGGCCTCGGTGGCGTCGCTGTTGATGGCGCCCAGCAGATCGAAGAAAGCAGCAGGCTGCGAGTCCACCGGCGCACCGGCATCAAAGACTTCCACCACGGCATCCACGGAATCCGGATAGTTCATGGAACCGGCGAACACGTCACCGACCATGTTGCTTTCAAAGTCGTCCGCGAATTCGAGCATCGTCCCGGCCGTGTCGGCATAGATGCGCACGTTATCGACGTAGAAGGTTCCAAACGGAATCGTTGTGCCGTTGTCACCAAAGCGCCACTGCACTCGCTCAACGCCCTCGGCGAACCACTGATTGAGATCCGTGAAGTCACTGTCGACTACCGCCGCGGTGGAAAACGGGCCACCGCCAAGCGGTTCGCCGTTGATCAGAATCGTGACCTGATTCTCCTGCGACATGTCCCATATGATGTCGATTTCGTACCAGATATTGGGCGTAAACGGCGCCGTGATGATGTCGCCGGGATAGGCGTCACTGTCGGTATTGCGCACCAGAAAGCGCGGTTCCCGAATGCTGCCATCCTCTTCAACCGCCGAGCCCTGTATACGAAGATCAACCAGCGACTCAGAGACGCTGCCCGAGGAGCCGTACAGCGCCACGTAGGCATCTTTCTCGTTACCGTCGTCGGCGAGTGCTTCGGTTTTTAGGAATGAAAATGACACCTTGCCCTGCAGCAAATGATTCTCAAGGTTGAAGCGCAGCTCGCCGGTGTCACCGTTGATGGTGTTGGTGATGGCCGCAACCTGCGTCAGCGCGGTAATGCGAATGACAAGATTCGCCATCGTGCCGTCGATTGACGTAAGCGCAATGGTGTCATTGAGCGAGGCACCGACATCAAGGCCCGCGACCGTCTCGTTATTCGTATCCAGCAGGTAGGTCCAAGCGCCGCTTTCCTCGATACTGAAGATGCCGAACATGGTCTGCGCGTCGGTCTGCGCAACCACGCGGTCTTCGCCGAAGTTCACGTCCGTGACGACGACGTTACCCGTCAGCGCCTCAGTCTGATCGTTGGGAATGGTTGCTTCGAGGCCGTCAAACTCGGCGGGCTCCGGCGCGTTGTTGATCGCGCTTTCCACGACCAGCAGCGCCGTTTCATCAAGGTTGTCCGCCACAGCGGACATCCCCAGCGCCATGACCGCGGCGTTCAATTCATCGAGTGTCGCCTGTGCAAACGTACCGTCGCTCAGATCGGCACCCAGAGCAGCAATAACATCCGCCGCTGTAGCATCCATGTCGGTCGCATCAACCTGAGAAATCAGCGCCAGCGCGGTCGCATAGCGTCCCGGGTCATCGTTCATTGCGACCGTTGTCATCAGATCGGTCGGTTCGATCGAGGTGATGTCGCCGGCGATGGCAAAGTTGGCCGCGACGGCGCCGTTGAAACTGGAGACCGCCGAACTCAGATCGCCCGTCGCGGCGGCCAGCGCTGCAGCAAGCTCGGTAAGAGGCGAAACGGTATAGACCGTGTCACCCTGCACATCGACCACGGCGCGCGTCGTCGGCGCGTCAAGCGTAAGGCCCGAAGCCTCGTCAACGTAGGTGCCACCGCCGCACGAAATAAGCGCGGGCCCGTCAACGGGAATCAAGCCGTCAAACATTGCGACACCGTTCGCCGTGGTACCCGAACCAAGCGCCATGCTCGCGGCTGCACCACCGGCTTCGACGGCGAATATCTCGCACAGCGCACCGTCGACCAGCCCGTGCACAAAACGCGCGCCGAGCGTAAAGGCCGACTGAATATCAAGCGGCGCAGACTGAACCGTTTCGCGAAGACCCGCTTCGTCGGTGTAGCGCACGATCACGCTGACCGATTCCCCCCCCTCGTCCGCACTCAGTGTGTAGGTGGCCGATGACGCACCGGCAATCAGTTCGCCATTCGACGACCACTGATAGCTTTCAGTACCGGCCTGGACGCCATCAGGGTCCGTGACCGATGCCGAGAGCGTCTGCCCCACAATGGCTTGCCCACTGAGGCTCGCGGCCCCGTTCGAGGCCTGCACCAGGGCGGTGCTACTTCTATCGCTACCGCAACCGACAAGCGCCGTACTCAATAGCGCGGTCAAAAAGACAACCTTAAGCTTCATTACCCTGGACTCCTGGTTCGAATTTGGTGTTGTTTGATTCAGTTCTTTTCCAACGCACGCAGGTCGGGTGCGGCGAGAGTTAAAGCCTCTCGCCAAAATCGGATCCCCGCATTCCTGACGTCTATGGGTCTGTGCGCATCCCACGTCGTCTTTTGAGCGTCATTGTTATGGTCTTGTAAAAGGAAGGACCAATATACCGTACCAAATTGGTGAAATTCATGTTTTTAATTGGTAGGTCCAATTTTTCGTATGCTACCATCCAGTTACTCAGACCGATTGCTGCGAACGCACAACAACGCGAGGCCCGAAACTCCACTATTCTGGCTGCTGATGGTGTCTTTGGCAGACCGTGACGGCCCTTTTCGACAGGTAAATTAAAAGATGAATTATCGAGCCAGTTTCGTGGCCAGCCTGCTGGCAGTGGCCGGATGTGGCGGTGGCGGATCGTCGAATACGGTGTCCCCGACGCCCCCGGTCACCCCGCCACCGCCCGTGTTGAACACCACCTGTACCGGCAACCACTTGATCAACGTGATTGGGGCCACCGACAACGGCCTGAGCAGCGCGTCCAATGGACCCGATCGTGCAATCGACGACAATCTTGATCCCGCGTCCCGTTGGCAGACCACGGGCGACGCCATTACCCTCACGCTGGATCTGGGTGCCCGCCATCTGATCCGGGAAATCGGCATCGCGTGGTTTGAAGGCGACCAGCGCGTTGCGTCCTTCAGCGTATTCACGTCGGAGGATGGAACAAACTTTGAGTCGCTGCTCGCCGATCAGATGTCCTCGGGCACGACCTTAAGCTTTGAGCGTTACACCACCCCCGCCACGCCGGCGCAGTTTATTCGCATTGAGAACTACGGCAATTCGGCCAACGCCGACAATGCGATTGTTGAAGCTACGGCGTTTGGCTGCACACTGGATACCGCAACCGCGGAGCTTGAAACGAGCAACGTCTCGGCCAACGATTTTGCGCTCGACCCCGCGCAGCCGCCCGGATCAAACTTCGACCTGCTGACCTGGGCGCTGGATACGCCCGCTGACCTTGATGGCAACGGACGTTCCGACCGCACCAGCGAGCGCGACCTCGACGACGGATTCAGCGACGAGTTTTTCTTCACCGACGACACCGGCGCCATGGTGTTTCGCTCCACGATCGGCGGCGCCAAAACCTCCGCCAACACAAGCTTCACGCGATCCGAACTGCGCGAGATGCTTCGCCGTGGCAACACAGGCATCAGTACTCGCGGCGTCAATGGCAACAACTGGGTGCTCGGCTATCAGCCGGACCCCGGGCTCAACGTCGGCGGGCGCAATGGCGTGTTGCGCGGCACGCTTGCGGTGAATCAGGTCACCTCAACCGGCGAGCGCAACCAGGTTGGCCGCGTCATCATTGGCCAGATCCATGCCGAGAACGACGAACCTGCTCGCTTGTACTATCGCAAGTACCCGGAGAACGAACGCGGCTTTGTGTATCTGGCACACGAGATTCGCGATTCAGACGACCTTTACTTTTCTGTCCTCGGCCCCGTAAACGACGATCCTGACCGCGCACCGACCGACGACGCCAACCCAGAAAACGGTATCGCTCTGGACGAAATCTTCTCCTACGAGATCAATCAGCGTGGCGCTCGTATTGATGTCATTGTTCGACGCGGCGATCAGACCGGCCCAATCATTGGGCACACATTCGTGGACATGGAAGCGCAGAACAGCGGCTATGACAGAGCAGACGAATGGATGTATTTCAAGGCTGGCGCGTACACCCAGAACAACACCGGCGATGATGCGGATTTTGATCAGGTTACCTTTTACGAACTGGTAAACACCCACGACTAGCGCGAGCGGCGTTCACAAATATTGATAAACTAACTGCCGTAAGTGCGGAGTTTTTACCGATTTGCACGGTCGAAACCGTTATACCCAAACCATAAGAATCAACAGGCTTTTTCATGCGACATTCCACCATCCTTTGCATTGTGTCCGCCGGCTTCTTTAGCGCCATGGCAGCAGCGCCAGGCGCCTGCGCAGAAGACCCTGGCGACAAATTCGATTTTCGATTCTGGAAGCTCACGCTGCCGCTCGATGACAACCGGGACGGCAAAATCGACGAGATTCCCGTGCGAGCAATGCACAACTTTTCGCATCCGGATTTCTTCTATCTGGATGACAAAGGCTATCTGGTTTTTACTGCGCCAAACAAAGCGATTACTACGGCCAACTCGTCCAACACGCGTAGCGAACTGCGCCAGATGTTGCGCGGCAAGAACACCAGGATTGGCACGCATGACCCGAAAAACAATTTTTCGCTAAAAGCCCATCGGGGCTCGAAGTACTTTGCCGATGTCGGCGGTCAGCTTGAAGCCACGCTCAAGGTTCTGCATGTAGCGAAGAACGCCAAGCACCCCAACAAGAAGCCCTCCTATTCCGTGGTCGTCGGGCAAATCCACGCTGACAAGGACAAGGAGGTCATCAACAAGGGCAAAGGGTTTGGCTGGGGCAACGAACCGATCAAGATCTACTACAAGAAATGGCCGGATCACGAAACCGGCTCAGTGTTCTGGACCTACGAGCGCAACCTGGCAAGAGACAACCCCGACAGAACCGATATCGCATATCCGGTGTGGGGCAACACATGGGAAAATCCCGAGGACCCGGGCGAGAACGGCATCGCCCTCGGACAGCTGTTTAACTACAACATCAACGTTCATCGCAATACGATGTACCTGACCTTCAGAACGGCCGATCCGACGAAGACTGTCACCTACGAAATCGACCTGTCCAACAACGCTGATGCCTACGGCAAAGTCGATGAGAAAGACCATCCGAAGGGCTACTCCGGCGATGCGCTGTACTTCAAGGCCGGCGCCTACAACCAGTGCAGCACCAAGGACGTTGATGGCATGTGGTACGCCGGTTGCGCCGGCACCGGCGACTGGGCCACCGATCAGGCCAATGGCGACTACACCTCCGTGGCGTTTCGTCGTATACAGCTGACGCGTTCGGTCGATCCGAAACCTAAAACCAGATAGCGCTTGCTAGGGCACCAGACCACTCGGGCCGGGCGATGCAAAGAACAGCTGCCTTAGCACACCGAGATCGATCACGTTGACTGCGCCATCGCCGCTGAAGTCAGCATCCTCGTCGTTGCTGAAAAACACGTTGCGAAACAACCCAAGATCCACAAAGTTGGTTGTGCCGTCGTCATTGAGATCTGCATCGCAGCGATTGCCAAAACCGTCCCCATTGCTGTCGCGCTGATCGGCGTTGGCAATCGTAGTACAGTTATCCAGCACGTCAGCGATACCGTCACCGTCGGTGTCGACAAATAGCAAGGGCTCGCGCACAAGCTCTTGAGGCGCGATACCGATCGGCGTTAGAAACAGCAGGCCGTCTTCGGTGACCGTGGCGGCGATATCAACGGTCTGCTCCTGGTCCGTCAACATGGCCTGCGCCGTAATGTTGAGTTCATCCGCGAAAGAAGGAAAGCCCGGCGGTTCGTCGATGACCAAAGCGGTGGGCATCGCCTGCGCCGCAGAAGCGTCGTTCCAGCCGGCGAATCCGTTCAGCGGCGCGCGTAGCAACCACATGGCGTTGTCGCCGTTGCCGCTGCCGAACGAACGGCTCGTGCCGGCGACCAGCAGGCCGTCGCCGATATTGGTCAGCGAGGTGAACTCATCGTCGTCCAGAGCGTCGTGGAAATAGGACCACAAGAGATCAACCCGGCTGCCGCGTTCGACCAGTCGCGCCAGCCAGCCGGTGCGCTCGGTACCAAGTCGCGATGAACCCGCCACCACAAATCCATCCCGCGCACTGTCCATCGCCTTGATTTCATCGAATACGGTGTCCGCCGTGATACGGCTACCGCTGATCGCACGCACCCAGCGCGCCTGAGTCGGCAACGACGCACTATCTTCGTCAAAACGAAGCATCAGACCGCGTGGGGCGCTATCGAGGTTTGTACCGCCGGTCTGCCCGCCGACCAGAAACGAACCATCGGGCGCTTGTACGGCGGCGCGCAGTTTGTCTCCGGTCGAAGACGCCCAGACGTGCGACCACAATACGCTGCCGTCTGCAGCGATACGCAACGTGTATGCATTGGCCCCGGCAAGCGTGGGACCAGGTGGTGTTTCATCCGTTTGCCCCACGAGCAACAGACCACCATCGCCAAGCCCGATCGTGGCGTTGATGCTCTCGTCAACGCCGGGCAGACCGTAACGACGAAACCAGTTGACACTGCCATTGGCATCAACGCTTGCCGCCCATGGCGCCACTTCGTTGCCATCATCCGTTGCCAGGTATTCACCACCGAGTGTCACCTGACCATTTTGTGCCTTGGTGATCCGTACGGACTGTACGTTGCCGCCGTCGGTTTCAATTTGGCGCGCCCAGATTTGCTCGCCGGAATCACTCATGCGGAAGATCGACAGGTCGCCGCCGCGCAATCCCGCAACCAGGAAACTTCCGTCGGGCAACTGGCGAGCTTCGCGCACGCTGACGCCACCTTCCACCTGACGCTGCCACACCCGCTCGCCACGGTAATCCGTTCGAATCAGCAGGCCCGTGGCCCCACTTCCGACCATGAGCGCGCCGCCGTCGAAGGCCGGCGCAACGTCGTTGAGCGCAAATCCGTCATCAGCAATAAAGACCCGTGACCAGCGCAGTGCGCTACCGGCTTCTCGACCACCCGCTGTCGATTCGGCCCGAGCGTTGTCAGGCAACGGAAAGGGAAACTCAGCATCGCTTGTGAAAAACACGGTCGGCGGCGGATTGATCGCCTCAAATGTGTAGTTGGCAAGATCCACCGCAAGCAGTTCGGGCGAGATATCGACATAAACCTCCGGCCGGCCCGATATCTCCCACCATGGATCGCGCGCCGGATCGACCTGCGTGCGCACACTCCCGCGTGCCACCAGATCGATGTCTGCACCCGTGAGCGGCAATATACCGCCGCCTTCGATGCGGATATTGGTACGCAGCTTCGCACCGCCGTACACGGTCAGATCGACCGGCGTATCACCATCGAGCTGCGGTGGGCTGGCATCGATCGTGCTGTCGCCCACGTTGGCCACAAGCTGCGGCAAAGGGTTCACGTTGGTGTCGTAGTCCAGCCCGATGTTCGCAATGCCGGTACTGGAAACGCCCGTGCGCATCCCCGCCGCCACACTGCCGCAGGCGCCTGCGTAAACATCCGCATCAACGGATATCACGACGCTGCCGAGATTGGGCACCACCACTTCGTGGGTCAGGACCGGAAAACTGCCGATTGTGATTGGCCGCGTGCCATCCAGTGTGGCAAAGGTCGATGCACTGAGCTCGCCACTAAATGAGATGCGACCGGTCGTGAAAAACGACGCCGACTCCAGCACGCCGTCGTCGTACGACATGTCAGTACTAATGTCGAACGGTGCCACTGACACCAGGGCGTTGAGCACGACGCCATCGGCAAGCTGCAGCTCAAAGCCGTACTCGCCGCCGTTGTCGCGCGCGCACTGACCCAGCACCAGGCCCGTGTCGACCGCGCCGTCCTGATCAGTATCCGTGGCGACTCCGACGTCAGCGCACTGCCGCTCAATCGCATCGGGGACAACAAGTTCAAGCAGATTATCCAGACCGGGGCCGGTGGGGTTTGGCCAACGCTCCGTGCGAAGAATACGCACGGTGGTCGTTGTCGCACCGACCGTCACATCGAGTATCGGCCCCTGTATCCCGCTTGGCAGCGCAACGGTGGGCGGCACAAGAAGATCATCATCGTCGCTGAGCGTGCTCAGTGGCGGCGCAACCGACGCAAATGTCAGTTCGTAGCGCGTATCGTCCTCGACGGCCTGAATCAGCGTATCGGCGGTGGCCTGGTCGAACACCACAAGCTGCGGTGGCGCGCACGGCGGCGCCTCGACGGCCAGTGCAGGACCTGCGCTTAATGCAACGAAAAGAGCCAAGGCGGCCGCGCGCCACGCAGCCGGGCGGCCGCAAAGGCCCCGGAGTAAGCAATGTTTCATGAAAACGCCCCGTATCAGAACATTTTTTTTATTCAGTATAAAGACGTATTCGCAGTGTCGTGCCGCTTTCTGACATATGCCGGAGGCGCACTCGCAACTTTCCTCCACCAACGCTGGTTTTTCCCACGACGACGTCGCGCGATCGCCCCTTATGTAAACGCGTTCGCGTTAAGTTATCCGGGGTTCCCCGAGTTCGCATAAACAGATACAAACTATGTCCCGTTTCCTGGACGTAGTACCGATTTTTTCTTTTTTTCGCTGGTTACCCTGCGGGCGAATCGACGGTTTGACGTACGCACGTCGGCGGTCGGTCTTTTACATGGAATGTAACGAACCCAGGGTGACATGCTATGCAGACGCCACGCTTCGAATCCGGAACCGGCGGTCTTCGCGGTTCCAAAGACGCCACGTCCCAGACTCTCTTGCGCGCACTTGGATGCGTTTTTCTGACGAGCGCACTGGCCGCCTGCGGCGGCGCTTCGTCGGGCGAACAATCACCAACGGACAGTCAGACCACGCCGCCGCCGGACGCCGTTGCCGATCCGGTTGACGAGCAACCCAAACTGCTCTCGCTGACGCCCGATGCCGCCATGGCAGGGGGCAATGTTGTGTTCGTCGCGCAGTCGGAAAACACGCAGTATTTTCGCATGTGGGCCACAAAAAATGGCGACAGAGTGGTCGAGCTGTGCAACATCTCGGCGCCCGAGCCCCGCAACCAGTTCGATTGCGCTTACAGCATCGATATCGCACCGGGCATGTACGATCTTGAGATTATTCTCAATCGTCTGGATTTTGTCGGTGCGGACTCTCCCGATACGCGCGTCGACGGCTATCAGTTTGGCGTAATGGCGCCGGAAGAAGATCCCGATCCCGATCCCGATCCCGATCCCGATCCTGACCCGGAGCCAGAACCGGAGCCAACGGTGTCCGGCAACTGTGCCGAGCAGGCGCCCGAAGGCCACAGCCTGTACTGGTGCGATGACTTCAACGTCACCGCCAGCGGCGCCCCCGATCCGAACTTCTGGGACTACGACGTGGTCGGCGTTCGCAACAACGAAGAGCAGTGCTATACCGACAACGATCGCGACAACGTGCGCGTTGAAGATCGCGAACTGCTTGGCGAGATCGGCGACTATCTGGTTATTGAATTGCGCAAGGAAGTTGGCACAACCTGTCCGCAGGATCCGAACCGTGTCTACAACTACACCAGCGGTTCCATCATGACCCGAGTGCGCCAGAATGGCGACTATCTCGTTGGACGCAGCCTGGAGAACAGGCCCGACAAAGGCTTGCCGTTTGGCGTGTATGAAATACGCGCCAAGATTCCATCAGGTCGCGGCACGTGGCCAGCGATCTGGATGCTGGGGCACGTCAACTGGGATGTGCCGGGCGGCAGTCTGGGCTGGCCCGAAGCCGGTGAAATCGACATTATGGAAGCGGTTGGATTTGAGGAAGCTAACGGTCTTTACCGCACGCACCACACGCTACACCGAAGCCGCGACTTCCAGTGGCCACACCTGCGTCAAACCCTCAGCGGCAGAAACTGGACCGGACTGGGCATGACGTACGCCATGGATGAGCCGCCGTCGGCACGATTTCGGGTTTATAAAATGATCTGGCAGCCGGACTCTATCCAGTTCTTCGTTGATGGCGAAAGCACGATGCAAATGCAGGTGGTCGACAACAACGGTTCTTACGTTTATCAAACGCGCGATGGATTCTATCGCTATGACGTGAGCGACTATGGACTGGGCATGCAGGCGGACACGCCGCTGGGCTGGCCGTTTTCCAAAGAACTTGGCAACGAGTTCAAGCTGATTCTCAACGTCGCGCACGGCGGTGGCTGGGGTGG
Source organism: uncultured Gammaproteobacteria bacterium (assembly GCA_964639265.1). Lineage (GTDB taxonomy): Bacteria > Pseudomonadota > Gammaproteobacteria > Steroidobacterales > JBCCMA01 > JBCCMA01. The sequence goes on along the minus strand of CAZXCL010000048.1, from coordinate 24,957 downwards.
TCAGCAAGGTCTGGACGACACGATCTTTGAGCAGCCTGTAGAGATGCTGGTGGACTACGTTCGGGTGTACACGCCAGATACGCCTTAGGATGGTTGGCGCGGGCCGATGCCGACCTGTCTCAGGCGTCGGCCCACGCTTTTTTCATCCACCCCTTCACATCCTTGTTCACATCGGCAGGCTTCTCCAGCCGCACACGGTGACTGACCATCGCATTGAAACTACCCGAAGCCTCAAGCCTTCCCTTTGGCGGTTCGCCTTTCAGGTTCAGGCCCAAATCCACACGCGTGCGCGTCGACGGCTGCACAATCGCAAACTGTTTCGAGCGTCGCAGGCTCACGTAGGCCTTTTTTGGTGAGACGTCTACATCGCCGAACGACTCGGCGATTTTGAGAATCGAATCGTAAATCGGCTTGAGATCGGCCTTGGCGCCACCGTACTGAGCCGCCACAAGATCGGCACTGTCGGCGACGCTGCCGGCGTCACTCCTCAGCGTTTTGTGCGCCACCAGATTAGCAAAGCCGTGCGTCATGCCGTGATCGGATTTCAAGAATTTCACCAGCTCGCCGTGCTTGGCCAAGCGCGACTTTTTTGTAAGCGCGAGCCATTGGGCCAGCGTCTTGCCGGTTTTCTCTTTCATATTTGCAATCATTGACTGCGCCATTTCTTCGGGTGACTTGGGCATAGGAGTGCTCCTTTACGATGTAGCGACTAGCGATCCAGCGGCCATTTGTCGGCGCTCATGCTCTTGGGTGTAAACGGGGCCATCAGACGAAACGCCGATAGCAACATGCGTGCGCCGAAGGTGACCTTGCCGGTTTCAATGAAGGACTTGAAGTTGGTCACAATGAAGCGCGAGCCGTCGGCCATCGACTTCTCGCTGCGCGATCCGGCTGGCACGTTTTCCGTGATCAAAGTAAACAGCGTTCCTTCCGGCGCCTCTTCAAGCTCATAGGTTACTCGCGACGGCGGATCGTCCAGTGAGGTCAGTCGAAAGCTCGTGACCAGACGATGCGGTGGTTCCATCTCCAAGATCTCGCCAATAACGGCAACGGTCTTGCGATTACTTGAGATCATGCGATAGGTGTTGCCCTCAGCCATTCCGTGCGTGTCCCAGGCCGAGTCCCAGAAAAAAGGACGCGTAGCGCCGGTTTTCACAAGCTCCGACCAGACGGTCTCGATGGGCGCATTGATGAGAACCTGATAGACGCCTTTGTCGGCATACGGGGTATCAGTCATGACTGCGTTCCTTTTTTGCTCTTCGCTTTAGTCTTTGTGGTGCCTTCTTCTCGAGCCCTGGTCTCGGCGGCGTATTTGAGCTGTGTAAGTCCGCCGCTCCAGTAGGCGCTGTATTCTGTCGTCCAGCGCTCGTAGATCAGCTGAATAGGCACAGGGTTAAAATAGAGGCGTCGCGTGCGCCCGTCTTTTTGCGAAACGACGAGACGTGCTTCTTCCAATACACGCAGGTGTTTCATGACGGCGATGCGGCTGACATCAAAATGCCCGGCCAACTCCCCAACCAGGATGCCGGGGGATGCCTTGATGTGATCCAGCATGTGGCGTCGGTTGGCGTTGGCCAGAGCATGGAACACTGCGTCCATTTCGTCTTTTCTATTCATGTAACCTTATGGTTACTTTTTTACCCTCAATTGTCAATGACGGTTTCTGCATGAATTTGCGAGGCTAAGTGATAGACGCGGAGACAGAACGACCTCGCGGCCACCTGTCAAAACATCGAACATGAGTTCGATACTCGCGACCGCCCTCAATACTGATCGATGAACAGATCAGAAAATGCTACGATACCTGTCGTAGACACTATTTCAATTGCGACGGGTGAGCCCAATGACCAGAAATATTTTAATCCTGCCCCTGATGCTCTGCGTGATTGCCTGCACCACGACCAACGAAGCGGCGACCACGCGGACCCAACAGGACACCACCGCCTCATCCAAACCGCTCCCCAAAAGTCCCGGCAATTCTGCGCAAGGCGCCGTGCTGGGAATTTCAGCACCGGCAACCACTGCGTCGAGCGATCAAGCAGACGACCTTGTCTGTCGCAAAGAGCGTGTCACCGGCAGCAAATTCAAAAAAGAGGTCTGTCGCTCTGCCGCCGAAGTAAAAGCTGAAGAAGAGTCCACACAAGATACGCTTCGGGATTTCGTGTTGCGTACGCCGTAGCGGATAGCGAAGAGAAAGTCAGGATGCTGCTCGGATGGCAATAGTCGCGCACTTTCGACCCGATGATGTGCGGGTCTGCCCATGAAATTTCGATTCGCGCTTATCGTCGTTGCGTTTTGTCAGGGTTGCTCGGAGCACTCACTTTTTCTCAAGCGCGGCCCATCAAACGTCGCACTATTCCAAAAGGTACCCGTGAAAACACTGGCAACACTGTCTGTTGAATACGAGTACATGGATGACAAGACTGCGCTTGAGTACCGGAATCGGCAGACGGAAATGGCCAAGTCAATGTGTGATGATCCAAAAGAAGCGTTCTGCCGAGATGAATTGGCGGAAATGGAGGCACTCTTCGAAAACTATGATGGCTGGCGATATCATCTAACGGCTGATGCAATCTCAAACGCGTATCCGGAGTTACGTGCAGAACAGAATGTGATCTTTAGTGATACCAGCTACACCGACTATCGAACGATCTACAAGTTCTCGCCTCACAGGTCTGAGCGTCCCGTAGTTTTTTTCTACTCTGTAGTATGTCCAACTGATCAACGCAGCATTCGTAGCGCGACTTGTACCCTGTATGAAAACCAGGCGTTCTTTTCTGAAGAACCTTCAGAGTACTTCTCAATTGAGGACACATCCGATATAGAAACCGCGCTGTGGGCTTATGATCAGCACAAGCAGGTGAAAGTCATTCCCGACAGCGAATGGATGGAAAGTTGGCTCTCACGTCCGCACCGCGTATCGACAATCGAAATCGACAACACGATCGCAAAGTTTTACTACCACTCAGGCGGCTGTTCGCACGAAGTTTGGTATCAGATAGTCGGCGACAACGAGCGACTGGAGTTTCTCAAAATCGCTGGCGGCGTATGCGTATAGCGCTGAGGGAGTGACCGCTAGTGGCCATTAGCGAATCTACGCCTAGCTACAGTTCGAGTGGTCTGCCAAATCCCCTACCCACACTTGGAATCCCCACAAGACAAACAAGTCATACACCCGTCCATCATGATCACGGCCACTGTATTGCACTTGGCGCAAAGCTGCGCACCTTCAGGGTAGTCAGTTTCCGCAAACGCATCGGTCTGCTTATTGCTCTGCTCAAAGTCCTGACGTTTCTGCTCAAGAATCGCCTTGGTGTTTTCATCGAGCTCAGGCTTGGCCAGAAGTCCAATCGCCATCAGATGCTGCTCCACCACGTGGCCGAGCTCGGCGATGATCGAAGGCATGTACTTGCCGCCGGACTTCCAGTAGCCGCCGCGCGGGTCGAACACTTCTTTTAGCTCGTCGACCAGGAAGGTCACGTCGCCGCCCTTGCGGAACACGGCGGAGATAATCCGCGTGAGCGCCACGATCCACTGGTAGTGATCGAGGTTTTTCGAGTTGATGAAAATCTCGAACGGACGTTGCTTTTCATACTCGGTGCCGGGGTTGAGCACGATGTCGTTGATCGTCACGTACATCGCGTGATCGGCGACCGGCGTTTTAACTTTGTACGTGGAGCCTACGAGCATTTCCGGGCGGGTGACTTTTTCATGCATGCGCACGATCTTGTCGTCCTTCTTGGGAAGCTCGGTCACGCTGGCTTTTGGCGGCGCGTCTTCTTCGGGCTTGGCGACGGCGTAGCTTACGATTTTGCTGTCAATCTTGATCGTCATGATGATGTCCTTTAAATATCTTCGCGCTTAAAACTTGCCGTAATACCCTTCCTTGAGGGCATCAAACAGGTTAGCAGCGGAATGTACTTCTCCGTCGTACTCGATCTCTTCGTCGCCAGCGACCGACACGGTGCTGCCGTCTTCCAGCGTAAATTCGTACTTGGTGTTTTTGAGGTCTTCTTCCTTGACCAGCACGCCCTGGAACGCCTCGGGGTTGAAGCGGAACGTCGTGCAGCCTTTAAGACCCTTGTCGTACGCGTACATGTAGATGTTTTTGAAATCTTCGTACGGATAGTCGGTGGGCACGTTGGCCGTTTTGGAAATGGACGAGTCCACCCAGGTTTGTGCCGCGGCCTGCATGTCCACATGCTCGGTCGGCGAGATGTCATCGGCGGCCACGAAGTACTCGGGCAGCGCTGCGCTGGCATCGTCAGAGTGCGGCATCGCGGCTTCATTGATGAGCTTGCGGTAGGCCAGCAGCTCAAACGAAAACACGTCCACTTTCTCTTTGGTCTTCTTGCCCTCGCGAATCACGTTGCGATAGTAGTGATGCGCAAAGCTCGGCTCGATGCCGTTGCTGGCGTTGTTGGCCAGTGACAGAGAAATAGTGCCCGTGGGCGCGATTGAGCTGTGATGCGTGAAACGCGCACCGCGCTCGGCCAGGGCTTCGACGATCTCCGGCGCATGCTCTGCCACGCGGCGCATATATTTGCTGTAGCGCGCGTGCAGCACACGCCCCGGGATCTTCTGTCCAACCTTCCAGCCGTCTTTCACCATCTGCGGACGCTTGTGCAGCATTTCCTGCGTGACGTCGAAGTCTTCGCTCATGATCGGCGCGGGGCCTTTTTCTTCGGCCAGCTCCAGCGCGGTTTCCCAGCCGGCCAGCGCCAGTTCGCGGGCGACGCGCTCGGTAAACGAAACAGCACCCGCTGAGCCATACTTCATGCGCAGCATCGTGCACGAGGAACCCAGACCCAAAAAGCCCATGCCGTGACGGCGCTTGCGATAGATTTCATTGCGCTGCTGACCCAGCGGCAGACCGTTGATCTCGACAACGTTGTCGAGCATGCGCGTAAACACCTTGACCACGTCGCGGAACTGCACCCAGTCAAAACGCGCTTCGTGCGTAAACGGATCGCGCACAAACTTGGTCAGGTTCACAGAGCCGAGCAGGCACGAACCGTAAGGCGGCAGGGGCTGCTCACCGCACGGGTTGGTCGCGCGGATGTTCTCATCGAACCAGTTGTTGTTCTCTTCGTTGACCTTGTCAATGAGCACGAAACCCGGCTCGGCAAAGTCATAGGTCGAGGACATGATCATGTCCCAAATGCGCTGCGCCGGCACGGTCTTATAAACCTTGCAAGCCACCTCGCCGTCGTCGTTGGTCACATAGCCCTGCTTTTTAGGCCAGTCGCGCCACACCACCTGCGTGGGATCTTCGAGGTTCAGGCCTTCACTCTCAAGCTCGTCTTCCAGCACGGGGAACGCAAAGCGCCAGTCGGCGTTGTCTTTGACCGCCTGCATAAACTCATCGGTGATCAACAGCGACAGATTGAACTGACGCAGACGCCCGTCTTCGCGCTTGGCGCGAATAAATTCGAGTACGTCAGGATGGCCAATATCGAACGTGCCCATTTGCGCACCGCGACGACCACCGGCCGACGAGACCGTGAAGCACATCTTGTCGTAGATATCCATGAACGACAGCGGACCGGAGGTGTAAGCGCCGGCGCCCGACACGTAGGCGCCGCGCGGACGCAGCGTCGAGAACTCATAGCCGATACCGCAACCGGCTTTGAGGGTCAGTCCGGCTTCGTGCACCTTGCCCAGAATCTCGTTCATCGAGTCACCGATGGTGCCCGAGACCGTACAGTTGATCGTGGAGGTGGCCGGCTTGTGAGCCAGCGCGCCGGCGTTGGACGTGATACGCCCGGCAGGGATCGCGCCTTTGCGCAGCGCCCAGCAAAAGCGCTCGTACCAGTATTCCCGCTTTTCTTCGGTTTCGACATCGGCCAGCGCCCGCGCGACACGCTTATAGGTGTCGTCGATCGTCGCGTCGATGATCGTGCCATCCTTGGCTTTAAGACGGTATTTGGTATCCCAGATATCTAAGGATGCGGATTGAAAGGCGATATCTGAAGCGCCGTCGGGTTCCATTTTCAAGGCCGTCGTCATGATCGAAGAGTCCCCCAATTCGATATTTTTAAAAGCGTAAAAGGCACCGCCCAGGGGTAGAGATATGCCCCGGAAGTGACTCAAATCGGTATTTCGGCTGCTATTTGAGCGGCGTGCGCTGCAGCATGTTATGAAACACTATATGTTGTGTCTAGGATGTAGAGATTATGCCTCATGTAGTGCGCTGTCAAGGGGTATTGTGACAAATTTTTGACACTCCGCCAGCCATATGAATCAATAACTTACAAAACCTTCCTCAGACGCTACCCGCAATTTCGCAAGCCTCTCGGGGAAACCCCCAAAAAGGCACCAACCACAACATCTTGTGTTCGTCCAAATTGTCACTGTCCTCACCAAAACAGTGAAAAACAGGCCGAAACTCCCCTTCCCTTGAAAATTTTCGCCCCCGTCCATAGGTCGCCTTCAACGAAGTTTTACCTCCAAACCAAACCGCCTTCGGGCAACAATTTCGCTTTAAGGAGCTAACAATGAAAGTTGTGCAATACGAACCCTGGACCGCCCTTCGCCGCCTGCATCGCGACATGGACTATCTGTTTAAAGATCAGCGCGAAGGTCGCGAGCACTGGGTGCCTGCGTTTGACGTCATCGAGTTTGACGATGCCTTTGAACTGGTCGCGGACATCCCCGGCGTGGACGCCGACGACCTGGAAATCACGGCTGAAAACGGCGAGTTGACGGTTTCGGGCAAGCGCGCCGCGCTGGACCACGAGCAGGCCACGCGCCTGCGTATAGAGCGCGCCAGCGGCGAGTTCTCCCGTCGCTTCTCGCTGCCGGATACGGCCGATGCCGATGCCATCGAGGCCAAGGCCGACAAAGGCGTGCTGATTGTGCGTATCCCCAAGAAAGCACAGCTGCAGCCGCGTCGCATTAACGTCAACGTCAGCTAGTCCTGTCACCATCGCGCTCAAGTTCCGGCTCCCCCCGCCGGAACTTGGGGCGGTGGACCGCGGTCTGTAACCCGGTACACTGTTTTTCGCGTTGTGCGCCTGCCATCCGTGCGGGCGCGCCAGCTTAAAGACCAAGCATTCAGGAGCCCCAAGCCCATGAAAGTATCGAGACTGTCGACCGTTGCGGCGGCCGGTCTGGTTTTTCTGACCGGATTCTCAGCCGCCCACGCTGCCCTGCCGCAGGCCGTTGGCGACACGCAGTTGCCCTCGCTTGCCCCCATGATCAAGCAGGCCTCGCCGGCCGTGGTCAACATTGCCGTGCGCCAGAAAGCGCCAACGATCGCGAACCGCCGCGGCGTGCCTCTTTTCCCGCGCATGCCGTCCACACCCCGACGCGGGCCGGCAGCCAGTGGATCAGGCGTTATTGTTGATGCCAAAAACGGCTACATCATTACCAACCACCACGTGGTGGAGAGCGCCGAGTCCATCACCGTCACGCTGTTTGACGATCGCACTATGGAAGCCACGGTCATCGGTTCCGATCCAGGTTCCGACGTTGCGCTTATACAAGTGGACGGTGACAATCTCGCGCAAATTCCGGTGTCCAATTCTGACAACCTCGAAGTGGGCGATTTTGTCGTGGCCATCGGCAACCCCTTCGGATTGTCCAACACCGTCACCTCCGGCATCGTCAGCGGCCTGGGTCGCTATGGCCTTAGCCGCGACGGCTACGAAGATTTCATTCAGACCGATGCTGCCATTAATCCGGGCAACTCCGGCGGCGCGCTATTGAATCTGCGCGGCGAACTCATCGGCATCAACACAGCCATCAAGACCACCTCCGGCGGCAACGTTGGCATTGGCTTTGCCGTGCCCATCAACATGGCACGGCGCGTGATGGAGCAGATTCTGGAATTTGGTGAAGTGCGCCGCGGCCTTCTGGGTGTGCGCATTGGCGCTACGCGGGGTTTGGACGAACAAGCTCGTGAGGGCCTCGGACTTGACGGCCGCGAAGGGGCGATCGTGATGCAGGTGGACCCGGACTCGGCCGCGGACAAAGCCGGTATCGAAGTTCAGGACATCATCATCAAGGTCAACGGCGAGAAAACTCGCGACGCCAATGAATTGCGCAACGCCATTGGACTTTTGAGCGAAGGTGACGAAGTAGAGGTCGAGGTGATTCGCAACGGCAAGAATCGGGCGTTCACCGCACGTCTCGGCTCCGTGGCCACAGACACCAACACCCAACGACTCAACGCCGGCAACACGCTGCACCCGGGTCTCGAGGGCGCCTCGTTTGGCAACCTGACCAAACGTCAGCTCAGATCACTGGATTCTGATGGCGGCGGCGTCATGGTGACCCGCGTGTTGCCGGACAGCCCGGCCGCGTTCAGCGGCCTGGAAGAAGGCGATGTAGTTACGACCGTCAACCTCCGCCCCGTCGAGAATCTGGCCGACTTCCGTGAAAAGGCCAATGCCGATGTCGCGCAGCTGATGCTGCGTGTCGTGCGCGACGGTGCGGATACGTTGGTTATCATCGGCTAGCGCCGCAGCGCAAACGCCGCAATAAAAAACGCCCGCCGGCAACGACGGGCGTTTTCTTGTTAAGCAGGAAAAAAGGCCTAGGCCTGTTTGCCTGTAAACATGCCCTTGATCTTGCCAAACAGCGCAGCGATACCAACGAGAATAAACACGCCGAATTTTTTCAAGAACACGAGCGCTGCCACCAGCAGACCGGTTTTCTTGGCGACCGCACCGGCCACCAGCGCGCCGAGACCGTAGGCAGCCAGCTTGTCGGTGTCGGGATTGTAGTCTTCGTAGCGAAAGCCCTGATTAAACGCCGCCATCTGCAAAATCTCATCACGTGCCGCGTTGATCTCGCCAAGCTGATCGGCACCGGCGATGAACGTCATGCTGAGCACACCCTTGCGACCCAGCGCACGAATGTCGTAGTTGAGCGTGCGGTCTTCACCGTTAAACAGCAGTTCCTTGGCCCAATACATGTGCTTGTCTTCGGTTGAATAAAACGGCGGCTCCGCCCAGCCCACCAGATCCACCGTGCCGTAGCCGGCTTCAGCCCGCGCCTTGCTGCTTTGACGCGTGTCCTTCTGCATTTGCTTGAGCAGTTTGTCGTAGTTGATCTCTGCCGCGTCAGCATCCGACACGTAGCCATCTTCAACGTACTCGATCGTCACCGCCCAGCTTGCGCTGTCGAACGGCGTGTATTTCTCGGGCATCAACATGCCGAGCGTGGCGCTGCCCGGCGGGTTGCCCCAGACATCTTCGAGCACCGTGGAGGTGTCGGCCGGATCGAGGTAGTAATAGGTGTCGGGCACGTCGAGCGTTGCAAAGCCACCGGGCAGAACGATTTCGCCCGTGCGCGGCGTTAACGATTCCCAGATTCTGCGCGCCTCGGCCATGTACGCCTGCTGTTCGGGCGTCAGTCCGGATTCAGTCTGTTCGGATTCCTGAGCAACGGCCGACACGCTCAGCGCGGCGGCGGCCAGGATCAGTGCGCGCCATGGCGCGAAGGTCTTGGTCATAACGGATTCCTTATATTTTTTTGCCGCTGCGTGACAGCTCGCGCGAAGGATACGCGCCTAGCCCTTAGAAAGCACCCCACATCACGCGCAGTGCCGACGCCGCTAAGAGCAGCGCATAGGCCATTTTGAGATAACGCGGCGGCAGCGCATGCGCTATTTTGGTGCCCACCGGCGCAATCAACATGGCCGCGAGCCCAAGCGTCAACGCGGCCGGCCAGTACACATAGCCCAGCGTAAAATCCGGCAGCCCCTCAACGTTCCATCCGCCGATAACATAACCGGCAGCACCGGCGACGGCGATCGGAAAACCCACGGCCGCTGACGTACCCACGGCTTGTTTGGGCTCGACGCCATGCGCCATCAGATACGGACCGCTTAAAGAGCCGCCACCGATGCCGGTCCAGGATGACAGCGCACCGATCACACCGCCCACGGTCCACAGGCCTAAGTTTCCCGGAAGCGGTCGCTCGACCGTGACAGGCGCAGGGCGCCCAAGTCGCCACGCCACCGTCATCAGAAAAACGCCGAAGCCAACGCGCAGAGCCTGATCGGGGATAAAGTGGGCCACCGCGCCACCGGCCAATGCGCCAATGGCAGCGGCAGGCGCCAGTCGGCGCGCCGCATGCCAGCGCACGCCGCCGCGCCGATGATGCGACAGTGTGGAAGAGATCGATGTCATGACAATGGCGAACAGCGAGGTACCCAGCGCCACGTGCATGATGCGCGCGGCGGGCACACCAAGCGCTGGCAACACCAGTACAAGCGCGACCACGGTTATGACGCCACCGCCGATGCCGAACAGACCGGCAACGAGGCCGGCAAGGGCACCAACAGGAATAAGTGTGGTCAGTATCTCGAAGCCCGGTATCATGGTGTTGAGTCGTGTGGCGTTGGCGCGGCACACACCATAGAGGGCCGACAAATCGCAGGCAAAAAAAAGGCTGAACAGCCGAGGGGGACTGAACAGCCAGGGAGAGTAGGTGAAGTATTTCTTTACAGTTTCTTTAAAGGTATCAGGCAATCCCTGATATTTAACAATAACGCCCCGGAAAAATTGCAAAAATTTGTCCAAATTGTGAGTGAACCGACATAGAAATGGCCTCCAAACTCCCCTATTCTTGGAATTCTATGAACCTGAAAACTATAAAAAAAGTGTGCTTGATTCCGTTCTTTGCCGGCATGCTTTTGAGCGCGAATGCGGGCGTTGCCGTGGAGCAACGGCAGGCCTTCAAAATAGCCTATGAGAAAGCCCGAAATGGCGATTCGAGGGTTCTTGGAGAGACTCAATCTACCCTGTCGGACTACATCCTGTGGCCGGATCTGGTCAGCGCGAGCTATCTCGGGCGACTTTCAAACGTGCCCGACCGCGATGTCGAACAACATCTGGCGCGCTACCCGGACACCTCACTGAACAAGACGCTGCGCTATCGTCATGCCACACGGCTGGCCAAGCGCGGCGCGACGGCGCGCTATTTGTCGCTGTACAACGAGCACTACACCGAATCCGGTGACGTGCCTCTGGACTGCTACGCCGCCCATGCTCGCCTGCACAACGCCACGTCGAAAGAGTTTGCCGAACTTCGACGCGCGGCGCTCGATCTATGGCTGGTCGGCAAGAGCCAGCCCAAAGAATGCGATCCGTTGTTCCACCGGCTGCAAAAAGACGGTCTGCTGACCGAAACGCGCTATGCCGAGCGCCTGCATCTTGCGCTCAAAGCCGGCGAGCTCAAGCTGGCCACCTACCTGGCCAAAAAGGCACCGGCCGCCGAACGCGTGTGGCTGTCGCGCTGGCAAACCATGCGCCGCGATCCGGCCACAGCGCTCAAGCGCATTAGAAACGTACCCTCTCACGGTCTGCGCGATGCGTTGTACAACTACGGCATTCGCCGCGCCGCGCGTCGCGATCCCGCGCAGGCTTATGCACTGCTGCGCGCGACCGCCGACGATGCCCAACTTGGTGAACGCGACCACAAAAACCTGTTGAACTACATCGCGCTGCGCGGAGCACGCGACGGCCTGCCCGAGGTGGAAACCTGGACCCGGAGTCTGGATAGCACCAGCGACGACGTGGCTCGCTGGCAAGTGCGCTCGGCACTTAGCAGCGGCGACTGGGCACGCGTATTGCGCAGCATCGAGGCCATGCGCCCTGCGCTCGCCAAAGAATCGGCCTGGCGCTATTTTAGTGCGCGCGCCATGGCCGAGCTTGGCGACCACGAACAATCCCAGGCGCTGCTACGCGACATCGCCAACGAACGCAGTTACTACGGCTTCCTGGCCGCCGATCGTCTCGACGCCGAGTATCAGTTTTCGCATCAAACCATCGCCGACGATGCGCAACTGGCGGCGAAGCTCATGGAATTGCCAACGTTCGTGCGCGCTCGCGAACTGTTTTTTGTCGATCTGTTCGGGCCGGCCCGCAGCGAATGGGAAAGCGCGGTTCGCGGTCTGGAGCTACCGCTGCGACAACAGGCCGCCTTGCTTGCCGATCGCTGGGGCTGGCACTCGCAGGCTATTCGTACGCTTGCTTACAGCGGCGGTCACAATGATCTGCTGCGCACCTACCCGACCCCGTTCAAGGCCGATTTTGACGAACACACCTCGCGCGCCGAGATTGCGCGCACCTGGGCCTACGGCGTAACGCGATCGGAAAGCCTGTTCATGAGCGACGTCAAATCTTCGGCCGGTGCTGTGGGCCTGATGCAGCTGATTCCCGGCACCGGCAAGGAAACCGCACGGCGCGCGCGCGTGCCTTATCGCGGTCTGCAGACGTTGCTCAATCCACAGCGCAACATTCAGCTTGGCGTGCACTACCTCGGCCAGATGTACAACCGCTTCGACAAGAACCAGGTGCTCGCGACCGCCGCCTACAACGCCGGGCCGCGTCGTGTAAAAAGCTGGCTGCCCGAACGGGGCAACGTGCCAGCCGACATCTGGATCGAGACCATTCCGTTCAACGAGACACGCAAGTACGTTCAGAAAGTGCTGTTCGCCGACACTGTCTTTCATTGGCGGCTGACCGGAGACGAGCGACGCCTGGCCTCACGCATGCCGCCAATCCGTCGCCCAACGCCCTGACTTAAGCGCAGCTCTGCGCCCAAGATTCGGGCGTAAATGCATGATTTTGTATCTGACAACGGTGTTCCGTGCGGTGAAGCGGACACGCCGACCGGGCTTTGCTCTATACTTCGCGGTCGTTTCTGCTCCCTGATCGGGTACCACCACAACTCATGCTTCCCAAGACCATCGCAATCGCCGGCGGCACCGGCTTTGTCGGCACCGCACTGACACCGAAACTCACCGCTGCCGGCTGGCACGTGCGGCTTCTTACTCGCCATCCTGAACGCCATCGCGCACTCAAGGTTGTGCCCGAGGCCGAATTGGTCAAAGTAAATCTTGCCAGCGATGCGGCTCTCGAACGCGCCCTTGAGGGCTGCGAGGCGGTGATCAATCTGGTGGGCATACTGAATAGCCGCACGCGCGACGGTGCGGAATTCACGACACTACATGCTGAGTTGCCTGCGCGTCTGGCCAACGCCGCCAAGAAAAATGGCGCCACGCGTTTTGCGCAGGTCAGCGCGCTGCGTGCCGATGCCGAAAAAGGCCCGAGTCAGTATCTGCGCAGCAAGGGCGCCGGCGAAATTGCCCTGCGACGTGCCGCGGGCCAGGACCTCGCGCTGACGATTTTCCAGCCCTCAACGATCTACGGCGAGAACGACTCTTTTACTAATCGTTTTGCCGATCTTCTGCGTCTGCCGGTTCCATTCATGCCGCTGCCCAAGCCCAACGCGCGCTTTGCACCGGTGCACATTGATGATGTGGCCAACGCCATCGTCGGTAGCATTGAAGACCCTGAGACCTTCGGCAAGACCTTCCAGCTATGCGGACCGCAGGTCATGTCGCTGCGCGAAGTGGTCGAGCTGATTCGCGATGCGCTCGAGCTCAATCGCGCCATCATCGGCATGCCCGATTCACTGGCTCGCATCCAGGCCACCCTGCTGGAGTTCGTGCCGGGCAAACCGCTGTCGCGCGACAACCTCAAATCGCTGGAGGTCAACAGTATCTGCGACAGCAACGGATTTGAGCGACTGGGCATCACACCGCGCGCCGCAGGCACGTGGATTCCACGCACGGTGCGCAAGACCAACGGACTTGATCCTTTCGACGACTACCGCCGCACGGCGGGTCGTTACTGACGCGCGTCCAGCGCCTCCAGACGCGCCAGCACGTCGGCGTCCTCCTGTTTGGCCAACATCTCAACCGCCGCATAGAACGCGGGCAGATCGCCGTCGTGTTCGGCCAATAGCGCACCGAATGCAGCCACCCATCGGTTGTAGGTACTCACGGTCGCCAGATGCGCGTTGTTGAGCTCGCGACGAAACCAGCCGTCGTAGCCTGAGTAACCGCCCCACGCCTCCTTGACGCGGGCGTAGCGCGCGCGCAGCGCTTCAATCGCTTCGGCCTTGTCCAGGCGCTTTTGCTCGGGCGTCGTATCGCGCGCATAGACCTCACGCAGTTCTTCGCGCGCGCTGGATACCAGCTCGGCAAAGTCCTCGCGACGCGCTTCGGCGTTCAGATACTTCTCGTAATCGGCGCCACGGTTTTTGGCCAGCAGGAATCGGCGCAGCCCCTCGCGCTCCACAAACGTGGCAAACGACTCACTGAACGGCGAATCGCTGGGCCGATATACCACCTGATGAGCAAGCTCATGAAAAATCAGCGCAATGACCGACAGCTCGTCGCCGCTGAGCATGCTGCTCAGGATAGGGTCGGCAAACTTACCCAGCGTGGAGTAGGCTCCGACGCCACCGTAAAACGCATCGAGACCCTCGGCCTGTAGCCGCTCGGTCTCCTCCCGCGCGGCGGCTTCGCGAAAAAAACCGCGGTAGCTCACGCAACCGGCAAACGGAAAACACCAGGTCTGCGGATCCACCGAGAACTCCGGCGCGGCCACCACGTTCCATAGCACATGGGGACGATCGAGCTGCACGTAAGTGCGGTAGCTCTTGTTGTCCGGCAGACCGAGCGCCTCGGAGGCAAACACCCGTGCCTCAAAGGCCAGCGCCAGGCGCTCGCGCACCCGGGGATCGAGCGCGGGGTCGCTGAGCACTTCGTCCACCGGTTCGCGCTCGCGGATCAGCTCCCACTGCCCGCGCGCCGCCTGCCAGTAAAAGGCCGTGCGTGCGCAGCCGCCGAGCAGCATCGTCGAGGCGACAATGATCGCAATCAGAAGCAGCAAAAAGCGCCAGCGCGCGGGCGAAGATTCGGGTCTGGACATGCCGCGAAGGTAGCAAGCAGCCTGCGCGCGTGCAAAGCGGTTGTAGTACTCTTCGCCCTATGAACAACGATGTGCAGGACATTTATCTGGTTGGTGGCGCGGTACGCGACGACATGCTCGGTTTGCCGGTGCACGAGCGCGACTTTGTCGTGGTCGGAAGTACGCCCGAAGCGATGCTCGCGGCCGGCTACAAACAGGTGGGCAAGGACTTCCCGGTTTTTCTGCATCCGGAGACGGCGGAGGAATACGCGCTGGCGCGCACCGAGCGCAAAACCGGCAGCGGCTACACGGGTTTCAGCGTGCACGCCGACCCGTCGGTCACGCTGGAAGAAGATCTCAAGCGGCGCGACCTGACCATCAATGCCATCGCTCGGGACGCCAATGGCGCGCTGGTTGACCCCTTCGGCGGCGAGCGCGATTTGAACGACCGGGTTTTGCGCCACGTGTCGCCCGCATTTGTCGAAGACCCGGTGCGTGTACTGCGCGCGGCGCGCTTCGCCGCCCGCTTCGCCAGGTACGGCTTTCGTGTCGCCGACGAGACGATGACCTTGATGCGCCAGATGGTGGACAGCGGCGAAATCGACGCGCTGGTCCCGGAGCGCGTGTACGCCGAAACGGTCAAGGCGCTGCGCTGCGAGCGGCCCAGCGTGTATTTCGAAACTCTGCGCGAGTGCGGTGCGCTGGTGCGGGTGTTTCCCGAAGTCGACGCCTTGTTCGGCGTGGAGCAGCCGGCGCAGTGGCACCCGGAGATTGATACCGGGGTGCACACGATGATGGTCATCGATCAGTCAGCGCGATTGTCCGATGCGATCACCGTGCGCTTTGCGGCGCTGACGCATGATCTTGGCAAGGGCGAGACGCCCAAAGAGATTCTGCCCTCGCATCGCGGTCACGAACAGCGCAGCCTGCCGCTGGTCAAAAACCTGTGCGATCGCCTGCGCGCGCCGAATGACGTGCGCGACCTGTCGATGCTGGTCGCCGAGCATCACACCGCGATTCATCGCTGCCAGAGCGCGGGCGCAGCCGCGATCATGCGTCTGTTTAACGAGACCGATGCGCTGCGTCGACCGGAGCGTTTTGAAGAAGCGCTGCTGGCCTGCGAGGCCGACGCGCGTGGTCGCACGGGCTATGAAGACAGCCCCTATCCCCAGGCCGATCATCTGCGACGACTACTGAAAGCAGCACAAACCGTGCGCCCTGCGGATCTTGATCTCGATGGATTAAAAGGACCGGCGATTGCCAACCGAATTCACGGCGCGCGGGTCAGTGCCCTGAAGGCGGTAATGCCCAGCGCCAACGCAGACGCCGACTAAAACACCAGAACGGCAAAAATAATCGCAGCCAGCACCAGGCGATACACGGCGAATACCCACATGCCGGCGCGCGAGACAAAGCGCATGAACCAGCCGATGCAAAGGTACGCCGACACGGCCGAGACCAGCACGCCCAGGCCCATCTGCATCCAGTAGTCACCCACCGGTTCGCCCACGAGCTTGAGCGTCTGGTAGGCACTGGCCAGCAAGATCACGGGGATCGCAAGCAGAAAACTGAAACGCGCCGCGCCATCGCGATCAAAGCCGCGTCCCAGCGCCGCCGTCATTGTAATACCGGATCGCGACGTACCGGGCACCAGCGCCAGCACCTGCGCAAAACCGACGATCAGCGCGTCGACCGTGGTCGCGGTATTCACGCTGCGCTCACGTTTACCAAAGCGATCAGCAACCCACAGCAGCACACCGAACACGGCAGTGGTCGTACCAATAACCGCCGCACTGCGTAAATGTCCGTCGATGAAGTCACCCAGCGCCAGACCGGCCAACGCGACCGGTATCGTGGCAACGCCCACGTTGAGACCCAGACGCGCATCGTCGGTCATCCCGCCGCCGGTCACGGTACCAAACAGCGCGCTAACGATACGCATGACGTCGTCGCGAAAGTAAGCCACCACTGCGATCAGCGTGCCCAGATGAACCGCCACATCAAACGGCAGGCCCTGATCGTCCCAACCAACAAACAATGGCAGCAGCACCAGATGTCCGCTGCTGGAAATAGGAAGAAACTCGGTCAGGCCCTGCAAAAGGGCCAGGCAAATCGTTTGTAGTGTGGTCATGTCGGCATCGCCAGAGAAGCAGAAAGATCGCGCAGCGCAAATCCCGCGGGCGCCTGCGACAGCCCGCGCGTCAGCGCCATAAATTTGAATCGCTCGCCCATTTCGCCGGGAAGCGTCAGCGTTTTGGCCTCGCTTTGCAACTGCGCAGCGCGCGACGGCGTTGCCTCAAGCGCCGCTGCCAGTGTTTGGTCGAGACCGGCCGAGATCAAAAAATGTGCCTGGGTGGTGTAACCGCCAAGGGTAAGACCCGCGTCAATCGCCGCATCGGCAATACCGGTGAAATCCACCCACGCCGTGATGTCCTGCAATCCCGGCAAAAAGAACGGATCGGCATGCGCGCGATGCCGGTAATGGCATAGCAAGGTGCCCTCGTGACGCTCCGGCCGGTAAATCTCCGCACGCGAGCCGCCGTAGTCCGACAGCAGCACCAAGCCCTGCGCCAGGCAGTGACCGAGCGTGAACGCGAACGCTCTGGCGCCCGGGCAAAACTCGGACACATACCCGGGCGGCAGCGGTGCGCCCGCCGCGCGACATTCATCCATCAACGCCAGCAACTCGGTGCGCACTTCGGGCGCGGCCTTGTCGAACACCTGCACAAACCTGCCGTCTTGCACTTCCACCCACGCCGTTTTGACACTGCCGTCGGCCTGCACTTCAAAACGCTCCACGGGCAACGCGTCGAGCACTTCGTTGGCAACAATCACACCCTTGAACGGCATCTGAGGAAGGGCATCGAGCCAGCGCACGCGCCTTGCAATGTCTTCGGGCAGTTTGCCCAGCGCCTCGCGCTGACGCGCCTTGAGATCGGCGCTGACCTCCAGAATCCAGTACTCGCGTGGCAGCGAATCGTGCTGAGCGAGGTATCCGAGAAATGACGCGGCCAACGCGCCGCTTCCCGCGCCAAGTTCGAGCACCACGCTGTCATGGGGCGTAAGTTCGCGCAGCGTAGCAAGTGCGGCGTGCGCCACGGTCATACCAAACAGCGGCGAGATCTCCGGCGCGGTCGTGAAGTCCCCTTCAGGACCAAACTTGGCCGTACCGGCGCTGTAGTAGCCCTGGGCTGGCGCGTACAAGGCCATTTCCATGTAGCGCGCGAAATTAATCCGCCCGCCCGCCTGTTCGATGGTCTCGGCAATAAACGACGCCAACGCATCGCTGTGCGCCTGAGCTGTGGCATCGGGGGCCGGAAGATCGAAACCTGAAGACATGACGGGAGGCATCCTGTGCGCAAACTGCTACGATGGCGCGCGCATGATACCCGACCCTGTCAGCCAGAGAGAACCTAATGACACAACCGGTTTTGCATAATCAGCACGTCTTGATCACCGGCGCCGCGCGTCGCCTCGGCGCGCAGACCGCGCGCACCCTGCACGCCAACGGCGCCAACATTGCGATTCACTACCGCAGCTCGTCGACCGATGCGGACAAGCTTGTGGCCGAGCTCAATGCCGCGCGCGCCAACAGCGCGATCGCCGTGCAGGCCGACATCCTCGACCTGAACACACACGAACGGCTGGTAAGCCAGGTTGTCGACGCCTTCGGTGGCCTGTCGATTCTGATCAACAACGCCTCGACGTTTTACCCAACGCCGGTTGGCACGATTACCGAAGCCCACTGGGACGATCTGATCGGCAGCAATCTCAAAGGCCCGCTGTTTCTGGCGCAGGCCGCTGCGCCGGAACTTATCAAAGCCCGCGGCGCCATCATCAATATGGTCGACATCCACGCCAAGCGCCCCTTGAACGAACACGTGGTGTACTGCTGCGCCAAAGCTGGCGTGCATATGCTTACCGAGTCGCTGGCCGTGGAGCTTGGCCCTCACGTACGCGTCAACGGCATCGCTCCCGGACCGGTCATGTGGCCCGAGAACGATATGGACGAGGCCGAGAAAAAGGCGATCACCGACACCACGCTGCTCAAGCGCACCGGCGAGGCCCCGGATATCGCCAAGGCTGCGCTGTATTTTCTGGCCCACGCGCCGTTCGTGACCGGGCAAATCCTCTCGGTCGACGGCGGCCGCTCGCTGCGCCCATGAAACCCGACGCCGCGCTCGACTATCCAATTGCCACGCCGCCCGAGCCGGGTCGCTGGCTGCCGATCAACGACGACATCATGTGGCTGCGCATGCCGCTGCCCTTCGCACTGGCGCATATCAACCTGTGGCTCCTGCGCGACGGTGACAGCTGGGCCACCGTCGATACGGGCATGCGCAGCAAGGAAGCCATCGAGGTTTGGGAAGGTGTTCACGAAGAGCTGCTCGGCGGCAACGAACTGACGCGCGTCATCGTCACGCACATGCACCCGGATCATGTCGGCATGGCCGGCTGGCTGTGCGAGCGCGGCGACTCGAAGTTGTGGATGTCACAACTCGAGTATCTGCTGTGCCGCGTGCTGGTCGCCGATACCGGCAAAGAAGCACCGACCGACGGCGTCACGTTTTACCGCGCAGCGGGCCTGGACGACGAACAGGTCGAACGCTACAAGCGACTCTTCGGCCAGTTCGGCCGCGCGGTCTACTGGATGCCGGATTCCTACACACGCATTCGCCATAGCGATGTACTCGAGATTGGCGAGCATCGCTTCGAAGTGGTCAACGGCAACGGCCACAGCCCGGAACACGCGTGTCTGTTTGACGAGAAACGCAACATCCTGATCTCGGGCGACCAGATCCTGCCCACCATCTCGTCAAACGTTAGCGTCTGGCCCACCGAGCCCAACGCCAACCCGTTACGCGACTGGCTCGATTCCTGCGCGCGCTTGCGCGACCGATTGCCCGAAGATGTCCTTGTGCTCCCGGCGCATGGCAAACCGTTTCGCGGCGTCCACACCCGCCTCACGCAGCTGATCGACGAACACGAACAAAGCCTCGCTGACGTACGCGCGACCTGCAAAACACCACAACGCGCTGTCGATCTGTTCGACGTACTGTTCGACAGCCGCATCACCGACGGCAACCGGATCATGGCCACGGGCGAGGCGGTCGCTAACATCAACTACCTGCTGGCGAGCGGCGAACTGGCGCTCGACGACGTACAGGACGGTGCCCACTACTATCGGGCGAATTAGCGGGCGGCACGTTGGTGGTTTACGCCATGGCTCATAAGCTCAAGGTCCGCAACCTGTACCTGTGGAAGACGGCGCCGGGCCGCCACGGCCTATCGCCGGGCAGGCGGGCTAAGCCCGCTGGGACCCGGCGGCACAAAGAAAAATGTCCGCATGACGCCAAGGTCAAGAAAATTGACCGCGCCGTCGCCGTCAAAATCGGCGTCGGCATCACTGCTGAAAAACACGCCCCGCAGGATGCCCAAATCCACAAAGTTTACGACACCATCGTCATTGAGGTCCGGGTCGCAGACGTTGCCAAAGGCATCGCCATTGGTATTGCGCTGATCCGCGTTGGCAAGAAGTGTGCAGTTGTCATTGTTGTCCGCGACGCCGTCGCCATCGGTATCCACATCAGTCGTCAACGTGGTGAAGAATACATCGTCAGCACCGTTCGTGGTGGTGTTAGCAACCCCCGCTCCAAGATCAAGATCGATGGTGCCCTGAAAGGTGCCGATAATGGCTGGCGTGCCGTTAACCGCAAGAGCAATGTCGTTGCCTGTCGCTGCGGCTGACGGAGGCGGCAGTATGGCGTGAGCGAAGATAAACCCGCCATCATTGTCATAGCGCGCAACAAACGTATCCACCGCCACTGTGTTGACCAAAAACTCGTCGGGCCCCGGATCAAAGTCAAAACCATTGCGGAAACCACCCGTGACGTAGAAGCTGCCGTCCGCATCGACCGCAACGGCATAACCCACGTCAGAGTTAACGTTGCCCAGACCAAACGCGAAGCGCAGCGCACCCGTACTGGAATAGCTGGCTACGAACACATCGTCATTGACACTGGCGCTGGTCACCTCCACCGTGCCCGGCCCCGGGTCAAAATCCGCGACGCCGGAGAATCCACCGGTGACAAACACGTTACCCGCGCCATCCACGTCGATGCCTCGGCCGATGTCCGTGGGCGTTCCGCCGGCGCGCAAAGCGTAACGGAAGCCGCCGCCGTCGCTGTAGCTGGCCACAAAGACGTCTTCATTGACGCCGTCGGAGCTCAACGCAAACTCACCTGCACCGGGGTCAAAATCGACCGTGTCGCGAAACGAGCCGGTGATGTAGCTATTGCCGCTGGCATCAATGGCCAGGTCGTTGCCCTGATCTCGCCCGGTTCCGCCCATGCCCACCGCAAATCGAAACGTGCCAAGAGTCGTGTAGCCCGCCAGGAAGATATCGTTGACGCCCTCGGCCTCAAGCATGAATTCGCCCTCATTGGGGTCAAAGTCGGTCATGCCGGAATACTCGCCGGTGAGCCAGATGTCTCCAACACTACTCACCGCGATACTCTTTCCGCGCTCAAAAAAGGGCGGGCCCGATCCAATATTGAACGCAAAGCGATAGGCGCCGTTGCCGTCGTAGCTGGCAACAAACAACTGACCGTTGGTCGAGTTGCGCAACTGCTCGTCGACGCCAGGATCGAAGTCCACAATTCCGGAAAACGACCCGGTGACATACACATTGCCAGACCCATCTACGTCCAGCCCGGTTTCCGGCAACGTGGATGACAAGCCACGAATGGGCACCACATAGCGCAGCGCGCCCAGCGGTGTGTAGCTGGCAACAAAAAAGACGTTGCTGCCGCCGGCCTCAATCGAGACGACGCCCGGCCCCGGATCAAAATCTACGCTTTGGCGTATCTTGCCGGTCACATAAATGTTGTCGCTGTCGTCAATGGTGATCGCGTGACCGGCGTCAGCTTGTGTCGCACCGAGCCCCAGGGCAATGTCGGCGAAGCACGCAACGTTTGAACTCGCAAAGAAAACCACCGCGACGCACTGAAGAAACGAGAACCGGAAATGGAGCATCGCGTTCGCCTTCAAGTAACAGCAGCAGATACTCCTAAGCGTAGACCACGCTAGAGGATCGTGCTCGACGATATTCGGGACAGTGCGCAATACTTTCGGGCGGCTTAGCTGTCGTTAAGTTCGCAGATCGTCACGGCGTCCGAGACCGAACCGACTACGCAAAAAAGCTCAACCCAGCTCCGCGACAATTTCCCGTTGCCGCTCGGTAGCGTCAATCAGATCCAGCTCCAGCAACGTCTGCGCCACCGAATCAATCATCTGCGCATCAACACCAATGCGCGTCGCAAATCGCACTGACGCGAGCCAGGCTTCCACGCTCGTCGTGTCCAGGCTGTAGCGTTGGGCGACCAGTTCCACGACATCGTCTCGCTTGAGCAAAGTAAACGCACTGGCAAAAACCGCGCGCAGTGCCACCGCGCACGCGTCCGGGGCTTCGGCCAGCATGCGCTCTGACACGGCCGCGACGAAACACGGCCACGGTGTTGGGAAGTCTGCGACGCGTCGAAACTCGCCGTTGGTGACATAGGGCTGGGTGGTGTAGCGCTCCCAGAAAAAGACCTGCGCCCGGTTGTCGGCCAGCGCCTCGCGCGCGCCGTCGAGGCGCCCGACCACTTCGAAATTCAAATCGTCGCGCGACCATCCGCGCTCGCGTGCATGCACAAACGACATCAGATGCGAGCCGGAGCCAAAGCGACTGATGGCGTAACGATTGCCGCGCAAGTCATCTTCGGTCTGCAGATCGCTGTTTGCCGGCACGTGAATGCCCCACCGAAGCGGCGACTCCACGTACACACTCACAATGCGAAACGGGCTGCCTTTGGCCGCAGCCGCCACGGCACCCTCGGTGAGCAGCAGCGCCATGTCCAGACGATCGTCTTCCAGCGCGCGCACCATATCGCCGGTGCCGCCAAAAAATGGCTCCCAGCTCGCATCGATGCCCGCGCGGCGCAGCGCACCGGACTCAAGAAGCAGGCGCCAGGGAAGATTGAAATGTTCGGGCACGCCCCCGATACGCAGGCGCTGTAGCGACGAAGTCATAGTCGCATCATGCCGTGAGCGCGTGCGGAGTGCACGCGTTAGGGCATTTGGGGCAAACTAAAAAGCGTTGAGCGTTTGGCGCCACTCGCCAAGATCGCGCTGCATCTTGCGCCGCATGTTGTCGGCGCGCGTTTTTTGAGCGGATGTTGAGTTCAAACGTGACACCGGCGAGCACATACCGTTTTGGATCACGAAAAGCGCTTCAGCGAACGACGCCTCAGCCTGATCACCCAGCGGGTTATCCAGGTCGTCCTCGGCCTCGCAATCAGTCGCGAAGCCATCGAAATAGTCGCCTTCGCCCAGCGCATTTACATTGGCAAACGCAATCGGCACGGCGACCTTGTCGCAGAATTCAAACTGATACGAACCCACGGGCTTGCCAAACGAGCGGCCGCCGACAATCGTAACCGGCACGAACGGACGCAGCGCATTGACCACCATCTCGCTGGCCGACGCCGTGGCCGAGGTCGTGATCACCACCACATCGGTCAGCGACAATGCATTGGGCACGTCCGTGAACAATGTCGTGACGTTGCGATTCTGGTTCGCCGCGTTGTGCACGCGGTCGGCAAACACCTCACCGCTGGTCGTGCTGCCGCCGATCAGGCTCGCGAGCTCCTGCGCCACGCTGATCAGACCACCCCCGTTGTAGCGCAGATCCAGCACCAGCGACTCCACATTGGCAGCCGCCAGATCCGCAAACGCGGTTTCAAGTGCCGCGAACGATGGCTCCACAAAACTGCGGAACGACAAATACCCGACACGTCGTCCGTTGAGATCGAAATCCGTCACGCGCGTCACGGTCTCGATGGTCACCAGACCTTTGGTCAGCTGCACCTCCAGCGTGCTGCCTGCGCCGTCAATATATTCCAACGACACGGTGACGCCCTCTTCACTGGGACCAAACGCATCACCCAAACCGTCGGTGGCCAGAATGTCGCTCACCAGCCGACCGTCGATCCGCGTGATCTCGTCACCGCGCGCCATGCCCACGGCCGCCGCGGCGCCATCGCCAAAAACCTGCGTCAGGCGCAGACGCGTGTCATCCACCACCTTGATACCGAAACCCAGACCGATGAACTGGCTGTTGGAAAAAAACGCCGTGTTCTCTTCGCGATCACGCAGGCCGCTGAAGCGATCCAGCGGCTCAAAACGAAACGCCTCAAGCACGGCCTCGGGCGAATCAAACCCGGTGTTGGTGACCGCAGGCACCTCGTCGATCCAGAAGTAGATGTCGTTCATCAGATCGAATACGAACTGGTTTTGTCCCGCCACTGTGCACGTGTCCGCACCCGGGTTGGTCACGCCCAGCGCACCGCCGTCACTGCCACCACTGCTGCATCCGGCAAGCACCACCAGCAATGCACTGAAGCTCAATATCCTCGCCTTGCGCCACATCGTGTTGGTGTTCATTGCCTTATCAAGCCTCGTTATGTCAGATGTCGACCAGCGTCATTTCGTGTTCGCCGAGATCGGCGTTCGCCCACACCTTTTGCCAGGGCGCTCCACTGATTGGATCGCGCTTGTGCCCGGCAAGTTCCGCCAGCGGCTGCAGCATGAAGGCGTACTTCAATAATTCCGGACGCGGCACCACCAAGTCATCACGGCAAATAACCGCGTCGCCGTAAACCAGCAAATCCATATCCAGCGTGCGCGGGGCAAACTTGTTGTCGCCACGTGTACGGCCAAATTCTGCCTCGATATCGTGCAACGCGTCGTTGACCTGTTCTGCAGATTCGCTGGTATCGAAGCCCACCACCAGATTCAAAAACGGCTCGCCCTCAAAGCCCACGGCCTTGTTGCGGTACACACTGGAACGCGAGATCGCGCCAAAGCGCGCGGTCAGCGCCTGCATCGCCAGATTCAGATTTTTCTCTGGCTCCATATTACTACCCAGCGAGACAAACACCTCATGCGGCCCCGGCGCCTCACTTAAGCCCCGGCGAATCATCACGCCGACGTCTTTCGAGCCGCGTACGGCGCCCGGCTTGTTCACGCGCACCTCTACCCAGTCCATCGAGAACTCGTCGGTGCAGATTCCGGCAATGCGCTCGGCGAGGGTTTCCACAAGCTGAAAGGACGATTCCTCGGTAAATGAGATCACGCGCTTGGCAACCGCCTTGTAGTTGAGCGTCGCGTCGATGTGATCAACCGCGGCGGCCGCGCGAAT
>CAZXCL010000047.1:0-36933 GCA_964639265.1 uncultured Gammaproteobacteria bacterium | reverse complement strand
GGCATCCTGCGCACGCATCTGCATGCCGACGGCAAATACAAGGATCTTCTGTATTTCCCCTCAGGCGTGTCGAAGGGCTTTAACGATCTGAAGTCCGGTCTTGATCACATCAAGATGACGGGCAATGAAGTGTTTCGTGTCGCGGTGAAAACGCTTGGGCGGGTCGCACGCGAGACGCTCGAGGCGGCCGAGATTCCGCAGGAAGAGCTCGACTGGCTGGTGCCGCATCAGGCCAACATTCGCATCATCCAGGCGACGGCCAAGAAGCTCGGACTGCCTATGGAAAAAGTGATTTTGACTGTGCAGGACCACGGCAACACCTCGTCGGCGTCAGTGCCGATGGCGCTGGACGTAGCGGTGCGAGATGGAAGAATTCAGCGAGGTCAGCTGGTGCTGATGGAAGCGTTTGGCGGTGGATTTACCTGGGGCAGCGCCCTGATGCGGTTTTAGGCGCCGCGGACCTGACGTTTCCACACCGAGAACGGGTCCCAGGTTTCGCGTGGTGCTTCTAAGTCCGTGTCTACGTTGTTTTCCGTACTTTCCTGAGCCGGGCGCACATGCTCGGCCCATACATTAAATGGTCGCCAGTCCGCTGACTCGGTTTCGCTGCGCGCGGCGGTCGGCACTGCGTTGGAATCACTCATTTGATTACCCGATTTTGTTGTTCGTGTGGCGCAGGACGCCACTTATTGCGGTAAGTCTAGTACGCCACAACAGCCTTTGCTGTGACCTGCGTCTCATTTTCAGCGATATTGTAGACGCCTGCGGATGACGTTTCTGTTAAATATCGTAGTAATTCAAAGTGGTTGCGCAGGATTTGTGCAGGACAAGTTGACTTGGCGTGGCAAAAGTCGAATGGTAGTCCAAGGTAGGGAGGGCAGCGATTGTCGAGATTGAACGGCCCGGCGATCCTTGGCATCGGCGGACTGATTTTCCTTTTGTACGTGGCGCTGTGGTGTGTGCCGCGGACCGTAGACCGTG
This sequence comes from uncultured Gammaproteobacteria bacterium, assembly GCA_964639265.1. Taxonomy (GTDB): domain Bacteria; phylum Pseudomonadota; class Gammaproteobacteria; order Steroidobacterales; family JBCCMA01; genus JBCCMA01. The sequence continues at coordinate 35,952 of CAZXCL010000047.1, read as the reverse complement.
TCGAAACCGACATTCTGGCGCGCAGCTCCACGGTGGTGGCCGCCAGCAACGGTGACATTGAGGTCAGTGTCGACGGTCAGCAGGTGCGTCTGGTCGGCACGGTGGCAAGTGCCAGCGCCCACGAGGCTGTTGTGAGTCGTGTCGCGGCACTGCGCGGCGTCACGAACGTGGTGGATGAACTCGCGGTCACGCAGACCGAGCGTCCGACGATCGCCACACCGGCAGCCTATCGATTCGAGGCGCGCTATCAATCTGATCAGGTGGTTTTAACCGGCTACGTACCGGGCGATGGCGTGCGGGCGAGCATCGTCGGTCACGCCCGACGTACGTTTGCCTCGGCCCGTGTCATCGATCAGCTGGCCAGCGGGCAGGGCGCACCGACCGGTTTTGATTTACTGATTAAAGAAGGCGTCACCCAGCTTGGTCGCCTGGATCGCGGCGTGTTTCGCTTCGATGGTCGTGGTGCCGTTCTCGAAGGCGTCGCACCCAGACCCGATGACCTGCAGTCGATCGACGCTGCGTTTAACCGAGCAGGTGGCGGCAACTTTGCGGTGTCCTCACAGCTGTCGGTGCGACCGGCGGACGATGCGCGTCGCGCCAGTTGTCAAAGCGAGTTTGATCGCGCGCTGCGCGGTCAGACCGTCAACTTCGCCACCAGCAGCGCAACGATCAGCGCCGACAGCTTCCCTTTGCTCGACGAGCTGGCCGGGGCCGCCAAGAGCTGTGCGGACGTGCGCGTCGGGGTGCACGGCCATACCGATTCGATGGGCGATCCGCAGTTTAATCTCAACCTGTCGCAACAGCGCGCGCAGGCGGTCGTGGACTATCTGATTGACGAGGGTGTGCCGGCCCGCAATCTTCGCGCTCAAGGATTTGGCTCGAGCGTGCCGCGTGAGTCCAACGACACACGTGCCGGGCGCGCGGCAAACCGGCGCATCGAATTGATCGTCTTGAACGGGGAGGGTGCCGACGCACCACAAGCGCCGTAGGATAAGAGTGTGATGTATCTGATCTCAAAAATTGTGCTGTGTCTGCTGCTGGCGTTTGCCTTCGGCTTCGGTCTGGCGTGGCTGCTGTGGCATCTGACCACCCAGCGACGTGAAGACGAGACCAACGCCATGTGGCAACGACGCTTCGGTGATTTGCAGCGTGAGCGCGACACAACGGTGGCGAAGATTCGTCATGAGCTTGAAGATCAGCGGCAGCAAATTCCGACCCTTGAAACCTCACTGCGTGAGCGCAGCGATCTGATCGCTCAGCTTGAAGCCGACCTGATTGAGTGGCGCGAGAAAATGCCCGAACTGCAGACGCGCCTGGATCACAGCGAAACCGAGAAGGATCGGCTGCACAAGGACAACGCGCGTCTGCAGGAGCGGCTTGCCGCGGTCGAGGCGCAGCAGCGCACGGCCAATACCGATGATTCAAAGCAGCGCGAGGCGCTGGAAGATTGGCAGCGCAAATACGAAGCCAGCGTGGCCGAGGTGCGCAAGGCCGAGGCCAAGGTGCAGGAAAGCGAGCAAACGGCGCGCGATATTGCCGAAGAGCTCGACGCCAGCCTGGTCGCGCAAAAGGCCAGTGCGACCGAGGCGCTAGCGGAACGCGACAAGCGTATTAGCGAGCTGATGGAGCAACTGGAGCAGGCGCGCCAGCACAGCGCGGGGCCGCCGCCCAAGCCAAAAGGTGTTGCGCCCGAGGGGCTGTATACCTCACTGCCCGACCACCACACGGCGGATGACCTGAAGAAAATTCGGGGCGTGGGTCCCGTGCTGGAGAAAACCCTGAACGAGTTGGGGATCTATTTTTTCCGCCAGATTGCCGAGTTCAACGACGACCACATTGACTGGGTGGCCGATCACATCAACACCTTTGGCGGTCGCATCAAACGCGATCAGTGGGTGGAGCAGGCCGCGTCATTAGCATCACTGCGTGACTAGGATGCAGCCTCTTTGCGCGGCGCGCGCTTGCTTTCGCTGATATCAACAATAAAACCGCGAATGCGCTCGGCGACACCGTCATCCCCGCGCACAACGTTGACGATGTTACGCAGCCAAAGAATCTTGCCGTTGACGTCGTACATGCGAAATTCATGATCAAAATTCTGCAGTCGCCGCGTGTTGCGATTGATGCGATCGAGCGCCGAGCGTCGATCGTCGGGATGCAGACGATCTACCCAGAAATTCTTGCTCAGCCACTGACTTGACGGATAGCCCAGCACGTCTTCGACCAGTGAGCCGATAAACGTGATGCGCATGGTCGCCGGGTCGGCCTCCCAGGGAATCATGCGCATGGCGTCGGCCAGCTCGTTGAAGCGATCTTCGCTGGCCTGCAGCGCCGCGGCGGTTTTTTGCTGCGCCTGCTCGGCATGAACAATCGACGTGACGTCGTGCAGGATCAACATCGTGCAGTGCTCCTCAAGCTGCTCGACGTCGCCGGCCACGATGATCTCGACAAAGCGCTTGGCATCGCCCAGCACGCGAAGGATGCGCTCTTCGCTTTCGGGCTGCTGCTCCGATGAGTCGGCCTTACGCAGCAGCTTGCGCAGCTTTTTCTGCTCGAATACCGGAAAGAACTCGTAGATCGGTCGATTGATCATCTTGCCGGTGGCAAGACCCAGCAGGTCGCGCGCCTGGGCGTTAAGGGTGCGGACTTCGCCCGCGCTGCTGATGGTCAAGATGCCGATCGGCGCGCGTTCGAGAAGACGCGTCAGATGATCGCTGGTGTTGCCGTTGTCGCCGTTGCTGATGTCCTCGTCGCCTGCCGCCGTTTCTTTTTCGGAGCGCACACGGCGATGAGCGCGTTTGACTGCGCGTCGAACGGCGTCGGGCAGTTCCTGCAGGTGCTGACTCGGCCAGATGGTGACCTCGTCCGTGTTGTCGCTCTGGATTTCTGTCTGACGTTTAAGGGAATCAACGTTGCGCACCTCGGCCAGCAGTATCACCTGCAGGCGGCGCAGTGATTTGCGTACGCTGAGGGCGATGTCCAGCGGCGCTTCAAATTCCGAACCGATCAGCAGCACGTCCACGTGCAGGGACCCAAGACCCAACGCAGAGACCAGCGGTTCGTGTGAAGCGAAATGCTCGAACTGGTAGCCGGTCTTTAAATGCGAGGTCACCGCGTCGGCGGTGCGCTCGTCCACCGCCAGAAAGGCGACGGTCCCGCGCTGCGGCTCGAGCGCGGCAATTTTTGCTGATTTGCCCATGAGGAGGCGCATTAATACCACAATCGCATCCAATTGCCATCGCGGGGTGTCACTAGCTTTGGCATTGACGTGCGCCCGCACGTGCGCAAACCGCGCCGTGTCGCGCATAACAGGTTGAAAACAATGGGTCTTACGCGACGTTTACATAAGCGCGCAGTGGACGCGTCGCATGCTGTTGTGCAATAGTCTGAGTGCGAGTTTTAAGGCTCGTAACAAAGCGGCCGCCTACGCGCCGTTACAACAAAATCAAAAGACTGCGTTTTGAGCTTCGCCGTTGCGGGCGAGTCGAGAGCGCTTTTTGGGAGATTCAAGCATGTTTGATGCTATCAAGGGGCACGCTCAGCGCGCGCTCGTTCTGGCTGCCGCAGTGGCTGTTGCACCACTGGCATCCGCGATCACGTTTTCCGATGTCTATTCGTTTGGCGACAGTCTGTCTGACACCGGTAACATCAGCTTTGTCACCGGCTTCCCGCAGGAGCCGTACACCCCCGGACGATTCACGAGTAACTTCCAGGACGGCACCGCGGGTCGCGTCTGGGTGGAGTATGTGGCCGAGCACTTCGGTGGCTCGTCGGTCAATTCGTTGTCCGGAGGCACGAACTATGCCTGGGGCGGTGCTCGCACGGGACCGGACAATGCCGGTCTGCCGCCGAGCCTGCTCGATCAGCGCAATTTTTTCCTGAACGATGTCGCAGGCGCTGCCGATCCGAACGCGTTGTACACGGTGTTTGGCGGCGGTAACGACGTGCGTGATGCCGATGCCGACATGTCGGTGGCCAACATCACGACGATCATCAACGATCTGGCTGATGCGGGTGCACGCTATTTCTTCGTGCCGACGCTGCCGGACATTGGCCTGACGCCTGAAGGCCGGGCTGATGAAGCACCGGGTGGCACGAGCGAAGAGTTGTCGGCGATTACGACGGCGTTTAATGCCGAGCTAAGCAGCGCTCTTGATAACCTTGAAGCGACCCGTGACATCACGATTGTGCGACTGGACGTGTTCGACATCTTCAATCAGGTCATCAACGACCCGGCTGCGTTTGGTTTCGAAAACGTGACTGACGCCTGCTTCGGTGGTGATCTGGGTGTCGGCGGTGACGGCACGCTGTGCGACAACGTCGATGCTTACCTGTTCTTCGACGGCATTCACCCGACCGCGGCAGGCCATGCTCTGGTCGCCGAGTTTGCGATTGATGCGATCGAAGCGGCGTTGGTGCCGCTGCCTGCAGCGTTGCCTATGTTCCTGGCCGCACTTGGTGCGCTCGGCGTGGCGCGTCGTCGCGGCTGATACGCAGCCTCACATACTGCCGGATTGCTGGCAGCACCAAAGACCCGCGGCTTGCCGCGGGTTTTTTTGTGGCTTTGGGGATTCTAGAGTGCGTAGTGCTCTCCAATAACGAAGTAAACCCAATCGCCTCGTGCCCTTCTTGTTCCATGGCCGACGACGATGTCCAGATCATTTTCAATCATTGCCTCTTGAAAAACATCGAACACATTGTTGAGAGCAGATTCGTGTGAAATCCCTTCCACAAAGCACAACTCACTTCCGCATTCCCAGTAAATCTCACCAGACTGAAACTTCTTTGGCATTGCATGGGCCAGCGCCTCTCCCAGGTGTTTGTGCACGGGTCCGGCGAAACTTTCGATTTCGGGCTGAGCTCGCACCTTTGCCATCAGGGCTTGGATGCCTTGATCGGATTTCAGGCTGCGATCAAGAAACATGCTGACACGGCGCCGTCGAATCATTTTCTCTTCATCTGGTCGCAACGCTTCGGATTGCGTCACCGGCAAATTGCTTGCGTCGTTCGTTTCCATCTCTGACACCTCCTGACCCATCGCGGCATCGGTCGGGCCTGCGTCAATCGACATTGCCTCCGAGTCGGATATCAACGGTTGTGTCTGAACAACCGGTACAGGCGGTGCAGTTTCAAGCACCTTCCGGGTAGCCTGCTCATCTCCTCGTATCAAAAGAAACCCGGCGGTAGCTGCAAACGCGAGCGTTGCGAAAACAAGGATACTTGACGGGAATTTCACAAGAGCTTCCCTCTGTGATCAGAGCAACCGGTTCATTTCACTTTGCTTTGCAATTTGGATTCCACGAAGCATCAGCGTGTCTGGTGGCAAGAAACTACTCGAAGGCGCTGGGCCCCGGCGGCATGAAAAACAGCTGGCGCAGAATGCCAAGATCCACAAAATTGACCACGCCGTCGCCATTAAAGTCGGCGTCCTGCTCACCGCTCGCAAAGAACGCAAGTCGGAACTGTCCAAGGTCAATGGCATTGGTGGCGCCGTCGTTGTTCAGATCGGCATCGCAGGCGTTGCCGAAGCCATCGCCATTGGTGTCGAGCTGCGAGGCGTTGGCCGCTAGTGTGCAGCTGTCGCAGGCATCCCCGACACCGTCCTGATCGCTGTCGGTTTGCGCAGCGTTTGCGACCGCGGGGCAGTTATCGCTGGCGTTGCGAACACCGTCGCGGTCGCGGTCAAGGCCGATGCGTTGTCCGCTGCCCGGCGGTACCGCCGTCATCGTGAGTGCGTCGCCTGGTCCGTTGACGGCAGCAAGCAGCGTCGCCGGAGCAATAGCCGCACCGCCCGTCACATCCGGATCAAAATTGCCCGCTGCGTTGAGTGTGAAACTCACGGGCTCGCCGTCGAGCGTGCCGCGGACGACCAGATCGGCCTCGGTGACGCTGCCGCCGAGTATCTTCGACGCGAACGGCGTTTGCGCGCGTGCCAACAGAAGCTGCAGTCGGCCGGTGACGTCGGCGACGTTGGCTGCGGTTGCCGTGACTTGCTGACCTACGACCGGAGCCAGGTCGGTATCGAAGGCCATCATGAACGCTTCCATATCCACGCGCGATTGGACATCGGGAAACCCGACCATGTTGTTGAACGCTTCCTCGAAAACCGTGGCGTTGAAAAACCGGAACAAAGTATCAGTGCTGCCGTCGTGCAAAAAGCCAGTGCCGCGCACCTGATCGCCCATATGCGGTGACCCGATGTTGTTGAAAAACGGGACCTGCGGCGTGCCGAACATGCCGACCTTTTGATACATGTTGCGCAAATGCGGAATCTTCATGATCTGCGCTTCGTTTTCAAAACTCGATTTTGTGTCAGTGCCGAAGAACCCCTGCGCCGGATCGAGTCCGTGGCAGCCGTCGCAGGTAAAGCCGTCCTGATTGCCCGTAAAGTCGACCAGGCTGCCGTCCGAGCGACGATCGCCCAGATAGAAGTCGCGGCCGGCCTGCTGCGATGGCGTGAGACTGTTGTCGATCGCGCGGATCGGGTTGGGCGGCAGCGTCATGGACAATGCGAAGTTGGTGAAGGCGGCCATCTGTGCGTTGGTCAGCAAGCTGTCGCGACCCAGCAGCCCCTCGAACGCGACGTTGAAATTCATGAACGAGATGAACTCGTCGGAGGCGTCTGTGCCGAAAACGCCGACAGCGCGATCGCCGCGCCAGTGCATGGCTCCGGAGTTGCTCATACCGCGCAGTGTCTGCGTCGTCATGGGGCCTTTCATTGGATGCAGCTGATCCGCACGACTGGTGCCGTTGATGTTCGGGAAGTTGGCGAAAAACTCGAGATTGATCTCGTTGGGATTGTCGATCACTTCGCCGTCCGGATCACCCAGATCCCACGACAGACCGTCCAGATCACCAAAGATGTGGCAGGAGGCGCAGGAAGCTTCACCGTTCGAAGAGGTTAGCGCGGCGTCGTACAAAAACTTGCGCCCGTCGACCACGCTTTGTGGTTCGGGAGAGGGCATCGCGCGATGCCACACTTCAGCACCGCTTTGCGTGTCGATCACCGACAGACCGTTGTCAAAGCGCGTTAGCGCAAACAGACGCGTGCCGTCTGCGCTCAAGGCAAGCCCGGCCGGTCCGCCGCCGCTGACATCGATGTACTGCGCGCTGGCAACGGTTGGGTCGAAGCTGTCGTCATCCAGATCGTCCACATTGAGGCGGCCGATTCGAGCCGAGCCAAATGCGGCCAGATACAGCGTCTCGCCGTCGGGCGAGAACAGCAGATCGGTGGGCGTGGCCAGAGAGTGGGTTTTGGTGCCGGCAGGGGCGGGTGTCACAGCGTAGTCGATGTGCTTGTTCAGATGTCGTGGCAGCACGTTGTTGCCATCGAGGATCGTGATCTGTGCCTGATGCAGATTGCCCTGTACGGTGCTGCCGCCGGTCGTGCCCGGGCCTTCAAATCGCGTCAGGTTTTGCGCGTCGGTGTTGGTGACATAGATTTTGCCGCTGACCGGGTGGGCGGCCATGTTGAACAGCACCGTGCCCACACCGCGGTAGTCGGTGGTCACGTCGAGGCTGTCGGCGTCGATGGCGAACACGTCCTGGTCGGGCAGCGAAAAGCGAATGCCGTTGCTCCAGTTGCGCGCCAGCTCGTCGCGCCACTCTCCTGATGCCACATCCTGCTGCACAATCAGGCCGGTTTCCGGCGCCTGATCGCCGTGCACGTCGGCAGAAGGCCCGGGCAGTCCTCCGGGAAGCTGGCCGCCGGCAAGTCCACCGGGCGACTGGATGCCATCGCCGTTGCACGGGGCGTCGCTGAAACCGTTGCACACAGCACCTTCTGGCACGACAGCCGTGCGATTGCCCGAGAAGAAGACCGCGGCATACACCGTCGATCCGTCCGGGCTTTTCGTCAGCGCCCTCGGGGTATCGCCAAACAATTCGACAATACGTAGCGGCACGCCGCCGACACCGGCGCCGGGATTGGCGGCATCAAACACCCACACGTCCGCACGACCGATACCGGGCGTCGTCAGTTGCGGATTGCCCGCACCGGGCACACCGGCCAGATCAGGATGCGTGCGATGCTGGCCGCGATGGGCGGTGGTGATAAACGCACGCGCGTCGTTTGCGCCTGCGAACACAATGCCCCGCGGTTCATCGCCAACAAGGAGAGTGCGTGCCACAAACGGCGTGTCGCCCAGTTGAACCACGCTGACGCTGTCGGACAAATGATTAACGACCCACGCCTGATCCCCGCGCAGCGCCATCGCGACGGGCTCAAGTCCCACCAGTACCGAATGACGATGGGTAAGGCCGTCGCGGCGCACGTCGTAAATTTCGAGTGTGTTGTCGGGTGTGTTTAGCGCGAAAAGCTGCGTGCCGTCAGCACTTAACTGCAGCGGGGTCACCGGGCCTGATTCAAAGTGGATGAAATCGGTCTGGGCATGTGCACTCGGCACAAGCGCGGTCACGCAGATGGCTGTCAGGAAAAGGCGAAAAAGCGCGGAATTGACCATAAGATCTTCTCGTTATTGATGAGCAAAACGCCGCTATTCGCCGAGCTTTGCGTGAATTTCGACCCAGTATAGCGCGCATTGACCTGCGCCCGGGTCGCACATGTGCGTGATCGTGCTGCCTTGGTTACAATAACCGCATGGCTCGATCTCAGGACACCCCGGCGCAGGACGACGACGCACACACTATGATCACCCACGTCGGGGATCTGGCGAGTGTGGAGGGCACGAGCGCGCCGTACCTGAGCATCGTGCATCCGCGCGACGCGATCATTTCTTTTGAGTTGAATGAAGAAGGTCTGACGCTCGGTCGTGGTATGGAGTGCGACGTGCAGTTGCCCGCGGCCGTTATCTCGCGCAGGCATTGCAAAGTCAGTTGTGTCGGCCAGAGCATTGTTGTCGAAGATCTCGCGTCGACCAACGGCACCTATCTGGATAACCAGCGTGTGGACCGTGCGTTTTTAACGCCCAGTAATCAGCTGCGGGTGGGTCCGTTTTTGCTCAAGCTCGAGTACAAGGGCTTCATGGAGATTCGCGCGCAGAATCAGTTGCTCGAAGCGGCGCGTATGGACGCCGTTACCGGTATCGCCAACCGCGGCTGGTTTGTCGCCCAGTCCGCCCGCATGATGGCGGCGATGAAAGATCCGGCCAATTCACTGACGGCCGTGATGGTGGACATTGACCGGTTCAAGAACGTCAACGATCAGTTCGGACACGCGGCCGGTGATGCGGTACTTGCAGGCGTGGCCCGCATCCTTGCACAGGAAAAGCACGACGATCATCTGCTGGGCCGTTTCGGCGGCGAAGAGTTCGTCATGATGATGCCGGACATCGACCATCAGGAAGCATTTATACTGTGTGATCGCGCGCGCGAGCAAATCGCGAAAGAAAACTTCAAGTTCGAAGGGCTAGGGCTCAGCGTCAACGTGTCTGTGGGCATGGCCACGCGGACGCAGGGCGAGATTGTCAGTCTGGATGCGCTGATCAGCGAGGCCGATGCGGCCATGTACCGGGCCAAGCGTCTCGGCCGCAATCGCGTCTGCTTCTAGTCTAGGTCTGAGCGTTGCGCGCCACCGGCGGCGCGAAAAATTCTCCCATCGGCCGTGGTTCGGCCAGATAAAACCCTTGAGCATAATCCACCCCCATTTCTCGCAGGCGTTTTACGGCGTCCTGATCTTCCACGTATTCGGCGACGGTCAGCTTGTTCATGGCGTGCGCGATATCGTTGATGGAGGCAACCAAAGCGCGGTCGATCGGATCGTCGGCCATGTTGCGCACGAACATGCCGTCAATCTTCACCACGTCAACGGCCAGTGATTTCAGATACGCGAACGACGACACGCCGCTGCCGAAATCATCCAGCGCGAAGCGACACCCGAGTGCCTTGATCGCGCTGATGAACTGCGTGGCGACTTCGAGATTGGCGATGACGCCGGTCTCGGTGATTTCAAAGCACAGCTTTTTGGCGAGCGGATTGCTCGGCCCCAGGCGGCGCTCAAGCCGCGCGCGAAACTCAACGTCGGTGAGCGACTGGCTCGACAGATTGATGCAGCACATGTCCAGATCGGTGGCGGCGTGAGGATTGGATTCGAAGAAGCGCAGCACCTGATCGCACACCCAGCTGTCGATGCGTACCGCCAGCTGATAGTTCTCGGCGGCACGCAAAAACTCATCGGGTCGCACAAACGACAGGTGATCATCGTCGGGCAGGCGCAGCAACACCTCCATGGCGCGTCCGCGGTCGCGGGTCAGTCCGCGGATGGGCTGGCAGAACAGCTCGAACTGATCGTAGTCCACGGCGCTTTGCAGTTTTGATACCCAGGCCATCTCGTCCTGGCGGCGCACGATTTCCTCATCGTCGGCCTGATACAGGACGATACGATTGCGGCCCTTGTCCTTGGCCGTAAAGCACGCCGAATCGGCAAACGACAGCAGCTGCTGCTGGGTGCCTTCCGTGCGCGTGAGATCGACCACACCGATGCTGGTGGTCACGCGGAACGATTGATCCGCGGTTTCAAAGCGATCACTGGCAAGGGCATGACAGATTTCATCGGCGCGGCGCCTGGCATCGACCAGCGGGCAGCCGCGAAACAGGATGGCAAACTCGTCGCCACCCAGACGCGCCAGTTCGTCGCACTCTCGAACGTGTCGCGACAGCAGACGCGAGACTTTGAGCAACAGCTGATCACCGACATCGTGACCGCAGGTTTCGTTGATCACCTTGAAGTGATCAAGATCGAGATAACACAGCACCGCGTCGGTGGCCGACGCGTCGCGTTCGTCCAGCGTCTCGGCCAGTTTGGTTTCAAAACGGCGACGGTTGGCAAGGCCGGTCAGCAGATCAAAGTTTTCCTGATAGCGCAGTTTTTCCGACAGCTGTCGTGCTTCGGTGGCGTCCTCGCAGATCAGCAGCAGTTCGCTTTGCTCGCCGACGTCGATGGCTCGCGCCGCCACGCGCACCCACATGTCGCGACCGTCCTTGCGAATCAGGCTGGTTTCCCAGTGGTGAACCGTGCCGGTGTTGGCAAAGCAGTGGCGCACGTATTCGGTGACCTGTTCACGCAGGCTGGGCAGATGCAGACCAAGCGCCGACTGTCCCATGAGCTCATCGATGCGATAGCCAAGATGGCTGGCGCCATACTGGTTGACCGACTGCACCGTGTCGTCCGGACTGACACAGAAAAACATGGCCGGGTTTTGATCAAACAGCACGCGCATGTGGCGTTCGCGTTCACGCTCCTCGGCACTTTGATCGACCGCTTCGGCGTCGGCGATCAGAAGCCCGCGCGCCAGATACTTCTGGCCGTCGGTGGAGGCGTGCAGTTTGAGATTGGCGCGCAGACTAACAACGCGTCCGTCCGCCCGACGAATTCGAAAGCGCACGCCTTCTTCGGCGACGCGGGGATCGCGCAGGGCCGCCGGCGACAGCAACGGGCGATCGTCGCGCACCGCGATCTGGCGCAGGAAATCAGGTTGGCTGAGCCAGGTAGGGCGGGGATAGCCGGTGAGCTTCTCGATGCCCTCACCGATATGCCCCATCTGCCAATCGGGCAGTCGGGCAGTAAAGATGACCGCGTTGCCATCGTGCATCGCGCGTTGATAGCGTCCGATCTCGGAGCGCAGGCCTTCTTCCATGCGCTGGGTTTCCGTCACATCGTGGATGACACCGTCCACGTCACCATAGCCGTCGCGCGATCCTTCGATACGCAACCAGCGCGTGGATTTGGAAGATGTCGACAGCGGCAGCGTGAGTCGGAACGCGTCCTGGCCGCTCAGCGCGCGCGTGAGCTTCGCGCCGTGCTCGCGGTCGGTGTGGGCAACCAGAGTGTGCAGGTCTTCGCTGGTGCCGTCAGGCAGCCACGCAGGAGAACCCGCCGGCCACGTCCAGACGCCCTGGCGCGCATCGTAGTGCCAGGCCGCGACGCGGGCGGTCTGGCGGACGGGCGCCTGGCGCCTGCCACTCGAATCTGTTGTGTTCATCAAACGTGTCAACCAGCGCGCGGTTTTTATTGTTGTAATGCGACTGTCCCGACGCGCGATCCGACACAGCAGAGATGTATTGGGGTTGGCTTCATGCCGGTCCAAACGCTCCGTCGCTATCCTACCCCAATCACCCTGCGCAGGTATCCCCAAAACGCGTCTTTTGTTGCGATGCCGCAACAAAGTCGCAATTTTTTAGAATATGTTGAAGAATGACCGCACGTAGTTCGACCACAGACCGACGTACTGCGGCTGGAATTGGGGCCGGTCGCAGCCTGGGAAGTCTCTTCCTACGTCATTCTTCGTGGTTGGGCTATACTTTCCGACAACAGACAAAGTTCCAGCGGGGATTCTCGACTCATGACGAACGAAACATTGCCCTCCGACACGTTGCGCCCAACCCGGGCGGAGCTGGTCATTTTACGGGTGCTCTGGGCAAGCGGTCCGGCCACGGTACGCCAGGTGCATGAAGCCATGCCTGGCGATAACGCGAGCGGTTACACCACGATTCTCAAACTGCTGCAGATCATGCATCGCAAAAAGTTAGTGGTTCGTGACGATTCACAGCGTGCGCACATATATAAACCGGTGTTCAGCAAAGAGCAGGTGCAAGAACAGCTCACGAGCGATCTGATCCAGCGCGCGTTCGACGGCTCACCGTCGCAGCTGGTGCTGCAGGCGCTGGGCGGTTCGCGTAATGCGTCGCAGGAAGACCTCAAGGCGATTCGCAGTTTGCTCAACGAGCTGGAAGGTCAACGCCAGCCCACTGAGGAGAGTATCTAGAGACCAATGGACATCCTGTCGCTGCAGTCCGTGATGGAACTCGTGGCCGCAGTCCTGCTGCACTCGTTGTGGCAGGGCGCGCTCATCGGGTTGCTGTATGCGTTGTCCATGCTCTATTTCAAAGACAGTTCACCGCGCGCGCGTTACGGCTGCGCGGTGTTCTGGCTGGTTGCGATGGCGCTGTCACCCATCGTCACCGGTCTGGTTTTACTCGGTTCGCCGCCGACATGGCTGACTCTGCCAGGATCCGCTGCGCTGATTCTGCCGGATATCGCGCAACAGGAGATGTCGTGGTTTGGCCAGCTGGCGCCGGTGTGGGCGAGCCTGTGGCTGGCCGGTGTGGCCTTGTTGTCCCTTCGTCTGGCCTGGAACTGGCAGCGTGCGCAGCGACTGACCCATGCCGGGTGCCACAGCATGGGGCCGGTCTGGGAGCAGCGTCTCGGTGTGTTGGCCCGCCAGATTGGTGTCAGTCTGCCCGTACGGCTTGTTGAGTCGGCGGTGGTGCAGGTGCCAACGGTGATCGGCTGGCTCAAGCCGGTCATCCTGATTCCGAGCAGCGCCATGCTGGGCCTCAGCCGGCGCCAGCTCGAACTGGTCATCGCGCACGAACTGGCACACATCGCGCGCTACGATTACGGCGTCAACTACATTCTGGTGCTGGTGGAGACGCTGTGGTTTTACCATCCGGCGGTTTATCTGATCGGTCACGGCATTCGCGAGGAGCGCGAACTGTGTTGCGATGATCTGGTGGTGTCACGTTGCGGCAGTCGCTACGAATACATCACGGCGTTGACCGATCTGGAAACGATGCGCTCGAGTCACTTCCTGAACGAACCGTTGAGCAATATGGCCGCGACCGGCGGCAATCTACTGTTTCGCGTCCAGCGCATCGTCAAGGGCGCGGCGCCACGGGCCAGCAGTCTGTACATGACCACCATTGCATTGGCTCTGACCCTGCTGCTCGGCGGTGTGATGCTCTACACCCCGTCGCCCGCGTCGCCGGTTGCGTTGTTGCCGCAGATTGCGCCGCCGCCAGCGCCCACGCTGCGCGTTCTGCCTATCGAGACCGTGGTGCGTGCGCCGGCGCTGCGCACGGTAAGCGCCATGCTCGATGCGTCGCGCTCGGTTGCCCTGTTTGCCGAGCCACCGGCACTTGCACCGGAGATTGAGGGAGCGGCCGGAGATATTCAGAGCAACGGCTACTGGCACTACATGGTCGGTCGCGGGCCGCGTCGCGATGATGGCGCGACGGTGTCCTCCGTTGAGCTGCCCACGATTTCGCTGGCCAATGTCAAAGTGGTGTCGGATCACTCGGTTCCAGAGCGTGCCGGGCCCACGAGCGCGATGATGAATGAGCTGCACTTGGCTTCGCCCGCGCTGGCGTCGCTGGCGGATTTGCGTCGCGACGCATCCCGCGCGCTGGCCGAGGCGAGCGCGTCGTTTGATTCGGCAGATATCGAACGCCCCAGTGATTTTGTCGTGACCGATGTCGGTCGCGTGGCGTTTAACGAACAGGGCGGGGCGCTGATCAAGCGTATCGAGCCGCGCTATCCAAGCCGCGCCAGAATGCATGGTTACACAGGTACGGTGCAGATAGAGTTTCTGGTCAGCGATCGGGGCGAGGTCAGCAACATTGTGGTGCTGAACGAGGGCGCCTACATGTCCTTCGAGCGCGCTGTCGTCAGAGCGGTTCGCGAGTGGCGCTACGAGCCGCTGCTGCGCAACGGCGTTCCGGTGGAGCGCAGAATGGTCGAGACCTTTGACTTTCGTCTGCGCGGTCCTGACACCCCGTCAAGTGGCCCAGGCTGCAAGCGTGACAAGAACAACCGCTACACGTGCACAACGCCTGGCGTGAATCGCGTCCTCTGATTCCCGTTACGGCTCGATAAACGTTTCCAGGAACAGCTTGGCAACAGGCGCTTCGTGGACGCGGGCGCGATTTATTGGATTGCCCCAGTGCAGCCCATCGGTATTGCCCAGCGCGACGAGGGTCCAGTCGTCATCAGGTAGCTTCAACAAAAGACCCGCGTAGGCGTCCGGCCACCAGCCGCCGTGCCAGACCATTCGATGCCCCTGCCACTGCTGCACCCACCAGCCGTAGGCGTAGTGAGCCATCTGGCCATCGTCGTCCCGTGGAGGAGTCCACATCTGTTCGCGCAGCGCCGCGGGGAGAATGCGTTCGTCGTCCAGCGCGATGGAGTAGTTGGCCAGGTCGACGGCGCTGGCGATGATGCCGGAGCTGGCGTTGAGCTCGGGGTTGGGTAGCGCCGACGGGTCCAGGCCATCGGACTGTTCCGGGGCATGGCGAAACGGCGGCGCAAGATTGCGCAGTGCTTCGCTGCCATGCGGATCGCGCCAGCCGGCGGCCACGTTCTGAAGACCCGCTGGATCGATCACGTAGTGACGCATCCAGTCACGCCAGCTGCGGTCGGTGTTTTCCTCCACCCAATTCGACAGACGTCCGAAGACGATCGGGTTGTACAAAAAGCGCTTACCCGGTTCGCCGTTCACGCGGTGCTGCAGCACCTGGCGCAGACTGATCGGCGTGTCGCAGCGCGGTGGCACGACAACGGTCCCGTCCTCCAGCGTGCCGCGGCTAAAGATGGTCTTGGCGTTGGTGAGCCACTCGCAGCGCCGGTCCCAGTCACTCAAGGTGGTAAACGGATCATCGAGATCAAGATGGTCGTCGGCGTCCATCGCCAGCAGCGTGGCGCCGGTGAACGTCTTGGTAATGGAGGCCACCAGATACGAGGTGTCTTTGGTGGTGGGCTCCTCAGCGTCATGATCCTGCCAGCCGAAGCCCTCGGCAAACACGATCTCGCCATCGTGCACCAGCGCGACGGACAGGCTTAGCACTTTGTCTTGCTTTCGCAAGGCGATCAGTTCCTGCTTGAACTGCGCCAGCTTGGCGGAGGTTGGCGGTACTCCCGCCTGCGAGACGGTGCAGCCGCTGAGCAAGAAAAGAACCATAAAAGGACTTATGCGTAAGCCGAGCGTAGCCATGAACTTGCCTCAGTTGCTGTCGAGTACTCTGGAGTTTAGCAGTCTGTACCGCTGGTGCTTCTGTCTGGTTTATCGAGCGTCGCTACGCCGCCGCAGGCAGGGCATGACGACTGCGGTTGTTGCGACAATGAAAAGCGCCGCCCCGAACCCGGAGGCAAGCGCGATGTGCGTCAGGCCGGACAGCAACAACCAGATCACCGGAATGATCAGCGCCAGCGCCAGCGTGCGTCCATGAAAAATCAGGCAGGCCGTGCCAAGGGTCAGAATCGCTGTTGGGTCTGCATGTACGCCGACGACCTCCGCTAACGCGAATTGTCCGCCGGCGAGGGCACCGGCCAGCGGCCACAGCAGCAGTGCAGCCGGCACCAGGAGCCTGCCCGCAGCAACGGTCGCCTGCGATGGCGCAATGCGTTTTTTCGTTCGACCCGCATGCCATCCAAGCCAGACAAGCAATGGTGCCTGCGCCATGAACAGATAACTGGCGTACTTGCCGGCCCAGTGCAATTCGCTGTAGCCGCCGGGAAAGAAAATCAGCGCCGTTGTAATCCACAGAGGCGCCAGGTAGAACGCGGCGGCTGCGTTTTGTTTGCGTGCACCCAGCGCGACGATGATGCCGATGCCGGCCAGCGCGAACTGCTGCGGGAAGACTGCCTCGTTAAGCCGGGCAATCAAGCGGAAATAGACGTCCTTTCCAAACGGAATCAAATGCACAAGGTCGTAACTGAGCCAGTCGCTCACAGTGCCGTCACATATCGCGCCATGCGTTGGCGGATCGATGGTTGCAGACTTGAAGACTCTGCGGCACGCATGTTCTCGCGCAGATGATCGATACGCGTGGTTGCTGGAATGGCGCACATCACCGCCGGGTGACTGACGATGAATCCAAGTAGAAACTCCGCCCAGGTTTTGATGCCGTACTCTGCCGCCCAGGCGGGCAGGGGCGCGCTTCGTTTCAGGCGTTGAATCAGCGTTCCGCCTGAGAAAGGCCGATTGGCAATCACAGCCACGCCGCGTTCTGCGGCAAGGGGCAGGAGATCGCGCTCGGCCGCGCGCTGATGAATGTTGTAGGTCAGCTGCACAACATCGATATCCTGAGTTGCGAGAATGTCCTGCAGGTCGCGATGGCGTCGCCCGTGCGAGGTGGTCACGCCGATGGCGTCGATGACGCCTTGCTCTTTGAGTTCCTGCAGGGCTGGCAGGTAGCGTCGCCAGTAACTCAGGTTATGAATCTGGGCCAGATTGATGCGCCCAATACCCCAGCGCTCGGCCTGGCGGCGAATTTGCTCTGCGGCGGTTCCGCCTGCCGGGCGCCAGACTTTTTCTGCAGCCAGCAGCGTGTCCTTGCGTTCGATTCTGTCAAGCGCGTATCCCAGCGCATCAGCCGATGAGCCGTACATGGGCGCACAGTCTATAAGCCTGCCGCCGAGATGAAAAAATTCGCGCAGCAGACTTGTACGGGCGTCAAGAAGCGGAATGTCGCTGCCAACGTTAAACGTCAGCCATGTGCCAAGACCAATGGGTGGCACATCCTTGATGCTGCCTGGCGCTGCGTTCGGCGCGCCACTAAACGCCACCCGACACGGGCCGGAAAACGACATCACGCCAGTCACGGCGGCTGCGGCCAGTAACTGTCTTCGTGTCATCAAGCGCTTCATTGTTGCTCCTGAGTGGCTTGCCTCAAGCCAATCACAACGGTGAATCGAACGCCAGACAAATTGCGCCGGCAGGAACGGCTCATGCGACGGCGTGTTTGAGGGGCACGATGAACGCTGCAAGTTATGTGAGGACGAGATAATTTACGCGTCAAACGGTGTTCGCGCGTGCGGTTTTTCCAGGACCCGCGAGGTTACTGGTGTGCGCGCGTTTGGCACAACTTTTGCAATTTTTCTTTCCTCAATTTGAAACCTCTATTCATTTAACGGAAGGAATGAACATTATGTTTTCAGCGAAGTACCCGATCGCCGCCGTGAAGAGCGCGTTGGTTGTCGCAACCGCGATCGCAAGCACGAGTGCCATGGCGACGTTTATCACCTATGAAAGCCGATATACCGACAACGGTGTGAATCGCCATGACCATCGCGCGTCGTGGGAAATGCAAACCAGCGCCATCACCATGCAGCAGCTGTCAGACTTTTCTCGCACGCCTGCGCCGGGTTCACATCATCACTCGCGTCTTCGTGTCGAATTCGATGCGGGCCATCTGGCAAACTGGCGTTTTCAGTTTGCGCCAGACGCGGGCTTTGGCGCCACGCTCTACGTCAACGACATGCTGGTCGACAGCAACAGTCAGGATATGTGGTGGGGCTACAACTGGAACCGCGCGCACGAGATTCTTGACTCGTTGGGTGCCGAGTTCACGCCGGGCGCCAATGTGCTGGATCTGTACTGGGCTGAGAACTGCTGCAACGGTGGTCAGAGCGGCCGCTTTAGCACCAACGGCGGTCAGGACTGGATGACCCTGTCGGTTGCCAATCTCGAGCGTGCGGCCGTGCCGGAACCGGGTATGTTGGCTTTGATGGGCACAGGTGTGTTCGGCATCGCGCTGGCGCGTCGTCGCCGCCGCGGCTAGTCGCTTGTACCGGGATGATTCGGGGCGGGGGGCCGAGCGGGCCGCCCCCCCCGGGTTTATTTTAGGGGCTTTTTATATTTGCCCCGGGGGGTTTCGGGTGGCCTTCGATGTCACGAAAGCCCCAGCCGAAGTCAGCATCGGGAAAGCCGAATCCGGATACATCAAACTTGCCGTTTGAGTCTGACAGCATGTATTCGCCGAGCACTTCGCCCTCGGTGCTTTCAATCACACCCTGCCACATGACAATGGGTAGTCCCATAAAATCGGACCGGTAGTTCTTTTCGTTCTTCAGCACGTAGGATTCGCTCTCCGTTGGAGAGAAGATCATCTCGAAGGCCAGCGCTACTTTGGGATCATCCGTGCCTTTTTCGGGCTTGTCGGGCAGTGGGTCCAGACGCTGCAGCACATCCGTATTGATCGTGACGATGCGATGGTCCATGTGGCGGTCCATACCGTATACGAACTGCAACGCCTTTTTCGCCTTGCGCTTGAGCTTCTTGGCGCGCTCCGCAGTTGCCTGAGTCACAAGTTCACCGCGCTCGGCAGCCGCCTCGGCAGGTTGCACGTCGTCGGCGGCGCGCGTGGGCATTGATATCACAGCCGAAGTGGCGAGTAGCACAAAAAAGAGCGATGAGCGCATGGTGTATTCCTGTTGTTGTGAAGGCTGACGCCAGACTAGCGAATCTTGCCGTCAAAATGAATCGGCCGCTGGACGCATCGTCTTGGTGCGCGTGTTATTATGCAAGCTGACCTTAGGGGTGGTCCGGCCGTGCCCGGACCTGAGATTCGGAATCCGCCGAAAACCCTTCGAACCTGATCCGGCTAGTACCGGCGTAGGAAGAGGCCTTGAAGACCAATCACTCCTTGCTCGCACTGGTGGCGAGTTTCTCGATATTTCCCTGTGCTGCCGCGCAGTCCGCCGACACCGAACTTGAAGAGGTGGTCGTCAGTGCGTTGCGCGACGATGCCACGACCTCTCGGCCGGCCAGTATCGCCGTACTTGATGAGCTTGCAATACGTGACGTCGCCGTTACCCATTTTGAGGACCTGACCTATCAGGTGCCCAATCTGAATTGGGCCGGTGGCGTGTCGCGACCGCGTTATTTCCAGATCCGGGGTATTGGTGAGCGCAGTCAGTACGAGGGCGCCCCGAACCCGTCTGTGGGCTTTATCATCGACGATATGGACTTCTCGGCCATCGGTGGCATTGCAACCATGTTCGACACCCAGCAGGTTGAGGTGCTGCGCGGACCTCAGGGTACTCGCTACGGCGCCAATGCTCTGGCCGGTCTGATCTACGTGAAGTACAAAGATCCCTCATCTGCGCCGGAGTTCAACGTCACGGCGACCGCCGGCAGCGACAACCTGCGATCCGTCGGAGCCGTGGCCAGTGGTGCGGTGAACGATTCGCTGGCATTGCGCGCGGTGGTGCAGACGCAAAGTGCCGACGGTTTTCGCGACAACGTGTTCCTCAGGCGCAGCGATACCAACGGACGTGATGAATTGTCGGCGCGCCTGAAGGCGCGTTACACGCCAAACAACATCTGGCAGGCCGATCTGACGCTGCTGCATGCGAATCTGGACAATGGCTACGACGCCTTCGCGGTCGACAACAGCTTTACGACGCAGTCTGACCGACCCGGTCGCGACAGTCAGCGAACTGACGGGCTGTCGCTGCGCGCAACCGGCGATATCGCCCCGGCGTTTTCGCTAGTCAGCATCACCAGCGCCACACGTTCGGATATCGTCTTCAGCTTTGATGCCGACTGGGGCAACGCTGCGTTCTGGGATCCAGTGGTGTATGACTTTTTCTCAGCAACGCGTCGTGATCGTCAAAACCTCGGACAGGAATTGCGTCTCGTGTCGATCGATGACACGGGCAGTCGCGTGTCGTGGGTGGCGGGCGTCAGTGCCAATGAGCTGACCGAGTCCAACGAGACGACGGACGACGGTAATTTCGAGGGCGATACCTTTGTCTCGGGGATCGCCCGCGAGTATGAGGCGCTGAGCGTGGCGTTGTTCGGAGATCTCGACATCGCGCTGAACGACGACTGGACGCTGGGTATGGGGGTGCGCCTGGAGCGTCGCGATGCGGACTACCGCGACACGGCCGGCGACCGTTTCAATGCTGATGAGAACAACGTGGGCGGGCAGGTGTCGCTGAGCTATGCGCCAACCGACGAGCTCAGCGCGTACGCAAGAATTGCGCGCGGCTACAAGGCGGGCGGTTTCAACCTGGGTCTGCCGGCCGAGGCGGACAACGACACGCTGCTTTTTGAAGGCGAGTTTGTGCTCAATTATGAGCTGGGCGCGACGCTGGTCTGGCTGGATCAGCGCGTGCGCCTCAACGCGACGGCATTCTGGATGCAGCGAGATGATCAGCAGGTGCAAAGCTCGACCCAGCTTGATCCGAACAATCCGGCCACTTTTGTGTTTTTCACCGACAACGTTGGCGCGGGCACGAATGCCGGCGCAGAGTTTGAGCTCGAAGTGGCGGCGCTGGACAACCTGAATGTGTACGCCAACGTCGGGCTTCTGCATACCGAGATCGACGGTCGTGATCAGGCCCATGCGCCGCGCTACTCGTATGCTCTGGGTGGTCGATACGCCATTGATGAACACTGGTTTGTGCGCGCCGACGTTACCGGCAAAGACGACTTTTTCTTCTCTGACAGCCACGACCAGAGGTCGCGTGCTTACACGCTGGTCAATCTGCGTGCGGGCTACGAGAGCGAGCAGTGGTCGGTGTCTGCATGGGCGCGCAACGTGTTTGATGAAGAGTATGCCGTGCGCGGCTTTTTCTTTGGCAACGAGCCGGCGCGTGATTTTGCCCCCACGCTTTACACCCGTTTGGGTGATCCGCGACAAGTCGGCGTATCGCTGACCTATCGAATGGGTCGCGATACACAATGATGTCGTGGCTGTCGCTGGAAACGCTTGCCGTGGTTGCTGCGGTGGCGTATCTGGTGCTGGCCATTCGTCAGAACATCTGGTGCTGGGGCGCCGCGTTGATCAGCACGGCGATCTATCTCTACGTGTTTTTCGAGGCCCGACTGTACATGGAGTCGGCGCTGCAGGTGTTTTACATCGGCATGGCGATCTACGGCTGGCAGCAGTGGCGTCGCGGTGACCATGGTGGCCAGCGACGGGTATCGACCTGGTCTGCGAGTCAGCATCTTCAGGCATTGGGTGTCGTGGCGATGCTCAGCGCGCTGAGTTCGTTTGTACTGGCCCGCTATACGAATGCCGCTCTGCCGCTGCTCGACTCAATAACGACCTGGGGCAGCGTCGTGGCCACCTACATGGTCGCACGCAAGATTTTTGAAAACTGGTACTACTGGTTTGTGATCGACAGCGTGTCGATCTATCTGTATCTGAGTCGTGACTTGCAACAGACTGCGGCTCTGTTCGCCATCTATCTGGTCCTGATCGTGTTTGGAATAGTGGCCTGGCGTAAGGACCTTGATTCGGACACTGCCGCGGCATGAGCGATGCGATCGGGTACGTGCGTGACGCGCTTGCAACGATGTCGGCGCCGGCGTTTGCCAGCGTGGAGGTTGTCCGGCATCTGGGGAAGGGCCCGACCAACGAGCTGTGGCAAATCCGCTGTGATCAGATGGACTGCGTCCTGCGCCAGGTCAAGCCGTTTGCCTCATCAGTGGGGCTGGCGTTGGATCGCGAGCTACCCATATTGCGAGCGGTTGCCGATGCGGGCATTGCGCCACCGGTGATCGCTGCCAGCGTTGAGCACGGCTTTGTGTTGACGCGCTTTGTACCCGGGCGCGTCTGGGAGGCGCAGGATATGCATCAGCACCGCCAACTAACGCGGTTGGCAAAGCTGCTGCGACAACTGCACCAGCTGAAGATGGATGCGACGCCGATAAATTTGCGTTCGGTGATACAGGAATACGCCAAACGCAGTACTGATCCCGAAGCCGGCACCTGGCGCAAAGACGCGTTGGCGCAGCTGGATCACATTCGTCCGCGAGCTACCGTGATCTGCCACAACGATCTGACCGCGGCCAACGTGATTGATGTCGGCGGGCTTCAGTTGATTGACTGGGAGTTTGCTGCCCCAGGCGATCCGTTTTTCGATCTGGCGGTTGTCGTCGCGCATCACCAGCTGGATGCGTCGACCAGAGCGCACTTCCTGACCGCGTATCTTGGGCGGGAGGATAAAACGGCGATGGCGGATCTGAATCGCTGGTGCGCGGTGTATCGATCGCTCAGGGCGCTGTGGGAGAGTCTGCAGGACGACACGCGCACATAGATCAGTTTGCTCTGCGATATCTGGTGAGCTTACTCTAGGGGTGTTTGTGCGTGCTATCCGCAGCCGTAACTCCCAGAGGGTTCACGGCCTTATGCGCTGAAAGCGGACGTGCGGAGAACTGGCGGTATCAACACTGATCTAACCATATGCGGAATGATTACTTGGATGAAAAGTTGTTTAGTCATGGCAGCTATCTTCACCGTTCTGCCTGGCTGCGCGGAGGCGGCGAAGCCCGCCGAAAAGGTGCTCGTCCGAAAGGAGTTGATAGAGTTGCAGAAGGGCGAAAATGCGTTGCATCCAGCCGATCTGGACGGCGATGGCACGACAGAGCTGATCATTGTCAACGAAGATTCTCAGCGCCTGGAAATCAGACGACGCGACTTTGCCAGCCCTGCTTCTGCCGCAGATACCTACGCTCTGGCTGCTATGCCAACCTCAGTTGATAGTGCTGATTTTGATAGTGACGGCAATTTGGATCTCGCGATTGCCCACCATGAGAGCCCTGTTTTCTCAATCGCATTCGGCGACGGCACGGGCAGAATCAATCGGATCGAACAGTTTCCGCTTCCGCAAGAGATTGCGCCTCACGTTCACATGATCAAAGCAATTGATCTTGGCGGGGATGGCATCATGGATGTCGCGGTTGATAGTCGTGACCGCTACGGTCTCTTCGTGCTCACAAATACCTCCGGCAAGGCTGATGGTTTTGCGCCATTGCCGGTTGAGACGAACACGCGACCTTATTTGGGTTTTAGTGTAGGCGACATAAATTCTGATGGACTTACAGATGTCGTGGCCCCTGGTCCCGACCAAATTTCGGTACTGCTACACAGTCGCGCACCAACGCCGTCACTGGTAGGCATACAGAGTTTGAACATTGAGGGTCCGTTCTCTCTTGAGCTAGCGGACATCAATGATGACGGGCATCTGGATCTGATCGCTGTTTCACAAGCTGCCGCAGGAGGCCTTACTGTCTTCGAAGGTTCAGCAGAGGATCGCTTTTCCTCAAAACCAATGATGCAGTTTGATCTGGTCGAAGGTGCCAAGCAAGTAAGGACCGGAGACGTCGACATGGATGGTCGAACAGACATTGTTGTAGCCTCGTGGTCCGGTGAAGTTACTGTTGTCTTGAACCCCATACGTGGTCCGCAGGTCGAACGTATTTGCCTGGACGAGGTCGCCGCTCCATGGAGCTTGGCCATTGCAGATTTCGGCGCAAGTGGCACAAACAAAGTGCTGGTGGCAGATGGGGAAAATGGGCGCGCCGTTCTCCTTGATTGGAATGCTCGCTGAGCATCTTGGCGTCCCCGCGAGGACTAAGGCTTGCTGACCTTCTTGGGTTTGGTGGCCTTCACTGACGCCAGCCAGCGCTCTATCGTCGCCTCTTGCCGAGACGTGAGATCGAGCGCGCCAATCATCAGCTCAATGGTGTCGATGACGCGGCCGCGTATCGCGAGCCCGACTTTGTCGGGGGGTGTGGAGGTGCCTTCACCAAACAGCAGCCAGCTTGGCGAGACTTTGGTGATCTCCGATATGGTGCTGATCAACTTCAGGCTGGGATTCTTGGGGTCCTGCGTCTCGAGTCGGTGCAGCCCGGCTTTTGACAGATCGACGCCGTGTTCTCGCATGGCTTTGCGCAGCTGCGCGGGCTCAAGCTGAGCACGTTCGCGCGCGTCCCTGATGCGTTGTGCGATCCCGTTGCCTTCTGTCATTGTAGGCCTCGCTGTCGTTATTTCTGTGTTATTGACACGCCTGAATCAGGCCTCTGGCCACATCCAGGCGAACACGCCTGCTACGATCAGGGCGTAGATAAGCGCATCGAGCAGGAACTTGGCACAGGTGGACCATTTGTGGCCGTACCAGATCGCAAACGGCACCTGGCCCCAGCCAAAGGCGAGGAAGGCGACGGCCGAGACGAAGCGGAACACGTCAAGGTACTCAGCGCCCGGTGCGAGCATCAATGCGGCGCAGTAGGCGATGAGCACACAGCCAATCAGGAAGTAGAGAATCTGCTGACCGATGAGCTTGGGCATGTTGGGCATGCCGTTGTCGAAGATGGTGACAAAAGCGACCGGACCGTCCGCGAATTTTTTTTGCATGGACTCTTCGCCCATTTTTTTCATGTCCACGCAGTAAGGGATGGAATGAACGCCTTTGGCCGGGGAGCCGTTACGAATGGCAGTGGCGACTTCGTCTTCGTTGTCGAGCTCTTGATAATCGCTGTTGTGATATTTGAGTGCCATATGCACCAGCGAGCTGGCAATCCAGGCAAGTACGGTGCCGAGCAGAATCGGCAGCCAGAGTGCGGTGATGGGTGTGGTCATATTGGTTCTGCGTATTGTCGATGTGTAAGTCAATTATAGAACAACTGGCGGGCCGGTCTGTTGATTTGCCGGCACGGAATGTGGAGAAACGAAAAACATGCGAGTGCTGATTTGTATCCCGATGTTAGTTATAGCGTGCGTTGCGAACTGCGCGTCCCTGGCACAAACGATGCCCTCAGTGGATGAGGTGTGCAGCGAGGCGGTCAAATCGCGGAGCCGTTTTGAGCTTGAATACGAAATCGATTCGCTCTCTCAGACTGAGCTTGTGTGTCTGGTGGTGCGGCAGGCGGCCATGATCGAGATTCTTCAGGATCGCATTGATACTTTTCGCGGTATTTTGACAGGCTACGAAGACGTTACGCGCGAGTTGTTCAGTTCACTGGCTGAGCTTGAGACGGCGGGATTGCCGTATGAGGCGATTGGTCATGATGAGTGGGCGGCGCGCTTTGTTCAGGTGCCGCCGTTAGCGGATCTTTCCGTATATGAAGCGGTCCTTGAGCTCATGTACAGGTTTGATGACTCAGCTGTTCAGAACGGCACGATCGAGGCGATCGACAGCACAGTGACTGTGGGTGGTGCCGAGATAGCGGCGAGTGTGCTGCGTATCGGTCGAGTGGGAATGTACTTTGTCAGTGACGATGGGCGCCGTGCAGGTTTATGGAACCGCACTGAACAGCGCTGGATAGAGGTCTCCGAAGATATGCGCGAGCAGATTCAGCTAAGTGTCGATATCGCCTTGGAGAAGGAAAGCGTCAAACTGGTGCGATTGCCCATTGCGGCGCCGATGCCGATTGATCTGGAAGCAAGCGAGTCTGTCGACATGGTGAGCTCGGAATTGGCGGATACGTCGCGCTTGGTTTCGAGGCCGCGAGCAGATAGCGATGCGAACGGTCCGGATGTTGGCTCGCTGAGCTCTGAAGATCTCAGGCAACGTTCGAGGAGCGCCGGCGCGGACATTGCTCACCTTTCCGAAACGATCGAAAAGGTAATGGGAGAGTTGTCCGCGATAAGAGATTTGGTGGAGTGGTCGTTGGGGGAATACGTTAAACAGTCTCTGTCGTCGCTCACGCATCTTCATACCTATCCGCACGCGCAGTGGGCAGGCCGGGTGTTGTCTCAAGTCAGTGCACCGTTAGATATGGAAAATTTCACCTGGCTCACGCCGCAACAGCTTCGTCAGTTTGGGCTGGGCCAGCTCGAGGAAATTCGGATGGCGCGTCAGGTGGCTCGCTTCCGGTATCCGGTGGAATTAGTCGACGGGACGACTGAAGAGAGGTCTGTGGTGCGTGTCGGCAGGTTCAATGTGGTGTCCAAAGGGCGCTATCTTGCCTACGACTCGTCGTCGCGCAGTCTGCGTGAGCTGCGTCGGCAGGTACGGGACGATGATCTGATTCGCAGTACGTTTGAACTGGTGAAAAGCAAGGATGGCGTCGTGCCCTTTGGCCTGGATATGACGGGCAATCAGATTCTCGAGGCCTTTGAAAAACTGCCCGAGTGATTCAGGCGCGGAATTCAAAGTCCGGTATAAGTAACTAATATTTAAAGAACTGAACGGAAACATTGCGGCGACCAAAAAGCTGTATATAATCACAGATACTGTGAATACATACAGATGAGAGCGCCATGCAAGACCTAACCAACCGTCAGGCCGAAATCCTGACCCTGATCCACAACCACATGACTGAGACCGGCATGCCGCCCACGCGCGCCGAGATCGCCAAGGAGCTGGGCTTTCGTTCCACCAACGCCGCGGAAGAACATCTGCGTGCGCTGGAACGCAAAGGTGCCATCGAACTGATCCCGGGCACGTCCCGCGGCATCCGCATCAAGCACCACATGGAAAACGAGATCCGCGAGTCCAGCGGCATTCCGCTGGTGGGGCGGGTGGCCGCCGGTCAGCCGATTCTGGCGCAGGAGCATATCGAGTCGCGCTATCAGCTCGATCCGGATCTGTTTCATCCCAAGCCGCACTATCTTTTGCAGGTGCACGGCATGAGTATGCGCAACGCCGGCATCGTCGAGGGCGACTTGGTGGCGGTGCATCGCACGCCCGATGTGCGTCACAACCAGATCATCGTGGCGCGTCTTGAAGACGAGGTCACGGTCAAGCGCTACCGGCAAAAGGGCAAGCAGGTTTGGCTCATGCCCGAGAACGAAGACTTCCAGCCGATCAAGGTCGATCTGGAATTCGAGTCGCTGACCATTGAAGGCATTGTGGTTGGCGTGATTCGCCAGCACTAATGCGGTGAATACTCAAGGTCATGTCTGCGCCCCTCGATACTCTGCTTCGCGACGCCCGTGTGTGGCGTGCGGGTCAGCGTGCGCCGGGCGTCAAGGGCGTGGCCACCGGCTATGACGCGCTGGATCAGCATCTTGCCACCGAAGGCTGGCCCAGCGCGGCGCTTACCGAAATCCTGCTCGACGAGCCGGGTGTTGGCGAGCTCAAACTGCTGATGCCGGCGCTCGCCGCGCTCAGCCAACCGCGCCACGATGGCGCGCATCGCTGGCTCATGTGGATTGCTCCGCCGCACATTCCCTACGCACCGGCGCTCAATGAAGCGGGCGTCGATCTGACTCGTGTCATGGTTGTACATGCTAACGATCGTATGGATGTTTTATGGGCGGCGGAGCAATCCCTGCGCTCGGGCAACTGCGCGGCCGTGCTGGCCTGGGTGCGCCATGCGCCGGTCAAATCCCTGCGCCGTCTGCAGCTGGCTGCGGCCGAGGGCGACAGCATGGGCTTTGTGTTTCGCCCCACGCGCGGGGTAGACGAGGCCTCACCCGCGGCGCTGCGTCTGTTGCTCAAACATGAACCGGGCCGTCGCACGCTGCATATTCTGAAAAACCGGGGAGGGCGGCCCGCCGCGCTCGACGCCGATTTTCTTGCGCCTTAACGGCTCGTCGGTCGTCTTTCGTGCGCAAGCCAGGTCAATCCCGGTCCCTCTTCCCGACGCTGCTGCACACGGATAACACCCGTCGCGAGGCGGCCCAGCCGCCACCGGCTGCGCCGCAGACCGCACCTTCACCTGTATCCACGGCGCCCGAACGGGCCGAACTGCCACGCACGCTGTGGCTGGCGTTGCAGTGTACCGAGCTGCCGCTTCTGGCCTGCGGCGGGGCGCGCATCAGCGATCAGCCGGTCGCGATTATTGTCGATGAAAAGGGCGCGCTGAGTGTGTGTGCGTCCAACGACTGTGCCGTGGCGCAGGGGGTGACGGTCGGCGTGCCGTTAACGGCGGCCTATGCGCTGGTGCCCGACCTGATCACGCGCGAACGCGATGAGAAAAAAGAGCAGCGCGTGCTCGAGCGTCTGGCAGCGTGGTCCATGCAGTTCACCTCCACGGTCAATGTACTGGCGCCCAACACGCTGCTGCTCGAGGTGCAGGGCAGTCTGAAACTCTTTGGCGGGTTGCCCACGCTGGTGCAGCAGCTGCACGAGCAACTGCGTGATCGGCACGTGCGTCACCGTCTGGCCGTGGCGCCGACCGCGCGTGCGGCCCTTTGGAGCGCGCGCAGCCCCACGCCCGTGGTGCTGGACGATGCCACGCGACTGCCCGATCTGATCAGCCGTTTGCCGTTGAGCGTGACGCGCTGGCCGCTGCGCACGCTGCAGCGTCTGGACGGTATGGGACTGCGTCAGATCGGCGATGTGCTGCGTCTGCCGCGCGACGGCTTTGCGCGTCGCTTTGGCCGCGAACGCCGACTCGAGCTGGATCAGGCGCTGGGCATCGCGCCCGATCCGCGCACGCCGTTTGTCATGGCGCCGGAGTTTGAAGCGCATCTGGATTTGCTGTGCGAGACCGAGCGCATCACGCATATTGAACACGCGCTGGGCGAGCTGATCGACGAGCTCGAAGGCGTGCTGCGCGCGCATCAGCGCGGGGTCGCGGCGCTGCGCATCACACTGGCCCATCTGGATATCGACGCCACCTGTGTGCAGGTGGGGCTGGCGGCGCCGACGCGCGATGCAGTGCGCCTGAAACGCGTGGTGCACGAGCGTCTCGATGCGTTGACGCTGCGGGCGCCGGTCGTGGACGTTGCGCTGCGCGCGGCGGCGCTGGTGCCGCTGGACGGGCGTGACGGCGATTTGTTTTCGCGCAGTGTGAACGGTTACGACTGGCCGCAGCTGGTGGAAACACTGCGCGCGCGCCTGGGCGTGAGTGCCGTGCACGGCGTGTGTCTGGTGCCCGAACATCGCCCCGAAGCGGCGTGGCGTTACGTGGAGCCGGGCACGACAAGCCCGGCGTTTGCGGCCGCGACGCGCCCGCTGTGGATGCTCAGCGAACCGGTGCGTTTGCCCGTGCGTGAGGGTTGGCCGCAGTGGGACGGCGCACTGCGCATCCTGCGCGGACCCGAACGCATCGAGACCGGCTGGTGGGACGGGCGCGATGTGGCGCGCGACTATTACGTGGCGGTCAATCCGCACACGCTGCATCTGTGGATTTACCGCCGCCGCCGTGCGCCCCGTGACTGGTATCTGCACGGTGTCTTTGCCTGAGCTGCCGCCATACGCCGAGCTGCACTGCGTCAGCAACTTCACGTTCCTGCGCGGTGCGTCGCATCCCGAAGAGCTGGTGCTGCGCGCGCACGCGCTGGGCTATACCGCGCTGGCGATCACCGATGAGTGTTCGGTATCGGGCGTGGTGCGCGCGCATATGGCGGCCAAAGACTGCGGCCTGAAACTCATCATCGGTAGCGAACTGCGTTGTGATGATGGTTTGCATGTGGCCGTGCTCGCCACACGACGCAGCAGCTATGCGCGGCTTTCCACGTTGATTACGCAGGCGCGCAGGCGCGCTGACAAAGGCAGCTATCTGGTGACGCGCGAGGATCTGGTTGGCGCGCTGAACGATTGTCTGCTGCTGTGGTTTCCGCGGGATGATCACGATGACGAGACAGGTGCTTTTTTAACGCAGCACTTTGCCGGCCGCGTGTGGCTTGCCGTGGAGCTTCTGGCGCAGGGCAACGATCGCCGCCGTCTCAATGCTCTGATCGCGCTGGCCGAGCGCACGAACCTGCCTGCCGTGGCCAGCGGCGATGTACACATGCACGAGCGTGGCCGTCGGGCGCTGCAGGACACCGTCACGGCCATTCGCCTGCGCACAACCGTCTCGCGCGCGGCGCTCAATCTGCACGCCAGCGGCGAGCGTCATCTGCGCCAGCGCAAGAGCATTGCGCAGCTTTATCCGCCGGAGCTGATCGAACAGTCCATCGCGATCGCCGAACGCTGCCAGTTCTCGCTCGACGAGCTGCGCTACGAATACCCGCGTGAAATCATCCCGGACGGCTATACGCCCAGCGGCTATCTGCGCAAAGTGGTCGAGGAAGGCATGGCGCGGCGCTGGCCGGAAGGGGCGAGCCAGCGCGTGCGCGATCTGGTTGAGCGTGAGCTCACGCTGATTGCCGAGCTTGCCTACGAGGCGTATTTCCTGACGGTGTACGACATCGTGCGCTTTGCCCGCTCGCAAAAGATTCTGTGCCAAGGGCGCGGCTCGGCGGCCAACTCGTCGGTCTGTTTTTGTCTTGGCATCACCGAGGTCGATCCCTCGCGCATGGCGATGCTGTTCGAGCGTTTCATCTCCAAAGAGCGCAACGAGCCGCCGGATATCGACGTGGATTTTGAGCACGAGCGGCGCGAGGAGGTGATTCAGTACATCTATCAGAAATACGGTCGTCATCGCGCGGCACTGGCCGCGACGCTGATTACCTATCGCCCGCGCAGCGCCATGCGCGATGTGGGCAAGGCGCTCGGGCTCGACACGCTGCAGGTGGATCGACTCGCGCGCTCCATGCAGTGGTGGGACGGGCGCAGCGTGGATGACGAGCGCATTGTTGAGGCCGGTTTTGATCCGACCAACCCGATGATCCATCGGCTGGTGACACTGGTGCGCCAGATTCAGGGCTTTCCGCGTCATCTGTCGCAGCACGTGGGCGGCTTTGTGATTGCGCGCGACGCGCTGCACGAGCTGGTGCCGGTGGAAAACGCCGCGATGGTTGATCGCACCGTGATCCAGTGGGACAAGGATGATCTTGAAGACCTGGGTCTGCTCAAGGTCGACGTGCTGGGCCTTGGCATGCTCACGGCGATTCGGCGCAGCTTCGATCTGATCGATGGCTATCGCGGCATTCGTCACTCGCTTGCCAGTGTGCCGTCAGAAGACCCGCGCGTGTACGAGATGATCGGGCAGGGCGACACGCTGGGCGTGTTCCAGATTGAATCGCGGGCACAGATGGCGATGCTGCCGCGCATGCGACCGCGTACCTTTTACGATCTTGTCATTGAGGTAGCGATTGTGCGGCCGGGACCGATTCAGGGCGATATGGTGCATCCGTATTTGCGCCGGCGTAACGGTGAGGAAGCCGTGAGCTATCCCAGCGAAGAGGTCAAAGACGTGCTGGCGCGCACGCTGGGCGTGCCGATTTTTCAGGAGCAGGTCATGCATCTGGCCATGGTCGCGGCGGGCTTTAGCGCCGGGCAGGCCGATCAGCTGCGTCGCGCGATGGCCGCGTGGAAACGTCGTGGTGGTCTCGGGCCGTTTGAGGATCTACTTCGCGACGGCATGCGCGAGCGCGGCTATGAAGATGAGTTTGCACAGCGCATCTTCAGTCAGATCAAGGGCTTTGGTGAATACGGTTTTCCCGAGTCGCACGCGGCAAGCTTTGCGCTGCTGGTGTACGTGTCAGCCTGGCTCAAGCGCTTTGAGCCGGCGGCGTTTTTCGCCGCGCTGCTCAACAGTCAGCCCATGG
Organism: uncultured Gammaproteobacteria bacterium; assembly: GCA_964639265.1. Taxonomy (GTDB): domain Bacteria; phylum Pseudomonadota; class Gammaproteobacteria; order Steroidobacterales; family JBCCMA01; genus JBCCMA01. The sequence continues at coordinate 4,317 of CAZXCL010000047.1, read as the reverse complement.
GGTTTTATGCGCCAGCCCAGCTTGTGAATGCGGCACGCAAAGCCGGTGTGGAGGTGCGCCGGGCGGACGTGGTGGCCAGCCGCTGGGACTGCACGCTGGAACGGGGTGAGCGCGGTGCGCCGGCGCTGCGTCTGGGCCTGCGTCTGATCAAGGGATTGAAGCAGGCCGCCGCCGAACGCCTGATCGCGGTGCGCGATACACGCAGTGCGCGGCCGCAGCGGCCGTTTGATCACATCGATGATCTGGCTTATGCCGCCGCGCTCAGCAAGGGTGATCTGGAGGCGCTGGCCGATGGCGATGCGTTGAAAGGACTGGCCGGACACCGACATCGTGCGCGCTGGGAGGTGACCGGTGTGGCGCCGTCAACGCCGCTGCTCGGCGGTGTGGAAACCAAAGAGGCGACGCCCCTGCTGCAAAAACCCGATCCGGGGCAGGCCGTGATTGCTGACTACCGTTCACTGGGTTTGAGTTTGCGCAGTCATCCCGTGGCGCTGCTGCGCGAGCAGTTGTTTGGGGAAGGGATCTGCAGTGCGGCCGATATTCGGGCGCTGCCCGACGGCGCGTGGGTGCGGACAGCCGGTCTGGTGATTACGCGTCAGCGGCCGGGCACGGCCAGCGGCGTCACGTTTGTGACGCTGGAGGATGAGAGTGGTCACACCAACCTGGTGGTGTGGCGCAAAATAGCCGAACAGCAGCGTCAGGCGCTGCTTCGTTCACGCTTCATGGCGGCTCGCGGCCAGGTGCAGCGCGAAGGCGACGTTGTGCATCTGGTCGTGCGCCACATGGCCGACTTAAGCCACTGGCTTGACGGACTGGTTGCGCGTTCCCGCGACTTCCATTGAGTCGCGCTTATGGTGCTCTCTAGTCGTCGAAATCCATGGCGTCGAGATCGGCCAGTTCTGCTTCAAGACGTCGTTGTTCGCGCAGCATTTCCGCACGACGGCGCGCCGTAACACGCGTATCGGTCATCACGGCTTTTTTGGCTACGGCCGTGTTTTCGATCTGACGCACGATCTCTTCGGCGTCAAAAATCGAGGTGTCAGTGAACATGTCTTCAGAATCCGGGGTATCGGAATTCTGGTTGAAGGAGTTGGTGTGCATGTCGGTTCCTGCGTTAGATGGTGTCTGAGAGTCGAAAGCCACCCCGACGTTGTACCCCGCCGATGTGACGACTGATCGCGATGCAGATCACATTTCAAACACAAGAAATGGCGGTGTGACTGGCTTGTGACGGGGGTCGCAAAATGTCCTTTGAGCCCGCGTCGGGCACACCGCAATCCGATGCAAACCGCGACGTCGGTCTCGTTATGTGGAATACCAGATGCTCTTGACATGAATCATATATGGTCTATTATGGACCATATATGATTACTGAAGCTGTTAAACAAATTCTTGCGCAAACGCTCAGACGCTTACTGCGGCCGGTCGTGCGGGTCGCTCTGCGTGGATCGGTGACCTACCGCGATTTTGCCGAGCTTGCGAAGCTCGCCTATTTTGACGTCGCCCGCGACGACTACGGCCTCAACGGGCGCAAGACCAATCTGGCGCGTGTGGCGATACTGACCGGTTTGTCACGCAAGGAATGCACTCGACTCAAAGGCGCAGTGGCCACTGCGCCCGATACCGAAACCACCATGAGCCCGGTCACGCGTGTCATCGCGGCATGGCACGAGGCATCCGGTTATCAGGATGACGAGGGTGAGCCCCTTCAGATCGCAGAAAACGGCCCGGCCCCCAGTCTTGAAGATCTGCTGCGCCACCACGGTGGAGATATTCCGTCTGGCGCCCTTCAATCCGAGCTCAAACGACTGGGCGTCGCGCAGGCGACTGCGGACGGTCGCTGGCAAGTGCTGAAGCGGTCCTTTATTGCTGACGATTTCACCGAACAGCACATCCGTATCATCGGCAATCTGCTCACCGATCTTGGCAACACCATCGTCTACAACCTCGATAACGAGTCCGAGGAAGACGCCCGTATCGCACGCTACGTCGTGGCCGATAAGGTGACGCCATCACAAGCCCGGGCTTTTCAGCTACTGGCAACCGAAAAAGGCCAGCAGCTCCTGCAAGAGCTTGATCAATGGCTCACGAAGCATGAGCACTCATTCGAACCCGAGACTGCGTCCAGCGATACGAAGCGCGTAGGCATGGGCGTGTATTTTTTTGAACAATCATCCGATTCCGGAGAGAACACATGAACAAACCATTCAAGCGTACTTCTTCCGTGGCTGGTCTGATTATGGCCGCGGCAATCCTGACAGCATGTGGCGGCGGCGGAGGCAGCGACGCACCGACGCCCACGCCGACAACCACCACACCAACGCCTACGGACGCCGCAAAAGGTATTGAGGGTGTTGGTATCGTCAAGAGCTTCGGGCCAAACCTGGAGTCCATCGTCATCAATGACGCCAGCTACGACGCAACGGACAACATGCTTGAAGTCATTGTCGATGGCGTTCCAGCCACACTCGGTGATCTTGACGTCGGCAACGTCGTGCGGGTCGCGGCAACAACGGACGATGATGGTGTTACCGCCATCGCCACGAGCATCGAGCAGATCAATGATCTGGAGGGGCCGATTGAAGCAGGGTCAATAGACACGGCGGCGGGGACATTTGTGGTCCTTGGGCAGACCGTGCGCGTGGTAGCTGCGACGTTGTTTGACGACGATATTATGCCGGCCTCGTTGCTGGGTTTGTCGGACGAAGACGAGGTCGAGATCAGCGGGCGGTTCGACGGAGCAGGGGTCTTTGTGGCCACGCGCGTTGAGTTTGACGACGATGCCGGCGATTTTGAGATCACCGGCACCATAAGCAATCTCGATACAGCGAATCTGCGCTTCGATATCAACGCGCAGACTGTTGATTATTCGTCGGCGACGCTGGAGGACTTTGACAGCGGCATGCTCGCCGACGGCGACCTCGTCGAGGTGTACGGCGACACGATCAATGCCGCCGGCGAGCTAGTCGCTCAGCGTGTGGAGAACGAGGCTCCTGAGTTTGATGGGGATGATGGAGATCTGGCTGAACTGGAAGGGTATATAACGCGCTTTGTTTCGGCGACGGATTTCGACGTGGCGGGCTTCCCTGTAACCACGACGAACGGGACGGTTTATGAAGATGGGACCGATACCGATCTTGCATTGGGTGTGCGTGTTGACGTGGAAGGTCAACTCAATGCTGATGCGGTGCTGGTCGCCGACGAGATTGAGTTTGAAGACGGCGAAGACGATAGCGATGTTGAAATCAGTGCCACCGTTGATGCTGTGGATTCCGCGGCGGGCACCTTCGAGGTGCTCGGTCTGACGGTGGTCGTCAGAGCGGGTACCATCTTCGAGGACGACAGCGACGCAGACCTTGCAGCGTTTGGTTTGTCTGACTTGAATGTCGGAGATTTCGTGGAAACGGTTCTGGTGTCAACGGATCAGGGTCTCGAGGCCATTGTGGTAGCACGGGATGAGGCGGACGATGAAAGTTCGGTTCAGGGCCCGGTTGACATGATCAGCAACCCGCAGCTGTCCATTCTGGGCGTTGCGGTGGAAACTACGGCGAGTACTGAGTTTGAGGATGCTGATGAAACGCCAGTGTCGGCCACGGCGTTTTTCGATCTGGTGGAGGTCGGCGATATTGTTGAGGCGACCGGTGCCTGGAACGGTACGGCATTGATCGCCGAGGAAGTGGAATTCGAGGACTAGAATCTCGACACTCGGAGGTAAGAAAAGGCCCGGCATGACGCCGGGCCTTTTTGTTGCGTCGCCTCCGAGCGCGGTCAGTTCGTGACCGTGAAGGTCAGATCACCCGCATTGTAGGCCTCGGTCAGCGACAGTCCGCCGCCCAGACCCGGCACGTTCAGCGTATCAAACGTGCCGCTGTTGCTGCTGTAGGTCAGTAGCGTAAAGCTCTGTCCCAGCGTCGGCGCAAAACCGTTGGCCAACGTCACGTTGAATGTGCCTGCAAGCGTGGCGTTGGTGGTCGTGTAGCGTCCGAGCAAGGACTGACCGAGCCCACCGATTTGCGCGTTGAGGACGGCGCCGGGGTCGATCGTGACGGTACCAAGCGCGGTGGTAGCACCCACCGTCGTATCGATGGTCCCCTCGACAACCAGCGCGGGCGAGCTTAGCGTCACGGATCTCCCTGCCACGTCCGAGATGACCGACCCTGCGATCGTGATGTCGTTGCTGCCCGATGCGCTACGCACACGGCCGCCCGTGGTGTCGGTACGGATCGTGATGCCGGCGTCGATGGTCAGGTCGATGCTGCCGGTTGCACGAATCTCACTGACGGTGCTGCTGGTGGTGGTGCCAGCAAAGCGGACTTC
>CAZXCL010000046.1:2984-36976 GCA_964639265.1 uncultured Gammaproteobacteria bacterium | reverse complement strand
AGCGGACCGCAGGGAGCCATTGTCAAAATGAATTCCTCACCCACCGGCCATGCCCAAGACCGCGCCGAATTAGCGCGCCAAGCCAAGCTCAGCCCAAACCGACCAATCATCCTGCCGAGGCGGAGTTCTCCGATACGATACGCCACGTGCCGGTGTCGTCCTGACGCCAGTACTGACGCTTGCGCGAGGTGCTGTTGAAATTGTTGCTGCGGTAGTGCTGCTCGAACGTGACCACCACCACGCCCTCCTCGTCCGGATAGCCGTAGACGCTGATGTCCGACAGCCCGACTTCCATGAACGATTTGCCTTTGGCAACCCGACGCTTGTATTCCGACCAGTCGCGCTTGCTCATGCCGCGCCCACTGAAATCTTCGGCGTAATAGCTCAGATAGCGCTCTGTGTCGCCGCTCTCCCAGTCGCGCCGCCAGGCTTCGATGCGATCTTCGAGTCCCGCTGCCACCGCCGCCGACTCGGCCGGCGCCAGCCACGGCACGTCGTAGCCGATCAACACGGGCGTGGTACCCGGCTCAATGCTGGAGGCAAGCTCGGTAAGCTCCGAATTGGTCAGCGCCACGCAGCCATCGCTGTCGAGTGGCGGTCGGCTGTAATTGCTGCTGGCCACACCGTGGACCCAGATACCGCTGCCGGTGCGACCGTGGCGCGCGTCCCATTCGTTGGGATAGTCCACCGGGAAGGCGACCGGACCGTAGCGATCCGGCAAGCCGTCGCCCGGCAAACGCTGCGTGACGAAGTACACGCCCAGCGGGGTTTTCTTGTCGCCTTTGCGTCGCTTGCCCACGCCATTCTTGCCCGACGAAACGTAGTAGTCAGCAATCAGCTCGGGCCGCTCACCGCGGTTGTCAAACAGAAACAGACGCGACAGCGCCAGATCGACGAAGATGATGGTGGGGTGATTTTCGCCGGGCTTCAGCAGGGGCGCAGGCAAGCGATTGCCCGGTGAGAATGCGTGGCCCTGCCAGCGTTGACGCGCCTCGGCAAGCAGACTGTTAACCGCGTCGGCTTGGCGCGGTGGTTCTTCGACTGACAGCGGGATACCTGCTCGCGCTGCCAGAATGTCGCCACGCAGAAGATGCGCCAGTCGGTAGGTTGGCTGATCGAGAATCAATGAATCGACGATGCCCAGCGCGCCGTCGATGTTGCCCGCGCGAAACGTGCTCAAAGCCTGCACGAGCATCTCCTCAGGAACGCGTCGCGCCGCTTTTTCGCGCAGCCGCTTTTGCTCCATAACGGAACCGGTCGGCGGTGTGGCAATCATGGCCACCGCATCACTCGCAGTCGTCGAGTTTGTGCTGGCTACAGGCAGCACCACACCGAGCGTTACCAGCCCTGCAATAGTGAGCGTTCGCAATGCCCCAACCACGTTGCGTTGTCTCCCTTGTGACAGGTTATTGAGAGGCTTCCGCCGCAATCTGCCAGCGTCCCTCGGCGCGCACCATGTTCAACGTCTTGCGCACCTGATCTTCATAGTTGTCCGACCGATAGCGCTGCGAGAATGTGGCAACGGCCGTTTCGCTGTCCTTGATGTCAACGGCAAGATCCGAGATCTCGACGCTGATAAAACTGGGTTTGGTCAGCCGGTCACGACGATAGCGGTTCCACGAGGCCCGTGATGCGCCGTTGGCCGGGCGAAACGACGGCGCGTAGCTGGCCAGGTAGCCTTCCACGTCCTGATCACTCCATGCGGAGGCCCAGGTCCGCACGGCAAGGGCGACCTCATCCGGATTGGCTGGAGGACGCGCAGCAGGCTGCGGCGTGGGTTCTGGCACGGCAGCGACCGGCTCGGGTTCTGGTTCCGGTTCCGGTTCCGGCGCGGGTTCAATGGCAGGCTCCGGGGTGACCGCGGCGACCGTGGCCGGCGGCGGCTCAACGGGCTGCGGCTCGACTGGCTCTGGTTCAGGCTCGCGGCGCGGCGCCGGGGCCGGCACCTGTGTTGGCGCCACGGCGGCAACCTGCGCGGGCGTCGCGGCGGGCACGCTGAACAACCCGTTTACGGCGGACAGCTTGAGGCGCGCCGACTGGTTGCCCTGATCCTGCTCCAGCGCCCGGTCGTAGGCCATACTGGCCATGCGGGCGTAGAGATCGCCAAGATTCTCGTGCGCTGTGGAGTAGCTCGGATGAGTCTGGATTGCCGCGAGCAAGGCCTGCCGGGCCTTGTCGAACTCGCCGTTTTCTGCAAACAGGACGGCCAGGTTGTTCCACGGCTCGGGCAACTCTTCGTAATCTTCGGTCAGAGCGCTGAACACCGCGATGGCATCGTCACGACGATCCATCTCCGCGTAGATCAGTCCCTGCAGGAAGCGGGCCTCAGGATCACCCGCCGCCCGGGACAGCACACCCTCGACAACTTCAAGCGCCTGTTCGGTGCGCCCGGAGTCATACAGAACCTGTGCGCGCTGGATATCTCCATCGGTCGACGCGTCACGACCTGCGGTCTGCTGCGCGAACGCCGAGGAGCAAAAAATCGGGGCTAAACAAAGGGCGCTCGCTACAAGCGCATACCTGATCTTCAACATACTTACTAACTTATTGTTTACGAAGCTGATCGACTGCATCCCAGCCGTCGCAAGCTTAACAGGAATTGCGCAGGCATTGCAGTACCCAAGACCCCGGTTTATGCGTCACGTCACACCTTATTCCCCCGGCCGCAGCGCCGCGATGAATCCGCGCGCCGAGTCGACGCCGATTAGACCATTGAGTACCATCTGCGACCCGCTATACGAAGGTGTGATGAAACATGTATCTGGCGCCCACAAAAGATATGAAATTTGTGATCGACCATCTGGCCGATCTGCCCGCGCTGACGCAACGCGCCCGCTTTGCCGAAGCCGATACGGACCTGGTCCACAGCGTCATTGATGAGGCTGGAAAACTCGCCAGTGAGGTTTTGGCACCGCTGAACTGGCCGGCCGACCGCAACGGCGCGCGCATCGAAGGCCCCGATGTGCATGCACCTGAGGGGTTTGCCGAAGCGTATAAACAGTACGTGGAAGGCGGCTGGAACGGGCTAACCGGTGATCCGGAGTTCGGGGGTCAGGGTCTGCCGTCGCTGCTGTCGTTCGCCGTGGACGAGATGTGGAACAGTGCGTGTATGTCGTTTGCGCTGTGCCCGATGCTGTCGCAGGCAGGCGTGGAGGCGCTCGAGGCGCACGGCTCCGAAGCACTGCAACAAACCTATCTGCCCAAGCTGGTGAGCGGCGAATGGACCGGCACCATGGACCTGACTGAGCCGCAAGCCGGCTCCGATCTGGCGGCGTTGCGCACCAAGGCCGTACCCGAGGGCGATCACTACCGCATCACCGGCACCAAAATTTATATTTCGTGGGGCGACCACGGGATGGCCGACAACATCATTCACATGGTGCTCGCGCGGCTGCCCGATGCGCCTGAGGGCGTGCGCGGTATCTCTTTGTTTCTGGTGCCCAAATATCTGGTCAACGCCGACGGCTCTCTGGGCGAGCGCAACGATATGCGCCCCATGTCCATCGAAGAAAAGATGGGCATCCACGGCAGTCCCACCTGCGTCATGGGCTTTGGCGAGAACGGCGACGGCGCGGTGGGCTATCTGGTCGGAGAGCCGAACAAGGGCCTCTCGTGCATGTTCACGATGATGAACAACGCGCGTCTCAAGGTGGGCCTGGAAGGTGTGGGTCTGTCAGAGATGGCCTATCAACGCGCGCTGGCCTACGCCAAGGATCGTGTCCAGGGCAGCGCCCCGGGCAAAAAAGAGGACGGCGCGATCATTCATCACCCGGACGTGCGCCGCATGCTCATGCACATCAAGTCGCAGACCGAGGCCATGCGCGCGCTGAGCTACGTCACAGCGGCCACCATGGATCACGCCCGCGCGACCGATGATGACGCCCAGCGCGCGCTGTTGCAGGCTCGCGTCGATCTGCTGGTGCCCATCGTCAAGGCCTGGAGTACCGAGCAGGCTCAGGAGCTCACCGGACTGGGCGTACAGATTCACGGCGGCATGGGCTTTGTTGAAGAAACCGGCGCGGCCCAGTACTACCGCGACGCCCGCATCATCACGATTTACGAAGGCACGACCGGTATCCAGGGCCAGGATCTGGCCGGCCGTAAAATCATGCGCGACGAGGGCAAGGCCGCCGCGGCGCTGGTGCTCGACATGCGCGCAACCGCGAAGTCACTCACCGACGCGGGCGAACAAGCGCTGGGGGACGCGCTTGATGCCGGCATCGGTCATGTCGAAACAGCCGTCAAATGGTTGCTGGACAACTATGCCGGCGACATCAATGCGCCCAATGCCGTCTGTGTGAATCTGCTGATGCTGATGGGCACGGTAACCGGGGCCTGGCAGATGGGGCGTTCGTTCCTGGCAGCGCACCAGCAAATCGAGGCCGGCAACGTGGACCGCGATTATATGGAAGCACGCAAAATCACCGCGCGTTTTTACTTCGAGCACTCGCTGCCGCGGGCGGCCGCCTACGCCGCAACCGTGACCGCCGGCAGCGCCTCAACCATGGGATTGAGCGTCGACCAGTTCTGACCGCCGCAGGTCAATCTGCGCTAGCCCTGATCCAGCAGCTCGCGCAGATTGATCACGCCGGCGTTAGCGCGTGACAGATACGACGCCATAACCAGCGAGTGATTGGCGAAAATGCCGTAGCCGCTGCCGTTGAGCACCATCGGACTGCCCAGCGGCTCGAGGCTCGCCTCCAGCTCGCGGATAATCTGGCGCACACTCACCTGCGCATTTTTCTTCTCCAGCACGCTGGCAAAATCAAACTCCGCGGCGCGCAATGCCGCCACCAGCGCCCAGGCGTAGCCGCGGGCCTCGAAAATGTGGTCGTCGAGCTTCAGCCACGGCGTTTTCTCGCGAATGTTGTCCGGTCGCGGCGTGGAGTTCTCCGCCGCCGGATCGCCGGCCAGATCCGTATTGACGCGTGACTCGCCCACGCTGGAGCTGAGCTTCTGCGAGTACGATCCAAGGCGTTTTTCCACAATTACGAGCCACTCGCGCAGGTTGTCTGCGCGCGCATAAAACTGCGCATCGGAGGCGTTGGGATTGAGCAGGCGGTCGCGATACGCGGCCACGTAGCGCGCGCCTTTGCGATAACGCGATTCGGGCGTGGGCAGTAACCAGCGGTAGGGATCGGAATAAAATTCAGGCTCCGCGGCCGCCAGATCCTTGTCTTCGGGCGACTGGGACTGCGAGCGGCTGTAGTGGTTGCGCAGGGCGCTCGACAGGTCTTTGACCTGCAGAATGACGCCCTGCTCCCAGTTGGGGATGTTATCCAGCAACACGCCGGGGGGCATTATGTCGTTGGTCAGATAGCCGCCGGGCTTGCGCAGCACGGTGTCGACCAGGCGCACGACGGTGTCAGCCGTTGAGAAGCCCACCACCGGCGGCTGGCCTTCGGCGCTGCGATTGACCCACAGGATGTCTGGCTGACGCGACCAGTACCAGCTCACGGCGCACAGCACGAGCACCAGAATCAGCGCGATACCGGTGCCGCGGCGCCACCAAGGGCTGCGCGTTTTGGCGATGTCGGGCGCCCCTTCGGGTTTGCTCGAAAACCAGTCCATAGCGCCGGCCACCCAGCCTGCCGCTCGATCTTTGAAATCAGCCATGTGTTTTGACCATGCCTTTTACATGAAGTGTAATGAAGCGGTAACGCAACGGGAACACTATGGCGAAATTCAACGGCTCTTGCGACTGGTTGGACCAATGAGCGGCGCTAAAATTCTTGTGGTCGATGATGAATCGGCGATCCGTACGATGCTGGCCTTCAATCTGCGTCGCGCGGGCTTTGAAGTCACCCAGGCCCATGATGGGGCCTCGGCCCGCGAGCTGATCGCCAATACGCGGCCCGATCTGGTGCTCATGGACTGGATGCTGCCCGACATCAGTGGCCTTGAGATGACCCGTACGCTCAAGCGCGCTGACGAGTTTCGCGAGCTGCCCGTGATCATGCTGACCGCGCGCACGCAGGAACAGGACAAGATCAACGGCCTGGACAGCGGCGCCGATGATTACATTACCAAGCCCTTTTCTCCGCGTGAGCTGGTCTCGCGGGTCAATGCGGTCTTGCGACGCACGCGCGGCGGCGGCGAAGAATCAGTCGCGGCCGGCAAGCTTTCCATTGACGTGGGCGGCCACCGGGTCATGGTTAACGATGAAGAAATCAAACTCGGGCCTACCGAATACCGCCTGCTGAAGTTTCTGATGACGCACGCCGAGCGTGTGTACAGCCGCAGCCAGCTGCTCGATCGCGTCTGGGGCGCCAATGTCTATCTCGAAGAGCGCACGGTGGACGTGCACATACGGCGTCTGCGCAAGGCGCTGGGCGCCACGGGCTGCGATACCTACATTCAGACGGTACGCGGCGTCGGCTACCGCTTCTCCACCAAGGTGAGCTGACCGTCGCTCGGCTGACGCTTTCTCCTTGTCATGGCGCGCCGGTCTGAAATAATGGCGCACAATACCGCTCCGGATAGCCAACATGTCACCGCTCGCCCCCCGCACCGGGGAGATCATTTTCAAAAACCTGGCGTTGCTGATCGGCGGTTTGTTGCTGGGTTTTGTCTATGGCAAGCCGCTGGTCGGGCTGTGCGTGGCCGCGCTGGCGGTGGCCGGCTGGCACGTGTACCAGCTGTGCCGGTTTTTGCGCTGGCTGCATTCACCGCAGCAATCCTCGATCCCGCTGGGTGCCGGGCCGTGGCCAACGATCTACTCGCGAATCAGGTATGAGCGGGCCAACATGCGCAAGCTGCGCGGCGAGGCCAATGAAAAACTGCGCGAGCTGCGCGACGTCACCGACGCGTTGCCGGATGCCGGCTTTGTTCTCAACAGCCAGTTTCAGATCGAACAACACAACACCGCAGCGCGTCGGCTGTTCTGGTTTGGCGACAACGACGTGAACGGTTTGCATATCACCAACATCATTCGCAATCCGAAGTTTGTGGATCTGGTCGAGCGCCGCGACTTCGAGCGCAGCATTCGCATCGTGCCCGCCGCGGACACCTCGCGCGTCTATTCCTGCCGCCTGACGCCGGTGTCCGGCGAACAGCTCCTCCTGATGGTCAGCGACATCACTCAGCGCGAACAGGAAAACCGGATTCGTGCCGACTTTGTTGCCAATGCGTCGCATGAGTTGCGCACACCGCTGACCGTACTGCATGGCTATCTCACCGCCATGAATGAAGACGCCGATCTCTCCGACTGGGCTGAACCGGTCAGCGATATGGCCGGCCAGGTCGAGCGCATGCAGGACCTGGTGTCCGCCCTGTTGCATCTGAACGAGCTCGAGGGCCGCATCGACGCCCCGCTCGAACCGGTCGACATGCACATCATGCTGCGTCAGGCCTGCAACGATGCTGAGAAAATGGCGCCCGGCAAGCACCTTATCGCGCTGACCTGCCCGGAAAACGCGGTACTGCTTGGGGATCGCTCTACGTTGCGCTCAATCGTGACCAATCTGTTGTCCAACGCCGTACGCTTTACGCCCAAAGGCGGCCAGATTGATGTGTCGTGGCAGACCGATGCCAATGGCGCCCACATCTGCGTGGTGGACAGCGGCATTGGCATTGCGCCGGAAGATCTCGTTCGCGTTACCGAACGTTTCTACCGCACCGACCACGGTCGTGCGCGCCATGTAGGTGGCTCAGGCATTGGTCTTGCCATCGTCAAGCACGGTCTTTCGATGCATCAGGCCTCGCTGGATATTCAGAGTGAGCTTGGCTCGGGCACCATCTTCACCTGCCACTTTCCGGCGGCGCGTGTGCCGTCACTAACAGGTGATACACTCTCGTCGGCGTCACCATGACGCGCGGTTTTTTGGGATTTGGTTATGGAAAACAGTGATTTTGGCCAGCATACGTCGCGACGGTTCAATGAGGAACTGGAGGCTCTGCGCAACCACGTACTGCGTATGGGCGGTCTGGTGCAGGAGCAGCTCAAGCACTCGATCGATGCTGTGGTCGATGGCGACAGCGCGCTCGGATTGAAGGTCGCACACGACGATTACAAGGTGAATCGTATGGAGGTGGACATCGACGAGGAGTGCGCTCGCATTCTCGTACGACGCGCGCCGGCCGCTATGGATCTGCGCCTGATTGTCGCGGTCATCAAGACTATTACTGACCTGGAGCGCGTGGGCGACGAGGCAGAGAAAATCGGCTTTCTCGCGTCGCGCCTTGCGACCGTGGAGCGACCGCGCAATCACTATCGTGAGCTGCGCAATCTCGGCGACCACGTTGGCGTCATGCTAACTCAGGCGCTGGATGCGTTTTCGAGTCTCGACGTTGAGGCCGCGCGCCGTGTGGTCGCGGCGGACAAGAACGTGGACGATGAATACGAGATGATCGCGCGTCAATCAATCACCTTCATGATGGAAGACCCGCGCGTGATCAAACGCGTCATGGATGTACTGTGGGCCGCCCGCGCCCTCGAGCGCATCGGCGACCACGCCAAGAACATTTGCGAGTACGTTATTTTCCTGGTTCTGGGCAAAGATATACGCCACCTGAAGCTGGAAAACCTGGATGATCCCGACGCGCCACTGCCACTGAAAAGTGACTAACGCGCTTTTGGTAAAGAGATAAGAAAGTGAATCAACCACACACCACAGACACTTACGAAACCGTCGGCAACAGCAACGCGGCGGATCCGGTCATTCGCGCCCGCAACATCGACGTCTTCTACGGTGACAAACAGGCCATCGATGCGGTCAATCTCGATCTGGGCAAAAACGAAGTTGTCTCGCTGATCGGCCCCTCAGGCTGCGGCAAGTCCACCTTTCTGCGCTGCCTCAATCGCATGAACGACACGATTGAATCGGCACGCGTAACCGGCCAGATCACGCTTTACGATGAGGACATCTACGACAAGAACATGGACGTGGTTTTGTTGCGATCGCGTGTCGGGATGGTATTTCAAAAGCCCAACCCGTTTCCAAAATCCATTTACGAGAACGTCGCGTACGGCCCGCGCATCCACGGCCTCGCCACCGACCGCGCGGAACTTGACGACATCGTATTCACGAGTTTGCGCAAGGCCGGACTGTTTGATGAAGTCAAAGATCGCATGGATGAACCCGGTACCGGCCTGTCCGGTGGGCAGCAGCAACGCCTGTGCATCGCGCGCACTATTGCTGTCGATCCTGAAGTCATTCTCATGGACGAGCCGTGCTCGGCGCTCGACCCCATCGCCACCGCGCGTATCGAAGATCTGATTGACGAGCTGTCGGAAAACTACACGATCGCGATTGTGACCCACTCCATGCAGCAGGCGGCGCGCGTGTCCCAGCGCACAGCGTACTTCCATCTGGGACGTCTGATCGAAGTGGGCATCACCGACAACATTTTTACCAATCCGCAGCACAAGCTCACTGAAGACTACGTGACCGGGCGCTTTGGTTAACAAGGCCGATCCTTCCTATGTGATCCCGGCACCGCCTACGGTGGCCGTGCGGGTGATTGAGGGCGGGGCGTTTCCCGTGCGGCGCGTGTTCTGCATTGGACGCAATTACGCCGACCACGTCGTTGAGATGGGTGGTCGCGTAGATCGCAATCCTCCCACCTTTTTCACCAAACCCGCCGACGCGGTGATCTGCGAACCGACTCGCATTGCCTATGCCATGGGCACCGACAACCTGCACTATGAGGTCGAGTGGGTGGTCGCGCTGTTCGCCGGCGGCGCGCAGCTTGATAGCGAAGCGGCCGGGGCGCTGGTCGGCGCCAGCGGCGTGGGGCTGGACCTGACACGTCGGGATCTTCAAAGCGCCGCAAAAAAGGCCGGCGATCCGTGGGATGCCAGCAAGGCGTTCGACGCTAGCGCGCCGCTGAGCGCGCTGCGCAGGGGCGGACTCGACACCGTCGACCTCTCAAGCACGCTGTCGCTCCATGTCAACGGCCAGCTGCGTCAAAGCTCGACACTCGAGCATCTGATCTGGCGCGTCCCTGAGCTGCTCAGTCATTTGTCGCAGCTTTTTGAACTGAAGGCCGGGGATCTGGTGTTTACTGGCACACCGGCGGGCGTGGGTCCGCTACAGCGCGAAGACCGCGTGAGAGCCAAACTCGAAGGCGTCGCAAGCCTGGATTTTGAAATGGTGTAGTCGGCGTTAACGCCGTATTTCATCAGCCGTTGCCGGCCGCCGCCGCATCGTCTTCGCTCTCATCATCGACGGCCGCGATAACGCGGTTACGGCCCAGGCGCTTGGCTCGATAGAGTGCCGCATCCGCGCGTTCGAGAAACTCCCGCGACGTGACGCCCGCCGACGGTTTCACCGTGGCAACGCCAACACTAACGCTCAGCGTGCTGTCCGTGGGATGGCTAAGCCCCAATTCGTAGACGCGCTTGCGCGCGCTTTCGGCCACACGCATCGCGCCGCGCAGGTCGGTGTTGGGCAGCAAGTAGGCAAACTCCTCGCCGCCAATCCGGCAGGCCAGATCGCAGTCGCGAGCGGCCGCCGTCTTGAGTGTGCGACCCACAATCTTGAGTATCGAATCACCGCGAGGGTGACCAAAGGCATCGTTGTAGGATTTGAAATGGTCGACATCGATGATTACGACGGACAGTGGCGTGTTGGTGTGCACCAGTCGCGTCCACTCGACTTCAAGATTTTTGTCAAACGCGCGCCGATTGCCAAGCCCCGTCAATGCATCCTCGTAAGACAGTACCTTGAGCTTGGGAATCGTGGTGTCCACCACGTTGCGCAGCTTGTCACGCTCGTATTGCAGCGCCTCTTTTTCCGAAGCGGTCTGATTGAGTTTTTCGGCCAGCGACATGATCTGGCGGGACACGCTGTGCTGGCTGTGCAATCGCATCAGGAAATACTGGCGGCCCTCTTCGGTCATCGCATCGAGCATACTGATGGTGATACGAATCGAGTCTTTCGGGCGGCGTGCGACCAGCCGCACCGGAACGGCGTCGTCGGCCAGCATGGCCAGGCGCAGCGAATCGGCTACCGACTGGGGCTCGTCAAACAAATCGAGCAGCGAGGCGGATTCATTCTCAAGCACCCGGAGCCGCTCACGCGCAGAATCATTGGTACCGAGAACATTGCCTGCCGAATCACAGATCAGAGCACCTTCGGGCAGAGCGCTTAGTAGCGCCTGGGCTGGCAAACTCTGCAGCGATTGATCGCTGGATGAACTCATTAACTCGCCTCTGGCACACGGCCAATATTGCGACTGACACACCGTGAGCGGCGGCAAGGAACGCGCGACGTCCCTTTGCGCATGGCTCATGGTTTTCCATGGTAATGACGAGCGTCTTTGCTGCCACTGCGCTTGATCGTTTTGTGATGAACGTCACACTTTTGCCACTGTTGACAGGCTTTTCGCGGTAATGAGAAGCGTTCTCTTTTGGTGAAACCGCGCGGCGACAGGGCGTGAAAGCCACAAATTTCATAGACTTGGACATAATCTAAATCAGCCGGTCACGGTAAGACGAGTGTGTTATTACTGTAGCCAAGCTCCACTTACCGCATTGCACAGGACGCTGCTTAATGCCGCGACAGAACGGCCGCCGCGCGGGCATCTGCCTCCACATCACCTCGCTACCCGGACCCAACGGCATCGGCACACTGGGCGCCGGCGCGCGCTGGTTTGTCGACCGGCTCGCCGCCAGCGGCATGAGCATCTGGCAGGTGCTGCCGACCGGTCCGACCGGCTATGGCGACTCGCCGTATCAACTGCTGTCGGTGTTCGCCGGCAATCCCATGCTGATTGATCTGCCAACGCTTGTTTCCGAAGGTTACCTGCAGGCCGCAGACCTCGACGAGTTTCCAAACACGACCGTTGATGAAGTGGAATTTGGCGCCCTGTTCGGCGTCCGCACACGCCTGTGCGAGAAAGCCGCTGAGACGTTTTCCCGACAGGCCCCGGAAAACGAGCGCTTCGCCTTCGAGGCGTTTGTACGCCAGCACGATGCTTTGTGGCTTGACGCCTATGCGCGCTATCAGGTGATCAAGACCAGCCATGACCAGCGCCCGTGGTACGAATGGCCGCAAGCGCTGCGCAATCCGCTGTCATCGCAATGCCTCGACCATCAGCGCCAGCACGCCGACGCGATACGCACGCAAAAGATCATTCAGTACCTGTTTTTCAAGCAATGGCGTGCATTGCAGACGTTCGCGCGCAGCCGCGGCGTGCAGCTCATGGGCGACCTGCCTATTTACGTGGCCCACGACAGCGCCGATACCTGGGCCAGTCGCAACCTCTTCCAGTTCGGTGATGACGGCGAACTGGCGGCGGTCGGCGGCGTGCCACCGGACTATTTCAGCGCCGATGGACAGCTCTGGGGCAATCCGCTTTACGACTGGCATTACCATGAGCACCACGGTTTTCAATGGTGGATTGAGCGATTGCAACATGCCTGTGCGCTCAATGACTGGGTGCGCATCGATCACTTTCGGGGATTCGAGGCCTACTGGTCCGTACCGCCGCAGGCGCCTACGGCGCGCGACGGTCACTGGGTTGAAGGCCCTGGCGATCGACTGTTCCACGCACTGCGGGACGCGCTGGGTCACCTGCCGATCATCGCTGAGGATCTCGGCGTCATCACGGATGAGGTGACGGCACTGCGTCAGCGCTTCGGCCTGCCCGGCATGGCCGTTCTGCAGTTTCTGATTGACGAGCCGGGTTTTGATCCGGCAAGCATCGACGAAGACCGGGTCTGCTACACCGGCACGCACGACAACGACACGACATTAAGCTGGTTTGAAGGCGGCGTCGAACACGAGGAAGACGCCGCCGTGCATGAGCGCCAGCAGCGCGTTTTGGCACTGACCGGCACAGGCCGCGAGACGGTCGCACTTGATATGGTGCGCATGGCGATGCATTGCCCGGCACGAATGGCCGTTGTGCCCATGCAGGACTGCCTCGGACTGCCCACAGCCGCTCGCTTTAACATCCCCGGCACCACCGACGGTAACTGGCGCTGGCGTCTGCAAACCCATCAGTTTGATCAGGCCCTCTGCGACACGCTGCGCGCCATCGTCGAGCAGGCCAATCGCGCGGATCCGGCCTGACTTTATTTACACTGCCGCAAGGCCTATTGTTCACCAGAGCTTTTCAACAAGAAGATTTCCTGACATGCCAAACGACGTGCACGTACCAGACGCCCACCAACATGAATTTGCCGACGGTCGTCACGTCAGTCGACTCACCCGAGAGACGCTCGCGCTAGTGCTGGCCGGCGGACAGGGCAGTCGCCTGCATGAGCTGACCACCTGGCGCGCCAAACCCTCGCTGTACTTCGGCGGAAAGTTTCGCATCATCGACTTCGCGCTTTCCAATTGCATCAATTCCGGTGTGCGTCGGATCGGCGTTCTCACCCAGTACAAAGCGCATTCTCTGATCCGTCACCTGGTGCACGGCTGGAGCCAATATCACGCCGGCACGCGCGAGTTTGTCGAAATCCTGCCCGCGTCGCAGCGCATTGGCGGTGAGTGGTATCGCGGCACCGCCGACGCGGTGTATCAGAATCTCGACATCATTCGCACGCACGATCCTCGCATGGTGCTGATCCTTGCCGGTGACCACGTCTACAAGATGGACTACGGCCCTCTTCTGGCGCACCACGCGCGTCAGAAAGCCGATATGACGGTGTGCTGCATCGAAGTGCCGATAGAGGAAGCCGCCGGGCAACTGGGCGTCATGAGCGTGGACGAACACGGACGCGTGATCGCTTTTGAAGAGAAGCCGGAAAATCCGACGCCCACCTATGGCAAGACCGACACCTGCCTCGCATCAATGGGCAACTACGTGTTCAACACCCACTTTTTGTATGAACAGGTGATCAAGGACGCCGACGACCCCAAAACCAGTCACGACTTTGGCCGTAACATCATTCCCAACATCATCGAAAAGTACTCGGTCCACGCCTACCCGATGCGTGATCCGAAGACCGGCGCGCAGGCCTACTGGCGCGATGTTGGCACGCTGGACGGCTACTACGACGCGAACATGGAGCTGGTGAGCGTGTCGCCCGAGTTCAATATCTATGACCGCCAGTGGCCCATTTTCACGCACCAGATGCAGGCACCGCCGGCCAAGTTCGTGTTTAACGATGACGACCGGCGCGGCATGGCCGTCGACTCGATGGTCTCCGGAGGCTGCGTGATCTCCGGCGCCTCTCTCAGCGGCTCGCTGCTGTTTTCGAACAGCCACGTGCATTCCTACAGCTCGGTCGAAGATTCCGTGATTCTGCCGGAAGTGCAGATCGGTGAGCGCTGCAAAATTCGCCGCGCCATTATCGATCGCGGCACGATTGTGCCCGAGGGTATGCATATCGGTTTTGACGCCGAACAGGACCGGGCGCGCGGCTTTCGCGTCACCGAATCCGGCATTACGCTGGTCACGCCAGACATGCTCGGCCAGCAGCTCCACTTTATCCGTTAACCGGCCTATGCACGTTACGATGCTGGCAGCGGAGTACGGTGGCGCCGCTGCGTTGCGCTGTACGCCACTGGCCAATTCCGTCTATGAACTTGCCTGCGCGCTGGTCGCTGGCGGTCACCGCGTGACGGTCGTGACGCCCGGCTACGGCACGATTGACGGAACCTCGATTGGGTCAGTGAGCGTCGAGTTTGCGGGCGATACTCAGAAAGTGGAGGCCATCGAGGCGCAAGCCATCAAGGGTGTGCGCCACATCGCGTTGGACCACCCCCGCTTCTGGCCCCAGGGCAAAGGCAAAATCTACTGCCACGACGGTCCGGACTCGCCGTTCGCCACCGACGCCAGCAAATTCGCGTTGTTCAGCGCTGCCTGCGCCGGTTGGCTCGGCGCCGCCACCGAGCTGCCCGATGTCATTCACATCCACGACTGGCCCGCCGCACTTTTTCTGGCCCTACGCGAATACGATCCGGCGCACCTGGTCCTGCGCACGGTGCGCTGTGTGTTCAGCCTGCACTCGGACGAGGTGCAGGGACGACGTCCACTGGCCTTCCACGAATCGTCGTTGCGCAGCTGGTTTCTGGATCTGCCGCTGCCACGTCGCGCTGTGGTGGACCCCGACTATGAGGACTGCGTGAACCCGGTCGCCACGGCCATGCGCCTCAGCGACAAGGTCGCGCTGCCATCGACCACCTATGTCGACGCGTTGTGCGCCGATGAGAACGCCAACCTTGGCCCGCTGGCCCGCTATCTCAAATCAAAAAACCAGCTCATTGGAATCGACGACGGCGCCAGACCGCGCGAGCGCCCAATGAGACGTCCTGCATGGTCAAAGACGCTCGACACACTCACGGCGCATCTGCTCAGGCTGATCGGGCGCGAGCCGCTTATGCGCAGCGCTCACTTCATCTGCGATCGCACGCTTGCCACGTTGCCGCGGCGACGACCCGCTCTCGTCGCGAGCATGAGCGGCCCTTTTGACGGCAACACCATGGCGCTGATGATGCAAAAACACCCGGCCGCACCAAGCGTGCTCGACGCGCTGCTGGGAACGCTGCAACGTCGCGAAATCATCGTCGCCCAGGGCGATGGCGTGCCCGAGGCAGAAGCATTTCTGACGGCGGTGGCGGCGCGCCATCCGGGCTTTGTCTATCTGCCGGGTTCAGACGCCAGCGCAGATGAACATCTGCTGCAGGCCACCGATTTTCATCTGGTCCTGCCGCGCAAATCGCCCGGTGCGGCGCCGGCCATCGCCGCACTCAACCGCGGACGCCCGTGCCTGGCGCATACCATCGGCGCACTTGGCGACATCGTGGAAGACGGCGTTAACGGCTGGCTGACCGACGCCGCGCCGCGCTCAATCAAACAAACTTTTGCCCGCGCCTGTGACGCCAGACGTAGCGGCGGCGCGCCTTTCGCCAATCTGTGCCAACGCGCAGCTGCCAGCGGTACGCCGTGGCCAGACGTAGCGACGCGTTACCTTGAAGAACTCTACTGTGTGAACGTGACATGACCGCACCCAACCTGACCGACCAGATTGCCCGCCTTGTGCGCGGACAGTGCACCGATCCGTTTTCGCTGCTCGGCGCGCATGGCAGCGGCGACGAAGTGCTCGTGCGCTGCTTTATTCCGCAGGCCAAACGCATCTCGCTGATCGGCGCTGATGGCAACGACTACGGCTCGATGCGACGACTGCATCCCAACGGTGTATTTGAAGGACAGATGCCGGCACTGATGGCCTACACGCTCAGTGTCACGACCCACAGCGGTGAACACCTTCGAAGGGACGACCCGTATCGGTTCGGCTCGCTTTTGAGCGACCTGGATTTGCACCTGATTGGCGAGGGCACGCACGAGCAGCTGTATCGCAAACTCGGCGCCACGTATCTGAAGCTCGACGGGGTCAGCGGCACGCACTTTGCGGTCTGGGCGCCCAACGCCTACCGGGTAAGTGTCGTCGGCGACTTCAACGACTGGGACGGTCGTCTGCACGTCATGCGCAAGCACCACGACATTGGTTTGTGGGACATCTTTATCCCCGGAATCGAGCCCGGCGAACTGTACAAGTTCGAGCTGCTGGATCAGTCGCGCAATCTGTTGCCGCTTAAGTCCGATCCGATGGCCACGGCGTGTGAGGCCCCGCCAGGCAACGCTTCGCGCGTGACCCACAGCGAGTATCGGTGGGGCGATACGCAATGGATGAGCAAGCGCGATGGGCACACCGCGCTTGATGCACCTGTGAGCATTTATGAAGTGCACCTGGGTTCGTGGCGCCTTGATGCGAACACCGGTGAAGCCCTCAGCTACGAACAGCTCGCAGACCAGCTGGTGTCCTACGTGGCCGAAATGGGGTTTACGCACATCGAACTGATGCCAATTCACGAGCACCCGTTTGACGGCTCGTGGGGCTATCAACCCATCGGTTTGTACGCGCCCACGCATCGCTTTGGCTCGCCCGACGCATGCCGCGCGCTGATTGATCGGGCCCATCAACACGGCATCGGCATCATCATTGACTGGGTAGCGGCGCATTTCCCGCGCGACGAACACGGCCTGGTGCGCTTCGACGGCACCTGTCTCTACGAGCATGAGGACCCGCGCCGCGGCGCGCACATGGACTGGGGCACACTGATTTTCAACCTCAGCCGGCGCGAGGTCAGCAACTATCTGATCTCGAACGCGCTCTATTGGATTCACGAGTTTCACGTCGACGCCTTGCGCGTTGACGCGGTCGCCTCGATGCTCTATCTCGACTATTCGCGCGATGACGGCGAGTGGGTGGCCAATGAGCACGGTGGTAACGAAAACCTCGAAGCGATCGCGTTTTTTGCCGAGCTCAACGAACGCGTCTCGGCCGCCGGCGGCATCACCATGGCCGAAGAGTCCACCGCCTGGCCCATGGTCTCACGTCCCGTGTCGGCCGGTGGCCTGGGCTTTCACTACAAATGGAATCTGGGCTGGATGCATGACACGTTGCACTACCTGCAGGAAGACCCGATCGCACGGAAACATCATCACGACAAAATGACATTCGGGCTGATCTACGCGTTCAGCGAGAATTTCATTCTGCCGCTGTCCCATGACGAGGTCGTGCACGGCAAACGCTCGCTGGTCGAGCGCATACCCGGCGAGCTTGCGCAAAAAATCGCTACGCTGCGCGCCTACTACGGATTCATGTTCGCCCATCCGGGCAAGAAGTTGTTGTTCATGGGCGGCGAATTTGCACAGCGGCACGAATGGCAGTTTGACCAGCAGCTGCACTGGCATCTGCTGGACAATCCGGCTCATCGCGGTGTCTCGGACTGCGTACGCGAGCTTAACGGCGTGTATCGGGGCAACAAGGCATTGCACGCGCTGGATACCGAATCTGCGGGATTTGAGTGGCTGGTCGCCGAAGACCGGGATCACAGTGTCTATGCATTCATGCGTTATGACAGCGATGGTGATCGAATTTTGTGCATCAGTAACTTTACGCCCGTTGCGCGTGCCGGATACCGTGTCGGCGTGCCCTGTGAGGGGGCGTTTTGTGAGCTGTTCAACAGCGCCGCAACGCGCTTTGCAGGCGGCGACACCACGCCACCTCGCTTGGTAGAATCCGAGCCGGTTGCAGCCGATGCGCGTGACAATTCCATCGTGCTCGATCTGCCGCCGCTCGCAACGCTTTATCTGAAGTGGAAACGACCCGCTTCGGACACCAAATAGAGACCAACATGACCGCAACAACCGGGTCTTCGGACCACTCGCAGCGCACGCATCTCGAGGCGCCGGCGCTGGGTATGAGCAGCGACGACATCGCGCGCGACTTCACCCGCTACTTTGGCCACACGCTGGGTCGCCGCCTGCTTAGCACCGACGCACCCTATGTCTATCAGGCACTGGCGCTGACTCTGCGCGACCGTCTCGTGGAGCGCTGGAACAACACCAATAACGCTCTGCGCGCCTCAAACGGACGCAAAACCTTTTATCTGTCGCTCGAGTTTCTTATCGGACGGCTGATGCGCAACACGCTGCTGAATCTCGATCTTGAGGACCAGTGCCGTGAGGCCATGGCGACGATGGGTCTGTCTCTGTCGGACGTATTCGAAAATGAAATGGATGCCGGTCTTGGCAACGGGGGCTTGGGCCGTCTGGCCGCCTGCTTCCTCGACAGCTGCGCAACGCTCGGCCTGCCTGTCGTGGGCTACGGCATTCGCTACAACTACGGCATGTTCCGCCAGAACGTCGAAGACGGACGTCAGGTCGAAGAGCCCGATCAGTGGCTGCGTGACGGCTTCATCTGGGAAATCGAGCGGCGCGAGATCGCTCAGACCGTCAAGTTCGGCGGCCGCACCGAAGTGCTCAGAGACAAGAGCGGCACCACGACGCATCGCTGGGTCGATACCCACGACGTGCTCGCCGTGCCCCACGACGTACCGGTGCCGGGCTATCGCAACGAGATCGTCAACACGCTGCGCCTGTGGTCCGCCCGCGCTACTGACGCGTTTGATCTCGAGGAATTCAATGCGGGCAGCTACACCGATGCGGTAGCGGCCAAGAATGCCGCCGAAAACATCACCATGGTGCTCTACCCCAACGCGAGCAGCGAAAACGGTCAGACGTTGCGTCTGCAGCAGCAGTACTTTCTGGCCTCGGCGAGCCTGCAGGATACGCTGCGTCAGTGGGTGAGCTATCACGGTCCGAGTTTTGACGATTTTGCGGCCCGCCACTGCTTCCAGCTCAACGACACGCATCCGGCCGTTGCCGTTCCCGAACTCATGCGCTTGCTGATGGACGAGCACGAACTGGGCTGGGACGAGGCGTGGGAGATCACCACCGCGACGATGGCCTACACCAATCACACGCTTCTGCCCGAGGCGCTGGAAATGTGGCCCGTGGGTCTGTTCCGGCGCCTGCTGCCGCGCATCCTCGAGATCATCTTTGAGATCAACGCGCGCTTTTTGAGCCAGGTGGATGAGCAGTTTCCCGACGACCCAAGCGTCGTGGAGCGCATGTCGCTGATCCGTGAGGGCCACGAGCCGATGGTGCGCATGGCGTATCTGGCCATCGTCGGCAGCTTCTCGGTTAACGGCGTTGCCGAGCTGCACTCGCGCCTGCTGCGCGAAGGCCTGTTCAGTGATTTTCACCGCATGTGGCCGCACAAATTCAACAACAAGACCAACGGTGTGACCCAGCGGCGCTGGCTGGCCGCGTGCAATCCGCAGCTCGCCGAGCTGATCACACAGACCATCGGTGAGCGCTGGGTCACGCACCTCGAACATCTCGACAACCTTCGCCCGCATGCCGCCGACCCGGCGCTGGGTCAGCGCTGGCGACAGATCAAGCAAGCGAACAAGGAGAAACTCTCCACCCTGATCGCTCAGCGCACCGACGTGCAGCTGCCCACCTCGATGCTGTTTGATGTCCAGGTAAAGCGCATCCACGAATACAAGCGTCAGCTGCTCAACGTTTTGCACGCGATCTATCTTTACGACCAGATCAAGCACGGCCAGATCGACAACATGACGCCGCGCGCCATTATCATCGGCGGCAAAGCGGCGCCCGGCTATGAAATCGCCAAACTGATCATCAAGTTTGCCAACAACGTGGCACGCGTGATCAATCGCGATCCGCAAACCAAAGACCTCCTGCGGCTTGTGTTTGTGCCCGACTACAACGTGTCGGTCATGGAGGTCATTTGCCCGGCCGCCGATCTTTCCGAACAAATTTCTACAGCCGGCAAGGAAGCCTCTGGCACCGGCAACATGAAGTTTATGATGAACGGCGCGATCACCATCGGCACATTGGACGGGGCCAATGTCGAGATTCGCGAGGCCGTGGGCGAGGAAAATTTCTTCTTGTTTGGACTAACGGTCGAAGAGGTCGAGGCGCTGCGTCCGAACTACGATCCGGCCTCACTGGTGCAGAGCGACGAGGGCCTTGCCCGCGTTGTCGGCATGATTCGGCGTTCGTGCTTTAACCGCTTTGAACCAGGCCTGTTCGACCCTATTGTGCAGGCCATTTTGAGTCCGTTTGATCCGTGGATGACCGCCGCGGACTTTCGCAGTTTTGTCGATACACAGGAGCAGGTCGCAGCCGCCTACACCCGCGCTGATGACTGGACCCGCATGAGCATTCTCAATACGGCCACCTCCGGTCGCTTTTCAACGGACCGCACCATGCGCGACTACAACGACGACATCTGGCGACTGGAGCCCATCGCGCCGTGACCACGTCGCGTACGCCCTTTCCTCTGGGCGCACAGGTTCACAAAGACGGTGTCAGCTTTGCGTTGCAGGCACCGGACGCCGAAGGCGTCGAGCTGTGTCTGTTTGACGACAACGATCACCAGATCAACGCTCACGAACTCAGCGACCAGACCGACGGCGTCTGGTCGACGTTTCTCCCGCAATGCTCTGCGGGACAGCGCTACGGCTATCGGCTGCGCGGCCCGTGGGCGCCGCGCGAGGGTCACCGCTTCGACCCGACCAAAGTTCTGATCGATCCCTATGCACGCGAACTGAGCGGCGCGCTGTACTGGACCGACGCATTGCACAGCAGCGCTGAGTCGGCCGCTGCACAAAGTCACGACCGGCGCTACGACAGCGCGGCGTTTGTGCCCAAAGGCGTCGTGACCAATGCGCAGCGCGCGCGCAGCCAGCGCCCGAGTGTGCCGTGGTCCGAGACCGTCATTTACGAAACCCATGTGCGCAGCCACACGATGCGCCATCCGGCCATTCCCGCTCGCGACCGCGGGCGCTATCTGGGACTTGCCCACGGCGAAGCCCTGGACTATCTCAAAGCGCTCGGTATCACCAGCGTTGAGCTGATGCCCGTGCATTTTTTTGCCGACGAGTACTTTCTGGCGCAGCACGGTTTGCGCAACCACTGGGGCTACAACACGCTGAGCTTTTTCGCCCCGATGACGCGCTACGCCAACACAAAACCGCTGGCCGAACTGATCGGCATGATCGATGCGATTCACGATGCCGGGCTGGAGGTAATTCTCGACGTCGTCTACAACCACACGGCCGAAGGCAACCACAAGGGCCCGAGCCTGTCGTTTCGAGGTTTGGCCAACGCCCATTACTACCAGCTCGCTCCGTCCAACCGCGCGCACTACATCAACGATACCGGCTGCGGCAACACCATCGATATCAATCAGCCCATTACGCAACAACTCATTCTCGACAGCCTGCGCTACTTCGCGGACGATCTTTGCGTCGACGGCTTTCGCTTTGACCTGGCGCCGGTGCTGGGTCGCTATCGTGAGGGCTTTTCAAGCGAGCATCCGTTTTTCGAGGCGATTGCGAACGACCCGGTGCTGAGCCAGCGCAAGATGATTGCCGAACCGTGGGATGTGGGCCCCGGGGGCTATCAGGTCGGTCAGTTTCCGCCGCCCTGGGCGCACTGGAACGACCAGTTCCGCGACACCGTGCGTCGCTTCTGGCGCTCCGATGACAATCAGGTGCCCACGTTTGCAAGGCGCCTCCACGGCTCGGCCGATCTGTTTGAAGGCAACGGCCACGAGCCGGCCTCGAGCATCAACTTCGTGGCGGCCCACGACGGTTTTACGCTCAACGATGTGGTCTCGTATCGTTACAAACACAACGAGGCCAATGGCGAACAAAATCGCGACGGACACGATCATAACTTTAGCGACAACTATGGCGTTGAGGGCGAAACGCGTGATCCGGATATTTTGTCCGAGCGACGGCGTCAGCGCCTGAACATGCTGGCAAGTTTGCTGTGCGCGCAGGGCACGCCGATGCTTCTGGCTGGTGATGAGTTTGGTCACAGCCAGCGCGGCAACAACAACGCCTACGCGCAGGACAATGACACTACGTGGCTGGACTGGTCACGGATCGACGACGATCCGGACTTTCTGCAGCAGGTCCGGCGCCTTATTGCACTTCGTCGCCATACCCCGGTGCTGCGTGCGACCAAATTCTTGCACGGACGCCTGAACACGCCTGAGGGCCATCCGAACATCGCGTGGTTCAACGCCGATGCGACGCCGTTGGAAGACCAGCAGTGGGCCCACGCGCGGGCGTTGACCCTGGTGCTGCGCGAGACCGAGCAAAACGATTTCAACATTCGCGGCGTTGCGCTGATGTTCAACGTAGCAAGGGAAACGGTGGAATTTGCACTGCCACCAATGGATCGCGGCGGTCAGTGGCGCCAGCGGTTTCACAGCGACCCGCAGGCGCCGGATGATCCGCAGATCGCGCACCTGTGCCGCCACAGCTGCGCGATCTGGACCTACGAAAAAACGGCCGCAGCTAGTTCGTAACCGCGCCCGGGCCCGGCGCCATAAAGAAGGTGGCGCGCATGATACCCAGATCGACAAAATTCACGACGCCATCGCCGTTGAAGTCCGCATCAGGGCCAGGACCAAAGAACGCCGTACGCAGCAAACCCAGATCCACAAAGTTGATCGTACCGTCGTTGTTCAGGTCAGCGTCGCACGCATTGCCAAAGCCATCGCCGTTGGAATCGCGCTGATCCGCATTAGCCAGCGCGCTGCAGTTGTCGACCACGTCCACAATGCCGTCGCCATCGCCATCTTCAACGACCGTGCCATCTTCGATTTGCAACAGAAAAGCGGCCAGATTCTGAAGGTCCGTCGCGCTGAAGGTCGTGACATCGACGCCGACCACGGCGGCGTTGCTGTGGGCCAGAACCGCTTCGGTGAGCGTTGCAGCAGAACCGTCGTGCAAGTAGGGCTGCGTGTTCCAGAGTCCGAGAAGCGTCGGCGTATCGAGACCGCCATCGGGCAGTGGCTGGCCCAGTCGCCCGCCGGTATCGACGTCTACTGTGCCAATGTCGCTAAACTGGCCTCCCTCGGTACTGTTGGTAAACGCAGTACCGCTGTGACAGCTCGCGCAGCCGGCGCTAAAAAACACCTGTTGACCCGCGCGCGCCTCGGGTGAGAACGCCCCGCCTTCAGTTCGCCAGGGCGAATCGCCGGTGGAGGCAAGCGTCGTGACAAATGCCGACAGCGCATCGAGATCCGAGCTCAGGCCTGCTTTGGGTGGTCCGAGCGTTGAGGCCGTGTCCATAAAATCCTGATCGCTCATGAGCCCGTCACCTTTGAAGATGTCGCGCATGTCATTTTCGAAATCGTGGATCTCATCGAAGTTGGCCGTCCAGTGCACGTTGCCATGGCCCACGCCGGCACGGGCGCGCAAATCGGCGGTATTGCGCAAACCCTCGCCTACGTCAGCGAAATCCCAGGTGCGCCCGTCGTGGCCGCCATCCGCATGACAGGTCGAGCAGGCGATATACGATTGCGCGGTCAGGCGTGGATCCATGCTGTCGAAAAACAGCTGTTTGCCGAGCAGAATCTGCGGCGCAAGCACCTCCGTCGAAACCGTGGGAAACTCCGCGACCATCGCATGCGTATTCGACGAACCTCCCACGAATGCGTCAGCGCCAATCACGCTGATCGAGCGACCCAGCCAGTTGTGCGCAATGATGCGGCGGCCGTCGGGCGAGACGACCACGCCGGTGGGGGCAAAATCAAGCGTGATCGTATCGAGCGCCTCTTCCTGATAGATATCGTACACGCGCAGCACCCGCGCGTTTTCAAACACCAGGTACAAATAATTGCCGGTGGGATCGAACGCCCCGGCTGTCGGCTGCGCCGAGTTATCAAAATCGTGACGGGCGGTGATCTCGTCGACACGCGTGGCGAGGTTGATGCGCGAGAGCATCGAGCGCACCAGCATGTTGTGTTCGCGATTGAGCCCGTCACGGAACTGGCCGCGATAAATGTTGCTGCTGCTGGCCGGTACAAACGCAAAGGCACCCGACGGGGAAATAATCGGCGCCTGCAGATAGTTTGGTATACCGCGCGCCGACGTCACGTCGTCCGGCTGATCATTGAACGGCACGAGAATCGTCTCTGTGAGCGCGAGGCTTGTTGTATCAAGCACCCATACTTCACCACCGCCGAGCTGACCGAGATTGCGCGTGCTCTCACCCGGCACCGGCGCTGTGATAAACCGCGCCACGTAGAGCGATTCGCCGCCGGCATCCATCGCCAGCTCGCGCGGCGTCGGGCCGACGTTTTGCATTTGCAGCGTGGTATTTGAAAAATCGATGCGCGCCACCGCGCCGCTGCCCTCAAGCGCGACATAACCGATTGCCGACGTGGCCTGCGAATCAAACACGATGCCGTGAGGCTTGCTGCCCCGCGGCAGATCAGCAAATGTATCGACCACGGCCAGGGAGATCGAATCGATCACCGAGACGCTCGCCGCGTCCTTGTTCACGACATACACCAGGCCGTCGGATGCCTGGGCCAGCGACACGGGCCTCGCGCCAACGGGAATCTCGGCCAGCAGCGCACCGTCGCCAATCCGAATAACCGAAACGCTGTTGTGATCCGCATTGGCCACCAGCACGCGATCGTCGGTAGTGTCGCCGCCGGTCACCTGATAGATGATGTTGGTCGAACGCGTTGGCAAGGTGGCTGTTCTGGGCGCAAACGCCGTGTGGAAAAACACCAGTGAGTCAGAAAACGCGCCGCTGGTTGCCGTCACGGTCACCGGGTAGCGCCCGGGGGCTGCGTAGGTATGCGTCGCATTGGGCTGCGTTGTGTTCACCGCCGCGCTGCCATCTCCGAAGTCCCAGCTGTACTGCACGCCGCTTCCACCGCTGATCTGCACACTCATGTTGGTGGCTGCGGCCACTTCGGAGGGCACCGTCTGGGCATTCGACAGTTCAATGGTCTGCGGATCAGCGCCATTGATGTAAATGGCCATGCGCGTCTGGTGCGTGATGACCAGATCAAAATTGCCGTCGAGGTTTACGTCAACAAGCTTGGCATCGTACGCCTCCTCGTCGCCCCACTCGGCATCAAACACCTGCACAAACGTGCCCGAATTCTCACCGCTGTTGAGAATGATGTTGTTTTTCTCGTTGCCCAGAAACGTCGAGTTGTCGAACAGCTCAATACTCGAAAGCAGAAAATCCAGATCGCCGTCACCATCGATATCGCGGATATGCGACAGGCCGTGCTTGCCCTGGTCACCTTCAATGACCGGATCGACGCGCCGCTCGTAATTGGGCACATCGCCGTTGAAGGTGCCGGTGGACATGAAGGCGCGCGGATTTTGCCCGTCCGCGTAGATGCGAAAATCACCGATCCCGTCGTTATTAAAGTCGGCACCCACCTGCACATAGGTCAGGGTATCGAGATCCAGCCCGAATCGATTGGCATTGGGAAACACACCAGCGCCGTTGTTGAGATAGACGTAGTGCCGATCTTCAGATTCGCGCGGGCCGGCCAGATCGATATCCCCGTCGCCGTCCACGTCATAGGCGGTAAACTTGATGATGCTCGCCAGCGTATTGGTCCCCATGCGAGCGATGTCGCGCGCCAGAACGCCGCCGGTGTTCACCAGCATGCGCTGTCCGGGCGCCGTGACGGCGTCCATATCGCCGTCCCCGTCAAAATCCGCGACCTCAATGGTGAACGGGTTGGTCTCAGCGCCGCTGATCACCGTCCCGCTGCCAAAGCCCTGCCATACGCCGGTGCCATTGTCGGTGAGGTTCAGCAGCAAGCGGTTGCGCACGATCAGGTCGAGCCAGCCGTCGCCGTTGGCATCGATCACGCCGGCGTGACGCGCGTCGTTGACGTCCGACGGTGTCGCAAAGGCGCCGGGCTGTCGCGTCAAAACGCCCGCAATATTCAGAAACAGCCGCGCGTCGTTTTCCCAGCGGGCCACGAACACGTCTTCACTGCCGTCGTTATCAAAGTCGCCGATGGCCATGCGGCGGCGGGTGTTGTCCGTGGGCGAGGCGCCGGCAAGGTCCAGATGCATCGCCGTACGCTCGTCAAACTCCGGCAGCACATCGCCACCACGCGCCAGCGGCGCGACCGTGTTCTCGCTGCGATCCGTCTCGCCCTGACCGAGTCGATTCAAGAGCGCTTTGGAGGTGGGCACGTCGCTGACGGTCTCGGCGCGCTGCGCCAAAGCGGGCAGCGAGATCCACACCAATGAAAGACCCCAGATGACACTGCATACTCTTGCAGTTGAAAATACCGTACTCATCGTTACACCCTCCCCGGATATCGATGACAAACTTTGAAACTTGGGTATCGCAGCCGCCATGTACACACACAGGTATCGTTCCAGCCTGATGCTGACAACGGCGCTGCTGCCGGTCTTTGCCGCCAACCTATGCTACGTGGTTTCGGTCCATGGCGGCTACGTGCCCTGGTGTTTCGTCTACCTCGACGGCTGCACAACCATCAGCGCGACCGGACGCCATGGCCTCGGTTATGGTCTGTTCAAGCTCGCCATGCTGCCTCAGGCCGCGTTGTTGTGGTGGTTTTGGGGTCAGCCGCTGATTGACACCACCACTCGCAACGCGACTTCCAGGCGCCGCTTTTTCGGTCGTCTGGGCGCCGCCTTTCTGGTGATCTATGTCGTCTTTCTGGGCGCGGACTCTCCTGTTTACGCGATCATGCGCCGCTATGGTGTGTTTGTGTTCTTCATTGGCACCTTCATCGCCATGTGCATTGTGAGCTGGCGATACTGGCAGGGCGCTGCGGCGCGTGACCCGCATCGGGGGTTTGGCGTGCTGTGTCTGGCGATGCTTGTCTTCGGTCTGGCCGAGATTCCCCTGGGCAAATTTGGTCTTGCCGACAATCAGGCCGAGAACATCATTGAATGGAACTTTGCCCTGCTCATGCAGCTGTGGTTCTTGTTGTACTGGTGGCACGAGCGCCAGAACAATCGTGCATAGCGCACGTCGCATGGGCTATTCTTATGCGCTATCCCATCACAGGTCTGACCATGCGCAACAGGGCATGCCATGAGTAAGCACCGACTCTCCAGCGAAGAAACACTGCCGCTGATGTTAAGCGCTGCCGGCGCCATTGGCGTCTTGCCTCTGGCCATCGTGCGTCTGCGCGCGGGTGACTGGCTGATCGGGGTATTCGATCTGGTGATTGTCGTTTGCATGGCCGGCCTTGGACTCTACGTCTGGCGTACCCAGCGCGTGCGTCTGGCAAGCATAGCGCTCGCCGTGCTGTGCACCGTAGGCGTTGTGATCACCGTTAACCTCAAGGGTCCTGTTCAGGTGTTCTGGGCCTATCCCGCCGTGCTCGCGGTCTTTTTTCTGCTGCTGCCGCGTGAGGCCGTCGCGGCCTGCGCGCTCATGATCCTTGGACTGGCACCGGCGCTGCTCGGGCGGGTCGAGGGCATTACGGTGAGCAGCGTGCTGATTACGCTGCTGCTGACCAACGCGTTTGCCTACGCCTTCGCCGTACTGACCAGCGACCAGCGTGATCAGCTCTTGCGTCTTGCCACGCGCGATCCGCTGACCGGCGTGGGCAACCGCCGCGCGCTCGATGAACGCCTGTCCGATAGCATGGCGATCTACCATCGCACTCAGGCCCCGGTGTCGCTGCTGCTGTTTGACATCGACCATTTCAAACGCATCAACGACAAGCACGGCCACGACGTGGGTGACGAAGTACTGATCGCAGTCACCGGGCTGGTTGCCCAGCGCATTCGAGCCACGGACAAACTGTTCCGTATTGGTGGCGAAGAATTCGTGATTCTCGTAGACGGTGACATCGACACGGTGGCGGCGCCGCTTGCCGAAGATTTGCGCAGCCTGATTGAAGCCAGCGACATGCCGGCGAGCTGCTCTGTCACCATGTCCGTAGGCGTTGCTCAGCTTGCCGCAGGAGAAGCCGAACGTGCGTGGCTGCGACGCGCTGACGAGGCCTTGTACACGGCCAAAAACAGCGGCCGCAATCGGGTTTCGATCGCCCCTTAAGCGCTGCTACACTCTGCGCCATGGATACACGATCAAGCGACGTACGCGATTTTCTCGTTGGACTGCAGCAGCGCATTTGTGATGCCGTCGAGTCCGTAGAACCCGAAGCAAAATTCACCTCTGACACCTGGCAACGTCCTGAAGGCGGCGGCGGCGACAGCCGCGTCATCAGCGGTGGCGCGGTCATTGAAAAAGGCGGCGTCGGCTTTTCGCATATTCGCGGCAACAAGCTTCCACCGAGCGCGAGCGTTCGGCGGCCGGAACTGGCCGGACGCGGCTACGAGGCAATGGGCGTGTCGGTGGTGATCCATCCACGCAACCCGTTCGCTCCCACGGCGCACGCGAACGTGCGGCTGTTTTACTCCGAGCCGGTGGAAGGTGACACCAAAGGCAAACCGGTGTGGTGGTTTGGCGGCGGTTTCGATATGACGCCGTACTATGGTTTTGATGAAGACGCCGTGCATTTCCACCGCACGGCGCGCTCGGCGTGCGATGTGCTCGGTGGCGACACCTATGCACGTTACAAAAAAGAGTGCGACGAGTATTTCTACCTCAAGCATCGCGATGAACCACGCGGCATCGGCGGCCTGTTCTTCGATGATCTGGACACACCGGACTTCGACACGTGTTTCGCCTTTCAGCAGGCCGTTGGCAACGGGTTTATCGACGCCTACGTGCCGGTCGTTGAGCGCCGCAAGGACACGCCCTACGAGGAGCGGCATCGGGATTTTCAGCTCTATCGTCGCGGCCGCTACGTCGAATTCAATCTGGTCTACGATCGCGGCACGCTGTTCGGCCTGCAGTCGAACGGGCGCACCGAATCAATCCTGATGTCGATGCCACCGCTGGTACGCTGGGAGTACGGACACACACCCGAGCCCGGCAGCGAGGAGGCACGTTTGTATGATCATTTTCTTAAACCCCGCGACTGGCTTGGCGAGGCAGCGGAATGAGTGACGCGCTATTCCACCTGGCGTTTCCCGTGACCGATCTCGAGCAGACCAAGACCTTCTACCGCGACGTGCTCGGCTGCACGCTCGGCGCCGAGGCGCCGCGCTGGGTGGACATCGATTTCTATGGCCATCAGATCACCGCACATCTGGTCGACGCACTCGACAAGGTGCCGACCAACCCGGTCGATGGTGATCAGGTGCCAGCCCGCCACTTCGGCGCCATTTTATCGGTGGAGGCGTGGGACGCACTTGCCGCGCGTCTTGAAAAGCACGGCACGCAGTTTCTGATCGAGCCGCATCGACGCTTTGCGGGCCATCCGCGAGAACAGGCGACGATGTTCTTCTCAGACCCGACGGGCAACTATCTCGAGTTCAAGGCCTTCGTTGATCGCGAGCAAATCTTCAAGCCCCACGCCTGATTGTTCAACGGCTGGCTCTAGTCCAGCGCGCTGGCGACCGCACGCGCAGTGATCCGGTCGCGCCAATTGTCCGGCGCGTGCAGATCCAGTCTTTTGAGTAATTCGAGTTTGCGCTCGTCGGGGCGCCCGGCGGTCAGCGCATGCCACAGCGTTTTCAATTTGCCCGAACGGGAGCGGCTGGCCTGCTGCAACCTGCGCAGCGCTTTGGCAATTTTCAGCTCCGCATCGCTCAGATCCGTACCGAACGGGAAGCGCTTAAACTCAGCGGACCAGCGCGGATTGCCAAGCCAGGCGCGCAGCGCCTCGGGCGTGTTGCGACGTGCGCGGTCGGGCAGCGCGTAGTCTGCCGGTAGTTTGCCGGCAGCCTTCGCCGCGGCAACCAGCTCGCCTTGAAAACGCGAATCGGCAATACCGATC
The DNA here is from genome assembly GCA_964639265.1 of uncultured Gammaproteobacteria bacterium. Classification (GTDB taxonomy): domain Bacteria; phylum Pseudomonadota; class Gammaproteobacteria; order Steroidobacterales; family JBCCMA01; genus JBCCMA01. Next base: position 7,026 of record CAZXCL010000046.1, on the reverse strand, counting down.
AGCGCCTCAGCGCATTCGGCATCGCTGCGTCCGCGCAAATCGGCCACACCGTATTCGGTCACAACGATATCGCGCAGATGCCGCGGTATCGTGCAGTGAGCGTAGTTCAGGAGGATGTTTGAGGTGATCACACCGCCTGAGCTGCGCGTTGCGCGGACTTTGATAATCGAGCGCCCGCCCGGCAGCGCGTGCGCCATCGCGACAAAATTGTACTGCCCGCCCACACCGGAAATGACGCGGCCGTCGGCCAGACCATCGGATACGACGGACCCGTTCAGCGTGACCATCAGACACGAATTGATAAATCGCGCGTCGCGCCGCTGCGCCTGATCGAGCGCCTCGCCACCGTAGAGCTGATTGATACGACCGACACTGGTCATCTGCAACAGATCGCGCTGCGCGTCTTGCAGATTGCGCAATCTCTGATAGAACGCCGCTGGCCCAAGAAAAAAGCCGCCATGAGCGACCACGCCGTGACGCAGATGCGCGCCAAGTCCCGACGCCTGCAAGCGCTTGCGCGTGGCCGGATCATGAAAATCGGCGGGTACTGATTCGCCGTCGGGCCAGCGCAACTGCCCATCCGCCAGCGCCAGATCCTCGCGAACAACGCCCCAGTGCTGAAGGTAGGCCAGATCACTGGGATCGGGCTGGCGCATTACGGCGCCCGCATCGACCAGCGCATCGAGGCCGTCCAGATCGGGCTTGTCGGACAGCTGACCGTTGTTGAGCAGCTGCTGCAGCGTCAGGTCGTCGTACACGCGCCGCTTCAACACCCCGTGGTCGAACAGATCAACAAAACCGTCCACCAGCATCTCGGTCGCACCATACAGTCCCTGCGTGAACGGTCCGAGTCCGCCGATTCTGGCGATCAGCGGCCCTTGCGTGTGCCCGGCCATGACCTGCTGATAGGTTGCGTTGTCGCGCTCGCGCAGCACCAGTGCATTGACCACGGCATCGCCCATCGAGCCGATGCCCACCTGCAAGGTTCCGCCATCGCGCACCAGCGTGCTGACGTGCAGGCCGATGGCGTGGTCGGCATCACTGACCGGTGTCTTGGGCGGCCCGAACAGCGTGTAGCCACCGCCGGATACCGTGCACAGAGCGTCAAAGTAGCTGCGATCGACCAGCGCATCGCCATGCATGAACGGCAGCTGATCGTTAATCTCGCCGACCATCAGGGCGTCGGGATTGGCGCGACGCATGGCCGGCAGCAGATCGAGCGTCACGTCGGAGTTGCACGACAGGCTGAATGTGCCGGCGTGGTCATCGCTGCCCGGGCTGACCATTTGCACGATGACATTGACGCCACGATCAAGCATGTCGCGCGCCACGTGGGTGTAATTGCTGGAGATATAGTCACGTTGCGCGCTGGCCACACCCATCCATTTGCCGGGAGCCAGAAAAAACTCGTGCACTTTCACATTCGACGGCAAAGTGCCCGCTCGACGTGCAACGGCGTAATCAAGTTGCGGGTAGCCTGCAAACAGGCGCTCGTTAAGCGGCGTGAGGAAACGGCGCTCCAGATCGCTGGCAGGCTTAGGCACCTCCAGCGTCAACGCAGTAATCAGCGTGAGTTGGATGGATCCGTCCGCGCACGCGCGACGATACAATTCATTGAGCAGGAAATTTGCCTTTCCCAGACCCAGCGGCGTTCCCACAACAAGCTTCCCGCCCAGACGCTCAATGATAAAGTCGGCGCATGCGGCTGGATCGAGCGGGGGCAATATGTCGTCGCTGGGCATCCGCAGATGGTAGCGTTGCCGCACCCTGACTGTCACGCAGCCAGCGCATCAAGGAGACTTATCATGCTTCGTACCGGTATTCGTCGTCTTTTGTTCGCACTGCTGTGCGTGGTTACGCTGCCGGCTGCCGCCGCCAACACCGATCGCTACGTCGTGCGTCTTGAACTGCCGTCGGTGGCGCAGATGCACGTGGCGCAAACGCGCAGCACGGGCCGCGCGCCCACACGCGCCGCACAGCGCGCCCACACGCTGCGCGTTCAGCGTCAGCAGGCGCAAATGAGTCGCACGATTGCGCCAATGATCACGCGCGAGCTCGGGCGCCTCGACATCGCCCTCAACGGCATCAAGGTACTGGCCACACCCAAGCAGGTTGAGCGGCTGCGCGCTACCAAAGGTGTGCTGGATGTCACGCGCCTGGTGCAACACGACGTCGACAACGCAGCGAGCGTGGCCTGGATTGGTGCGCCGGAGGTCTGGGCCAGCCTCGGCGATGCCAGCGACATGACCATTGCGATCATCGATTCGGGTATCGACTACCTGCATGCCAATTTCGGCGGTGCGGGCGATCCCGCCGAATTCGAAGCCAATGACAAGAACCTGATTGAAGCCGGCAGCTTTCCCACCGCCAAAGTCATCGGCGGCTGGGATTTTGCCGGGCCGACCTATAACTCCCGTGTCGACGATTTTCCCAAGCCCGATCCGGACCCCATCGACGTCAACGGACACGGCTCCCACGTCGCCGGCAGCGCGGCCGGCATTGGTGTGGAAGGACGCATCGGACCGGGCGTCGCCAAAGGCGCCAGGCTTCTTGCGCTGAAGGTGTTCAGCGATCAGGGTGGCTCAACGGATCTGACCACCGATGCCATCGACTATGCGCTCGACCCCAACGGCGACGGCGCCATTGACGATCGGGTAGATGTGATCAACATGAGCCTGGGCGCACGCTTTGGCGATCAGAATGATCCATCGGCGCTTGCCAGCACAATTGCCGTACAAACTGGCGTGATCGTCGTCGCCTCGGCCGGCAACAATGGCGACAACCCCTACGTGACCGGTTCTCCCGGAGTGAGCCCCGAGGTCATTACGGTCGGCGCCACCATCGCCGGGGACCGTCCGCAGATTGCGCTGCGTGTCATTTCCGATGATCCAAAGCTGGCCGGTTTGTATCCAGCGCAACAGGGGACCGGCGCCGTGCGCGTGGTCGATGCGCCCGTCACCGCACCGCTGGCGATCGCCCGCTCACCGGCGTTTGATGACGACGGTCAGCTGATCGAGGGCGAGTTCGACGATCGCGCCTGCGCGGATCTGGTGAACGCTGACCAGGTGCGCGGCCATGTGGTTCTGGTTTCGCGCGGTGGCTGCTCGTTTGAAGCCAAGTACGCCAACCTCGAGCAGGCCGGCGGGCTTGCCGTCCTCGCCTACAACGACACCGCCTCGGACGCCCCGTTCATCATGGGCGGCATCGGGCTGTCCGGAAAAGAATTTGCCCTGCCGGGCCTCATGATCAGCGGCACCGACGCGGCGCGGCTGATCGAGGCGCTGGGCACGACCAATTTCAGCGTCCAGTTCGCGGCCAGCAATACCGTACCCGGTCCCACCGACAGCAATGATCAGCTCACGCGGTTCACGTCGCGCGGCCCGGCCAGCGGCGGCGCGCAGTTCAAACCCGATCTGTCGGCGCCGGGGCGCTACGTCGTCTCCACCGCCGCGGGCACCGGGTTCAAAGGGCGCCAGCTGCGCGGCACCTCGATGGCGGCGCCACACGTGGCAGGCGCTGCCGCGCTGCTGCGCCAGCGTCATCCCGATCTGCCGGTTGCCGGCATCAAGGCGTTGCTGCAAAACGCCACAGTGCAAAGCGATGTCGACGGTCTGGGCACCAACACGCCGGCACCGCTAACGCGCCAGGGTCTGGGCGTCGTGCGTGTTGACGACGCGCTGGCGCTCGACAGCTACGCATCGCCGGCGGGGGTATCGTTCGGCTATGCCATGCTCGATGCCGACGAGCAGCAAAGTCGCCCCATCGAGCTTGTGAACCTGAGCGACCAGCCGCGGGTTTTCAGCGTGACGCACGTACCGCGGGGCCAGGTCAGCGGCATGAGCGCGCGCTGTCCCGATACGCTGGCGGTAGCGGCAAATGCCGTTGCCAGTTTTGACATCGAATTGACAGTGGAAGCCGCGGCGCTGCCTGCCGGAAACGGCAATCTCGATCACAGCGAAATGGATGGCTGGTGCTTGCTCAGCGACGGCGTCGACACGCTGCGTGTGGGTTACCTGGCCAGCCGTGATCCTGCAGCCGACGT
>CAZXCL010000046.1:0-2884 GCA_964639265.1 uncultured Gammaproteobacteria bacterium | reverse complement strand
ATGTTTATCGATACCGACAACAACGGCAAGTATGAGCGCGTGTTGTGGGCCGGAGACTGGTCACTGCTGCGTTTCGATCCGGGCAGCTACATTACCGGCGTCTTTGATGTGCGCGAGGGCGAGCAAATTGACTTCACGAGCGGCTATACCGACTGGTTCGCCGAAGAGGTGGATTTCAATGACCAGGTCATGATGCTGCCTTTTTCCATGCTGCCGCAGTTTGGTCTGTCCTTCATCAAACCCGATGAGCGGCAGTTCAACTATTTGCTGCGCGTCTACTCGCGCGACGGCAGCTACGACGAGCAAAGCGGCTTTGTGGACCTGGACGCGTTTGATGTCACCGATGAAGCGGAGGCCATGATCGGTGCGGGCGACTCGCGCGACTGGTCGTTCGAGCATGACACCCCGTCGCTGTGGGTGATGCCCGGCAATCCGGTGGGCAGTCAGTTCCAGATTGTGACACCGCCAACAATCAGTCGGGCGAAGCGGCGCGACTGAGGCTACACTTGGGTCTGCCCAATTCTGCTCCGATCACGAGAAGCTTTAGTTTGATGCCTGCCAAAACTGACCGCCTGCGAATGGCGCGCGCTGCGCAACTTCTGATCTGCATGCTGCTGTTGAGCGGCTGCAGCGACGACAGCCCGACGCGCGACACTACGCCTACGGACACACCTGCAGTGCCGGACGCCCCTGCAGCCCGGGCACCCGCGGCGCCCGCGCAGCCGCCACCACCGCCGCCGTCAGTACAAGATCAGTACTGGCAGGCGCTGACGACGCTGTGCGGCAAGGCGTACGCAGGCTATCTGACGGTGGGCACCGAACCCGGCGATCGGGATTTCGGCGAAGCTGAGATGACCATGCACGTACGCGACTGCAGTGAGTCGGAAATTCGCATACCGTTTCACGTAGGCCCCAATCGCTCGCGCACCTGGATCGTGCGCCGGGACGGCGATGGCTTCACGCTCAAGCATCATCATCGGGATGAAAGCGGTGCCGTCGCCGAGCCTCACGACTACGGCGGCCGCACGGCGGGTCCGGGCAGCATCAAACGTCAGGAGTTTGTGGTTGACGAGGCCACGCGCACCAAGCTGCCGGAAACCCGATACAACGTCTGGGCCATCGATGTTGTTCCCGGTCGTCTGTTTGCCTATGAGTTACAGCGACCGGAAGAAGACCGTTTTTTCCGCGTGGAGTTTGAGCTCGCGTCCGCGATTGCAGCGCCGCCGCCGGCGTGGGGACACAGCGCAGACTGACGGTGCCCGTCGCATCAGCGCAACAATTGTTGACCTGGCAAACGACCAAATAGCCATGATATTCGCTAGTTGTCGCAAATATGCGACAAAAAATACCGTGTAAACAGCGGCAAAACCCCTACAATATGCCGTGCTGGTGCTTGGGCACCACAAGTGTTTCGCAATCAGGAGAGACGCAAATGAAATTTCAGCAACGCAGCCGACTTGCCCTGGTGGGTGTCGCGGCTACGGCCATGTTTGGGACGCCCGCGCTGGCGGACAACGAGAAAGGGACTTGGTACGTCAACCCCATGTTCTCTTTTGTCGATGACGCCACACGCCGTGGTGTCGACGATGATTTCGCCGGTGGTCAGCTGGGCCTCGGCTACAACATGAACGAAAAGTGGGCCATCGAGTTCAACATTTTCGCGGCCAACCTCGAGGACCGTTACCTGCGCAATGATCAGAAACTGCGCGGTCTTGGCATCGACATGATTCGTGAGTTTGGCTCAGGCAAAACGTTTTCGCCGTACGCCCTGGCCGGCATCGGATATCAGTTCACCGACCCGATCTTTACGTCCAACAGTGACGATATTCTGGGCTCGATCGGCCTGGGTCTCCTGACCCACTTCAATGAAGATGGTCTGGCATTGCGTACCGAGGCGCGCATGCGCGCTGTCGCGGATTCACCGCAGCAAAATGACATGTACTACAGCGCTGGTCTGCGTATCCCATTGGGTGACCGTACGCCGCCTCCGCCGCCGGATTCCGACGGTGACGGTGTCTCCGACACCAACGACCGTTGCCCGAACACGCCGGCCGGCACCCGTGTGGGTCCTGACGGCTGCGAACTCGACAGCGACAACGACGGCGTTGTGAACAGCAAAGACCGCTGCCCGAACACGCCTGCCGGCGCTCGCGTCGATGCTAACGGCTGCAAAGTCGTCGAGAAAGACAGTGACGGCGACGGCGTACCCGATTCGCGTGACGCATGTCCGGATACACCGCGCGGTGCGAAAGTCGATGCCAAAGGTTGTGAACTGGACGGTGACGGTGATGGCGTCGTCAACAGCAAAGACCGCTGCCCGAATACACGCGCCGGTGCACGTATCGATGTCTACGGCTGCGAGATCAAAGAGAAGATCGAGCTTCCGGGCGTCGAGTTTGAGCTCAATTCGGACAAACTGCGTCCGGAGTCGACCCGTATCCTCAACGATGCGGCACAGACGCTCAAGAACAACCCGGACATCCGCGTGGAAGTGGCTGGTCACACCGACAGTACGGGTGCGGCAGCCTACAACCAGAGCCTGTCACAAAAACGGGCTGCCTCGGTTCAGGCTTATCTGACTGCACGCGGCGTCGATGGCAGCCGCATGACCGCCAAAGGCTACGGCGAAGCCGAGCCAATTGCGGACAACAGCACCAGAGAAGGACGTCAGCGCAACCGTCGCGTTGAGCTTAAAGTCCAGAACTAACCGCTAACGGGGTGCCGGCCAGGCTGGCCGCACCTCGCTATTTGTGCGAAAGCCTCGCCGGGTTCCGGCGGGGCTTTTTTCGTTTCCAAGCGGAGTCCCGAGGCCTTGGCTGGGGCCCGAGGCCAGGCCGGGGGCGGGGGGGGGGTTTTATTTTTTTAATGTGTACGGGGGGGGGCG
>CAZXCL010000045.1:17507-37032 GCA_964639265.1 uncultured Gammaproteobacteria bacterium | reverse complement strand
CCTCAAGCTCGTCTGCGCACAAGGTACAGGCGCGCACCGATGCGAGAAGCGATTCAAATTCTGAGCAAGGCGTCGTCAACTGATTTATCTTGCTTGGATGGTGGCTATGGGTGGACTCGAACCACCGACCTCAGCATTATGAGTGCCGCGCTCTAACCAGCTGAGCTACATAGCCATTTGAGGGCCTTGGCGCAGATTTGCCAAGGCCGCAGATTGTCCGCGCTGACCGCCATGCTGTCAAGCGCCTGACGCCGAAAATCAGCGTCGCCCGATGGGCGTCAAACGTTAAATCGAAAATGCATCACATCGCCCTCATTGACGATGTATTCCTTGCCTTCCAGACGCAGCTTGCCGGCCTCCTTCGCGCCCTGCTCGCCGTTGCCGGCCACGAAATCCTCGTAGGCCGTTACCTCGGCGCGGATAAAGCCCTTCTCGAAGTCGGTGTGAATCTCGCCCGCGGCCTGCGGCGCCGTGGCCCCGACTCGCGTCGTCCAGGCCCGCGTCTCCTTCGGCCCACAGGTGAAGAACGTTTGCAGACCGAGCAGTGTGTAGGCGGACCGAATGACACGATCGAGCCCCGGTTCCTCGAGACCCAGCTCGCCCAGGAAGTCCGCTTTGTCTTCGTCATCGAGCAGCGCAATCTCTGCTTCAATGGACGCACACACGGCGACAACCTGTGCTCCCTCAGCCGCCGCGAGTTCGCACACGCTTTCGAGCAACGGATTGTCCTTGAATCCGTCCTCGCTGACGTTGGCGACATACAACGTGCGTTTGCTGGTAAGCAGATGCAGCACGCGTAGCGCTTTGGCCTCATTGTCATCCAGCTCCAGAGCCCGGACGGGAAGTCCTTCATCCAGATGCTCTTTAACCTTCTTGAGCAAATCGCGCCAGATCAGATCTTCCTTGCGATTGGTCTTTGCATTGCGCTCGGCTTTGGCGAGATTTTTTTCCACCGTTTCAAGATCGGCCAACGCCAGTTCAGTGTTGATGGTCTCGATGTCGTCGACGGGTGAGACGCGTCCGTCCACGTGCACCACATCGTCGTTTTCAAAACAGCGGACAACGTGGGTGATGGCGTCCGTCTCTCGGATGTTGGCCAGAAACTGATTGCCCAGTCCCTCGCCCTTGGCGGCACCCTTTACCAATCCCGCGATGTCGACAAACTCCACGGTGGTCGGAATCACTTTTTCCGAGCTGACGATATCGGCCAGCACCTGCAGGCGCGGATCGGGCACCGGCACGATGCCGGTATTGGGCTCGATGGTACAAAACGGATAGTTCTCCGCCGCAATTTCAGCCGCGGTCAGCGCATTAAACAACGTGGATTTTCCGACGTTGGGCAGCCCGACGATTCCGCACTTGATGGCCATGGTGTAGTTCCTGTGACGCTAGTCTTTACGTTTGAACCAGTCGGCGAGCTGGTCACGCAAAGATGCGGGCTCGTCGTCGTGATCGTTTTGGTCTTCGCACGCCTCACGCCCGTTGGCGGTTTGTGCATCTTTGTGTTCGTGAGCAACCGAGCCGGACTTCACATTGTCCGCGTCCGGTCTTCGCTTACGCGGTTTTTTGGCCACCGAGGGCTCATCGCGTTTGCTGTGCAGGCGATGTGTGGCCTTCTCCAGTCCGTCGTTAAGCAATAACTTCATCACCCGGTGGGCATCGTCCATCGCCCGATCAATCTCGATCTGCTCATCAGCGGTAGCGCGATGCAGTACGTAGTCCACAACCTGACTAGAATGCGCGGGTCGCCCAACGCCGACACGCAGTCTGGCAAAATCCTTGCCGATCTTCTGAATAATGTCGCGCAGCCCGTTATTGCCGCCGTGGCCACCGCCACGCTTCAGACGCACGGTGCCTGGTGGCAGATCAATCTCATCGTGCACGACCAGAATGTTCTGCGGCGCAATCTTGTAGAACGACGCCATGGCCTGAACGGCACGACCGCTCAGATTCATAAACGTGTCCGGACGCAGCAGCCAGACGCTGCAGCCTTCGACCGTGGCCTTGGCCGCGTGACCATGAAATTTGGCTTCGTGACGCAGAGTCACGTTCGCACGACGCGCCAACTCATCCACAAACCAGAATCCGGCGTTGTGACGGGTTTGCTCGTACTGCGCGCCGGGGTTTCCCAATCCGACGATCAGTTGAAAGGGCGTGGTGGACGTCATCGATATGACTGCACAAAAAAGGCCGCCGCAGAGTCTACGGCGGCCTTTTATCGTTGCGAGCCGATTACTCGGCGGCGTCGCCGCCCTCAGCGGCATCGTCACCGCCCTCGGCATCCGCGGCGTCATCCGCAGCGGCTTCTTCGTCGACCGACTTGACCTTGGCCGGACGATGCAGCGACACAACCGCAAGGTCATTCTCATCACCGTGCGTCAGATCGGGCAACTCAACACCCTTGGGCAGCGTGAGATCTGACAGATGCAGCAGCTCGTCGAGCTTCATCTCGGTCACATTGACTTCAATGAACTCGGGCAGATCTTTCGGCAGACACTGAATGTCGACGTCGTTCTTCAGGTGCGAGAACACGCCGCCTTCAAGCTTGGCGCCCGGCGCCACGTCTTCACCGACAAAGTGCAGAGGTACGGTCATACGAATCGTCTCGCCAGCGATGATGCGCTGGAAATCGATGTGCATGATGATCTTCTTGGCCGGATGGCGCTGCATGTCCTTGACGATAGCGCCCTGCTCCACGTCGCCCACTTTGAGCGTGATGACGTTCGAGAAAAACGCTTCGTTCTCCACCTGGCGCAGAAGCTCCTGATGGCTGACCGTGATGGCACGTGGATCGGCGTTACCACCGTAGACCACAGCAGGCACTTTGCCCGCGCGACGCAGGCGGCGGCTCGCACCTTTCCCCATGTCCTCGCGGAACTCTGCCTGCAATTCAAATGCATTCGACATGTTGTTACTCCGTAGTTATTACAAAAACCCCCGACAGACCGCGACCAGTGCCGCCGGGATTACCTTGCCCATCCGGGCAAATTCAAAACAGGTTGATCCGCTCGCCTAGTCCACGTAGAGCGAGCTCACTGACTCCTCATCGGCGATGCGGCGCATGGTCTCAGCCAGGAGCTCGGCCGTGCTGAGCTGGCGAATTCGCGCGCAGCTCGCAGCCTGCGACGTCAGCGGGATGGTGTCGGTGACCACCAGCTCGTCGATTTCAGAATCGTTGATGCGACTGACGGCCGGCCCGGACAGCACCGGGTGAGTGATGTAAGCCACCACTTTCTCAGCACCGTTCTCCTTGAGCGCCGTGGCGGCCTTGCACAGCGTGCCGGCGGTATCGACCAGATCGTCGATCATGATGCAGGTCTTGCCTTCGACCGCACCGATAATATTCATGACCTTCGATTCGTTGGCACGCGGACGACGTTTGTCGATGATGGCAAGGTCCGCATCGTCCAGTCGTTTGGCCAGCGCCCGTGCACGCACCACACCGCCCACGTCGGGCGACACCACCACCATGTTCGAGAATTTCTGCTTCCAGGCATCGCCGAGCAGCACCGGTGAGGCGTAGACGTTGTCCACGGGGATATCGAAAAACCCCTGGATCTGTTCAGCGTGCAGGTCGACCGTCAGTACACGATCAACGCCGGCCGTTGTGATCAGATTGGCGACGAGCTTCGAGGAGATCGCAACGCGCAGTGCACGCGGGCGGCGATCCTGTCGGGCGTAACCAAAGAAAGGAATCACCGCCGTGATGCGTGTGGCCGAGGCGCGGCGACATGCGTCCACCATGATCAGCAGTTCCATAAGATGATCGTTGGTGGGCGGACAGGTCGGCTGCACGATGAACACGTCGCGTCCGCGAATGTTCTCGAGAATCTCGACGTTGATTTCGCCGTCGCTGAAGCGACCCACGTTGGCCTGACCCAAACGCATGTGAAGATGTCGCGCGATATCTTTGGCGAGCGCCGGGTTAGCGTTACCCGAAAACACTACCATTTGGCCTTTGTCTTGCACGTGCGAGCTATCCTGTTGGGCGGGCCTGCGGTGCAACCCGAGACGGCCGAGAATTAAATGGCTGGGGTGGCAGGGATCGAACCTGCGAATGACGGGATCAAAACCCGTTGCCTTACCACTTGGCTACACCCCAGCAGAAACGGACGCGCGACCGTCAGGCGGTCGCTGCCAGCCCGGTATTTTGCGGCGCCGCGCAAGGGCTGTCAATCAGTTGTTGCGGGAACCTGCCAGCGGCTGATCACCAGCCGCAATCGGGTCTGACCCCGGGTCAGCGTGAGTTTCCTGGGCAGGGTCCATTGACCATAATCCGACATCTGTTCCACCGAAACGGTCCAGCCGGCCTGCTCAAACCCGGCCAGCGACTGATCGGTAGCCGGGGCCAGCGTCTCGAATGTCATGTCAGGATGCGGAAGACCCACCGCCCAGTAGCGCAGCGCCTCCAGAGGCGGCGACCAGCCCAGCTCGGTTTCCAGCGCCCGGCCCGGATCGTCGTAGGCGCGGCGGCCATCGCGATCGGATATGGTGACCGTCTGCGGGGTGCCCACAAGCGTTGTGCGGCCAATGCCCACCGGACCGCTGAGTTCAATATCAAACGCATCGTGGCGCTGGTGCCAGACCAGCCGCGCGCTGTGCCCGGCCGTGGCGGTGCGAATTCCCATTTTGCCGCGCAGGGTGAAAGAGTCGGCGACGGCGCTGCGAACGGCCGCATCCGGAAACGGTCTTTGCGTGGTCTGGGTCGCACAGCCCGAAACGATCGCCGCCACGAGCATCACCGCACCGACTGTGCGCATCTAGAGCCCCAGGCGGGTTTTCACATCCAGAAGCTTCTTGTGTTCCGGCGACTGAATCAGGGCCTTTTCCAGAACACTGGTGGCAAGATCTGGCAGACTCATGGTCCACAGAACCTCCGCCAGGTGCGCCGCGATTTCACCGTCGGGGAACACCTCGTAGGCGCGCTCCAGCAGCTCGCGCGCCTCGGTCAGGTTGCCACGCTTGAACTGCACCCAGCCCAGACTATCGATAATGGCCGGACTGTTGGGATCGAGCTCGTAGGCCCGTTCAATCAGCTCAAACGCCTCGTCGACCTGTTCGGTGCGATCCGCCAGCGTGTAACCCAACGCATTAAGCGCGTTGGGATCGCGCGGATTTTTGGCCAGCACCAGACGCAGCTGATGCAGGGCGTCGTCAACCCGGTCCATATCCTCCAGCAAAAATGCGCGCGCGTACTGCACACGCGTCTCGCCGGGATACGCTGCCAGCACGTCGTCGTACAACGTGAGCGCCCGATCAATCTGACCGTCGTCGATCAGAATCTCGCCCTGCCCCAGCGCCATGTCGACGGTGTATTTGGGCTGCGCGGCCGCGAAGCGCTCAAGGTGTTGCAGCGCCTGATCCGGCTCTCCGGACTGCGCCAGAAGTCCTGCTGCGCGCAGCTGGGATGACACGGCATTTGGCCCTTCCACAACCTGGTTATAAAGGCGGATAGCACGCCGAATCTGATTCTCCGACTCGGCGATGCTGGCCAGATAGAACATCGCATCGTACGTGCTGCGCCCCGTAGCCAGGAGCTGGGTAAAGACCGCCCGCGCTCGTTCGAGGTCACCGTTTTTCAGATAAATAAGTCCGAGTGCACGCAGCGCACCGGCGTTGCCGCGGTCATCGTCAAGCACCTGCTCGAGCACAATCTGGGCTTCATCGTCACGATCCACTGCCGCCAGCAAAATGCCGTACTCGAGTCGCTCTGACGGACTGTTCTGCCCGCCAACTCGCTCAGCCGCGTGCATGATGCCCTCGTCCACCTGGCCGTCCGCAATCAGCGCGCGCGCATAGAGCAGATTGGCATGCGCCCACTCGGGTTCGAGTTCGGCCGCGCGACTGGCCGCTTTCTTGGCAAGTTCGAGTTCTCCCGCGCGCAACGCCATGACGCCGAGCGAATACTGCGCACGCGCCTGGCTTTTATTGTCGGCCACAACCTGCGCCATGGCATCCAGCGCCGTCTTGCTGTTGCTCTCCTGAAGTAACAGCGACGACAGCGTCAAAAAGCGATCGCGGTCCTCCGGATCGGCCTGGGCCAGCAAATTTTCAAGCGCTTCGGCCGCGGCATCGGCATCACCGCCGCGCACGTACAGTCGCGCCAGATAGCCATTGGCGCCTTCGCTGTTCGCATCGAGCTTGCGCCAGCGCTCCGCCGCGGCCAGCGCCGCATCGTCGCGTCCCAGCTCAAACGCGATTTCCGTTGCCTTCTTGGCGACGTCGGTATCGTCGGAATAGCGCGCCGCGCTCAGGTACTCATCCACGGCGACGTCATAGAGATCTTTCTGCAGCGCCATTTCGGCCAGAAGCAGGTGGTAGCCGGCCGCACCGTTGCGGGTTTCGAAGCCTTCAGGTACCGGCAGTTCCTCGTCGCTTTGCCCCGGCGTGCTGGCGCAGGCACCCAGGAGCAACATGGCCGCAGGCAGCAAAACGCGACGGCGCACCTGTAAGAAGCGGCAAAATGTGGCGAAAGCTCTCGGATTCAAGATATGTATTCCATGAAATAGGCCGCGTCACTATACCGCAATCTCGCGGCTAAACGCTTGTTATTACCCGTGCCTTACCTGACAATGGAAAACAGAACTAATTCCACGCAATGGCGGCATGAGTCTCTACCTTCTAGGCATCAATCACCGCACCGCGCCGGTGGAGCTCCGCGAGCACGTGGCTTTCGACCCGGCCGAACTTCCAGCCACGCTGAGCGCGCTGTCTGCGCTGCCGGGTGTCATGGAAGCGGCCATCCTGTCCACCTGCAATCGCACCGAGCTACTGGCCGTCGTCGATACCAGCCCCGACGTCGTTCGGCGCTGGCTGATCGAAAAGTTTCCGGACGGTGCGGACATGGCACCCTGTCTTTATGAGTTGCAGGGCGGTGACGTTGTGGCCCACACCTGCCGCGTCGCCTGCGGGCTTGACTCCGCCGTACTCGGTGAGCCGCAAATTCTGGGCCAGATGAAGGATGCCTACCGATTGGCCCAGGCCCAGGCCACGGCCGGCCCACACCTGCATCGCGTTTTTCAGCACACCTTTGGCGTGGCCAAGAAAGTGCGCACGCAGACTGCCATCGGCGAAAGTTATGTCTCCGCGGCGTCAGCCACCATCGAACTGGCGCGTCAGGTGTTCGACGGTTTCGAAAAACGCACCGCGCTCTTGATTGGCGCCGGCGAGATGATCGAGCTGACCCTTAAGCACTTGAGCAACCACAATCTCGGTCAGGCGATCATTGCCAACCGCAGCATTGAACGTGCTCGGTCGCTCGCCCAGAACCACAACGCCTCGGTGATCGGGCTCGATCAGATCGGCTCACATCTGCACAACGCAGATCTTGTGATCTCATGTACGGCCAGCCCGAGTCGCATCGTCGAACACGACCACGTGCGCGAAGCGCTCAACCGACGCCGACGCAAACCGATTATGCTCATGGATCTGGCCGTGCCACGCGATATCGCGCCGGAAGTGGCCAAACTGTCGGACGCCTATCTCTACACGGTGGATGACCTGCGTGAAGTGGTGACCGCCAATCAGGCCGCACGTATCAAAGCCGCGGAAGACGCCGCCAGCATGATCGAGCTGCATACCGACGAATTTTCACGCCGCCAGGACGCCCTCGATGCCGTACCGCTGATCAAATCGGTACGCAGCCAGCTCACCGCCGTGCGCGACCAGGCCCTCGCCCAGGCACAGCGTCAGATTGCCAACGGCAAGAATGTGGACGAAGTGCTTGAGAGGATGGCCGACACCATCACCAAGCGGCTGTTGCATGAGCCCAGCACGCAGCTGCGCGAAGCCGGCGAACAGGGTGATCGCGAACTTCTGGCAGTCGCCAGCCGCCTGTTTGGCATCAGCAAGGAACACTGATGCGATCTTCCATCCGTCTTCGGCTCGAACAGATGTGCGAGCGCTTCGTCGAGGTCGAGGCTTTGCTCGGCCAACCTGAGGTCATCTCCAATCAACCGCGATTTCGCGAACTGTCGATCGAATACGCACGCCTCGAGCCGGTTAAAAACGACTTTTCGCGCTTTGACGAACTCGCCGACGAACTCGACGGCGTCGAGCAAATGCTGCGCGAGGATGACGCCGAACTGCGCGACATGGGTCGCGAGGAACAAAAACGTCTGACCGAAGAACGTGAGTCGCTCGAGGGCGCGCTCATGAAACATTTGATCCCCGTAGACCCCAACGACAGCAAGGACGTGTTCCTGGAAATCCGTGCCGGCACCGGCGGCGATGAGGCGGCCATTTTTTCGGGCGACCTGTATCGCATGTATACCCGCTACGCCGAGAACAGCGGTTTTCGCGTTGAAATCATGAGCGAAAGCGAAGGCGATCACGGCGGCTACAAGGAGATCATCTGTCGGGTCAGCGGCAACGGCGTCTACGGGCGCATGAAATTTGAATCCGGTGCGCATCGTGTGCAGCGCGTCCCGGCCACCGAATCGCAAGGGCGTATCCACACATCAGCCTGCACGGTCGCCGTGCTGCCGGAGGTGGACGAAGTCGATGACATCGAGCTCAATATGTCGGACGTGCGGGTTGATACCTATCGCGCTTCCGGCGCGGGCGGTCAGCACGTCAACAAGACCGATTCGGCCGTGCGCATGACCCATGTGCCCACCGGCATCGTCGTGGAGTGTCAGGACGAACGTTCGCAGCTCAAAAACCGTGATCGCGCCAAATCCCTGCTCAAGGCGCGCCTGCTCGCCGACGAACAAAATCGCCAGCAAAGCGAACAGGCCGAGCAGCGCAAGTTGCAGGTGGGTACCGGCGATCGTTCAGAGCGTATTCGCACCTACAACTTTCCGCAGGGCCGCGTGACAGACCACCGTATCAATCTCACGCTGTACAAGCTCGACGAAATTCTCGGCGGCGAGCTCGATCACGTGATTGATCCGCTCCTGCACGAGTATCAAACCGAGGCGCTGGCCTCACTCGGCGACTGAACCTCGCCCAACGGCAAGCGCACGACCAGACACGCCCCGTCGGTGTAACTGCCATCGAAACCGAGCGTGCCGCCGTGCGCCTCGCATATGCATTTGGACAAATACAAACCGAGGCCGGTACCGCCTGACTCCCTGTCGCGTGATTCCTCGTTGCGAAAAAACGCTTCACCGAAGCGCGTCTTTTGCACCTCGGTCAGTCCCGGCCCCTGGTCAAGCACACACATGACCAGCCACTGCGTTTCCCGATGCGCCGTCACGCGCACGATCGTGCCATCGCGCGAACCGTAGCGCAGCGCATTGGCAATCAGGTTTTTCATCAACAGCAGCACTCGCCGCGGATCGATGTTCGCAACCAGCTCAGTATCACGAACGCTTAAACTGATCTGTGCACGCTGGGTCGCGAAGTACTGGTCGATCAAATCACGCAGCAGGTCTTCGACGTCCACGGGCTCGACATTCAGCGCCGCGTGACGCGTGTTAAGCGTTTCGGCGGCAAGCAGCACGTCAATGATCGACTCCATCTCGCTGACTTCGCGGCGCAAATCGTCGCGATGCTGGTCGTCGGAGACAAACTCGCTGGCCAGCAGCAAGCGCGACAACGGCGTGCGCAGTTCGTGACTGATGCCAATCAGAAGCGAGCGCTTGGCATCGAGCATTGCCTGCACATCGCCCGCCATGGCGTTGACGTCGGCCGCCAGGTCGCCGAGCTCATCCTGACGCACGTCTTCGATGCGATGTGAGAAGTTTCCGCGACCGATTCGCTCGGCGCCCTCGCGAATCGCCGCGATCGGGCGAAACAACCAACGCACGGCCAGATAGCACAACAGAAGACACACCAGTCCTACCAGCGTGATGATCAGTCGCACATCCACCCCGCTCTGGGTGCTGCCCATTTCAGGTGTCGAGACGACAATGGCGTAGTCGCCACGCTGCAGCTTCAAAAAGCCGTGCTGATCGGTGCGCGCGAACTCAACGTCCTTGAGTTTGTCGAGCCACGCGCTGTCGGTGCCCAGAAACTGACTGTCTCCGAACCGCAGGCTCTCGAGTTCGGGAAAACGTGGATCGGACGCCCAGTTAAGATCGGGGCCGTCCAGACGAATATCCACGGGTACACGGTCAACGATGGCCTGCGCACGTTCGATGCGCGGTGGATCGCCAATGTCCTCGAGCACATAATCCACATGCAGAGCCAGATGGGAACTGACGAGCTCGCGCAGACTGTCAGCGCGATAAATGTAGCCCAGCGCCAGGGTCACACCGTAGATGAACACGCTTGCCAGCAACACGAAGATCGCGAGCAGGCGAAACCACAGTGAGCGAGTCAGCGTTCGCAGCATCTTGCGGCGTTAGTCGTCGTCTGCGTCTGGGTCGGAATCGGTTGGCGCGTCGGCGTCGTCCTTTGCACTGTCGTCTGCGTTTTGCGCGTGTCCGACGAAGCAGTAGCCCAGCCCCCAAACCGTTTGGATGTACGTAGGTGGTTTGGCCGTATCGCCCAGCTTGCTGCGCAGCCGACTAACCATGATGTCCACAGAGCGGGTGAAGATCTCGGTATCGATGCCGCGCAATTTCCCCAGTATCTCATCACGCGATAGCTTGCGTCCGGGATTGCTGGCAAGAAACGACAGCAGTTCGTATTCCATGGTCGTCAGCGGTACAACGTCGCCTTTGAGCGTGACGGTGCGCGCCTTGGTGTCGATACTCAAATCGCCAAACACCAGCTCGCCCTCTTCACGTGCCGGCACAATATCGCTGGTACGACGCAGGATGGTCTGGATTCGCGCCACGAGCTCGCGCGGCTCGAAAGGCTTGCTCAGATAATCGTCGGCACCGATCTCAAGGCCAACGATGCGATCGGTGACATCGCCGCGCGCCGTCAACATAATGATGGGCACCGCACTGGTCTTGCGAATCTGACGACACAGCTCAAACCCGTCCTTGCCGGGCAGCATGACGTCCAGAATCACCAGCTCGGGCTCGAGGTCGCCGAGCTTGCGCAGGCCCTCAGTGCCGTCCACGGCACTGGCCGCGCGGATCTCGAAACGCGCCAGGTAGGCCTTGAGCAAGTCTGTGTGACGACGGTCGTCGTCGATAATTAGTACGTTAGTCACGCGGGCCATAGTAGCCTCCCTGACGTCATTGTGAAGGGCCGTGGCCGGTCGGAAACAGAACGAAACATGTGGATACGCGCGACACACACTGCTCGTCCCGTTCGTTGTCTATAGTAGCTACTCAAAATACTGAGCATGCTCGTTGTTGTCGGTGCCAAGGCACCAAGGATATTCGCCCGTGAAATCTGTCGCCACATTGGTCGCATTCAAAGTTAGCTGGCTGTGCATCGTGTTTGGCGCGGTCTGGTCAATGGAGTGGCTGGGTCTCGCTGCCATTATCGTCTTTACGGGCTTTGAGGTGGTAGTTCGCCAGCGACATACGCTACTGCTGCCGGCGATCATCGTCGGTGTGCTCGGGTTTGCCGTCGATAACGCCTATGTCGCCGCCGGCCTGCTTCGTTTCTCCGAGCCGGGTTTTGCCCTGGCGCCCTACTGGATGGCGTTGCTGTGGGTAAACTTCGCGCTGATCGTTGAACACGGCCTGGCCTTTTTGAAAGGCCGCCCATTGGTCGCCGGCGCGCTTGGTGCCATCGGCGGGCCGCTTGCCTATCTGGCAGGCGTACGTCTGGGGCTGATCGAACTGGTTGCGCCCGGCGCCGTGGTACTCGCCGTGATCGCCGCCACCTGGGCGGTCGCGATGCCAACGATGATGCACTTCCTCGGCGGCGCCGCCGAGCGCGAAGCGATGATCGATTACGTGTCGAGCGATTCAAGCGCCTGAGCCAGATCTGCTTTGAGATCATCGAGCTCCTCGATTCCGACCGACAACCGAACCAGATGATCGCTCATGCCGAGCGCGGCGCGTTTCTCCGGCGGCACCGAGGCATGAGTCATGATCGCCGGGTGGTTGATCATTGATTCCACCCCGCCGAGACTCTCAGCGAGTGCAAATACCTTGAGCTGCTCCATGAAGCGTGCCGCGCCAGCCTGACCGCCGCGCACGAACGCCGTGACCATGCCGGTGAAGCCGCGCATTTGCTTGTGCGCCAGATCGTACTGAGGGTGTCCCGCCAATCCCGGATAGATCACGCGCTCGATCTGCGGCTGCTCCTGTAACCATTCGGCAATCGCCTGGCCATTTTCATTATGTCGTTGCATCCGAATCGCCAGCGTTTTGAGACCGCGCAGCACGAGAAAACTGTCGAACGGTCCGCAAATCGCGCCGCATGAGTTTTGCAAAAACCCGAGCTGCTCACCGAGCTCGGCGTCTGCGGTAACCGCCACGCCGCCAATCATGTCGGAGTGGCCATTGAGATACTTGGTCACCGAATGCATGACGATATCGATACCGTGATCCAGCGGACGCTGGTTAAACGGCGTGGCAAACGTGTTGTCAGCAACGCTGATCAGGTTGTGTTCTTTGGCAAGCGCTGCCAGTGCGTCGAGGTCGGCAATCTTGAGCATGGGATTGGTCGGCGTCTCGATCCACAGCATGCGCGTATTGGGACGAATGGCCGCGCGCACCGCGTCAATGTCCGAAAGATCAACGAAGCTGAACTCCAGACCAGCAGAACGTTTGCGCACCTTGTCAAAAAGCCTGAACGTGCCGCCATACAAATCGTCCATAGCGATGATATGCGCGCCACTGTCAACCAACTCCACAATCGTGCTCGTGGCGGCCATGCCCGAGGCAAACGCAAAGCCGTGCGTGCCGTTCTCCAGATCGGCGATGCAGCGCTCAAACGCCATCCGGGTCGGATTTTGGGAACGCGAGTATTCATAGCCCTGATGCACGCCCGGGCTTTCCTGCACGTAGGTCGAGGTGGCATAAATCGGTGGCATGATCGCGCCGGTGCTGGGGTCCGGTGCCTGCCCCGCATGAATCACTCGCGTGGCGAAACCGTTTTTCTTGTCTGTGCTCATTGTTCACTCGTCTCCTGGGACTGCTTGCGCATGTGGTTCAGGACGTCCGCCCGGGTGATCAAACCCAGGAAGCGGTCACCGTCGACCACGGCTGTGTAGGGCGCGCCCCGCAGCAGCGCCACCACGTTCTGGATTGAAAAGTCTTTTTCCACTACGGCGTAAGTCGTCGACATCGCCTCCACCACACGTGCGGTCATCAGCTGTGGCTTGCCAAATACGAACTGAATGATGTCTTCTTCGGTCAGAACGCCAATCAACTCATCGTCGCGCATGACCGGCAATTGCGAGAAGCCCGCGTTGCGCAGGCGATTGTGCGCTGTAGCAAGCGTGTCGTCAGGCCCCACTGTCACCGTCGCACGCTCACCGTGCAGACGCCCGATCAGGTCGCGCAGATCGCCGTGCTGCTTGCGTCTGATAAATCCCTGATCCTCCATCCAGAAATCGTTGAACAGTTTGGACAGATACTTGTTACCCGTATCGCACACAAAGGCGACGACGCGCTTTTTCTCTGTCTGCGCGCGACAGTAACGCAGCGCGGCGGCCAGCAACGTGCCCGATGACGAGCCACCCAGCAGGCCTTCCTTGAGCAACAGTTCGCGCGCCGTGGCAAACGAATCGGCATCGCTGACGGTGTAGGAAGCCTCCACCTGTGAGAAATCAGCAATATCGGGAATAAAATCCTCTCCGATGCCCTCGACCAGCCAGCTGCTGCTTTGGCCGAGCTCTCCGGTTTCGATATAGCGTGTGAGCACGGAGCCTTCAGGGTCGGCCAGCACGATTCTCACGTGCGGGGCATGCTCCTTGAAACAGGCCGTCATGCCGCTCACCGTGCCGCTGCTGCCAACGCCGACAACCACCGCATCAACGTCGTTATTCATCTGTTCGAGAATCTCAGGGGCCGTGGTCAGCTCGTGGGCCTTTGGATTGTCCTGATTGCCAAACTGGTTGATGAAATACGCACCCTGCTCCTTGGCCAGACGCCGTGCGAGGTCCTGATAGTACTCAGGATGACCGCGCGCCACGTCCGATCGCGTGAGCACGATCTGTGCCCCCATCGCGCGCAGATTAAAGATCTTTTCCTGGCTCATTTTGTCGGGCAAAACGAGAATCAGCTTGTAACCGCGCTGGGCCGCGACCAGCGCCAGGCCGAGCCCGGTATTGCCGGCAGTCGCTTCAATAAGGGTATCGCCCGGTTTGATCTCGCCACGCTCCTCCGCGCGACCGATCATCGAAATACCAATGCGATCCTTGATAGAGCCGCCGGGATTCATAAGCTCGAGTTTCAAATAGAGCTCACAGGGACCGGTATCGATATTGTTGACCCGAAGCATCGGGGTGCGCCCAACCATGTCGAGCACGCTGTCATAGATTTTCATCGCGTCGCCGTCTTTTGAGGTGGCGGTATTCTACGCCAAAGCGACCGCGCTGCACCGTATACTTATCAGGTTATGAAAAACTCCATCGATCAGGTACTTGCCGCGGCTATAACCACACTGTGCGAGACCGGCGCGGCCCGCCACGACGCCCGCGTGGATGCGCGTGTCTTGCTTGGTGCTGTGCTCAACGCTGATCGAGCCTGGCTTATTGCCCATGGCGATGAGCTCATGGCACCGGGCAAAGCGCAGGCCTATGCCGACTTGATTGAGCGCCGCGCCGGCGGCGAACCCGTCGCGCATCTGCTTGGTCGCCGTGAGTTCTGGTCGCTCGATCTTATGGTCACGCCCGACACGCTGATCCCGCGACCCGACACCGAAACCCTCGTGGCCGCCGCGCTGGATCGCTGCCCCGAGGGTGCCCCTGTGCGCGTACTGGATCTTGGCACGGGCACCGGCGCGATCGCGCTGGCCATCGCCAGTGATCGGCCAAACGCGCAAGTTATTGCGGTGGATGTGTCTGAACCGGCGCTCGAGGTCGCCCGTCGCAACGCGGCACGACTGCGCATCGACAACGTGGTGTGGCGCTCAGGGACGTGGTTTGAGCCACTTGATGTCGGGGCAACGTTCGAGCTGATCGTCAGCAATCCGCCCTACATCGCGGCTGACGATCATCATCTGAATGTCGGTGATGTCGCGCACGAGCCGCGCAGCGCACTGGTTGCCGGCGACGACGGCTACGCGGATCTGGAGCACATTATCGATACCGCACCCGAGCATCTGGGCGACGGTGGCTGGCTGCTGCTAGAGCACGGCAACACGCAGCACGAGCGGGTCAGCGCGTGTTTCCGCAAGGCGAGATATACGCAGGTGGCGACCCTAAGCGACCTCGCTGGACAGCCTCGCGTTACGCTCGGTCGCCGCGCCTGAATCCACTGACGCTGCGGTATCGGGTTGATAGCCAAGGATCGGCGTAAGGTCGCGCTCAGCCTGCGCAAGCGTTACGCCGCGCCGCTGCGCGTAGTCTTCCACCTGGTCACGGGCAATATCGCCAAGCAGGAAGTAACTGGCTTGCGGATGTGCGAAATACCAGCCGCTGACCGCGGCGGTCGGCCACATGGCGTAACTCTCGGTTAGCGTGAGCCCGATGTTGCTTTCCACATCAAGCATGGACCAGAGCGTTGCCTTCTGACTGTGGTCCGGACATGACGGATAGCCCGGCGCCGGTCGGATGCCACGATACTTTTCGGCGATCAGCGCGTCGTTATCAAGCTTCTCATCGCTGGCGTAACCCCAGTCCTTGCGTCGAATACGCTCGTGCAGTTGCTCGGCCAGCGCCTCGGCGAGACGGTCCGCAAGCGCCTTGAGCAGAATCGATGAATAGTCGTCGTTGTCGGCCTCAAATTGTGCGGCACGCTCCTCGACGCCGATGCCGGCGGTCACAGCAAACGCACCCATGTAGTCAACAATGCCGCTGTCGCGCGGCGCGATGAAGTCGGCCAGGCACTTGTGATGTGCGCCGGGGTTTAGCTTTTTCTGCTGCCGCAGGTGCTGCAGCCGATAGGCCGTTTCACCCTCGCGCAATATGCACACATCATCGCCGTCGCTCACCGCCGGGAACAGGCCAAACACGGCCCGCGCCTGAAGCCAGTTCTCGTCGATTATGCGCCCAAGCATGGCCTGCGCATCGTCAAACAGGCTCTGCGCGGTCGGACCAGTACTCGGATGGCGTAACAGTTCCGGAAACTTGCCGGGCATCTCCCAGGCGAAGAAGAACGGCTGCCAGTCGATATAGGGCACCAGCGACGCCAGCGGCCAGTCTTCCACCACCTGCACACCCTGCACCGCTGGCACCGGCGGGACGTAATTCTGCCAATCAAGTGGCGGGCGATTCATGCGCGCACGCGGCAGCGCCACGGCCGGTCGTTTGGCACTTCGGTTCGCGTGCTGCTCGCGTTTGCGCGCACAGTCAGCAGCCACTTTTGCCACAAACTCCTCACGCTGACCGGCACTTACCAGCGACTGGGCCACGCCTACCGCGCGTGACGCGTCCTTGACGTAGACCACGGGACCTTCATATGCCGGATCAATTTTCACGGCCGTGTGCGCGGGCGACGTCGTCGCGCCGCCAATGAGCAGCGGCAATGCGAAGTCGCGACGCTGCATTTCGCTGGCCACAAACACCATTTCATCCAGCGAGGGCGTGATCAATCCGGACAAACCAATCAGGTCAGCGTCATGTTCCACAGCTTTGTCGAGAATCGTCTGCGCCGGCACCATCACACCCAGATCGATGACATCAAAATTGTTGCACTGGAGCACCACGCCAACGATGTTCTTGCCGATGTCGTGCACATCGCCTTTGACGGTCGCCAGCACAATCGTGCCGTTGGAGCGACGTTCCCCGTCCTGTTCTTTTTCAATAAACGGTACCAGATGCGCCACGGCCTTTTTCATGACACGGGCAGATTTGACCACCTGTGGCAAGAACATCTTGCCCGCGCCAAACAGATCGCCCACCACGTTCATGCCGTCCATGAGCGGGCCTTCGATGACATCAATCGGCCGCACCGCGCCCAGCCGCGCCGCTTCGGTATCGGTCACGATGTGTTCATCGATGCCGTGCACGAGCGCATGCTCAATGCGCTTGGCGACCGGCTCGTCGCGCCAGGCCTGATTGACCACCTCGGCCTTGCGCCCGTCACCACGGTACTTATCGGCAATCTCGAGCAACCGATCCGTCGCGTCGTCGCGGCGCGCCAGAATGACATCCTCAACACGTTCTTTAAGCTCGGCGGGGATATCTTCGTACACCGCAAGCTGCCCGGCATTCACAATACCCATGTCCATGCCGCGAGCAATGGCGTGATACAAAAAGACCGAATGCATGGCCTCGCGTACCGGGTTATTCCCGCGGAAAGAAAACGACACGTTGCTGACGCCGCCGCTTACGCGCGCACCCGGCAGTTGTGATTTGATGCACTCGACGGCTTCGATGAAATCGAGGCCGTAGCGATTGTGTTCGGCAATGCCCGTGGCCACGGCGAAAATGTTGGGATCGAAAATAATGTCCTGCGGATCCATGCCAACGGTCTCGGTCAGAATTTTGTAAGACCGCCGGCAAATCTCGATTTTACGCTCAAGCGTATCGGCCTGACCGTCTTCATCAAACGCCATAACAATCACGGCGGCGCCAAAGCGCAATATCTCGGTCGCCTGCTCGATGAACGGTGCTTCGCCCTCTTTCAGACTGATCGAATTGACAACGCCCTTGCCCTGCAGGCACTTGAGACCCTCGTGCAAGACCTCCCATTTGGAAGAGTCCAGCACCACCGGCACACGCGCGATGTCGGGCTCGGCTGCAATCAGATGCAGGAAGCGGCGCATGGCCGCCACAGCATCAAGCATGCCCTCGTCCATGTTGACGTCAATCATCTGCGCGCCGTTTTCAACCTGCTCGCGTGCAACCTCTACCGCCGTGTTGTAGTCATTCTCCTTGATCAGCCGTCGAAAGCGCGCGGAACCTGTCACGTTGGTACGCTCACCGATGTTCACAAACAGCGTGTCGTCGTCGAGATACAAGGGTTCAAGGCCCGCCAGTGCGCAGCGCGCAGGCAGGGTGGGAATCGCACGCGGTGTCATGTTTTCCACGGCACGGCCGATCGCCTCAACGTGCGCTGCCGTGGCCCCGCAGCACCCGCCCACAGCATTGACAAAACCAGCATCCGCAAACTCGCCAATCACACGCGCCATGTCCTCGGGCGTTTCATCGTATTCGCCAAACTCATTGGGCAGCCCGGCGTTCGGGTACACCGAAACAAATGTGTCAGCCAGTCCTGAAAGCTCCTGCAGATAGGGCCGCAGGGCCGCCGCACCGAGCGCACAATTCAAGCCCACCAGCAGCGGCTTTGCATGCCGGATCGAGGCCCAGAACGCGGCCGTCGTCTGGCCGGAAAGCGTGCGTCCGGATGCATCGGTAATCGTGCCGGAGATCGCGATGGGCATGTCGATGCCACGTTCATTGCGCACCAGGTCAATGGCATACAACGCTGCCTTGGCGTTAAGCGTGTCAAAGATCGTCTCGACCAGCAGCAGATCCACGCCGCCGTCGATCAGTGCGCCGGCTGCCTCGCGATAGGTTGCGACCAGCGCGTCAAAATCGATATTGCGAAAACCGGGATCGTTGACGTCCGGCGACAGCGAGGCCGTGCGATTGGTGGGCCCTATGGCACCGGCAACAAACCGCCGGACGCCGGTTTGTGCAGTGAATTTGTCGGCGGCCGCTCTGGCAAGCCGGGCCGCTGCCAGATTGATTTCAACGACCATGTCTTCCATGTCGTAATCGGCCAGCGATGGCTTGTTGGCGGTAAACGAATT
Organism: uncultured Gammaproteobacteria bacterium; assembly: GCA_964639265.1. Classification (GTDB taxonomy): domain Bacteria; phylum Pseudomonadota; class Gammaproteobacteria; order Steroidobacterales; family JBCCMA01; genus JBCCMA01. The sequence continues at coordinate 18,369 of CAZXCL010000045.1, read as the reverse complement.
GGTCTCGATGATGCGCGCACCGGCACGCAAAAACTCGTCGTGCATCTGCGTGACGTAGTTCGGCTGGGTCAGGCACAGCAGATCGTTGTGCCCCTTCAGATCGCAATGCCACTGTGCAAAACGCTCGGCGCGAAAATCCGCTTCCTGCAAACCGTAGGCCTGAATTGCCGTGCCCGAACCGCCGTCGATCAGCACAATCTGTTCGCGCAGCAGTTGAGTCAGGGCTGCGCGCGCCCCACTGTCAGCGAGCGTCACAGCCCAACCGCCTCGGGCTCAGGCTCGGGCGCAGGCGCGGTTTTTTTCGGCCGTACGCCGAGGTCGTGACAAATCGCGTAGGTCAATTCATGCCGGTTGAGCGTATAGAAATGGAAGTGATCGACGCCCTCACGGCGTAGCGCCTGAACCAGTTCGATGGCGGCGGTCGCCGCAATCAGGTTGCGCGTTTTCGGGTGATCATCGAGACCGTCAAAGCGCTGGCGCAAACTGTCGGGCACGCAGGTGCCACAGCGAGAAGCAAACTCCTCAACGCGGGCAAAGTTGGTGACAGGCAATATTCCCGGAACAATCGGCTTGTCGATTCCCGCCGCCGCACAGCGATCGCGGAAACGCAAAAATGTCTCAGGCGCAAAGAAAAACTGCGTGACGGCACGGCGCGCGCCAGCGTCGAATTTTCGCTTGAGCACGTCCAGATCAAACGCAGCGTTTTTTGCTTCGGGATGTACTTCGGGATAGGCCGCCACAGATATGTCGAAATCCGCAACCGACATGAGACCTTCCACCAGTTCATCGGCGTACTGAAATCCGGGCCCCGCGGACGTGGCGCCTTGCGGAAGGTCACCACGCAACGCAACCAGATGTCGAA
>CAZXCL010000045.1:0-17407 GCA_964639265.1 uncultured Gammaproteobacteria bacterium | reverse complement strand
AAAGACACGTCCAGTGTATTGGTCACTCGGGAATTTCCTTGAGAATGGTGTAAGGATCAGGCCGCCGCTGCGTCCTGCTCGGGGCCAACAAAATGCAGATCAAGCTGCATGGTTTCATGTTCAATGTGTTCCGTTCGCCGGAGTGTGAGTGCGGCGGAACCGGCCCACTCGTGCAGAGTATCTTTGCTCACCGCATGCGGTGTTGATTCGCGACGCGTCTCGATGACCAGCAAAACCCCGTCCGGGCGCAGGGTTCTCGCCGCCTCGGCCAGCGCATCGCGTGGTGACGTGGCACGGCTCAGGACGCGGTCCAGTGTCACCGTGTCAAACGCGTGATCATCGTAGGGCAATCGATACATATCCCCATGACGCACCATGACCTTGCCAAGTCCCGCCGCACCAAGATTGCTGCGCGCGACCGTCAGGCTGTCAGAGGAGATATCGATGCCGATCGCGGTTCGTGCATGCGGACCGAGTAGCTGCAGCACCCGGCCGCTGCCCGTGCCGATGTCCAGCAAATCGCCGATGCATTCAAGATCAAGACAGCCACAAATACGCGCCGCCAACTGCTCAGGAAACACCGGCTCGATCTGGTCGGCGTCGACACTCGCCAGAACTTCGCGCGCGCGCGCATCACGCTCGGCCCGCACCGTCGCCATCAGCGCATTGTCTTTGGTCAACACCGGATCGTCGGCCGACATCCCCGACAACAGCGAGCGCACCAGCTGTCTTTGCTCGGGCTCCGATGTCACCCGATAGAAAACGAAATGCCGCTCGCGAAAACGCATCAGCAATCCGGCCTGGCAAAGCGTCCTTAGATGGCGCGACACGCGCGGCTGGCTCTGACCAATAATCCGGGTGAGCTCGGACACGGTGAATTCGCCATCGCGGCAAATATTCAATAACCGCAAGCGACTTGGATCCGCCGCCGCTTTCAAAGCCAGAACCTGACTGTCGAGACTCAAGGGCATCGCGCACCTGACGAAACAGATATCAACGCCCCGACGATGCCAGCCGGACATCGCTTCAGAGCATGGATATATTAAAATATAACGATTTCGTTATATCTTAATCAAGAATTTGCTTAATGCAACCCCTCAGTGCCGATTTTGTGACGCCTCAGTCCGTCAGCCGGGAGGACAGCCAGGCCCGCGCCACGCGCCAGCGGCGTTTGACCGTACTCGGTGAGATATCGAGCACGGCAGCAATCTCTTCATTATTCATACCGGCAAAAAAGCGCAGCTCGACGATGCGAGCTCGCTCTTCGGACAACTGCGATAGCGCCGCCAACGCTTCGTCGAGCTCAATTATGTCCACATCTGTCTCGACACCGGCGACGTTGGTCAACAGCGTGATCTGCTGTCCGTCACGCTTACCGGCACGCCGGCGACGCGCCTGATCCACCAGAACACGACGCATGACGTTGCTGCTCACCGCCAGAAAATGCGCACGATCGTTCCATGCGATCCTTTCAAGACCCAGCAGACGCAACGCCCCTTCGTTCACCAGCTCAGTGGGATCGATATGCACACGCATCGAATCCTGATGCAACAACGATGCGGCCACCCGGCGCATGTCGTTATACAGAAGTGACAGGAGCCGATCACGGGCATCGTTATCACCACCGCGCCAGCGCTGCAGAAGCTCTGTCGGGGGTGTTTTGTCCATCAGTGCTGGGTTGGCGAAGCGCCGCTCGCCGCATCCTGAAACAACGCGGCGGCATCCACTGAATCAAAGACGTAGCGCTTGTTGCAAAACTCGCAAGTGGTCGCAATCTCGTTTTGTTCCGCGATGATCGCATTGACTTCATCGCTGCCAAGACCACGCAACGCATCGGCAATGCGCTCGCGCGAACAACTGCAACGAAAGGAAACCGGCTCACGATCAAACAGACGCACATCTTCTTCGTGAAACAGTCGATGCACGATTTGTTCATCCGACAAGCTCAGCATTTCCTCTTCGCTGAGGGTATCGGCCAGCATGGTGAGCCGATTCCACGCGTCGTCATCGACTGCAACGTCACTTGCGGCGTCCGCCTCGGCCGGCAGTTTTTGCAGAAGCATGCCAAACACACCGGTCGCGCTCGCAAAAAGCCACATCCTCGTGGGCAGCTGTTCCGAGCGCTCGAAGTAGCGCTCCAGACAGGACGCAAGCGAGTCACCCTCCAGCGGCACAATGCCCTGATAGCGCTGGCCGCGGGTTGGCTCGATGGTCATGACAACTCTACCGTCCTGCATCTGTTCCTGCAGGGAGTCCGACGCAGCTTCCAGTTCGTCGGCATGCGCGAGCCCGCGCAAGTTCAGAAGATGCGTGCACTGCGCGACCAGCAGTCGCAACGGCCCCTCGCTCTGAAGTTGCAGCGTCAGACGGCCTTCAAACTTCAGAATTGAGGTGAGCAGCGCGACGGCGCCTAGCGACTGGCCGAGGACGCGCGCCGTTGACGCCGAATACGGATGATTGGCCAGTGCCATCTCGAAACTCTTGTTCAGATGCACCAGCTCACCGCGCACCTGATGACGCTCAAACAGAAACCGACGCAAACTGTCGCGCGCGGCACTCACGAATCAGCATCCAGTCGCGCGCGCAGCAACTCGTTCACCTTGGCCGGGTTGGCCTTGCCTTTGGTCTGCTGCATGACTTTGCCCACCAGAAAGCCGATGACCTGCTGCTTGCCGTCGCGATACTGCTGCGCCTGCGCCTCATGCCCGGCCAGCACCTCGTCAACGATCGCCTCCAGCTCACCGCTGTCGCTGATTTGTCTGAGACCATCGCGTTCGACGATCTCCTGCGCACTGCCCTCGCCGCGCCACATGGCCGCAAACACATCCTTGGCAATTTTGCCGCTGATGGTCTGCCCGTGAACAAGCTGCAACAGCTCGGCCAGCGCGTCCGGCTGAACACGCACCTCGCGCATGCTCAGACCGTCAGAATTGAGCGCCCCCATGAGCTCACCGCTTACCCAATTGGCGGCGAGCTTGGGCGGCGTCGCGTGTTTGCTTACGAGCGCCTCAAAAAAGTCCGAAGTCTCACGGTTGGCCACCAGTACGCCGGCATCGTATTCAGACAGATGTAATTCTGCCACGTAGCGCGCACGACGAGCCGCCGGCAGCTCAGGCATCGCCGCGCGTACCCCATCAATCTGCGCAGCACTGATGGTCACAGGCAGCAGATCAGGATCAGGGAAATAGCGGTAATCGTTGGCTTCTTCCTTGCCGCGCATCGCTCGGGTTTCGTCGCGCGCTTCGTCGTACAGACGCGTCTGTTGAATGACCTTGCCGCCGTCTTCGATCAGATCGATTTGACGCTCCACCTCAATCTCGATTGCGCGTTCAACAAAGCGAAATGAATTAAGGTTTTTGAGCTCCGTGCGCGTGCCAAGTTCGGTCGTGCCGCGAGGACGCACCGACACGTTGGCATCGCATCGGAACGAGCCTTCGGCCATGTTGCCGTCACAAATGCCCAGAAACTGCACCAGTGAATGCAGCGTACGCAGATACGCCACTGCCTCGGCTGAAGAACGCATGTCGGGCTCCGACACGATTTCAAGCAGCGGCGTGCCGGCACGATTAAGATCGATGCCCGTACTGCCTGCGAAACGATCGTGCACCGATTTGCCCGCATCCTCTTCCAGATGCGCTCGCGTGATACCGATACGCTTGGTCGAGCCGTCGGCAAGCGCAATTTCCAGCGCGCCTGGTCCAACGACTGGATGCTCAAACTGACTGATCTGATAGCCCTTCGGCAAATCCGGATAAAAGTAGTTCTTGCGCGCGAAGACACTCTGCGCCGGTATCTGGGCGTCGCACGCCAATCCAAAGCGTATGGCCATATCCAGCACAGCCACGTTGATCACCGGTAAGGTTCCCGGGAAACCCAGATCCACAAGACTCGCTTGCGTGTTGGGTTCGGCGCCATACGCCGTTGGCGCCGCTGAGAACAACTTGCTCTTTGTGCTGAGCTGAGCGTGCACTTCCAGCCCGATCACCGTTTCATACGCAACGCTCATGAACTCGACTCCGGCGTTGCTCGATGCCAGTCGGTGGCCGACTGCAATGCGTACCCCGTGCGTAGCAGCCCGGCTTCCTCAAAGTGCCGGCCAATCAGCTGCAGACCCACCGGCAAACCGTCAACCTGAGCACACGGCACACTCATCGCCGGCAATCCGGCAAGACTCGCCGCGACCGTGTAAATGTCGCTCAGGTACATACTGACCGGATCGTCGTTCCGCTCGCCCAATTTGAATGCCGGCGCAGGCGTTGTGGGCCCGGCGAGCACGTCCACCTGCTCGAACGCCGCGCGAAAATCGTCGCTGATCAGGCGCCGAACGCGTTGTGCCTTCAGGTAGTACGCGTCGTAGTATCCGGCGGACAGCACGTAGGTGCCGGTCAGAATGCGGCGCTGGACCTCCGCGCCAAAGCCCTCCGCGCGAGAGCGCGTGTACAAATCGGTCAGATTTTTTGGATCTTCACAGCGATGACCAAAACGCACGCCATCAAAACGCGAAAGATTTGACGAGCACTCGGCCGAGGACACCACGTAGTAGGTGGGCACGGCGCGGCCGATCATCGGCAACGACAGCGGCACACACTGTGCGCCCAGTGATTCGAGCGCGGTAATGGCCGCGCGCACACTGTCGGCGACCGGCGCTTCCAGCCCCTGATCAAAAAACTCTTCGATGACACCGACGCGCAGGCCATCCAGCGAGGAGGAAAGATGTGCCGGGTAATCGGGCACCGGCAAATCGACGCTGGTCGAGTCGGCCGGATCGATGCCCGCCATCGCCTGCAACACGAGCGCTGCGTCGGCCGCGCTGCGCGCCAGAACACCGCCCTGATCCAGACTCGATGCAAACGCGATCATGCCGTAGCGCGATACACGTCCATAGGTCGGCTTGATGCCCGTTACACCACACAGCGCTGCCGGCTGACGAATGGAACCACCGGTATCGGTTCCGGTGGCCACCGGCGCAAGACCTGCAGCGACCGCGCACGCCGAACCACCTGACGAACCACCGCAAACGCGTGTTGTATCCCACGGGTTTTTGGCCGCACCGAATACGCTGTTCTCGTTGGATGAGCCCATGGCGAATTCATCCATGTTGGCCTTGCCCAGCAGCACCATGCCAGCGGCCTTGAGCCTGGCCACGACCGTCGCGTCGTACGGCGCCACGAAATTGCGCAAGATGTTTGAGGCACAGGTCGTGGGAAGTCCGTCAGTGCAAAACAGATCCTTGTGCACCAGCGGGATGCCATCGAGCGTGCCGGCCTCACCGCGGGCTCGGCGCGCATCGGAGGCGGCGGCCTGTTCAAGCGCCGTATCCGGACACACATGCACCAACGCGTTGAGCCGCGCGTTGTTTGCCTCAATGCGATCAAGATAGTGTCGAGTGAGCTCCACACTTGAGATCTCGCCCGCCGTGAGCTGTGCGGCCAGCGCCGCGATATCCGGCGTATTCACTCGATGACTTTGGGTACGCGGTAGAACCCTTCCGCGGTGTCGGGCGCCTGCTCCTGCCAGCGTTCGCGGTCAATGTGCGCATCGGCCAGATCATCTCGCAGACGCAGCGGCACGTCGCCCAGGGGATGGGCCATTGGCGGCACATTGTTGGTGTCAATCGCCTGCAACTGCTCGACGAATTCGAGGATGCGTGACAAATTGTCGGTCATCTCATCAAGCTGCTGACCGTCTACCGCGAGACGTGAGAGTGAAGCGATTTTGTGTACGTCTTCCGGACCAAGACTCATGTCGATTCCGAGGGTTTTGTGTGAGTGAAAGCGAGGCGAAACAGCAACGCAAAAGCATACACTCGCGCTTGCCCAAAGTGCTACCCGTTGCTACGATGTCACGCTTCGTCAAAAGCGCCTTCCAGCGCATCTTCCTCCCTAGTGAGAGATTCCCGGATTCATGTTCAAGAACCTTCGAGGTTACTTCTCCAGCGACCTGTCGATTGATCTCGGCACGGCCAATACGCTGATCTACGTTCGCGGTCGCGGCATCGTTCTCAACGAGCCATCGGTCGTCGCTATTAGAGAAGAAACCACACGCGGCGGCAAAAGCATTCAGGCTGTCGGCACCGAAGCCAAGGCCATGCTGGGCCGCACGCCCGGCAACATCACGGCCAAGCGGCCACTGAAAGACGGCGTTATCGCCGACTTCACGGTGACCGAGAAAATGCTTCAGCATTTTATCAAAAAAGCCCACGAAAGCAGATACTTACGCCCAAGTCCACGCGTACTTATCTGCGTCCCTTACGGCTCCACACAGGTCGAAAGACGCGCCATTCGCGAGTCGGCCGAGGGCGCTGGCGCGCGCAAGGTCTACCTGATCGAAGAACCCATGGCCGCGGCCATCGGTGCGGGCATGCCGGTGCATGAAGCACGTGGCTCAATGGTGCTGGATATTGGCGGCGGTACGTCCGAGGTGGCGGTCATTTCATTGAACGGCATTGTTTACGCGGCATCCGTGCGCGTGGGCGGTGATCGGTTCGACGAATCGATCACCAACTATGTTCGACGCAACTACGGCATCCTGATTGGCGAGGCCACGGCCGAACGTATCAAACACGAGATCGGCTCGGCCTATCCCGGGCAGGAAGTGCGCGAAATATCGGTCAAAGGTCGCAACCTGTCCGAAGGCGTGCCACGAAGTTTTACACTCAACAGCAATGAAATTCTGGAAGCGCTGCAGGAACCGCTGCAAGGTATCGTCGGCGCGGTCAAGGCTGCGCTGGAGCAAACGCCACCCGAGCTCGGCGCCGACGTGGCGGAGCGCGGTATTGTTCTGACCGGCGGCGGCGCGCTGCTGCGCGATCTCGACAAGCTGCTGATGGAAGAGACCGGTTTGCCGGTGGTGGTCGCCGATGATCCGCTGACCTGCGTTGCCCGCGGCGGCGGACGGGTGCTCGAACTCATGGATGAGCACGGGCCAGCACTTTTTGGATTGGACTGACTCTAAACCACGAATTGAGTAAAACTGTGATTATGTCGGTTTGCTACTCGCCCGAAATCACGGCAAAATCAGTGGCTAACGCAGTTTTTCAAAGGTTGCGAAAAGGACATCATGCCAGGAAGGTCACATTGTCGGACTTCACGGTGGTAGCCGCGGCCGACGTTACAGTTGCCCCGCGCAGGATTCATCGTCAGTGATTGAAGTTCGCGAAGCCGACAAAAAACGCCTCTTTCTGCGTGGTCCATCTCCCGGCACGCGCTTCTTCGTCCTCCTCGTTATTTCCATCTCGCTCATGGTCAGCGACAGTCGCTACGGCCATCTCGATACTCTGCGTCAGGCACTGTCGGTCGTCGTCTATCCGATACGCGCTCTGGTCGATATGCCGTTTCGTGTTTTCGACGATGCAGGCGACAAGCTCGCCGAGCGCGATCAATTGGTTCACGACAACGACGCACTGCGCGAACAGCTGACGCTGATCAATGCCAAGCTTCTGCAATACGATGCACTCGAAGCTGAGAACACACGACTCCGTGCACTGATGGATGCCACCTCGAAAGTGGCAGACCGCGTTCTGATCAGCGAAATACTGAACGTTGATGTGCACGCAAACCGTCATCGCATTGCGCTGGACAAAGGCTCGCGCGACGGCGCGTTTCAGGGTCAGGCGCTGCTCGACGCCAACGGTATCGTGGGTCAGATTACGCGCGTCGGCCCGTTCGACTCCGAAGCAATTTTGCTTAGCGACCCGGACCATGCCGTCCCGGTAGAAATACTGCGCAATGGTTTGCGTACGATTGCGGTTGGCACTGGCGACATCAGTGCGGTCAGTCTTCCGTTTCTGCCCAACAATGCTGACATCCGGGTGGGCGACCGCTTGGTCAGCTCCGGTATGGGCGGCAAATTTCCGCGCGGCTATCCGGTCGGCGTTGTCAGTTCGGTAACGTTCGACCCGCATCAGGCGTTTGCGAGCATTGACGCCGCACCCGCCGCCGCCTTGAATCACGACCGCGAAGTGCTTCTGGTCTGGTCCGAAGAGCAGGGCCAGCGGTTTGAAAAACGACGCGCCGCTGGCCTGGCAGGCAGCGGCCTCGGCCCCGCCGGCGGCCGCCCGAGGTGATTCGGGTGGCGCAGCCACGGATAGGCTGGGCCGTCGTCAGTTCGCTGCTGGTGGCCTACGCCCTCAGCATCTTTCCCTTTCCACCCGCACTGGAAGTGCTGCGCCCGGACTGGGTGGCGCTGTGCGTCATTTTCTGGGTGGTATGCCTGCCCTCATGGGTCGGCATTGGTGTGGCCTGGCTGTGCGGCATCTTGCTCGACACCCTCACCGGCGCCCTGCTTGGGCAGCACGCCATCGCGCTGGCTCTGATTGCCTACATCGCGTTCAAGTTTCACCGACGCATTCGCGTGTTTCCGATCTGGCAGGAAACCTTTACGGTTTTCGTCCTGCTCTCGCTATATCATATCGCTCTGGTGTGGATTGAGGGCACCGCGGGTCATCGCATCACGCTCGGGTATTTCCTGCCCATTCTACCGTCGGTCCTGATTTGGCCGGCCTGGTCGCACTTGCTGAACGCGACCGTACGTCAAACCCGCTGACGGTCAAAGGCACACCAGAAACTCAGCCGCAAAACAAACCAGAAACTCTGGCCCGATGAGCACCATGCACAGAGAGTCGTTAAAAGATCACGGACAGGAGCAGCGCACGTTTACGATTCGTGTGCTGATCGCCATGCTGGGCGCGTGTGTCCTGATCGGCGTCGTACTCACACGCCTGTTTTTTTTGCAGGTGATGTACTTCGAGCATTACGAAGAGCTCTCCACAGGCAATCGTATTCGCATCGAACCGCTGCCTCCGACGCGCGGACTTATTTTTGATCGCAACGGCGTGCTTCTGGCCGAGAACATTCCGGCCTACCAGCTCGAGCTGATTCCCGAAGAAGTGGACGACATCGACGCCACGGTCGTGCGCCTGCGCGAACTTGAATTACTTCGCCCGGGCGATGAAGAGCGGTTCTATCGGGCGCTGGCGCGTACCTCGCGCCCGTTTGAGCCGGTGCCTCTGCGGTTTCGCCTGAGCGAAGAGGAGCTCGCGCGCTTCGCCGTGAGCCGTCAGGATTTTCATGGCGTGGACATCAGACCGCGTCTTGCCCGTCATTACCCGCTGGGCGCGACGGCGGTGCACGTCATCGGCTATGTCGGCAGCCTGTCGAGCGACGACAAGAACACGCTCGACGCTGCCTCGTACGCGGGCACAACGCACATTGGTAAAACGGGAATCGAGCGCGCCTACGAAAGCGATCTGCACGGCACCGTGGGTTACCAGCAGGTACTGATTAATGCGCAGGGGCGCGCGCTGCGCGTGGTTGCCCAGGACAAACCCGCTCCCGGCCTCGATCTGTATCTCACGCTCGACGTACGCCTGCAGTCGGCTGCCGAGGCGGCGCTCGCCGATCGACGCGGCGCCGTGGTCGCCATTGATCCACGCAATGGTGACGTACTGGCGCTGGCCAGCACGCCGGGCTTTGATCCCAATCCATTTGGCGAGGGGCTAAGCCGAGCCGAGTATCGTGCGCTTCTGACCAACCCGGCCAAACCGTTGTTCAATCGGGCGCTGGCCGGACAGTACCCGCCGGGCTCAACGGTCAAACCGATTCTGGGTCTGGCCGGTCTCCATTTTCGCGCCAAAAACCCGTGGGACAAAATGTATTGCCCCGGCCACTTTTCTCTGCCGGGCAACGAGCATCGCTATCGCGACTGGAAACCTGAGGGCCACGGCAGCGTCAATCTCGCGCAGTCTATTGAACAAAGCTGTGACGTCTATTTCTATCAGCTGGCGCTGGATCTTGGCATCGATCGACTGCATGCCTTCACCCGACAGTTCAGCTTCGGCGTGCGCACCGGCATCGATATCAACGGTGAACGTCGCGGTCTTCTGCCCTCACGCGAGTGGAAACGCACCAACTTCAGGCGCAAAGCTGATCAGGTCTGGTTTCCGGGCGAAACCGTGATTACCGGTATCGGCCAGGGCTTCTGGCTCGCCACGCCTCTGCAGCTGGCACACGCGACAGGCGTGGTCGCCACGCGCGGCAAACGCCACCCGCCTCAGCTTCTGGATGCGGTGCGCGATCCGCTCAACGGTGATATCGAGTCAATGACACGCCCGGCCGCGCAGCAAATCGAGATCGACAACCCCGACGACTGGCAGTACATCGTCGATGCGATGAGCGATGTCGTCTACGGCACTCAGGGCACGGCCCGTCTGGTTGGACAGGAGCGTCCCTACACCGTGGCCGGCAAGACTGGAACGGCGCAGGTCTTCACGGTCGGTCAGGAAGACAAATACGACGAAGAAGTACTGCCCGAAGAGCTGCGCGATCACGGTTGGTTCGTCGCCTTCGCGCCCATCGACAACCCGCAGATTGCGCTCGCGGTTCTGGTGGAAAACAGTGGTGGCAGCGCCGCCGCCAAACCGGTCGCCAGCGACGTGCTGGACGCCTACTTCGATTTTAATCCTGCCACGCTCGCGCTCGGCAACACCCACGACGATGTGACGCATCGTGATTGAAACACCGCGCGAGTTCGACGGCACCGGCGCACTGAATCTCGCCACGCGTATTTTTCGCAGGCTGCATGTCGACGGCCCGCTGCTGGGAGGACTGGCGCTGCTGTGCACGGTCGGGCTGTTTGTGCTCTACAGCGCGGACGGCGGCAATATCGGGCGCGTGGAAAATCAGCTTGTACGCATCGCGGTGGCCGTGACCGCCATGCTTGTGCTGTGCCAGATTCCACCCAACTTTCTGCGCATGTGGGCGCCGTGGCTGTTTGGCGCCGGTGTTCTGCTTCTGGTTCTCGTGGCCGTAGGCGGCGTGCAGGGGAAAGGCGCCCAACGTTGGCTCGATCTGGGCATATTGCGCTTTCAACCATCCGAGATCATGAAGCTGGCCATGCCTATGCTTATCGCCTGGTATCTGCATTCGCGTTCGCTGCCGCCGCGTCCGCGCGAACTGCTGCTGATGGCCGCATTCATTGGTATCCCCGCGGCGCTGATCGCGCGCCAGCCCGACCTCGGCACCGCGCTGCTGGTGGCCTCATCCGGATTATTCGTGGTGTTTCTGGCCGGCATCAGCCTGCGCTTGATGCTGGGACTCGGCGTTCTGGCCGTGGCCGGCGCGCCGGTTCTGTGGCACTTCTTTATGAAGGACTATCAAAAGAGCCGTGTTCTGACCCTGCTCGACCCCGAGCGCGATCCGCTGGGGGCCGGCTACCACACCATCCAGGCGAAAATTGCGATTGGCTCAGGCGGACTGTTCGGCAAGGGCTGGCTCAACAGCACGCAGGCGCGCCTCGAGTTCCTGCCCGAGAGTTCGACCGATTTCATTTTCGCCGTGATCGGTGAAGAGTTCGGCCTGATCGGCCTGATCATCGTGTTGGGCATGTATCTGTTCGTGCTGGGTCGCTGCGTGTACATCTCGGTGCAAGCTCAGGACACGTTCTCACGTCTGCTGGCAGGCGGCCTTGCACTGACGTTCTTTGTCTACGTCTTCGTCAATACCGGGATGGTGACCGGGCTGTTGCCCGTGGTTGGTGTGCCGCTGCCGTTGATCAGTTACGGAGGCACGTCGATGGTGACCCTGATGGCCGGTTTCGGTATCCTCATGTCCTTGCACACGCACAGGAAACTGCTGGCCCAATGACCTCCCTAATGCGCCGCGCAGCGCGCTGTCTGCTGCCGATGATCGCCGTTGTAGTCGCGGCACCTGCTCACGCGGCGGGCTTCGATCTCAAGCGCCCCGAAATCCGCGCGTTTGTCGAGCAAATGCAAACCGAACACGGATTCAGTCCGGAAGCCGTGCGGGCCACGCTGAGTCAGGCCGAGCGCAAGGATTCAATTCTCAAAGCCATCAGCCGACCCGCGGAAAAGAGCAAACCGTGGCACGAATACCGCAAGATATTCATCAATCAGAAACGCATTGATCGCGGCCGCGTGTTCATGGCCGAGCACGCTGACGCGCTGAACAGCGTGGCGAATGAAACCGGCGTACCGGCCTCGATCATTGTCGCCATCATCGGCATCGAAACCAACTACGGGCGCATTACCGGCAGCTACCGGGTTCTCGACGCGCTGGCGACACTGGCGTTCGACTATCCGCCGCGCAGCGAGTTTTTCACGCGCGAACTCGAGCACTTCTTTTTGCTGACACGCGAAGAAGCCGTCGACGCGCTGACCGTCAAAGGCAGCTACGCCGGCGCCATGGGCGCCGCCCAGTTTATGCCCAGCAGTTACCGACTTTATTCGGCCGACGGCGACGGCAATGCGCGCCGCGATCTGTGGAACAGCTGGGACGATGTGTTTGCCAGCATTGCGCATTATTTTCTTGCCCACGGCTGGCAACCGGGCCAACCGGTAGCGGCCGCGGCGAGCGCCGATCGTCAGACGGCACGCAATCTGCAAAGCAAGATTCTCACGCCCGCCTACCGTCTTGGTTTTTTGCGCAAGCAGGGCGTACGTTTCGACGCGAACCTGGGTGACAACGATATTGGCACTTTGCTGCCCTATGAACTCGCCGAAGGCAATGAGCATCTTCTGGGTCTGCACAACTTTTTTGTTATCACGCGATACAACCGCAGCCGACTGTACGCGCGCAGCGTGCTGGATCTGAGCCGTGCCGTGGCCACACAGGGAAGTGCCGGTGACTAGAACCGCCACGGTTCTGACGGCGCTGCTCACCCTGGCGCTCGCCGGCTGCCAACACGCCAACGTGTCGACGCAATCGCCGACACCCGCAACCCCGGCGCCAGCGGGTGGCAGCAACACCAACAAGACCAACCCCTATGTTGTGCTCGGCAAGCGCTACGTGCCACTCAAGAGCGCGGAGGGCTACCACGAACGCGGCGTGGCCTCCTGGTATGGCCCGCAGTTTCATGGCAAACCAACCGCCAACGGCGAAGTGTTCGACATGGATCAGATGACAGCGGCGCACAAGACGCTGCCGCTCCCGGTGTACGCAGAGGTCACGAACCTGCGCAACGGACGTAGCGTCGTGGTGCGCATCAACGATCGCGGTCCGTTCGTGGACAATCGCCTGATCGATCTGTCGCGTGCGGCGGCTCAGGCTATAGACATGGTGGGACCCGGCACGACGCTCGTGGACGTACGTGTCATCCAGGGGCCAGGCGGTGGCACCGCCGCAGTCATGCAAGCCGCGCCCCCGCAACCGGCAACCCAGGTCGCCTCGGCCAGTGCGTTTTTCATCCAAGTGGGCGCCTACGGCGATGCGGATAACGCCAATCGCGTCGTTGGCCGGTTGCGCCGTGACGGTTTCAACGACACGCGCGTGATGCCTGTGCAGATCGATCAGCGTGTGCTTCATCGCGTGCGTGTAGGTCCGATCGACAGCGTCGACCAGTTTGATCAATACATCGAGCGGCTGAACGCGCTGGGTTTCCCCCGCGCTCGACTCGCCGTCGATTAACCCCATTACTCCCGGAGCATCATGAACACAATTGCAGTCTGGTCTCGAGGCAGGGCCTGCGTAACCTCTTTGAAACGGCTGGCCGTGTGCTGGCTGGCTACCAGCTTCGCCGTCGCTGCGCATGCGGCGACCACGCCGATACCAGCGCCGCCGAGCATCAATTCGAGCGCGTATCTGGTTATCGAGCATCACAGCGGCCGCGTGCTGGCCGAAAAGAACGCGGACGCCGCTGTCGAGCCGGCGAGCATCACCAAGCTGATGACCGCCTACGTCGCGTTCGACAAGCTGCGCGAGGGCCAGGTCGCGCTGACCGACGAGATTACCGTTAGCGAAAAGGCCTGGCGCGCGGAAGGCTCGCGGATGTACATCGAGGTCGGTAAGAAAGTCCGCCTCGATCAGCTGCTCAAAGGCATGATTATTCAGTCGGGCAACGACGCGAGCATTGCCATCGCCGAGCATATCGCGGGCACGGAAGAGACCTTCGCGGCGCTCATGAACCAGTACGCGTCCAAACTCGGCCTGACCCAGAGCTATTTTGCCAACAGCAACGGCCTGCCGGCGGAAGGCCACAAAATGTCGGCGCGCGACATTGTTACGCTGACCCAAAGACTGATCCGCGACTTCCCGCAACACTATTCGCTGTACTCGGAGAAGTCGTTCACCTACAACGATATCGCTCAGTACAACCGCAACAACCTGCTGTGGCAGGACAGCTCGGTGGACGGCGTCAAGACCGGTTTCACCGATGCCGCCAAATACTGTCTCGTATCGTCTGCCAAGCGTGGCGACATGCGCGTGATCTCTGTGGTGCTGGGCACGCCCAGTGAAGAGGCGCGCATCTCGTCAAGTCAGGCGCTGATCAACTACGCGTTCAATTTTTACGAGACGCACAAGCTTTACGAAGCAGGCGCCACGATCACGACCGAGCGCGTCTACAAGGGCGACGCAGAAACCACACAACTCGGCCTGACCGAAGATCTCTACGTGACCATTCCACGCGGCGAATACGATTCAATGTCGGCGAACATGAACCTGCCCACGACATTGATTGCGCCGCTTGCGACCGACACCGCCATTGGCTCGGTCGTCGTTCGCCTGGGCGAATCCACGCTGGTCGAGCGCGAGCTGTTCCCGATGAGCAATATTGCAAGCGGCAACTTCCTGCAGCGCGCGATGGACGAAGTCCGTCTGTGGTTTGAATAGGCAGCGGGGACCCGCGGCACGATGACCACGCAACTACCCATCGCCTGGTTCAATGGACGCCAGATGCCCCTGCGCGAAGTGCACATCTCGCCGCTGGATCGCGGCTTTTTGTTTGGTGAGGGCGTCTACGAGGTCATTCCGGTCTACAGCGGTCGCGCGCTGGGACTGAGCGCCCACTATCAGCGACTGCTGCAATCACTGGCGATGATCGGTCTGGCGCTTTCCATGAGCGCCGCGCAGTTTGAAGCGCTGGTCAACGAATTGGTCGAGGCGAACGGCGGTGGCGATCAGTCAGTGTATTTGCAGTTCACGCGCGGCGAGGCTCCCGGTGTGCGCAATCATGTCCCGCATCAGCCCACCGACGAACAAATGACCATCTTTGCGATGTGTCAGTCGCTCGAACCGCGTGACCCGGGTATCGCCGCCAATGGCGTGGCAGCGATTACGCTGCCGGACTTGCGCTGGGCACGTTCAAACATCAAGGCAACATCGCTGCTGGCCAACACCATGGCGCGGCAGCAGGCCAGCACCGCCGGCGCCGTCGAAGCCATCCTCGTCCGCGATGGCCTGGTCACGGAAGGCGCCGCCAGCAGCGTCCTGATCGTCGCCGATGACACCGTCACGCAACCGCCGCCAGACACCAGCATCTTGCCCGGTACGACCGCCGCTCTGCTGGAGCCTCTGCTGGTGGAACTCGGCCATCCGATGCAGCGATCTCCGGTCAGCGAAGCCACGCTCTCGCGTGCAGATGAGATCTGGCTGGCGAGCTCCACGCGCGAAGTGCTGCCGGTGACCACGCTCAACGGTGCGCCGGTCGGCAGCGGCCGTCCCGGTCCGCTGTGGCAACAACTCGACCCCTTGTATCAATCCCTCAAGCGCCCCACATCTTCGTCATGACTGACACAACATCGATCGACGACCTGTTTGATTTTCCATGCGACTTCCCGATCAAGATCATGGGGCAGGACAGTGACGTGCTCAAACGGCACATTGAAGCCACGGCCCGTGAGCAAAACGTAGACGTCGTGAGCGTCACTGAGCGCTCAAGCAGCAAAGGCAACTATGTGGCGCTGACACTCACCGTGCGAGCAACCTCGCGTGAACAGCTCGACGAGCTGTACCGCGCAGTCGGGGCGCACGCCAACGTCAAGGCGATGCTTTAGCAGCGCAAAGTCGGGCCGCAAAGCCCCGTGGCCGGGGCGCCCCACTGGCTCGACATAAGTAGTAAATTCTTCGTACCGAATTCAGAATGGCAACGCTGTCAGTGCACTGCAGCGAAATGTTGTGAAAACACGACACGCCGCGTGTCAAACGATTGTAAAAACACGTTGAAGCAGTGGTATTTCCCTAACACGGCGATATAATTCCGTCCATCGACAGGCCCTCACTTACATAAGCGAGGAGCAACAGCGGCTGGGCATAAAGTCGCAAGCCTGTGGTTTCGCTTCTGTTTGAAGTATCGGTTCGCCGATTCACTTTGTTTTGCCTTTGACTGATTAGGGATACCTGGAGGTACCTTTCGATGAACTTACGTAACACCACTGTACTGCTGGCTTCGGCTGCGTTCATGGTCCTCACGGGCTGCGCGCAACAGGCTTCGCAGTCTTCAAGTGCCTCTGCCTCGACGGCCACGTCGACCAGCACCGCACAGATGGATGAGCAGAAGCGCAAGCTTGCCATGCTCGAAAAAGAACTGCGTCAGCGCGACCGCGATCTGGCGAGCCTGCGTGGCGAACTGGAAACAGCTCGCACGAAGCCTGCCATGCCTGCCGCGCCTACCGGTATGTCCAGCGACCTGCTGCCGCCGAACCCGCGTCCGGGTGAGTGCTACGCTCGCGTGATCATTCCTGCGCAGTACAAAACCACCACGCGTACCGTTGTGAAGCGCGAAGCCAGCGAGCGCATCGAAGTGCTGCCAGCCCGCTACGAGCCGAGCACCGAACGCATCCTGGTCAAGCCTGCTTCGAGCAAGCTGGTTGAAGTGCCTGCTGAATACCGCACCGTCACCGAGCGTGTGCTCGATCAACCTGCTCGCACCGAGTGGAAAATCGGCACGGGCATCGGCACTGGTAAAGGCGCTGTTGGCTTCGGTGGCGCTGCCGCCCAGGTCGATCGTTTCGCCGGCCAGAAAGTGCTGACGACGCGTACCAACGACACCGGTGAAGTCATGTGCCTGGTCGAAATTCCGGCCACGTACAAGACCATCACCAAGCAGGTTCTGGTCAAGCCAGCCACCACGCGTACGGTTGAAATCCCTGCTGAGTACCGCACCGTTGACACCATGAAGCTGGTCCAGCCTGCTTCTGAGCGTCGCATCGCGATTCCTGAGCAGACCGAACAGGTCACCACCACCGAGAAAACCAGCGAAGAGTTCCTCGAGTGGCGTCCGGTTCTGTGCGAAATCAACATGACGCCGCAGAACGTCAGCAGCCTGCAGGCCGCTCTGAACAAGACCGGTTGCTGCAAGTGCGGTCCTAACCGCAACGAGTGCCAGGTTGACGGCATCATGGGTCGTTGCACCCTGGACGCAGCTCGCTGCTACGCCAACCAGAAAGGCCTGCCTTCGGGCGACAAGTACATCACGATCGAAGTCGTGCGTGCTCTTGGCCTCAAGTTCTAATATCGCTCCTGCGATAAGAGCTTAAGCTTGAAAGACGGCCGTCCCTTGGGGCGGCCGTTTTTTTTTGCTTATCGAAACCCAAACCCCGCAATAGTGGTGGTGGTCGTAGTCGAGGTGGAGGTGGTTGTTTTTTGTCGGTTCGGTCTTGGGGGGGGGGGGGGGG
>CAZXCL010000044.1:2682-37445 GCA_964639265.1 uncultured Gammaproteobacteria bacterium | reverse complement strand
TGAGACGTAAAGTTGGGGACACGACTGCGCAGAACATGGTGATGCGCACGCTCGACTACAGAAATCGTATCAATCTGCACGTAGCCCAGATGCTCGATGGCCTTACGCGCACCCGGCAGTCCGCGACCGAACGGCTGGCGTTGCAGCAGCCCTTGGGCGCCCAGAGCAAAGCGTCTTGCACGCCCCAGATCGGCGGCTGTCTTGATAGAAAAAGCGCGGGAAGGCACGAGCGCCTAGTCGCAGCGCTCATAGCGCCAGGCATTCTTGTTACTGTTGTCCATCAAGGCTGTGGTCGCTTCGATGCGCCCGTCTACAAACGCGTAGCGGATGCGCTGAGGAAAATCGTTCGACGCGTTGATAAACTCGATGGCATTGGGATCATCAAGAGCGCCTTCAAAGGCGGTCGGCCCCACCCCTTTTGGATAGGCATGGAACCTTGCCTTGCCCTCCAGAATGTCGACGCGCATCTGCTCAAAGAAAACGCGCTCGCCGTTTTGTGACACCACGCTGTAGCCAAAGATCTGATCGCCCTGCTTCGAGCGCACCCAGGTCTCCTCTACGCCATCGTCGGTTTGCCAGCAGCCAGACAGCCAGCCAAGTGGCACGTCCGGGGTGTCCGTGTCGATCGTGTAGTTGATCGTACATGCGGACAGTGTCAGCGCCAGCAAAATCAAAACACCGGATTGCTTCATATCATTGCCTCTCATGTCATCACACCGCCTGCCCTCGCACCCATCCGGACACGCGATGAGATATGAATCGTCGAATCGGACCTTGATAGTCGTTGGCCAGCCGTGCAATCGTCCGCGACGCGGCTCGTTCCAGAGCAGCCGTAGCACTCGGTCCAGCACGGTCCAGACCAATACGGCGCTGATCAGCCGCCGGCGGCACGTCGTCCAGACGCAGATAGCGCTCGCCCAGCAACACCGAACATTGATCCACGGCCAGCGTCTCCTGCGCCGACAAAGTCAGCTGAAACAGCCCCCGAGCAACCAGCCACGACAACAAACCTGGCGACCGGCCAACCGAGTTGATCTGGTGGGGCGCGCCCGCCGTGCCCACACTTAGCACACGGACGTCGGCAAGCTGAGTGCCCAGATTCTTGATGGTTTCGGTCACCGCCACCAGATCGGGGGCGTTGGCGATCAGTCCGCCGTCGATCAGCGTACGCTGGTCCAAAGCGTGAGGTGGAAAATAGGTCGGCGCCGCTGCGGTCGCCAGCAGAGCATCCTTGAGCGAGATTGTTGAGGCATCATGACCGGCCAGTCCCCTGGAGCGCATGACAAACGGCGCGCCGGTGTGAACATCGACGCTAACCAGAAGCAGCGGTTTGTCGATCGTATCGAGGGTCGCGCTGGCGTGCTCGGCGAGCAAATCATCGATGGCTGCGATCAGCGGCGCCTGCCGATACTTCGCCCGGTAAAGCGGTTTGAGCGGATTGGTAAGCGGTAATCGCCAACGCCCCACGCCGATGCGCTGATCAAAAATAAAGCGGCCGTGTGCCGCCATGGCATTGCGAATATCCTGGGCCGGCACGTCGACCGCCAGAGCCGCAGCCACCAGCCCGCCCACAGACGTGCCCGACAGCACATCAAACATGTCGCTTGCCGGGCAATCGGCTTTGGCTTCGAGAGCTTCGAGTATGCAGGTCGTGTAGAGACCGCGGTAGCCGCCCCCGCTCAGGCAAAGGATCTGGCGCTGATCGGAGGGTGCGTTGTGAAGAGCGTGGCCAAGCTCGGGCTCGTCGCTCATGCCTGGTAAGGATCGTAAAAGGCCAGGCCCTGGGATTCTTCGAGCACCCGATGATATGGCTGACGCCGATCCACAAGCACCAGATGTTCTTCAAGCGCGGTGGCGGCCACCAGACAGCCAAGATCCCCCAGACGCTGGGCGTGATTCACCGCCACGGTCTCCAGTGCCATGGAACGCAAATCAGCCGCGCGAAGGGCGATATCCAGTTCTACGGGACGAATGCCACTGACAGCACGAAAACGTGCAACGGAGGCGTTGAACAATCGTTGCCAGGAAGGTCGCTCGGCGGCATCGAGTTGCTCAACTTTGTGTTTGAACAACGTCATGGATGCGACGCTGCACACCACATCGTCTTCGTCGAGCGCCTCTGCCCTGGCCCACTGATGGATCGGCGTCGCGTCGTCGTTGCGCGCGCTGTCCACCAGCGCCTGGGTACCGAGAAGATACGCAGGCATCGCTAAAGTTCGATGTTGTCTTGCCCGACGGCCGCGTCAGAGATGTTTAACGGCGAACCGATCGGCAGCTCCGGATCGTGGGCAATCACATCCGAAAAGCGACGCTTCGGCGCGGCCATCTCGACAAATGCGGCCAGCTGCGACATGGAAATCATAAGCACGGGATCTTCGGCGCGGCGACGTACGAGCTGCCCTTCGCCGTCGCGAACACGGTCGAGCATCTCACTGAAATGATCCTTGGCCTGGCCCACAGGCCACGCGTCAACCGAGTGATCTTCGCCGGATTGCTGGAGCACGGCCTCTTTGAGGGCCCGCACAAACGGTTCACCAAACTGGTCTTCCAACTGCTGGAGCGCGATATCTTTCACAGATCTGACCTCAGGTTGTCGTGTCGTACTGTCTAGATTAGTCATTTTTTGGCCAAAAACAAGGTAGATTTGGCCAAAACCAATAAACGCTAAATAAGACCTTTTTAATCAGCTAATTACAGACCATAGACTCTATCCAGAACGTCACTCGCTGCCTTGATTACTGCCCAGGTGCCCCTGCATCTGTAAATATGTAAAAGACGCCGACCAGGTAATCAGCGACAATCCCACCAGCGCTTCGGTGGCCGTGATCAGGCGCAGACCGCCGCTGGGCACCATATCGCCAAAGCCGACCGTCGTGTAAACCATAGCTGAGTAATAGACAGCATCGAGCGCCGTCAGCGTCATCTCGGGCATGGTCATATGAATAGCCCCGACCGAGGGAAGCTGCGCGAGCGCCAGGTAGGCCCCGGCGTAGAGCCAGATTTCCAGGATGTGTGCAACGAGCAGGCCAAACATCGTCATGACCAGACGACGGCGATGCGTGCTGAAGCTGTCCACCACGCGATCGAGGATATGGAGGCACTCGTTGTGAATCAGCACCGACGCCATGGCAAGCGTGATCGCCGCTGCCACGGTAAAAAAAATGAAAATCATGGCGTGCCCCCAACCCAGATCCGCAGGTCAGTATAAACGTTCGACGTCACCGCCGCCGACGCTCAGCGCCCGAGGCGTTCACTCATCCAGCGATGCAACAGGCTGAGCAATCACAAGCAAACTGTCGCCGCGTCGAACCGGCGGTCCTGCCAAACCGTACATCGTAAAGCCCGCCACGGGTGAGGTCACCGTTTCGAGCACCTTGCCGTCATAACCCTTGATGACGCCCAGCAGCGTGCCCTTTTCGACATAGCGACCCGCGCGATGCGTCGGATGCCACAGCCCGGAGTGATTGGCCGCGACCGACTGTGTGCCGTCGAAAAAACGCGACGACGTTGAGGCCACCGGCCGCTCGCCGGGCAGCATTTTCAAATAGACCAGCGATGCCCGCACCCCGTTGACAATCGTCGCCACGAACTCCGGATCGCGTCGACCGTTTTCACCCACTTCAATCAGCGCGGTGGGCAACCCTTGGGCAACGGCCTGGCGATTGAGCGAACGACGGGTATCGATCTGCGCCTGCGTATTCATGGTGTAGCGGACAATGTTTGGCAGGCCGAGCGATTTTGCTACGCCGAGTGCGGTGTCGTAGCGACTGGCAAGCGGGCCGCCGTAGATACCGGCAAACGACTCCAGCCATTCGGCCCCGTCGCCGCAGTGCACGTCAAACACAAAATCCGCATAGGGAATGAGCTTTGTCGACAGCGCGTGCGCAATGCGTTCGGTTTGCGTGCCGGTCGCAGAGCCCGGGAACGAACGGTTCAGGTTTTTTCGGTCGTACGGATTGACGTACGGTGAGCGTTCTTCAAACGCCGATACGTGGGCAACACGCACGATAATCAGATTGCCGCTCAGCGCGGCCGGGTCAATCTCGGCAGCCAGTTGCTCCGCCGCCAGAATCGGCGTGAATTCAAAGCCGTGCACCCCCGATACCATAAGTACCGTCGGCCCATCGGACGCGCCGGCCAGTACCGTTAGCGGAATAAACGTGGCCGGATCATCCTTACCGGCCGGCACCGGAATAGACACATCCAGTCGCTTGCCGCTGTTGACCTCTAGCTCTCCGAATTTGAAATCGGCCTGGACGTTCAACCCTGCAAACAACGCGACCGCTCCAATCAAAACGGCCATCCGCGCGGACACTCGATTCACAGTTTCGACTCCCTCGGCACAAACAACGGCATACTCGAAAGCGCCGCATCGTCGACCGGATCTTCTTTAAACAGTGGAGGATAATAGTACGCTCGCAACGCGGCGTGGAAAGATCGCACTTCATCCTCGTACGCCCGTACCGCTTGCATGTCGGTCCTTGCCAATCGCTGTAACGAACGCTCCATAAGCGCTGGCGGCGACAGCCACGCCAAACGCTGTGCGAGCGCATCCCGACGTTCTCGCCCATCCCGATAGGCCTGCGCCAGCGACTCCGCTTTCTGATCGCCCACCTGCTGAAACGCGTAGTACCATTTCCATTCGAACGGCTGCTTGATTTCGGCAAACGCCCGCAGCTGTGGCTCGCGCTCCAGAAACGCCGTCATCGTGGCTTCCTTGGGCAGATCCCAGGCATCGTTGACGGCTTCGCGCTGGGTTAGAAGAATGTCGGCGCCAGCCGGCATCTCAACCAATCGATCGATCGCGACACGACCGGCGGCCGGCAGCAGCACGGCCAGCAGCAGCCAGGCACCCAGCAATGCCGAGGCAATCGCGCCTGCCGGTTGACGCCAGGCACCCACCAACACGATAAGCACGGTCCAGAATGCGACGTAGAGCGCGACCTGAAACAGGGCCAGCAACAGCGTGCCCATGGCGCTACCACTTACCAGCGCGCCCACGATCAAGGGCGCCACCACAGCGGCATAGACGACAGCCGCGCGAACCACCGCCCGCGACCACCACAATGTCGAGCCACTGGCTGCCGTGGCCATCAGCAGATTGTGCCGGCCCACGGCGCGCTCGCCCGCCCGCAGGTCGTGCAACAGCGCGATCAACAGTAACGGCAGCACGAACGTAGCCACAAAAGCAAAATCAAATCGCCCGATCATGGCAAACACGGGATTGCCTGCGTCACGCTCGTAGATCTGCCCTTCAATGGCGAGCATGCGCACGCGATGTTTCCACGCTGAGCTATCGCGCTGACCCAGCGCTGCAAACGCAAACGGACTCGGCGGATCGTAAGTCAGATGAAACGAGTAGTACGCCACACTGCCCCAGTCGTCTCGATGCTGCGACAGGGCGTGCTCACGCTCCTCGGCATCAGATTTAACCAGCGCCTTGATCGTGCGCTGCTGATCGCGCACCTCGAGCACACCACCGGTCACCGCCAGGCAGGATAGAAGCAAGGCAAGCAACAGCGTCACCAGCACGGCTCGCTCACGCAACATAAAGGCCGCTTCGCGCGGCAAAGACGCGATCATGCTCATGGCTGCAATCGTCTCCCCGCAAAGAACAAACCGCCAAGCAAGATGGCGGTCCACACCGTCAGGATGACCAGCGCCGGCGTGGCGGCACTCACACGTTCGGACAACGAGGCCGGGACAAACGAGAAGTCGTCGAGCACACGCCAGTTATCCGCGCTGACGCGCGCGCGCATGCTGGCTTCTTCACTATCGCCCCGCCCCATGTCGGTCGCATAGGCAAGCTCGGTCGCATGCACGTTGTTGAGCGCCTGCACAAAGCTGTAGCGCACCACTTCGGCTTCGCGCAGAAAACGATGGTAGTGGTCGATATCCGTGCCCGCGATGGCGCGCGAGGCCGCCGCTACGGCCAGTGTCGGTGATATCCATCCGAATCGGCGCAGCTCGATCGCCTGCTGTCGCTCACCACTCATCTGGGATTCGGCAAACTCATTGAGTTTTACCGTCAATTTTTCCTCAGCCTCAGTGGCCACAACACCGCGATAATTGACCGGCAGATCCTCAATTCGATCAACATTGTACTGAGCCAGCAGATTGGCGCGCAGAGCAGCAAATGCCGGATCCGATGCGTTGTGTCCGTCGCCGAGTTTGCGCGCCTCTTCAAGCAGCGCCAGATCGGTTTGAATCTTGCCAGCATGCAGCGTACTGCGTGACACCGCGTCAACCGCCAGCGAAGGCACCAGCAGGCAAACGGCAAGCCACAGCGACGTCGCCACGCTCAACACGGTTGATCGCCCGCGAATCGTGGTCGAAAGCAGCACGACGACAGATGCCCATACGATCAGATAGATCAGATACGTGGCCGCAAGAGACAGCGCCGCTGCAAAACCCTCCGCGAGCCAGCCAACCAGCACGACCGGTACAAGCATGACGGTGGCCAGCGAGACCAGCGCAAGCCATTTGCCAAACACAAGCTGCTCGCCGCCGGTGCCGTGCATCAAGAGTGTCGGCAGTGTCGCCGCCTCGCGCTCACGAACAATCGCGCCGTAGCCGAGAATGACCAGCAGCAGAGAACCGAACAACTGATACACCAGCGCCGGCGTCAGCCACGCCAGACCGCCAAGACTGGCGCTCGCCCCAGCCTGTGCAAACGTCGCTGAATTCTGACGATGCCCTTCCAGAAACACCGACTGCCCCGTTACAGCGTCGAGGCCCGGGTCGAACACGGCCAGCGGCGCAGGCGCACGAAACACATAGTGGCCGTAGTGCACCATGCGATGAGGATGGCGCGCCGGCTGCGACAAAAATCGTTCTTCGGCCTGTTCCTGAGCGTGCTCGCGTTCGTGCTCGGCCTCATTGACCTGCAGTACGCTCAAAACTCCGGTGGCCAGCAGCAGAAGACAAAAAACGCCGATGCCCCACAACGCAAGACGTGAACGAAACCAGAAGCGCCATTCGTCCATGGCTATGGTCAGCAGTTTGTTCATGACGCTTCTCTCCCGGAAAACGCCGTGTGTACCACTTCAGGATCAATACGCCCTTCCGCGGATGCCTCAAACTCGCCCACATAGGCCCCCTTGCGCAGGAGTCCGATGCGATCGGCGATCTGGCAGGCGCCGTAGACGTCGTGCGTCACCATGAGCACGGTCTTGCCCTGTCCGGAAAGATCGCGCACCAGCGCGTGAAACTCATCGATGGCGACAGGATCAAGCCCCGACGTGGGCTCATCGAGCAGCAGTATCCGGGTGTCACGCAAAAGCGCCAGAGCGATGGCCACTTTCTGACGCATGCCCTTTGAATAAGAGCGCATCTTTTTCGATCGAGCGCCCGTGTCCAGCGACACGCGATCGAGCGCCGCGTCGATCTGTTTGCGATCAGCCGATGCGTCCGACAGCGCGATGAGATACTCAAGATTCTCGTAGGCGTTCAGATGCTCATACAGCGTGGCCGTTTCGGGCAGGTAGGCAATCTGCTTGCGCACCGCGGCAGGGTCGGCGCTCGCGTCCTGCGACATGACGCGCGCCCGTCCACCGCTTGGCGACAAGAACCCGAGGAAGGTCAGCAACGTCGTGGATTTGCCAGCACCGTTGCCGCCCAGCAGCGCAAACACGCTGCCCTGTTCCACGGAAAAATTGACCGCATTCAATACAGTTTTCGGACCGCGCACGACCGACAGGTTGTCGGCAAGCAGCACAGGTTCAGTCATCGTCTTCTACTCCAGCACCCGTTCGCCCCTCCCGACATGGCTGTCGGTCCAGGGCCAGGGAAAAATTATTCGGCATGACAGCGGACCCCACTGGCAGCGAACGCCACCACAAGGGGGAATCTTCAAAGCACGGGATAATCAGCGCCGGGAAGGAGGGCCGGTCGCATACGGCCGTAGCGCCGTTTGCATCCGAGGCGCGCACGCGATCGGTGGCGTGGCGATATCCTGGGTGATGAGCCAGACCTCAACGCCGCCGAGGTCATGCGCGACACTCGCATCATTGTCATTGCCCACCGCGCACAAGCACACGACATCGCAGTGGCTGTGCGGTCCGCTGCCGTGTTCGGCGGCATGTACGAACGCGCACAGCTGTGCGAGCAGCAGCAGTGAGAGCAGCCAATGACCGGTTTTTCGGCGCTTTGCGAACATGGGCGAAGGCTATCACCCAGCGTATCGACGAACAATCTCCGGACGCCGGCATTCAGGCCGCCCGCATAAACCCTTGTTTTGCCTGCGCCATCACAAACCCTCACAAATAATCACGAATTTCCAACGACCCGGACCGCATCTCGCTCCCATGCTTCGATCTCCACTTCGGCCTCTACTTCGAGAAGGAGACACGCATGAGACGACTTGCTGCATCCGGCCTTGCCCTGCTTGGCTGGTTTCTGATGATCGCCGGGCTAGCGACACCCGCGCTTGCCCGCGACAACCCCCGCGTACTGTTTATCCTGTCGGCCCATGAGCACGGCTACTGGCTGCCTGAGGTACTGACGCCCTACAAGATCCTGACCGACGCCGGCATCCAGGTGGACTTTGCCAGTCCAGGTGGCGCCCGCGGGGTGCAGGCAGGCGGCGACATGATGAATGACCAGGAGCGCCGCACGCTGCGCGAACTGGGCGAAACGCTGGCCTCGCCGCTGAAGCTGGTCAACATTGATCCGGCGCACTACGCAGCCCTGTACGTGCCCGGCGGCGCCGGCCCGATGTTCGATCTTTTTGATCATCCGCAGGTCAATCGCATCACTGCAAACATGTTCGAAGATGACAAACCGGTCGCTGCGGACTGTCACGGCCCTGCGGCTTTTGCTGCCGTTCGTCTGAGCAACGGCGAGCTCATGATCAAGGACAAGATGATCACGGCCAAATCCAACGCCGAGGAAGGGGACTGGGCCCGCGCCAACTATCCGTTTCTGCTCGAAGACAAACTCAAGGAGGCCACCACGCAGTTCAGCGCCGCTGAGCCCTACGAGCCGTGGGTGGTGCGCGACGGCAATCTGCTCACCGGACAAAACCCAGCGTCCGCCGGCCCGCTGGCGATCGCGCTTCTCAAATCTCTCACCCTGTCAGGCCGCACCGGGCTGGCAGGCTCGCAAGACTAATCTGGAGACATCATGAAAATCTTTTCAACACTCGTTCTTGGACTGGCCCTTTTCGCACCCGCTGCCGCTGCCGACTCCGACCGCGAGCAAATCAAGGCGGCGATGGAGTGCTTTTATCAGTGGGATCTGTACGGCGGTGCCGAACGCTCATCCAAGTGCATCGCCGATTCGGTGCTCTACCACCGTATCGATGAAAACGGCGCCCACTCCTACGGCACGCCCGACCTCGACAGCGATACCGGCAAAGGGGCCGATGCAGTCATCCACAACCTGGTGGACATCGATATCTACAACGACATGGCGGTCGTCACCTCGCTGCATCGTTACCAGCCCGAGTCACCGCGCAACACCTACATGAAGAGCATTGTGCTGTACAAGCTCGCCGAGGGTTGGCGCATTGCCAACGTCGTCTGGGGCCGCGTCAGCCACGAGAAGTAACGCAGTGTCGTGTGCGCGCGCCGCTAGTCCGGGCGGCGCGTGCGCATGATGTCACTGTAGGCTGAGACCACGCGCGTGCTGGCAATCTGCCCATGACGTACGCTGAAAAACTCATACCGTTCAACCGCATCTTCCACACGGGACATCGACATGTCGGGTCCGAAACGCAACAGGTCTGACGACACGTCACCCGCGTGACAGTAGATATCCGCGCCATCGAGTTGATACCGAAGCTGCGCTCGCCACACGGGGTGGGCGCAGCGCTCCAACTCCTCGAGTACCTCGCCATCGCGATACGTCGCCAGGGACTGGTCGAGATAGATCTGCTGCTGATCGTTACGCGCTGAAAACGCCCAGCGCTCGTCCAACGTGATGGCTTCTTCCGTATCGAGGGAATAAAGGTAGGCTTGCCAGCGACGATCCTCGAAGTGACTGAACGACAGCGTGCGCGCATCGTGCCAGCGCACAGCGTGGGCCGGCAACGGCAGCGACACGATGTGAACGAACGCCTCTTCGCGCATTGAGTAAATCAGTATTCCTGAATTGGTATTGGCGAGTAGCCGCCCGTCATTGGGCGACCAGCGTAAATCAAGAAAACGTCTGCCCGTGTCCGGCGGCTCGATCGAGCGCAGACTGCCGTCGCGAAAATCCCGTATCCAGATCTGACTATCGCCCGAGCGCTTCGAAATAAACGCCAGCTGATGCCGCGCGTGCGAGATCGCGGGCAGGTAATCCATGACCGCGGAGTTGAACCGCGCGGCCGGATACTCCTGCATTTCAATATCCCGGTTGTAGAGATAGGAGGTAAACAAATAGTCGCTGCCGGCGCCGTCTGCATTGATAATCCGTCGCGGCCCGCTGATGCGACGGCTGTCCGAGACAATGACACTGCTCACGCCCTCATCCAACGAGGTTTCCAGCAACTGATACGAGGGATGCCGGGAAGGATGCACCACAAAGCCTTCGCGATGACTCCAGATTGCACTGTCGAGGCTGTAGTCGAGGCGTCGGTGCAACACAAAACTGTTGCTTGCCACATCGAGTTTGTAGATCGACGTTTTACCGGGCGCGTGATCACTGAGCAGCAGCAGCGCTCCGCTGCGCGGATGTACGTCGACATAGTGATTTCCATAGCCCCGGGCCACGGGCTGCGACAGGCGGCGTTTGGTCTTGCCCGCGAGATCCAGCGCGTATACCGCATACGGTGAGGTAGCCGAGTCACGCTCGACAAAATAGAGCGTGCCATCGTCCGGTGACAGCGACAATTCAGAGTAGCTGCCGGGCGCACACTCATATAAAACGCTTGCCGTGCGCGCCTGCAACTCGCTGCGATTGACGCGATGAAACTCGCATCGATTCTGCGTGCGAAACTGATAGACGATGAAGTCCTCGCCGTACGACCACTTGGCAAAATCAGCGCTGCCGTCGGGCGCACTTACCGGCACCGGTTCTGCGAACGGTCCGGCAATCTGAAAAATGACGTTGCGCTCGCCGTCACTGGCCGTGTAGAGCAGCGTTTCGCCATCGCGTGCCAGATCCGCGCTGGACTGCGCCACGGCAAGACGCGACAGCGGCCTCACCGATGGAGCGGTCGATGTGATGTCAGGCTCGGGCCGCAAGGCCCAGACCAGCACGCTTACCGCGAGACCCACAGCCGCCACGCCAGCCAGATATCTGATCAGCCGCGCGCGAGACGTCGACTCACGATCAATCGGCTCGGACCCCTCAACCGGATGCGCAGCGACCTGGGCAATCATCCGATAGCCGAGCTTGGGTACGGTGGCAATGTAGCGACGGGCCTTGTCGTCGTCCTGCAACGCCTTGCGCAACAAGACGACCACGCGGTTGATGGAATTGTCGGCCACCACCTGACCGTGCCAGACGTTTTTGAGTAGCTCATCGCGATCGATGTCGCGCTGCGGGTGTTGGCAAAAATAGGCCAGCAATGCCGCCGTTTTCGGCTCCAGCAACACATCGCCATCGTCGCCGCGCAAACGCCGCGTATTGGCGTCAAACTCGAACCGCCCTACTCGCCATTGCGTCATCGGGCGGTGACTCGCAGGCAATTGAACAACAACGCTGAAAACCGATTACAGGGCATATTCATGTCGCCTGAAGTATCACCAGCGCACCTGACAGGCGCAAGGCCACGGCCACGGTTCGTCGCACTGTCGGCTCGCCTCAACTGGGGCCTGTAGCAAATTCACCGCACGTACCGGAGTCATCGGCCCGCGTGCTAGCATCGGTGCAACTGCCCGACACAATAGATCAACCAATCGGGAATACGTTCATTCCAGGGGGAGAGAGATGATCAATTTTTCAGATTGCCGGTTGCGCACGCGCGCGCTGGCCGTACTGGGCGCCGCGATTTTGACGCCCACCACCGCGCTTGCTCAGGAGGCGCCTTTTAACATCGAGCTCGTTGGCACCTTCGATCAGGCGCAAAACTACGCGGACGTCTGGGGTGAAGGCGATTTCGCCTATCTGGCACGATTCGGTGTCAACGAAATCAACATTGTTGATATCTCTGATCCGACCTCGCCGACGCTCGCGGCGACCTACGACACCGGCGTCGGCGGCGCCAGTGCACAGGACGTCAAGGTACAAGACGGCCTGATGTATGTGGCGCTTGAGAACGTGAATCCCGGCACGCAAATCGTGGACGTTCGCGATCCGTTCAATCCGGTCAAGCTCACCGACATCACGGTTCGCACCGCCGTGCACAACGTATTTCTCGACAGCGGCTGGCTCTACATCGTCGATAGCTCGCAAAACCAGATCGACATTGTCGACCTTAGAAACTACAACCCAGACAATGCACCGCCGGTGATCTCCAACTTCACGTATCGCATGACCGGCGTGGGCAATCAGTTTGTGCACGACATTACCGTGCAAGACGGACGGCTTTACGCGTCGGCGTGGGACTCGATCCGCGTTTACGACGTCACAAACCTGGCCAACGAGGCACCGGTGTTCATGGGTGCGGCTCAGGGCAACGCCGTACACGCAGCGTGGCCGAGCGAGGACAATCGTTTTGTTGTCGTATCTGAGGAACGCGCCGGCGGCGGGCTTGCGTTGTATGAGATCAACGACAACGGCGTGACGGTCGAACTCACACTGCGTGACTCTCTGCTGCTCGACGCCAGCCGCGCGCTCAGCGTCCACAACCCGCTGGTTGTCGGCAACACCGTGTATGCGTCGTGGTACACCGCCGGACTGCAGGTATTGGAGATCGATCCGGTGACGGCCACCTGGGATATCGTCGCCAGCTACGACACCTCGCCACTGACCGGGGAAAACGGATTCTTCGACGGCAACTGGGGCGTGTATCCCTACCTTGGCGCCAATCGCGTGTTGGCCAGCGATGTACAGCGCGGTCTGTTCGTTCTGGACGTGGATCCGCAGCTGCTGCGCTTTGCCTACCCCGGCGGTCAGCCCGCTACGGCAACGCCTAACAGCGCAACGCCATTGAGCGTGCAGATCTCAAACGTTGGCGCGCCGGTCGATCCGACCAGCGCACAACTCCAGGCATCGATCGATGGCGTGCTGCAGGCTCCGGTCGCGCTTGCCGATGCCGGCGGCGGCGTCTTTGAGGGCGAGTTGCCCGCAGCGCCCTGCGGCAGCGTGATCGAGTATTTTGTGACAGCGCAAAATCAGGACGGCGCGACGTTCCGCGATCCGGCTGAGGGCGAATACGTGGTCAACGTGGTGACGCAGGTCATCACGACCTTTGAAGATACCTTCGCCAGCGACACCGGCTGGACCGCAACCGAGATCGACCTGACCTCGGGCGAATGGCTGCGCGACACGCCGCTCGGCACGGGCGCACAACCCGGCGAGGGCTGGCCCGGCGATTCTGACACCTTGTGTTACTTCACCGGTCAAGGCACGCCGGGCGGCGGTATTGGTGAGGCCGATCTTGACGGCGGCCCGGCAATTTTGACCTCCCCGTCCATGGATTTCTCGGCCGGTGATGGTCAGATCAGCTACGTGTATTGGCTGTCCAACGACGACGGCGACGACAGCCTGGTGGTCGAGTTGTCCAGCAACGGCGGCGCATGGGTCGAAGCCAAGCGCTACACCGGCGGCGGTGGCGGCTGGGTTGAAGACAGTGTGCCGGTGAACTCAAGCGCTGACGTGCGCATTCGCTTCTCGGTGTCGGACAATCCAAACGACTCGGTCACCGAAGCGGCCATCGACTCGGTACGTGGCGAAGTGTTCGTCTGCAGTGCCTCGGTGGATACCGACGGTGACGGTGTCGCGGACGATCTCGACAACTGCACGCTCGAGGCCAACGCCGATCAACGCGACAGCAATGGCGACGGCTTTGGCAATGTGTGCGATGCCGATCTGGACAACGACGGTGTCATCAACTTCACCGATCTGGGTTTGCTGCGCCTGGTCTTCTTCGGCAGTGATGCTGACGCTGACTTCAACGGCGACGGCGTCGTCAACTTCATCGACCTCGGCGTCATGCGCCAGACGTTCTTTGGTGCACCAGGCCCGAGTGGACTGGCCGAGTAAACCGGGAGAGACAACGAAATGAAACACATCAAATCAATGTTCTGCCGACTCAATATCGCCGCGCTCGCTCTGAGCGCGGCGGTCATGACCGTGCCGGCGCAGGCCGACGAGCTGCCCGACTGTCTGGCCAACCCGGGCGTCGCCGACTTCTTCGGTTTCACGCATCGCATGGAGGTCTTCATCGACAACAAGACCTGGTATTTCCTCGGTCCCGAGCTTGAGCTCATGTTCGCCCAGCGCGGACAGCCCCAGGACGTGCCCGGTCACTGCTGGTCGCCGGCACGCGACGTGTCGGGCTTCAAGCATTTTATCGGCAAGCACTTCAACACCGGTCCGTTGCGCAAGGGCGGCCCGGCGCCGCGCTTCTGGTCATCGGATGCCGAAGATCATCAACAGCTTTACTGGGTGGATGTGCTGATCACGCCGTGGTCGCCCAAAAT
Organism: uncultured Gammaproteobacteria bacterium; assembly: GCA_964639265.1. Classification (GTDB taxonomy): domain Bacteria; phylum Pseudomonadota; class Gammaproteobacteria; order Steroidobacterales; family JBCCMA01; genus JBCCMA01. The sequence continues at coordinate 22,932 of CAZXCL010000044.1, read as the reverse complement.
TGCGCAAAAACGCATGCTCGATGGCTACGTGCACTATCACGAGCTGATACAAAAAGACGACGGCTGTCTGCATCCGAATCTGGTGGTATGGATGCGTCACTCGGCGGTGCGCTCGTTTACGTTTGACGGTGGACCTCCGCAAACACGCCCCGACGGACGTCCGTTCCGGCCGCGTAACGTGGGGCATGAGGTGCGTCCGGGGGTGGATACAAACTTTCCGCCCAATTACGACAAGCCCTACCTGCCCGAACTGCTGTGTACGCCGGACCGGCAGTTAAGCAAATAGAAAACAGTGGCCCGCACGGACGCGGGCCGCATTTCAGCGCCGCTTGCGTGGCACGCGCTCCCACAGCTTTTCTGCATGCTTGTGCTTTTTCCAGCCGCGATAAGGATGCTGCGCAAGCAGCGCCTCATTTTTAAACGCCAGTACCAGCAACGCCCCTGCGGCGAAACCACCAACATGCGCCCAGAACGCCACGCCGCCGCCGGTGGCGCCGAGCGATGAGAAGCCCCCGAGCAGTTGCACCAGCAGCCAGTAGCCAAGCATCGCGACTGCCGGCACGGCGAAGGTCGTAATAAAAAACCCGAGTATCACCAGCAGATGCACGTGCACGCGCGGGTAGAGAACGATGTACGCACCCATGACGCCGCCAATCGCGCCCGATGCGCCCACCATCGGCACCGCCGAGCTGCTGTCGGCCATGATCTGCAGCGCCGCGGCCGCCAACCCGCAGAGCAAATAGAAAATCGCAAAGCGCACCGGCCCCATAGAGTCTTCAACGTTGTCCCCGAAGATCCACAGGAACCACATGTTGCCAAGCAGATGCATCCAGCCGCCATGCATGAACATCGAGCTGACCACCGTGCTCCAGTTGGCCTGACCATCAATCGGACAGGCCATTTTCTCCGGCAGATTGCTGATCTCCAGCGGTCCGAGCAAATCGGCGGGAATCAATCCGAAGCGACAAATCGACTCGAGCAATGCACCGCCACTGCCGAGCCCCTGCAGCCATACCCAGGCCGCGATATTCAGCGCGAGCAGCGTATAGGTCACCACGGGCACGCGGATCTGTGGGTTTTCATCACGAATCGGAAACATGGTCTACTCGCCAGTCGTTAACGCGGCTCAATGTGTCGCAGCCTTCGGCTCGATGCAAGCCTCGCTTGTCAATCCTCGCGGGTTGGCAGCAGCAGACTGCCCAGCAGACACAACGCGCCGGCGCCAATCAAGGTCGCACGTAATCCGATGATTTGCGCGAGGGCGCCGATTGCCAGACTGCCGAGCGCGGTGCCGCCAAACGCGATCATGCCCCACAGACTGCTGACCCTGCCGCGCACTTGATCATCCACATGGGTTTGAATCAGGATCTGCGATCCGATCCCGCACAGCGACAGCATAACGCCGAGCAAACATACGGCGCCGGTGGTCACGACGAACTGGTCGCTCGCCCCATACACAAGCATGAGCACGGCACTTGCAAGCAGCGACTTTCGAATGGCACCAAGATCCAGCCACTGCGTGCCCCGCGCCAGCAAAAGCCCTATCAGAACGGCGCCCGCCCCCACCGCCGAGGTCATGATTGCAAAACCGCTGCTACCCCGATCAAGCAACTCATCGGCCACCGCCGGCATCATCTCGAGAACACCGCGCCCAAATACGGTGTTGAGCGTAATCGCGAGCAACAGGGTCAAAATCAGAAAATGCCCGCGCACATAGCGGACGGCTTCAAGAATCTCGCTCCAGACATTCCACGGGCCGCTGCCGCGTTCGGGGCGCTTGCGTATCGATATCACGGCCACGGCCACAACGATGGCCACATAAGACACCGCGTTGATCGCAAACGCGGTAGCCACGCCCAGACTCGCGATCACGATGCCGCTGATGGCAGGACCGACGACGCGCGAGATGTTGAACGCAATGGAATTGATGGCGATGGCACTCGAAAGCTGCTCGCGCTCCACGATGCTTGGCACCAATGCCATGCGCACCGGCGTATGCGAGCCGTCGAGCATGCCCTGAATCAACGACACCACGGTCAGCGACACGATGCTCAGGTGGCCGGTTACCGTGAGCAGTGTCAGCGCCGCCATGTTCACAATGCACGCGCTGTTGATCCCGATAGAGAGCATGCGCCGCTCAAAACGATCGGCGACCACGCCAAACAACGGCCCAAACAACATGGCCGGCGCAAACTGGGTAAACGCGATAATGCCGACCCAGGCTTCGGACTGCGTGAGCTGCCAGGCATACCAGGCCAGCGCGACACGAAAGATCCATAGCCCGTGCAGCGAGATCGCTGCGCCGGTCAGATAGATCGCGAAGTTTCGATTTTTGAGTGCCGAGCTCTGCGTCATGCGACGCGCCGGTCAGCGAGCATCTAGTTCAAACGCTCAATCACCGTTGCCACACCTTGCCCCATGCCAATGCACATGGTTGCCAGACCAAACTGCGCGTCGTTGTCCTGCAGCACGTGCGCCAAAGCGCCGGTGATGCGCGAACCCGAGCATCCCAGCGGATGACCCAGTGCAATTGCGCCACCTTTGACGTTGATCACGTCCTGGCGATCGAGCAGGTTCATTTCCGTCAGCACAGCCAGCGACTGAGCGGCAAAGGCCTCGTTAAGTTCGAAATATTCGATGTCGCTCGCCTCGAGACCGGCACGCTTGAGCGCCTTCTGCGATGCCGGCACCGGGCCGCGGCCCATGGTCGACGGATCGCAACCGGCGGAGGCCATCGAAACAATGCGCGCCATCGGCGCCAGGCCAAGCTCTTTGGCCTTGTCGGCGGACATTATCAGGACCGCGGAGGCACCGTCGGAAATCGCCGAGCTGTTGCCGGCGGTCACCGAGCCTTTGGGATTAAACGCCGGGCGCAGACCGCTCAGCGTATCCACCGTGGTATCGGGACGCACCACTTCATCAAAATCCACCATCAGCGGCAGACCATCGGCGTCGTGACCGGCGACCGGCACCATTTCCCTTTCAAACGCGCCCGAGGTGAGCGCCGCCGCGGCGCGCTGATGCGAGGTGGCCGCAAACGTGTCCTGCGCCTCACGCGAAATCTGGAACATCGTGGCCAACATCTCGGCCGTCAATCCCATCATCGCCGCGGCCTTGGCCACGTTCAGGGACAGCGCCGGGTGACCGTCGTAACCGTGGGTCATAGGCACGTGACCCATATGCTCAACCCCACCGCATAAATATATGTCGCCAATCCCTGCCTTGATGGCGCCGGTGGCCGTGTGGATCGCCGTCATCGACGAACCGCACAGACGATTGACCGTTTGACCGGACACCGAGTGCGGCAGGCCCGCACGCAGCGAAATCTGGCGTGCCACGTTGAAGCCCTGCTCCAGCGTCTGCTGCACGCAGCCCCAGATCACATCTTCGATCTCATTGGGATCGACCGCTGCATTGCGCTCGAGCAACGCCTTGACCAGCTCGGCCGACAAATCCTCGGCGCGTACGTCACGAAACACACCACCCTTCGAGCGACCCATTGGCGTGCGAACGGCATCAACAATTACTACATCTGTCATTTCAATCTCTCCGCTTGGCCGTCGCTTAAACCGGGTAATACGTTTCGCCGCTGGCCGCCATGGCCTTCATGCGTTCGGTGGGCTCATAAAGCTTGCCCAGGTGCTCATAGTGAGCGCATTTCTCGATCACGGTCTTCATGCCCAATGTGTCAGCGTATTTCAGCGCGCCGCCATGATGCGGCGGGAAACCAATGCCGAGGATCAAACCCATATCCGCCTCGTTCGGCGTGGCAACGATGTTGTCTTCGAGACAGCGCGCCGTCTCGATAATCATCGGCAGCATGTGGCGGTCGATAATTTCCTCGGGCGAGAAGTCTTTCTGACCGTCGGGCTGCACGCTGGCGACCAGCTTGTAGGCCTCTTCGTCGCGTTCCTTTTTCGGCTTGCCTTTGCGATCAATGCTGTACTTATAAAAACCAACGCCATTTTTCTGCCCAAAGCGCTCGGCTTTGTACATGGCATCCAGCGCCGACTCAAAGGTTTTGCCCATGCGATCCGGGTAGCCCTCCGCCAGCACGTCGCCCACATGATGCGCCGTATCCATGCCCACCACGTCCTGAAGGTAGGCCGGACCCATAGGCCAGCCAAAGCCCTCCATGACTTTGTCGACCGCCGCGAAATCCGCGCCATCGCGTATCAGCGCCATAAAGCCGCCGAAGTAGGGAAAGAGCACGCGATTGACCAGGAAGCCCGGGCAGTTGTTCACAACAATCGCGCTTTTGCCCATAGCCGTGGCGAAGGCCACCGTGGTCGCGACTGCTTCGTCCGAGGTTTTCTCTCCGCGAATCACCTCAACCAGCGGCATGCGATGCACGGGGTTGAAAAAATGCATCCCCAGGAAATTCTCGGGGGCCTTCAGTGCCGACGCCAATTCGTCGATGGAGATGGACGAGGTGTTGGAGGTGATGATGGTGCCTGGCTTGACGTTGTCTTCAACTTCGGCCAGCACCATTTTTTTGACCTTGGGATTTTCGACCACAGCCTCAACCACGATGTCGACGTTGCCAAAGTCGCCGTAATTAAGAGTAGGACGAATGTCCGCGAGGATTTCACCGGCCTTCGCACTGGTGATTTTCTCGCGCTTGACCAGCTTGCCCAAAAGCTTGTTTGCCTCGCCCATACCAAGGTCGAGCTGCTCGTCCTTGATGTCCTTCATGATGATCGGCGTGCCCTTGCTGGCGCTCTGGTAGGCGATACCGCCGCCCATGATGCCCGCGCCAAGCACGGCGGCCTGCGTCACTGGCTGCCCGAGCTTCTGCGCGGCCTTGGCTTTCTTTTTCAACAGCTGATCGTTCAGGAACAAACCGATCAGCGAGTTGGCGACCTGAGTCTTGGCCAGTTTGGCAAACCCGGCTGCTTCGATGGCCAACGCGCCGTCGCGATCTTTGCCCGCGGCTTTCTGGATATCGCTTACCGCAGCAATCGGTGCCGGGTAGTGCTTGCCCGCCTTGCCGGCGATGAAGCCCTTGGCGGTCTCGAACACCATCATGGCCTCAACCGGGTTGAGCTTCAGTGGGCCTTTTTTCTGCGCGCGGCGTGCTTGCCAGTCGTACTGACCGTCGTTGGCCAGCTCAATCAGCCTGAGCGCCGCATCCTTGAGCTTGTCCAGCGCAACCACCGCATCCACCGCGCCTATCTTGAATGCTGCCTCAGCCTTGTTGGGCGAGCCACCGGCAATCCACTCGATCGCATTGTCCGCGCCTACCAACCGCGGCAGGCGCACCGTACCGCCAAAGCCCGGATACAAACCGAGTTTGACCTCGGGCAGTCCGATCTGCGCCGAGTCCGCCATGACGCGATAGTCCGTGCACAGCGCCATCTCAAGGCCGCCACCGAGCGCGATGCCGTTAATCGCGGTAACGGTTGGAAACGGCAGGTCCTCGAGCGCACTGAAAATCTTGTTGGCCTCGGTCACCCACTCGGCAATCTGATCTTCGGGCTGCTCAAATGTCTTGCCAAACTCGGTGATGTCCGCGCCGACGATAAAGCCGCTCTTGGCGCTGGTCACGATCAAACCCTTGAGCGATGAATCGGCGCCGAGCTGCTTTGCCACTTCGGCCAGCTCGGTCAGCGTCTGGCGATCAAATTTGTTGATCGACTCGCCTTCGCGGTCAAAGCAAAGCTCGGCGATGTCGCCGTCAAGTTTGGTACAACGGATGGATGAGCCCTGGTGCATAGTCGGTGTGTCCTCGGAGGTTCGGCCGGCGGCGTGCCAGCGACCCCGGATTCTAAGCGGCTTGCACCAAGTTCTCTACTTGCAAGGGTTGTCCCCAGATGACAAATCCTTCCCAGGAGCCGACCTTATACGTGTGGCAATAGGGTGAGAGCGCCTCGGGCAGACCCATGAACGTCGATCAGGCACAGCCGCAAACCTTTGCAAACGCCTCGTTTGCGGGGTTTAGCGAAGTACAAAAAGCGCAAAATGAGACCATGGAGGCCATTGCGCGTTTTCTGGGCGCGCGACCAATCGGCAATGCCATCAATATCGGCGGCGGCGGTGACCTGCCCGGCTTTGATGCACGAATCGGTGGCGACGAGCTCGGCGAGCTGGCCGGCATTGCCGATGATCTCGACGTTCGTGGCCTGAGCTTTTCAGACGCCGCATCCATCCTCTCGCTGGCCCGCGATCCGGCGCCGGCCGCCAATCTTAACCAGCCCACCGCCCACGACGCAGCGCTGCTCGGTGCCACGCTTGCCGCCCAGCACTCGCTGGCCGAGCATGCGGGACACGATGGCGCCGATCATCTGGGCGTGCTCACCGACTATTACGCTCAGCACGTTCAGGGTTGATTCCGCCTTCGTAAGCCTTACGGACCCGCAGATCGCGGTGCAACACGCGAAAACCCTGCGCATACGCGGTGCGGAACGCCCGACTGGGACCATGTCAAATTATGTGAATCATAGGGTTACAGGCCCGATAGACGGCCTGTCACAGCAAAATTGACAGCGCTGTCAAAACCCCGTATCACTGTATCAGCTGTCAACGAAGCTTCAACAAAACAGACAGCACTCCAAAACTACACTCCTGAGGGGACCAATAAGATGAAACAACACCTGAAACTTGCGGCACTGGCCGCCACGCTCGCACTGGGCGCCACCAGCGCTCACGGCATCGAACTGGCCGAAAACGGCGATTTTGAGACCGGTGACTTCACGGGCTGGGAGCAGTTCCTGAACAACGGCACGCAGTCGATTAGCACGTTCAACCCGTCCACCGGTACGTTTGCCGCTAATCTGACCGTTGACAATGTTGTCGGCAACACGCTGATCAAAAACGCCAACGTAGGCGTTGGTGTCGTCAACCCGGGCGATGAAATTACGATCACGTTTGACGTCCGTGGTACGACGGCGGTAGGTGGCGTGGCCTTCGCCGAGTTTTTCACCGAGCTTGAGGGCGGCGGTACGTCTTCTGCTGAAATCCTTGGCGGCGCTCCGCTGGCTCTGAACGCGGATCCGACCGTCTGGACCACCTTGTCGTTCACGACCACCGTCGGCCCAGACGCAAGCGGCGGTATCACGCTGCAGTTCGTCGCGGCCTGTGGCGCGGCTCCCGGCTGCCTCTCGGACATCTACTTCGACAACGTGTCGATCAGCGCAGTGCCGGTGCCGGCCGCCGTGTGGCTGTTCGCCTCGGCTCTGGGCATGCTCGGCTTCGGCGCCCGTCGCAAAAAATAACTAGCTCCAGAAAACCCTGAAAAGCTGGCGCCGGCCCTCGAAGTAACTGCTTCGGGGGCCGGTTTTTTTTTGGTCGAAAGCGCCTCGCACATACGGTCTGGACGTTTGGACATGAAATAGTCGAAATCAATCCCGGGCGCCTCGGGTCTCCTGTTGCAACACCCACAACGCATCGCGTTTTTTTGCTCAGGAGCCCAATATGAACACCTTCACCCATCTGTCCCGCCTCGCCGGCGTTTTTCTGGTTCTTCTAATCGGCGCCGCATCGCTGACCTCGACCGCCCAGGCGGCTGACCACGGTGGTACCTGGACCAAGCGCTATCAGAAAATCCACGGCTCGTGGCAAATCGTCGAAACCGACGAAGGCCGCTTCCTCGAACTCGACGACAGTTTCAAGACGCGCCGGGCACCCGATCTCAAACTGTTTCTCTCGCCCCGCATTGACGGCGACGTAACGCCGGACAATGCCGTGGCAGGCAGCGTTCTGATTTCAAAGCTGAAGAAGGCCAAGGGCGCCCAGCGCTACGCCCTTCCGGCCGATCTTGATCTGGATCAATTCCAGACACTCGTCCTGCACTGCGAACAGTACACCAAGCTCTGGGGCGTCAGCCCTCTGCGCTAACCAGTCTCCCCGGGCGCGCTCGATCCCCCCTCCCCCGTCGGGCGCGCCTCCCTTTTGTCATAACGTGCGTCGCACTGGTGAAAAGTGTGACGCATCTTTCGTTTCGCACTCCACTTAATGCTGTCGGCTCAAGTGAATTGTGACCTCGCCGATGAAGGTCCTCTACACCTACATTTTTCGCGGAGAGCACGGCATGAACGTTCGCCAACACAGTTTGAACCAGCGTGGTTTTACTTTAATCGAGATGATCGGCGTGGTTGCCGTGATCGGTATTCTGGCGAGCGTCGCCGCACCCATGATTTTCGACGCCATCCGAAACGCACGGGTCACAGCATTTGTGGAGGATGTCAACGCGCTCAAGACTGCCGTCACGCGTTACTACAACGACACCGGCGTGTTCCCCAATCACATACCCACCGATGCTCGTGAGAACCGCAAGGTACTGTTACGCAATCCCGCTGCCTCGCCCATAGCCGGCTGGGACGGCCCCTACATTGAGAAAGACATCGTCAATCCGTTTCGCGCCGATGGCTACCGCGGCATTATCTCCACCGGCAATGCGAACTTTCAGTTTGATCTTGACGGCGACGGCAACGTGGACACGACCCGCGCCACCGTGCTGCGTATGGACAACGTCTCGGATACCGATGCTCAACGCATCAGCGATATTCTGGACAACGATGGTGACGTGGTCAGCGGCACCGGCGCGTGGCAGGCGGCCGGCCGCGTGAAACGCTACGGCACCAACAGCGACCATCCCCACATCCTGCTCGTGTATCTGGTCCGCGAGTAAACCCGCTCGCTGGGACGCTGACATTATGGACATTGCCAAGGCCGTTGCTTCCGACGCAACCGCGGCCCATCCCGCCGTGCCCGGCGCCACGCCTGCGCCTGAGCGCATGACGCTTGGTGCCCGGCTTCTGGCCGCCGGGCTAATCAACGAAGCGCAGCTTGATCTGGCGCTGCGCCAGCAAAAGCACAGCGGCAAGCTGCTCGGCGAAGTGCTGGTCGAACTGGGTTTCGTGACCGCTGACGTAATTACCGCGTCGGTCGCGAACGAAGCTCACACCACCGTGGTGGATTTGAGCTCGGCGGTGATCGATGAAGAGATTCTGAAGCTCGTCTCCTACGAGACGGCAAAGCGTTTCAAGCTGATTCCCATTGAGCTGGTTGACGACGTGCTGACCGCGGCCATTGCCGATGCGTTCAACGTGGTCGCCATCGACCATCTTGAACGCGAGACCGGCTACGCGATCAACGTCGTTACCGCACCCGCCGGCAACATTCTTGACGCGGTAGAGCGTCACTACTCACGCGGACGCTCCATCGCCGATACGATCGACCTGATCATGACCGAAGGCGCCGTACCGTCCGAAGACGATGCGGTCACCGAGTCTCCGCTGGTACGGCTGGTCGATCAGATTATCGCGCTCGGCATCAAGAAGGGCGCCACCGACGTTCACATCGAACCCGACGAACGCATCATCCGCGTGCGCATGCGTCTTGATGGCGTGATGCGCCAGCAGATCCTCATTCCAAAGCCGATTCAAAGCGCATTAACCGCGCGTATCAAACTGCTTGCTGGCCTGGACATCACCGAGAAACGCGCACCGCAGGACGGACGTATTCGATTTTTGTTTGGCCAAAACCCGGTGGATCTGCGCGTCTCGACGCTGCCGATCAATACCGGCGAAAGCGTCGTGATGCGCATTCTTGACCGCTCGGGCCTGCGTCTGGTGCTGCCCGATCTGGGGTTTTCCGTCGAGGACACTCAGCGCATCGAGCGCGACATGGGACGCCCCTACGGCATGGTGCTGGTAACCGGTCCCACGGGCAGCGGCAAGACAACCACGCTGTACGGCGCGCTGGGGCTGATCAACAGTACCGAACGCAGCGTCTTCACTCTTGAAGACCCGATCGAATACTCGCTCAAGTCGATACGCCAGACGCAAATCCGCCCCGACATCGGCATGGACTTTGCCAGCGGCCTGCGCGCTTTGCTGCGCCAGGATCCCGACGTGATCCTGATCGGCGAGATTCGCGATCTGGAAACCGCGCAGCTCGCCTCACGTGCTGCGCTGACCGGTCACCTTGTTTTGTCGACGCTGCACACCAACGACGCGGTCGGCGTAATCCCGCGGCTGGTGGATATGGGCGTCGATCGCTACATGCTGCCGGCCTCCCTGTCCTCGATTGTCGCCCAGCGGCTGGTACGCCGGCTGTGCGAACACTGCAAAAGCGAGGACCCCGATCCGGGACAAACGATCGAAAAGCTGGGTCTGACCGAACAAGTGCCGTCCGATGCGCAACTGTGGCAGGCCAACGGCTGCGCTGAGTGCAACAACAGCGGCTACCGCGGACGTCAGGTAATTTACGAAATTCTGAATATTGATGAGCGCTTCCATGCGCCCATCATTCAAGGCGCGTCGGCCGCGCAGGTGCGCCAGCTGGCCACCGAAGCGGGCATGCGCAGGATGCTCGACGACGGCATCGGCAAGGCCTGCGCCGGTCGCACCACGCTGGAGGAAGTACTGCGCGTCGTGCGCTAGTACCAGCACCATGCCCGATTTTACCTACCACGCTGTTGATCAGGCCGGCCGTTCCGCTGACGGCACCATGACGGCCGACAGCGAGCATGCGCTGGAACAACGGCTGCGGGAAATCGGCTACTGGTTGATCGAGGCAAAGGAGCAAACTGTCCGTCGCGACACGCGCATCTCGAGTGTGCCGAGACGCGAGTTGATCGATTTTTTCAGCGGCATGGCATCGCTCATGGACGCCGGCATCCCGATGGCAGAGGCGATCAGCGCCATGGCCGAGGAAACCGCACACACATCACTGCGCGCCGTACTCGAAGATGTATCGGTCAACGTTCAGGCGGGCCAGGATCTGTCGACGAGTTTCGAGAAGTATCCAAAGGTCTTCCCCGGCCAGCTGTGCAAACTCGTGCGCGCAGGCGAGTACGGCGGCAACCTTGTTGAGACGTTTGGCGATCTGACGGCGCATCTTGAATGGACCGATCAGATCGTCGCCGACATTCGCCAGGCCAGCGTATATCCGAGCGTCATCCTCGCGGCCGTTGCCGGTCTCATAGCGCTCATGTTCGTCGTCGTGGTGCCGAAATTCGCGACCATATTTTCCGAACTGGAGCTTGAGCTTCCGGCGCTCACGCGCGCCGTCGTTGGAATTGGCGATATCGCACGCGCCTACTGGTGGCTGGTGGCCGCATGCGGCATCGGTTTGTACGTCGGCATGGGCATGGCACGTCGCCGCAGCCGCCGGCTCGATCTTCTCATCGACCGACTCAAACTTCGTCTGCCGGTCTTCGGGCGGATCATCAGCCTGCTGGTGCAGTCGCAGTTTGTGCACAACCTCGGCCTCATGCTCAAAGCGGGCGTCCCCATCATGGACGCGTTACGCCTGACGCAAGGGCTCAGTAACAACCGTGTCATGGACGAGGCGATTGCCGATGCCGAAAATCAGGTGCGCAGCGGAGGCCGCATCAGCGATGCGCTGCGCGAACACAGCGTGGTGTCGTCTCTGACGCTGCGCATGATCGTCGTCGGCGAAGATGCCGGCAAGCTGGACGAATCACTGTTGCAAATCTCGCGTCGCTTCGACGCCGAAATTCCGCGTCAGATCAAACGCGTATTTGCAATCCTCGAACCGGCCATCACGCTCATGCTGGTGGGTATTGTCGGCCTCGTCGCAGCCTCCATCTTCCTGCCCATGTTTGCTCTGGCCACGGGGATCGGCTGATGCGTGCGCGCGGCTTTACCCTGCTCGAGCTGATTGGCGTCGTCGCCGTGATCGCGATCCTGGCATCGGTTCTTGCGCCGAGCATCGTGCAGGGCGTCGAAGATGCCTACGCCACGGCCGAAGGACAAAATCTGCAGATCCTGGGCAACAACCTGCGCAACTACGTGGTCTCAACGCGCAGCATACCCGCCACCGGCGCCGCGACCTGGAGCGCTGCGCTCGCGACCGGCAGCGATTACACGGCTCAGCAGATTCGCTTTAATCGCAAAAACCAGCAACGCGTTCTGCTAGCCGATCCGCGTTTTTTTACCAGCGTAGACAGCAGCTTCGGCGGGTTTACGCAAAGCATCGGACTCGGCGCGGCCCCGGTGTCGCCGCGCATGATGCTGATCTCCAATTTAAAAGGTGGCGTGCCTGCCATCGCCAACAACAGCGCCACCTTCAATGCCATCTGGAATGAGGACCCGGGCGCGGCCGTGGTCGCCGGCAAGTACCTCAAAATCGAGCGCATCAACCTGACCGACGTTTTCCACCGTGTGCTGCTGACCAACGCCAACAATGCGCAGGTTGCATACAGTCTTGACGCCGCCATCGCCCAGCCCGTTCCCGCTGCCGTGGGCAGCATCGAGGGGGCCGTATCGCTGTGGGTCATCGACGGCACCCAGCTTTCGCTCTACGCCACCCCGTTTCCCACCGGCGTGCTCACCACCACATCCCTGATCCATCGTGACGTCAATCGTCGCTATCAAACCGACGGCGGTGCCTGGTACTGGAGCAATCCGTGAGTATCGACTACGGCATTGAATGGGCCTACGGCGAATTTCGCATCGCACGTCTGAAGGGCAAGACGGTTGTCGAGAGCTGGAAATCGCCGCGCCCGGTCACCGACCTCGACAGCCTCAGCGCCGCCATGCGCGAGGCCTGCGATCATCTGGACATCAGCCGCGGGGGCTCCGTTGCCATCGCCTACGAAGACGATCTGCATAAACACGAGTTCCTTGAGGTGCCGCCGCTCTCGCGCAGCGACATGCGCAAGTTCGTTGCGCGTCACGTTGACAACAACAAACCCTTCGACGACCCGGCAACGTTTCGCTACCACAGCATCAGTCGTGGCGACAAAAAACAGGACGGCGTGCTGCTTCATTTGATGCCGCGCTATGTCGTGGATGCGGTAATTCGCATTTGTGAGGATTTCTACCTCACGCCCAAACTCATGGTTCCGCTCACCGAGATCATGTCCGAATATGTGCGCAGCATGCACAGCGATGACGATCAGTCTTTGCTTCTGATTGCACTGTTCGACGATCGCACGCAGATGGTTATCTCGAGTGCCAGCGGCGACATCCTGTTTGTCCGGGAACTCACCTACCCGTGGAGCGAGGCCACTGAACAGCGACTGGTCACCGACATCAACCGCACGATCGGCTTTGCCAAACAGCGCATCGGCACGCGCATCGGCGGCGCATGGCTGATCGGCGAGCTGGCCACCTCGGCCAAAGCCAGTCTGTGCACACAGATAGAAACCTCGCTGGACCAGGACGCGGCGACCAAGGTGCCCGAATTCTGGATGACGCAGGTCGCCGCACTGCCGCTGCGACTGGAAAGCAACTTTGTGCCAACGCTTGCGCGCAGCTCGATCTCCTACAAGACATTCATGCGCACGGCCGTTGCGATGGTCGGCGTGACGGCGGTCGGTGCTGTGGCGTTCGCGGCCACGGTCGAATACACCATCGTCAATCACCTGAATGATCAGGCGCAAATCGAGCGCGATATCGAGACCATGCGCACCGAGCTGGCGAGAAAAAATGCCCAGATCGAGTCGATGCAAAATCAGAAATCGACTCTGGATCTCCTGAACGTCGACGCTTTCAATTTGCCGGCGCTGTTTCTAAGTCATCTTGGCGACCTGGTGCCACCGGATCTGGTACTGACAAAGGCGGCAGTAACACGCAGCGGTGAGGGCTGGGACATATCCCTGCAGGGCCGCACGACGCTTTCTCTGCAGCGCGTGGCGCCCGAACTCGCTACGCTGCAGTTCAATCTGACCGACGATCCGTGGCATGCCATCATCACCCGGTCGTGGGAAGAGACCTGGATTCGTCAACTCGACGCCGGCTCCGCTACCAGCGATGGAGAAATCGGTTTTGAGATCGAGGGGCGCTTCCAGTGATTGAGCCCAAAGAGTCGATCGCCGCACCGCTGAGACTGGAAGAAGATGTCAAGCTGGTAGACGGCAACACATCCAGGCCGCTGCCGATCACCGACAACGGACCGTGGCGCGATCTGGCGCCGGTGGAGGCACAGTCCGACTATGAACGCCGACGCAAGAACCGCGATGCGATACCGAGCATGGCGTGGCAGCTCAGCGTTCAGAAAGGCTTCAATCGGCTGGTGGCACGGCTGACCAAATCGCGTCTGTGGCAAGCGGTTTTTGCGGCCGTGTTCATCTGCAGTCTCCTGTTGATCTGGTACACGGCGAATCATCGCATCGTGCTGATTGATGGCGTCTATTCGAATCTGGCCATCCGCGGCCAACTCGAAACCGAGCTGCTTGAGAAAAACCGCGAGTGGTCAAGCGAACGCATGCAGGCGCTCAGCGAGAGCGTTGCCAATGCTGATCGACGGCGCGTTTTTTCCGACTACGCAACGCTCGCCGACTGGCTCGCCGGTGAACGCGACGTCGCCCTGGCCATGGATCTGGACTTTCGATACACACTCGCGCAAACGCAATCCTCGCGTATGGCACACGTTGACGAGGTGGCTCTGAGCATTCAGGTTGGCGTGCCCGAATCGCATCCGGTGGGCGCCTATACCGATCTGATGCGTTTTATGCGCGAGATGATCAAGACACCCTGGTACGTCGAGATCGTCGACGCCGCTATAACCAGCAACCCACGCGGCGCCAATGCGCTGGAAGCCGAGATGCGGATCTGGGTACACGATCAGATACAGGCCCACGAGCATGACTAAGCTGCTTGGCAATAAATTTGTGGTCCTCGGCCTTTCGCTGGCCGCCGCTGTCTTTATGTATGTGCGGATCGTCGCCCCGCTGCTGCCGCAGGACTACGACGATGTGCCGTTCGTCGAGTCTCCCGAGGCCTACGACGAGGTCGACGGCGCCACCGTCGATGGCAGCATTGAGGCGGCGCAACCGCGGCTGAAACTCGCGACGGCGCAATACAATCTGCGCAACATCGATGTTGCCATGCTGCAGTTCAACGAAAACCCGCGCCGCGATCCGTTTATCGACACACCGATCAAGGCCGCGCCGCTCGCCGCTGTCGACGTCAAGGCCAGTACGCCTGACAACAAGCGCTCGGCGGCAACCACCGTCAAGCTGCCCGTGCTGACAGCAGTCGTGCATTCACAGGATCAATCCGCAGCCGTTATTAACGACCGTATCGTGCGTGCCGGCGATCAGATCGGGCGCTTCAAAGTACAAACCATTCGTCGCGATCACGTTGTGCTCGCCGCGACCACCTCAAACCGTTCCGTCCAACTTCGTGTGACACCATGAATGAACCTCGCCATTGCATCCGTGCCGGTATCCTCGCCGGCTGCGCCGTTTCGGGGCTGTTTCTCAGTGGCTGTGCCGGCACGCCGCGTGAGCCCATTTCCATCGAACAGGAACAGGCCGTTCGCGACGCCGTTCGAAACGCGCCGCCACTGGCAGGTCCGATGCGCCTGTCCGGAGAATTGGGCAACCCCGCCAGCGCGGTAAAGGTACCGCCGCAGACCTACAGCTTCGTGGCTGAAAATCTGCCACTGGCAAAGGCCTGCAAGCTGTTCGGTCAATCCTATGGCCTGAATATGGTCGTTGATGCTGAAGTTGACGGCACCGTTAGCGTGGACCTCAAGGATCTGCCGTTCGCCGATATCATGGAGTCGCTGCTCAGTGCCAACGGATATTTTTGGGAACGACGCGGCAATGTGGTGTACGTGAAAGCGTGGCAGACCCGGTCCTTCTCTGTCGACTACATCCGGCTCGTGCGCAGTGGTTCGGGCTCGAGTCAGGCTCAGGTCAGTTCAAGTGCCGCCGGCGGCGCGCAAGGCGCCCAGGGCGGTGCCGGCGTGGCGGCGGGCGGTGGCGGAGGTGCTGCCGGGGGCGGCGCGATGGCCGGCGCTATGACCATTGAGCAGGCCGACAAAGTGGATTTTTGGCAGGAGCTCGAAGATCAGCTCACGCAGCTGGTGTCCGAAGAAGGACGATTGGTTGTGAATCGCTTGTCCGGCACTGTTCAGGTCACCGATCGCTATCCGCGCGTGCAGGAAGTGGCCTCATTTATCGACAGTTTGAATGAGGCGATCTACCGGCAGGTGGACATTGAGGTCAAAATTGTTGAGGTGGAACTTAGCGACGACGCCAGCCTGGGCGTTGACTGGTCCCGCTTCGTGCAACAGGGTGACGGCGAGTTTATCGACGGCAATTTCTCGACGCTGGTTCTGAATCCGGCAGGCGGTCTGCGCGCGCTGAGCCCCAGCGCAACCGTCGGCTATCGCAACATTGACGACGGACTCAACCAGATTTCGGCCGTTCTTACCGCGCTCAAGGAGCAAGGCGAAGTGCGCATCGTGTCGCAGCCGCATATCCGCACGCTGAATAACCAGTCAGCGCTGATCAAGGTGGGCACCGATCGCACGTTTTTCCGCAAGGAACAGATTACTGATGCGACCAATGCCGGTTCCCAGACGTTTTCTACCGACGTCCCGCAGGTGGTCACCGAAGGCATCGTGCTGTCGATTACGCCCCAGATTTCCGGCAGCGGATGGATCACCATGGACGTATCGCCGGTGGTGACCCGCGTGTCCAGCGTCAGCGAAGTGCTTGATGACAACGGCAATGTCCAGTCCACCGCGCCCAATCTGGATATTTCGCAGGCCTCGTCCCTGGTGCGCGCCCGCGACGGCGACACTATTGTGATCGGGGGACTAATCCAGAATCAGCAGACCGAAACTCGCCGCAGCGTGCCGGGCATTGGGCGCGTGCCGTTTGTCGGCCGCCTGTTTGGCTCCAACTACACAACCGAGGCGCGCAAGGAGCTGATCATGCTGCTCACGCCGCGGCTCATCGGGCCGTAGCGCCCTGAAAATCCCCTCGGCAGGGAATTGCTGCCGATTTTCATGGTCAAAGGCAGGCACAGCGCGTCCAGCCGGGCGCAGCGACTGTGCTATTCTCTCGCCAATTTTTTGACCCGGAATTGACCATGAACCGAAGCAAACTTCCTCTGATCGCCGCCGTCGCGGCCCTCCTCGGGGCGTGCGACAGCGCCACAACCGATAGCGAGCCCGCGGTGGATGCCGCGCCAATGGCCAAAGCCGAAGCGCCGGCTGCGGCGGACGACATCGTTGTCACCGAGGCCGAACTGGCCGGCAACCCGCTGGTTGGAAGCTGGGACACCAATTTTGGCGTCCCGCCGTTTAGCAAAATCAGCACCGAGCACTTCATGCCCGCCCTGAAAAAAGCGGTGCTGGAACTGCGCGCCGAGATTGCCGCCGTGATCGACAATCCACAGCCGGCCACGTTTGACAACACCATCGTGGCGCTGGAAAAGGCCGGCAGCTCGCTGAACCGTGTCGCACTGACCTTCTCCGGCCTGACCAGCACCGAGCGCAACGACGAGCTCAGCGCACTCGAATCGCAGATCTGGCCGATGCTCACGCGTGAGCAAAACAAGATTACGCTCAACGATGACCTGTACGCCCGCGTGAAGGCCGTCTACGACGCGCGCGAGTCTTTGGACCTCGACGAGCAGGACGCACGTTTGCTGGAACTTACTCACCGCAACTTCGTGCGCTCGGGCGCCGCGCTTGAGCCCGCGGTCAAGGAGCAGGTCGCGGCCATCAACGAAGAACTGTCCGGCCTGACCACCAGCTTCGGCCAAAACCTCATCAAGGCCACCAAATCTTTCAAGATCAAGGTCACGGACGAAGCCGACCTTGCCGGCCTGTCGGCGGACTTCAAGGCCGCACTGTGGGACGAAGACGAGAAGGCCTGGATGGTCGGTCTCGACCGCTCGGTCTATGAGAACTTCATGGTTCAGGCCGAAAATCGTGATCTGCGCAAGCGCCTGTTTGATGGCTATACGCTGCGCGCCTCAGAGGGCGACATCGACAATGGCCCGATTCTGATCAAGATCGCTCAGCTGCGTGCCAAGCGCGCTGAACTGATGGGCTACAAGTCACATGCGCACTATCAGCTCGAAACGCGCATGGCCAAAACGCCGCAGGGCGCTGAAGACTTCCTCAAGCGCGTCTGGGCCCCGGGCCTTGAAAAGGCCAAGATCGAGCGCGCTGAAATGCAGGAGCTGGCTGGCGACGACATCACCATTGAAGGCCACGACTGGTGGCACTACGCCGAGAAAGTTCGCCAGGCCAAGTACGCGTTCGATGAAAACGACATGAAGCCGTACTTTGAACTCGAAGCGGTGCGCGGCGGCGCCTTCGAAATGGCCCATCGTCTTTTTAACATCGACATCAAGCCGGTGGACGTCGAAACCTGGAACGATGTGGTGACCGCCTATGAGATCACTAACTCCGATGACGGCAGCCACGTCGGCATCTTCATGATGGACATGTACGCCCGCCCGACCAAACGCGGTGGCGCCTGGATGTCGAGCTATCGCGGCTCCTGGGACTATGACGGCGAAGACGAAGTGCGCCCGGTCATCACCAACAATCTGAACCTGACGCCGCCGCCGGAAGGCGATCCGACGCTGATGAAGTTCTCGGAAGTCGAAACACTGTTCCACGAGTTTGGCCACGGCCTGCACGGTCTTTTGACCACCGTGGACTACACCTCGTTTTCAGGCGTTGACGGCCCACGTGACTACACCGAGTTTCCGGCACAGATTCTCGAGCACTGGGCGCCTGAGCCGCAAATGCTCGCGCTGTACGCCAAGCATTTTCGCACCGGCGAAGTAATTCCGCCCGAGCTGATCGAGAAGATGCAGGCGGCTGCCAACTTCCGTCAGGGCTTTGCCACGACTGAATTCATCGCGGCCTCGCTTCTGGATTTGCGCTGGCACATGCTCAGTTCGGCAGAAGCCAACGCCATCACCAACGCACGCGAGTTTGAACAGCAGATCCTCAATGAGTACGGCCTGATCGACGAAATTCAGCCGCGCTATCGCTCGCAGTACTTCAGCCACATCTTCGCCGGTGGCTATTCAGCCGGTTATTACGCCTACCTGTGGTCAGAGATTCTGGACGCCGACGGCTTCGAAGCCTTCCGCGAAGCCGAGGACATCTTTGATCCTGAAGTGGCCGGCCGTCTCAAGAAATGGGTCTACGAATCCGGTGGTCTGCGCGAAGCCGACGAGCTGTACCGCAACTTCCGCGGCGGCGATCCGAGCATCGAACCGCTGCTGCGTGGCCGCGGCTTCCCGGTCGACACCGACACCTGATCGATGAAAGCAAAGCGTCGGCGACACCGCGTCGCCGGCGCTTTTTTTGTGTCAGCTTACAATGCGTTGTACAAACCAATAGGCGGCCAGCGCCGCAATCGACACGGACAGCGGTTTGACCACCCAGCGTTGATAACCCACACGCGGCCCCTCTGAAACACCCTTCGACGTGCCGAGCGGACGCCAGTAGAGCGTCAACGCGATCATCGCCACGACCACGGCCAGCTGCCCCAGTTCAACACCCACATTGAAGCCAATCAGTGCGCTAAGAAACTGGCCCGCTGGCAACCCCAGCTCGCCAAAAAAGCCTGCGAAGCCCAGGCCGTGCACCAATCCGAACGCAAACACCAGCAGCGTGCGCGCACGACCCACCTCACGCCGCCACAGATTCTCAACCGCCACCCAGACAATGGTCAGCGCGATGAACGGCTCGACAATCGCCGCCGGCGGCGACACAACGCCTGCGGCGGCCAGCCCCAGGGTGATGGTGTGTGCGACCGTGAAGGCTCCGATCTGCCACAGAAGGGTGCTGAGGCGCGTGGACGACAGGAAAAATGCGACCACAAACAGAATGTGATCAAGGCCGCCGGGCAAAATATGGCCGACGCCAATCCTGATGTAGGTGAAAAAAGTCTCCAGCGGTCCTCGATCCAGCTGCACAGCGGCCAACGCAGCGGCATCCATCTGCGCCTGGCCAGAGGCTGCCGAGGTGGCCGGGCGATCGAGCTCGCGCAGCGCCAGACACAGCGCCGGGTCGATGCCGTCTTCACCCGGGGTGCAAAATTCGTCCTCCGGGTGCGCGGTGGCGGCAGCTGACCACAGCGCGCAGGCCAGCACGATCAGACAGGCGATCCCCCGCCTTCCACCTCGGTGCAGGCCTTGCGTGATGAGTCTCAGAGCTTCTCCGCCAGAAGCGCTTCGAGTTTGATCTGATCCGCAGCAAACGCACGAATGCCCTCCGCCAGCTTCTCGGTGGCCATGGCGTTGGCGTTGAGCTGGTAGCGAAAATCCGCCTCATCGCGAAAATCGCAGTCCTCGAACGCGCCGATGTTGTCTGCATCGAGGCGACGCGGCAGCGGCCCGTCATCGTTGGCCAGCTCTTCAAGGAAATTTGGCCCGATGGTCAACCGGTCGCAACCGGCCAGCGCTTCAATTTCGCCAGCATTGCGAAAACTCGCGCCCATAACGACCGTCTTGTAGCCGCGCGATTTGTAGAGATTGAAAATATTGCGAACCGAGATAACGCCGGGAT
>CAZXCL010000044.1:0-2672 GCA_964639265.1 uncultured Gammaproteobacteria bacterium | reverse complement strand
GCCTCAAGCTGGCGGGCGGCCTCGATGCCCTCCCAGGTGGAGGCCAGTTTGATCAGAATGCGCTCACGACCCACGCCCTGCGCCTCATAAAGAGCGATCAGCTCGCGCGCTTTGAGTACCGATGCGGTGGCATCAAAGGACAATCGCGCATCCACTTCCGTCGACACGCGCCCGGGCACGATATTGAGGATTTCGCAGCCGATGGCGACCGCATAGCGATCCGCCAGTCTGGCGATCTGCTCTTGCCTGGTCGCGGCCTCACCGGCTGCGGTCCCGGCGCACTGGGCAATCAGGTCGGCATACTGGGGCAGCACAGCGGCTTTTAGTAGCAGCGACGGGTTGGTCGTCGCATCAAGCGGTTTGAACTCGCGCATGGCCTCGATATCACCGGTATCGGCCACCACGTCCGTCATCGTCTTGAGTTGTTCCAGCTTATTCACTTGTCTTACATCCCCAAAAAACCTGTTTCACGAGCACCTGCTCCGGCGCGCATGCTCTCATTGTCTGCACATTATCTCCACATTTCCTGCATACGCGGTGCGCAGTTGCCGCGGATACTGTGTTCCATCGAATCATCGACCAAGCAGGAGACTCACATGAAACGCACCCTATTTTACGCACTGATCTTTAGCGCGCTGGCAGCACCGGCGCTGGCCAACCCGGGTGGACACGCGCCCGATTTCGATCGCGTCGCTGAACGGCTTGGACTGGACGAGGCCCAAACCGAGCAGTTCAGCGCCGCCATGCAGGCCCAGCACGAGCGCAACCAGGCGCGGATCGCACCGCTGCGAGAGCAGATGCAGCAGCTGCGTGCCGAGATTCAGCAGGAGACCAATGCAACGGCCAGCGGGATTCTGACGCCCGAGCAAATGGAGAAGTTTGAACGTATGCAGGAGCGCCGCGCGCAGAAAAGAGAACGGCGTCGCGACATGCGGGGTCAGCGACGCGGACGTGACGACGACCAGACCTGAATGACGAGTTGAAGCCCTCCCCGGCGATGGCCCGCCCCCGTGGCGGGCCTTTTTTTATTCCAGGCCTCCTCATGTACACTCCAGCCTCCCGAGAGACAGGCAAGAGACCCCCATGGCACTAGACGAAGCCCGCACGCGCATCCAGAAACGCCTCGACGAGCAACCTTTTGATGGCACGATAAAATTTGATTGCGGTGATGACGGCATACTTGTCCTCGATAAAGACACGCTTAGCGACACCGATCAGGAATGCCCATGCACGGTCACGCTCAGCTCGACCGACCTGCTGGCGCTGATCGACGGGGAGCTCAATCCCACCATCGGTTTCATGCAGGGCAAACTGCGTATCGACGGCGACATGGGCGTGGCGCTGAAACTGGCCAATCTGCTGTAGCGTCAGCCCCCGCATCATTTTAGTTTGAAAACTTTAATGATCTCGTAACACTTGCATGATCATCTTGGTGACCTTTTCCAAGGACACCAGTCATGCTTACTGCCCGCATTCTGGTTCTTGACCAGGACAAAAACGCTCGAACTCAAACCAGCCGCGAGCTGCGCCTTGCCGGTCACAACGTGGATCATGCCGATGATCTGCGTGAGGCGCTGCGCGCCCTGAACGGCAGTGCCTACGATTTGCTGCTGCTCGATGTGACAGCCGACCGGCAGCGCGCCATGGAGCTTTTGAGGGACCTCAAATCGAGCCAGCGCATCGCTCCCATTCGTGTGATCGTGACGTCCGGTCACGGCCACGATGCCGCCACGGTGCTGCGCGCTGGCGCCGATGATTTCATCGCCAAGCCCGTCGCAGCCGACGAGCTTATTGCACGAATCGAGGTCGCTCAGCGGCGAAATCCGATTTTTGGTCCGGATGCGAGCATCGTGCGCGCGGGCGCTCTTAGCATCGACGATGCCTCGCACCGGGTGACGGTGGACGGGGAACCCCTGAAGACATCACCGCGCGAATATCAGCTGCTGCGTTTTTTCGCGGGCAACCCCAGCCGCGTTTACACGCGTGAGCAACTCCTTGGATTCGTCTGGCGCCAGTCTCAGCGCCTTGGGTCGCGCACTGTGGATGTTCACGTGCGACGCCTGCGCGGGCTGCTCGAGCCCCACGGCTGCGATCACTACCTCGAAACCGTTCGCGGCGCAGGCTATCGCTTCGATCCCGAGCGCGTCACAGAACTGTCACATTAGTGAAAAATTTCCGAAACACCGACCGCCTACTCTAGCGCCAAGTTTTTCCAAGCCCACTTTTGCATCCATCACGGAGCCTTTCCATGAAACGCACGACTTCGCTGCTTGTCATCGGCATCAGCACCGCTCTCGCCGGCTGCGGCAGCGGTGATATCAACATCACCCCGTCAACGTCTGTGAACAACAGCAACAACACGACGACCACGGGCGGTACGACCAACACCAACGCTGTGTGCGCCTCGTACGAGAACAGCGGCGGACAAACCATCGAAGGCACTTTCGATGGCACTAACTGCATCTACTCGCCGGCGTTTGTGGACGCTGGCAACAATCTGACGGTTGATTTGACGATCCCGGCTCTGGCCAACGGCGGCGCGCACATCTTTGAGGGCAGCCTGTTTGTCGGTGAAACGTACGACACGGACGCCGCGCTGGCCGCGGCCGGCATCGCTGAGGGCGGTGACGGCCCGGTGCTGACCATCGAAGCCGGCGCCACGCTGGCCTGGC
>CAZXCL010000043.1:0-37667 GCA_964639265.1 uncultured Gammaproteobacteria bacterium | reverse complement strand
AGTTCCGCGAGGGCGCCATGCCTGCCGGGTTCCAGGCCGTGGAACCGGCCACGAACGGGCTTCGTATCAGCGGCAACAGCCGTATTGCCGATGGCCTGATGACGGTCGATTCGGCCGTACTGCGCGAGGGCGACGGCCCGGCGCGGGCAGGCAGCTATCTGGTCGAGGACAAGTTTGGCAGCTCGTTCAACATCGACCAGGCGCGCGCCTACAGCGAAGCCATGGACGGTGTCGGGCGCATCACCACCCGCGACGGCAGCGTGCAGCAAGGTGTGGTCTACGTCTTTAACGACGCGCAGACCGCCAGCGCCGCTATGCGCGCGCTGGATCGGGTAGACGGTTTGAGTGACACCATCCATGTCGCTATCCTGCGAGCTCCCGGGGAATTCCAATGGCTGCGGTAGCGCTCATGGCAGAACGCATTCGTGAGGTGGCAAGTACGCCGCCCGACTGGTTGCAATTAAAAATGGTGTTGGCGGCGGAGACTTCGGTGCCGCAACTGCTTACATCGATTATTGAGGAGTGGGCGGCCGCGCGCGGCCATTCGCTGCGTCATATCGACGATCAGGTCGACAGCCGAGGCAACACGCGTGAGGTAGACGTTGGCGCGCCTTCGGCAGCCAGTTACCGCGACAGCGGTGTGCGCGACATGGTCCTGCGCATTGCCAATGCCGGCATGCTGCACGTCATGCGCTTTGACAGCAAAGGCGGCAGCGTCAAGCGCGCTGATCGCTTTGGCTTGTCCGAAGGTGTGTGGCTGCGCTGGTTTGACGATTGCGCGGGCGCCGACACGCAGCGTGTGCAGGACAGCCTGAGCGCCGCGTGTTCTCTGATCGCGTTTTTGCGCAGCCACTTCGAAGTGCGCCAGCTGAAATTTACGCGGCAGGACGTCGTCGGGGTGTGTCCGTCACCGCCACTGGCGCCACCTAACGTCATTATGCAGTCGGTCGAGCGCGGCAAAGTGGCCGACACCTATCCTGAACCCAGTCACTACTGGGAAGCCTTTGATGATCGTTCCGCCCTGAATGCGACCACCGACGTGGTGTCGCGACAGCTCAACACGGTGGACGCCGGCGCTTTTGCACAGCGTATTTTTGATGCGCAGTGGCGGCTGGCACGCACAACATCGCAACCGGGGCTCACCCGCTATGCCGATGTACTTGATGCGCACAGCGCTGCACAGGAACGACTGACGCCAGCGCACAGAGCACTGTGGGAGCAGGGGCAGGAGACTCTCAGCGGTTATCTTTACGATGCAAGCAACGAAACGCTGGACGTGACGGCCTGGGCCGAGCCGGGGACCTACGTGGCGCCGCGTGACGTGGCGCAACTACTGGCGTGGCGCGTCGCCGGCAAGTTCGAGGACGATGTGCCCGTCAAAAAAGTGCAGGTTACCTTCCCGACGCGTCAGCAAGCGGTCGCGCAGGCGCGTGTGCTGCTCGATATCGGTTGTCAGGTGTTTCACTACGGTGAAACGCCGGCCGATCGGATCGAGGTCGCGGACCTCTAGTTCGCCTCTATTTCGAGAGCAACCACGCGAGCTGCTGATCGACGCGTTCGCGCCATGACGCCTCGTTGTGATCGGCGCCGTCGAAGCGCTGAATCTTGTACGTCTCACCCTCTACGAAGCCCTGCGCGTCTAGCCATTCGCCGAGGGCCTGATGTGGCTCATGATAGGCGGCGTCGAGGCCTTGTGTGCCGTAGTCAAAATACAGTCGCTGGCCGGCCGGCATCGACGCCCCCGCCTGAATGTCCTTGATCAGATACGGCGTCGGATCGGCTTGCGTGGGATCGCGGCCCATGAACCACTCGATCATTTGCGGTGACCACGAAACGTGCGTTGAGACGCAACCGCAGGCGCCAAAGGTCTCCGGAAAATTCTGCACCAGGTAGAGTGACATCAGGCCGCCCATGGATGAACCCATGGTAAAGGTATTTTGCGGACCGGAGAGGACCTTAAACTCGGCGTTGACGCGAGGCATGAGTTCTTCGAGCAGAAACTTCGCGTAGTTCGGCGCGTCGTGCCAGGGCGAGTATTCGAACAGTCGCTCGGTGGTATTCCAGATGCCAACAATAATCGCCGGCTCATACTCGCCGTTCTCAACACCACGTTGCATGGCCTCATCAACCCCCCAGTCAACGCCCGTGTAGGCAATCCGCGGATCAAACAGGTTTTGTCCGTCGTGCATGTAAATGACCTTGTAGCGCTTCTGCGCGTTGGCGTCGTAGCCGGGTGGCAGCAGGGTGACAACGTGACGCGGGGATTTCAGATGCCTGGATTCAACGTCGGTCCAGTACACCAGCGAGCCTTTGGTTTGCGCGCCTTGCCAGTTTGCAATGTGTTCTCGCGGATCGACGCGGAAGCCCTCGATATTGGCGGTGAGCTCCATGTCCATGCTGACGTTGGCAGTAAATGCCGGCATGACGGTGCCGGAGGGTCCGAGCCCCTCGCGTTCCCACGAGCCGGCCGTGACCTTGTACTGCAGCGCGTGCCCCGCGGGTACGCGCAAGGTGGCGGTACGCTTCGATCCGGTGCCGTCCATCTTGTACAAACCCGGATTCCAGGGACCGAGCTCCGGCAGGTTGCCCGACAGATAGACTTGCGGCGAATCGGTCGGCACGACCGCGGTGATGCGCACCTCGAATGATTCAGCATCCGCGCCGGTCTTTGAGGCTTCGCTCGCGGCTTCCTCGAGCGGTGCTTGCACCGTCTCGGGCGTTTCGGTGTCGCTGCAGCCGCCAGTTAAAGTGATCAAGAGAGCCAGACAGACCGTACGAAAATTCGATGCATGCATGAGGTGTTCCAGAACGTCGTGATGTTAAGTTCAGTGCGCCAGAGTATAGCCTCAACTCCCCACTGGCTGGCACACGCATCGATCATGCTATGCTCTGCGCCCGAAAAAAGGCGCGCCCATGGGGCACAGTTGATGACCGACACGCAAAATTTTTACGCACTTCATAGCCGCCGCTCCAGTCTGATCGTGGACTGTCGTGGTGCTGTCCCCGCGATACTCTTCTGGGGAGCGCGTCTCGGCGACGCCACCGATGCAGACATGCTCGCGTTTCTGGCCACGCGCCAGGAGGCGCAGGCGCGCGTTCACATCGATCCGCCAGTCTCGCTCTCACCGGAGCCGGGCGCCGGGTATCCGGGCCAACCTGGTATCGCCGTACATCGTGCCGGCAAGGCGTGGGCGGTTGCCAGCGTGCTCAGCGCGGTTGATGTGGGACCGGGCGAACTGACGTTTCGGGCCGCGTGTTCCGGCACGTCTCTGGAGCTTGTTCATACGCTGAGGCTGGATGAGCAGACGGACGTTCTGCGTGCGACCACCCGCGTCAGCAACTGCGGTACGGACGAACTGGATGTTGCCGTGTGCAATGCGCCGGCGCTGCCTCTGCCCGCCCATCTGGATCAGATCACGACATTCGAAGGGCGCTGGTCGCTCGAGTTTCAACGCCGTACCGTACAGCGCGGTCTCGGTCAGTTCGTGCGTGAAAATCGATCGGGTCGCACCTCGCACGACTCGTTTCCAGGGCTGTTGGTGCATGACGTGCGCACAGGCGAGCAAAGCGGTGAGGTCTATGGCCTGCATCTTGGTTGGAGCGGGAATCACCGACTGAGCATCGAAGAGCTTGCCGACGGCCGGGTTAGTGCGCAGTGCGGCGAGCTGCTTATGCCGGGCGAGATTCGTTTGGCGCCCGGCGAGCACTACACCTCACCGCCCATCTACGGCGTGTTTTCAAATGCAGGGCTCGGACGCATGTCGCGTTCGTTTCATCGCTATGTTCGCAGCGAGCTCACCGACCCACGTATGCAGGGCAAACTCAAACCCGTGCACTTCAATACCTGGGAGGCGATGTACTTTGATTTGTCGCTCGACAAGCTGTGCCGGCTGGCCGATGCCGCCGCCGCAGTCGGTGTCGAGCGCTTTGTGCTTGACGACGGCTGGTTTGGCGCACGCAAATCCGAGCGCGCGGGTCTCGGCGACTGGTATGTAGCTGCCGACGTATTTCCCGACGGTCTCACGCCGCTGATTGATCACGTGCACGCCCGCGGCATGGAGTTCGGTCTGTGGGTGGAACCGGAAATGGTCAATCCCGACAGCGATTTGTATCGCGCGCACCCGGAATGGGTGTTGCATGCCGACCCCGCGCCGCGCGTGGTCGGGCGTCATCAGTTGGTGCTGGACCTGACGCGTGCGGGCGTGACCGATTATTTGTTCGAGCGACTCGACGCGTTGCTCAGCGAGTATCCGATCACCTACCTGAAGTGGGATATGAATCGCGACGTGAGTCAGCCCGGCGACCAGCACGGAGCAGCTGCGACGCATCGGCAGACGCGCGCTCTGTACGCGCTGCTGGCCCGCGTGCGTAAAGCGCATCCGAAGGTAGAGATAGAGAGCTGTTCCTCCGGCGGTGGACGTGCCGATTTCGGCATTCTGGCTCATACCGATCGGGTCTGGACGTCCGACAGCAACGATGCGCTGGACAGACTGTCGATTCAGGAGGGCTTTGGCCTGTTCTTCCCGCCGGAGATCATGGGCGCACACGTCGGGCCGCGGCACTGTCACATCACCGGGCGCACCCTGTCGATGGCGTTGCGCTCAGGTGTTGCGATGTTTGGCGATATGGGCATCGAGGCTAACCTGCTGGAGATGTCTGAGGCTGACACCCGTGAACTGACCGCCGCTGTCGAATTGCACAAGGCGCATCGCGCTCTGCTTTTTAGCGGTGATCTTCATCGACTGGAGCTGGGTCGTCACGAACGGGGTTTTGGTGTTGTCAGTCACGATAAATCAGAGGCGCTGTTCTCCTACGCGCTGATGGCCAGTCAGCCGCGCAGCGCACCGGGGCGGTATCGCTTCGCCGGTCTCGATGAGGCGGCGGTGTACACCCTCAATCTGATCTGGCCGGTGGCGCCCAAAAGCTACTCGCCGTCGATTCTCGAAAAGCTGCAGGGTGTGCGTGTTAGCGGTCAGGCGTTAATGAGCGCCGGACTGCAGCTGCCCATCCTGCATCCCGAGACTGTTCTTGCCTTTCATCTGATGCGCTAGGCGGCCGCGCTACCGAGCCGAAACTGCGGCGAGGTGCCAAACGCCAAGCGCGACACCGCGACGGCGACCAGCACACAGCTGATCAGCGTGATGAACATCAGATGGATGTAGTGCAGGCCAAACGGTGAGTGCACGAACGAGAAAAAGCCGTACAGCAGCACGCCAAACACGACCGCAATAATCGCGGCTTTTGAATCCACGTCGTTAAACAGCAGGCCGACAATAAACGCCGACAGGATTGGCATGCTTAGCAGGCCGTAGAGTTGCTGGATCGTGTTGATGATGCTGTCAGCGGTGGCATAAACAGGCACCAGGGCCAGCCCAATGGCGATGATCGTGAGCGTGATGATCCAGTTGAGCTTCTTCACGTTGGCCGTGCTGCTGAAATACTTCTCGTGGATATCGCACACGTAGATCGCGGTCGACGAGTTCAGGATACTGTTCACGCTGGTAAGCACCGCCGCCGCAATCGCCGCGGCAAAAGCGCCCGAGAGCCAGGCAGGCAGAACATCGCCCACAATGCGCCCGTAGGCCGCATCGCCGATGTCGCCATAGAGCTTGAACGACACGATGCCCGGCAGAACGATCATTGGCGGTACCAGAAGCAATCGGATGCCTGCGGCGGCCAGCACGCCTTTCTGGCCTTCCTTGATGGTCGGAGAGGCCATCGCGCGCTGGGTGATGGTCTGGTTTGTGCTCCAGTAGAAAATCTGGATAAAGACCATGCCGGTCAGCAGTGTGTGCCAGGGGATGGGCGAGTCGTTGCCGCCGATCATCGACAGTCGCTCTGCAGGGATGCCGGAGAAATCGAAGTTGATGGCCTTGAGCGCCAGATAGACGACCAGCATGCCAAGACTCAGCAGCAGCACGCCGCTGTAGGCATCTGAAACCGCCACCGCACGCAGGCCACCGAAAGCGGCGTAGGCAGCACCGACTGCGGCAAACCCCATAGCGATCAACAAAAGCGGTGCGTCAACATCGAACATGCTTTGCATGAACAATGAGCCCGAGTAGAGCATGGTGGGGATGAAAATAAACACGTTGCCGATCAGAAACAGCACCCCGATTACGGCGCGAATGTGATGATCGTTATAGCGCTTTTCCAACAGCTCGGTTGTAGTCGTGCACTTGTAGCGGTAGTACACCGGCAGAAAAACCTTGGCCAGAATCACAAGGCCCACAACGGCCGATAACTCCCACCAGGCAAGCAGCGCCATCTGGTTGCCGTTCATGCCCACGAGCTGATCGGTGCTGAGGTTGGTCAGCGTGATGGAGCCAGCGACAAAAAACCACGAGAGGCCGCCGCCGGCGAGAAAAATTTCCTTGTTGGCATTTTCTGTCGTGGTCGGGGCGACGCGCGCAGCGGATCGGCACTTCAGGTAGGTCAGCAGGGCGATCAAAGCCGTCAGGCCGATGAAGATGGCAACTTGTAAACTCATAATGATGGTCTTCTGGTGTTAGTCATATAAGCACGCGGCGCTAACGCGGCCATGAAGGTGTAGCACACTCCGGCGCCCGATGGGACCGTCGTGACTCAGGGCCTGCGCCAGACCGTGACTTCACGGGGCGCAAGGTTGATATCGCCAAGGACAATTGCGGACGGATCGTCAATGGGCAGCGCGACAACCTCATCAGCGTAGCTGAATGCAAAGCACAGCTCGCCGCGCTGCGCGATACGCACGTCGGCATGCACCTCCAGCGTTGCGATGCTCGCGGCCGCACACTGCTCACGCAAAAAGTCGCGCAGGAAGTGTCGGTTGGTCAGTGTGGCGAGATAGGTGATGCGCTGATGTCTGACCACGGCCGGCGCGCCGTCTTCGTAGGTCGCGAGTACGGCGGTCTCGCCGGCGTCGAGTTCTTCGCGCCACAGCCGACTGCGATAGGTGCTGCCGTTCCACGAAAGTGGTTCGTCGCAGTCCGGGCGCAGCGTTTCTACCGACAAAACCCGAACAGGCAAGAGCGCCTGCAAGGCGTCCGGCGGTAACGTTGCCGGGTATTGAAACTCAGGCGTCTTTGCGCCCGAGCGTGGGCCGAAAACAATCTGAGCCGAGGTTGCGCGGCATCGCTCAACAAACTGTTCGCTGATCATGGGTAGCCCGGGTACCACGATCAGATCGTAGGACGTCAGATCCGTGTCGTCCGACACGATGTCCACATTCAGCCCGAGCTCGCGCAGCGCACGATACCAGTCAAGTTGTACTTCGTTGAAGTCATAGAAGCGGCTCTGGTGTTCAATTTGCGCCACCCAGAAGCTCTCGGCGGAGGTGATCATCGCAACGCGCGCGACCGGTGCGGGCAGGTCTTCGATGCCGAGCGTCGCGACATCCGAAATGGCGCGTTGTGCCTCGTCCCAGGCCGCCGCTTTGGAGTGATCGGGGCGCAGCAGACCGGCGTGCATCTGTTCCTGCGCAAAGCGCGCCTGGCGCCAGCGGAAATAGCACACGCAGTCGGCGCCGTGAGCAAAAGCCTCGAGTGTCCACAGCCGGATCATGCCCGGTGCGGGTCGCGGATTGCTGTCCGCCCAGTTCACGGGGCCGGGCTGTTGTTCCATGATCCAGAACCCGCGCTGGAGCAGGCCGCGCGTGTGATCAAAATAGTAGGTCGAGAAGTCCGGGTGGCCGGTGCGCATGTAGCGGCGAAACGCTTCTGCCGGCTGATCCGCAAACTGCAAGTCTGTGCGACCCAGTGGGTAGTTGTCGTAACTGACAAAATCCAGCGGTGATGCGAGGGCAAAGTTGTCGACGCCGGTCTCGGCCGTCGGAATAAAGTTGTGAGTCACAAAATGGTCCGGTGCGTGCGCTCGAATCACGTCGACCATCTGCTGGTGAAATGCGATGACCTGATCCGACGAAAACCGTCGCCAGGCCAGCTGATGTGCGGGATTGGTCTCGGTAACAGCCCCGACAGGCAGCTCGATATCCTCGAAGTCGGGATATTCCATGGACCAGAACACATTGCCCCATGCGCGATTCAGGTTATCAATGTCGCCATATCGCGCCCGGCACCACTCGATAAATCCGCTACGTGCGCTGTTGGAGGCGCTCAAGGTCGTGTCGTGACAGCACAGCTCGTTGTCGGTTTGCCAGCCCACGACATGGGGATGATTGCCGTACCGGCGCGCGAGAACCTCAGAGATGCGTAGCGCGGCGCGGCGATAGATGCCGCTGGCAAAATCGTAGTGGCGGCGTGAGCCAAATCCGCGTGTGCGACCGCTGTCAGGGTCCACCGCGAGAATTTCGGGATAGCGGTCGATAAGCCACTTGGGCGGCGTAGCGGTTGGCGTGCACATGACAATTCGCAGCCCCGCGCTACCCAGGGTGTCGATGGCCTCATCGAGCCACGTGAAGTCGTAGTCGCCAGCGGAGGGCTCCATTCTCGACCACGCGAACTCGGCAATGCGAACGTATTTGAGGCCGAGTTCGGCCATCATTTTCGCATCGATGGACCACCGTTTTTTGTCCCAGTGTTCCGGGTAATAACAGACTCCAAACATGGCTCAGACCTCAAAAGTGTGGTTTTTTTGCACCAATTTGACGCATCGCAGCACCATTGTGCAGTAAGGGTGCGGTTTACTCCGACGCGGAACTGTAATATTTTCGCGTTGTCCCGTTGCATGCTAGCAACGTTGCCAAACGTTTGCCAAAGCTGGCAGCGCGGGGACAAAACATTGTCTTACTGCGTCGAAGCAAGCCCTGGGGAGGGTCTCTAAATGAACGCTGCGGAAACACCATCGCAAATTAATTCCAAACCGCTGGCCCTTCGACGGGCCGCACTCGCCACCGCCATCTCAAGCGCACTGTCCATGGGCTACGCAGGTACCGCGTCTGCTCAGGAAGTGGTCGAAGAGGTGCTGGTCAAAGGTATTCGTGGAAGTCTGACCCGGAATATCGACATCAAGCGCGACGCCGTGGGCGTTGTTGACTCCATCTCGCAAGAGGACATCGGCAAGTTCCCCGATCTGAACGTGGCCGAATCGCTGCAGCGTATCACCGGTGTCTCGATCGACCGTAATGGTGGTGAAGGACAGCAGGTCACGGTGCGCGGCTTTGGTCCGCAGTTCAACACGGTTCTCGTCAACGGTCGTCAAATCGCCACCGACAGTGCCGGCCGTGAGTTCAACTTTGACGTGTTTGCATCAGAGATGATCTCTGGCGCCAACGTGTACAAGTCGGGCCGCTCGGATTTGCAGGAAGGCGGTATTGGCGCCACCGTGAATCTGACCACGGCGCGTCCGTTCGACCGTATGGGTTTCCAGTTTGCCGGCACGCTCAAGGGTATGTACGAGACGCTGTCCGAAGAGGTCGCGCCTCAGGCAGCGATTGTCGTCAGCAACACGTTTGCCAATGACACGATGGGCGTCCTGCTGTCGGTGAGCCGTCAGGAACGCGATGTGCAGATCAACCGCATCCAGACCGCTGGCTGGCGTCCCGGACAGACCATTTCGAACAACCGCGACGGCGTGCTGTTTACCAACGCTTTTATCCCCCGTAACTGGGATCAGATCGTTGACGAGCAGGATCGTACCCGCACGAACGGCAACCTGGTCTTCCAGTTTGCGCCGAACGACGACATCACTCTGACCGTCGATGGTTTTGTATCGCAGTTTGAAGTTGACTCGCTGGTGACCGACCTGGCGTCGTGGTTCGAGCCAGACCGTGTTGGCTCGGGTGTCATTGATCCGGCCACCAACACGCTGGTGCAGTTTACGCAGGAAGTGGGCCTGAACCAGGGTAGTGGCGATCCAGCTACTGATTTCGTGTCGACGACGCGTAACTCGCGCGATGTGTCGAACAGCGGTTTTGGTGTCAACCTGGATTGGGTGATCAACGATCAGCTGACCGCCAGCTTCGACGCATCGACCTCATCGGCTGAAAACGATCGCGCCGGTCGTGACCGGTTCAACGTTGTCGGCATCATCAACAACTATCAGTTTGACGGAACTGGTGGTCGCCCGGTGGTGACGCATGATGGCTTTGGTAACGGCAACCTGCCCGATCCCAGCTTGTCGCGTCTGCATTACAACGAGCGTGGCAACGTGTTCTCCGCCGAAGACGAGATCACTGAATTCAAGGCCGACCTTGAATTTGTGCCTGAGGAGGGCGGGGCGTTCAGTATGGCGAGGTTTGGCGCCTATCGTCAGGAGCGCGAGAAGAGCGCGTTCCAGATCTTTGGCAACCAGTGCGCATTCTGCGGTTACGGCACGCCGGCTCCGAATGACGTCATCAACTTCCGTCCGTTCACAGCTCAGAACTTCTTCCCGGGCCTGATCGATACGTTCTACACCTACGACGGCGACGCCTACGTGCAGTTCCTGGCCGACTCGGGTAACCCGATTGAGCCGACGCTGCAGAACAATCGCTTCACGATTAACGAAGATGTCACCAGCCTGTACTTCGACTTCACGTTCGATTTCGAACTCGGTGACATGCCGTTGACGGTTGGCCTTGGCGCTCGCTATGCGCAGACCGACATCGCGGTGGACGCAGTACAGAGCTTCATCGCTGACGTGATCCCGACGACTGACCTGACGCTGTTCTCGAACGTGCTGGGTCCGGCGACGAACATCACTGAAGGCGACAGCTACGCGAACCTGCTGCCGAACTTCACGGCCAAGCTCGACATGCGAGAGGACATGGTCCTGCGCTTCGCGGCGTACGACTCGTTGACTCGACCAACCATGTCGCAGCTTTCGCCGGCCACCAACTTCAACGAGCCGCGTCGTCAGAACCTGACGGCAGCCGGTGGTAACCCGGGTCTGGAGCCGTTCCGCTCCACCAACTGGGACATGTCGTTTGAGTGGTACTTCGGTGACTCCTCGCTGGCGCAGATTGCTGTGTTCAACAAGGAAGTCGACGACTTTATTACGACGCTGACCGGTCCTGAGACCTTCACGCTGTTCAACCGCTCACCTGACGATGGTTTCCGCTGTGCGGATGCGTTGTGTGCACCGGGTATGGATCTTGATCCGAACAATCCCGGCTTCGACGTGGTTGCCAATACTGAAGAGCTCAATGGTGAGCAGGAAGTCTATACGGTGAGTCGTCCGCAGAACGGTGAATCCGCTCGTGTCACCGGTTACGAAATTGGTATTACCCACGTGTGGGATACCGGCTTCGGTGTATCGGCCAACGCGACGATTGTGGACAGCAACGTGAGCCTCGGCAACGACACCACCGAGAGTTTCGCACTCGAGGGTCTTGGCGACTCGCAAAACCTGGTGGTGTTCTTCGAAAATGACCGCTTCCAGGCGCGCGTGGCCTTTAACAATCGTGAGGGATTCCTGCGCAGACTTGACAACGGTTTCAACGGTGAGCCTGTGAACACCGAAACCTTTGGACAGTGGGATATTGGCGCCAGCTACAATATCAACGACAACCTGACACTGATCTTCGAGGGCATTAACGTGACCGAAGAAGAACTGATTCAGACGGGACGTTTCGCGAATCAGGTGTTTGACGTTGAAGACAATGGCTCGCGCTTTGCCTTTGGCCTGCGCGGTAACTGGTAAGTCCTAGCGCCCTGACAACGGCCCGCGCATCCGTTGCGCGGGCCGTTTTATTTCGGGTAGGGTTTCTGACATGTCCAGATCAATCAATTCAGTTCTTGTCGTGGGTGGTGGTACGGCCGGCTGGCTGGCCGCGTCGATTATTGCCGCCGCACATCAAAGTCCGGATGGTGACGGCCTGAAAGTCACCCTGGTTGAGTCGTCGGACATTCCCACCGTAGGCGTGGGTGAGGGCACCTGGCCCACCATGAAAAACACCGTGCAGCAGATCGGAATCAAGGAATCCGAGCTGTTCAAACGCTGCTTCGCCGGCTTCAAGCAGGGCGGCAAGTTTGTCGACTGGGTGCACGGTAACGGCGATTTCTACTATCACCCGTTCACCGTGCCGCTTGGCTACGGCCGGGTTGATCTGGCGCCCTATGTCGAGGACATCGACGCCTACGCCACCGAATCCAATTTTCAACAAAGCGTGTGCGAGGCCGGGCTGGCGCCGCGCACGCTGGCGGACTCCGAGTACGGTGGTCCGTGCAATTACGCCTACCATCTGGACGCCGGCGCGTTTGCCGACCTGCTCAAGGAGTTTTGCAAAGAGCAGCTTGGCGTTCACCACGTCGTGGATACCGTAGAGCGGGCGGTGTTGGCGGACGATGGCAGCATCGCCTCCATTGAACTGGAAAAAGGCGAACCGCTGGTCGCCGATCTTTATGTCGACTGCACCGGTTTTCGTTCGCTGCTGCTGGGCAAGTCGCTCGGCGTGCCGTTCAAGAACACGGATGATGTTCTGTTTAATGATACGGCGCTGGCCATGCAGGTGCCGTATCCCAGCGGCGACAGCCCCGTGGCCTGTCACACCATTGCCACCGCGCAAAACGCCGGTTGGATCTGGGATATCGGTCTGACCCATCGTCGGGGCGTCGGCCACGTGTACTCCAGCGAATTTTTGAGCGACGACGAAGCCGAGGCCAATCTGCGCAAGTACATTGGCCCGCAGGCTGATGCGCTATCTGCGCGCAAGATTCAGTTTGAATCGGGCCACCGCACGCAGTTCTGGAAAAAGAACTGCGTGGCCGTGGGCATGTCGGCCGGCTTTGTCGAGCCGCTGGAGGCCACCGCCATCATGCTCGTGGAGATCTCGGCGCGTTACATCGCCGAGAACCTGCCGCCGCAACGCGACGTCATGGGCATAACGGCCAAGCGCTTCAATCAGCAGATGGACTATCGCTGGCGGCGCATTATTGATTTTCTGAAGCTGCACTACATGCTCAACCAACGTCCCGAGCCGTACTGGGTCAAGCATCGTGATCCGGCAACCATCCCCGAGTCGCTGCAGGAAGACCTCGCGATGTGGCGCTACCGCGGTCCGGTGCGCGGCGACTTTGACAGCGCGATTGAGCTGTTTCCGGCCGCGAGTTATCAGTATGTGATCTACGGCATGGGCTTTCGTCCAAACTTTTCCGATCAGTCATATCTGTACAAGGAAGAGACTCAGGCCAAACGAATCATCGAGCGCAACCGGCAGCTCACGCAGCAGATGCTGCAAAACCTGCCGTCGCATCGTGACTACATCGAGCGCTGGTTGGCGAGTGCGCAGAGCGCATGAGTTCAACGTCTGTCCAGTTGGTGGAGGTTAGCGCGCAGCGTCATGGTTCGTGGCGCGTCGCATCCGATGCCGCGCTGAGCTTTGCCTCTTCGCAGCACGTTATGCAGGTACGCGCGACGGAGGTGGCGCGAGCGGTATGCAGCTTTCCGGTGTTTTTGAGCCGCAGCGCGCATACGGGGCACTGGCTGATGTCCGCCGTGGCCGGTCTGTGGCCCGGACAGTCTCTGGCGGTTCGCGACGGCAAATGGCTCGCCACGTTCATGCCGAGCAGCATGCAGACCTTTCCATTCGCGCCGATGAAAGCCGAAGGCGGGCCGCGTCCATGGACTATTGGCCTGAACGAGGACAACCCGGTGTTTTCGGAAGATGAGGGTGAGGCGATTTTCGACGCCAACGGCCGCCCGTCTCCCTACTTCGATCAGATCAGCAAACAGCTTGAGGCGGACATCGAACACGATATTCAGACTCAGCAGTTTCTCGATTATCTGGTCAACAATCACTTCACCAAAGCCGTGAACATCAACGTGCATCAGAATGACGGCCAGGTGCAGACAATTACCGGCCTGCACACGATTGACGAAGACAAGGTACAGGCGTTGTCCGGAGATCAGCTGCGTGAGCTGAATGAGCGCGGCTATCTGGTGCCGATGCACGCGCTATTGATGTCCCTGTTTCATCTCAACACGCTGGTGCGACTGAACAACGAGCGCGCCGACAACCCCACCGTGCAGCAAATCCGTCTGGAGCTGACCCGTGACCCGAGTGTCCACGCTTAAGGACGCCTTCGTTCGTCGTTTTGGATATGAGCCGCAACTGTTTGTGGCCTCGCCGGGACGCGTGAACCTGATTGGCGAACACACCGATTACAACGACGGTTTTGTGCTGCCGATGGCCATCGAGCGGCATACGCTGATTGCGGCCGGTCAGCCTCGCGACGCTGTTGCGCCGACCATGCGCGCCTACAGTCTGGATCTTGACGAGTCCGACACGTTTGAGCTTGTCGCGCAGTCGCTGGTGCCGGGGGAGATCTGGACGGACTACATCAAGGGCGTTGCGCAGGCGTTTTTGGCGCGCGGTATGCCGTCGGTTGCGCTGGACATTGTGGTCAGCACGACCGTCCCGATTGGCTGCGGTTTGTCGAGCAGTGCGGCATTGCAGGTGGCGATGGCACGGGTGTTTCAACAGCTGGCGCCGAATCTGGTGGCCGATAATGAGGTCGCCGCGTTGTGCCAGGCGGCTGAATTCGAGTTTACGGGCATGCCCGCGGGGATCATGGACCAGTACTGCGTCGCGAATGCGCGCAAGGATCATCTGGTGTATCTCGACTGCCGAAGCCTCGATGCCGAGCACGTGCACTTTGACGATCCTGATGTGGCGGTATTGATCATCGACAGCAAAGTGTCGCGCGAGCTGCGCGACGGCGCGTATGCCCGTCGTCGCGAACAGTGCTCGCAAGCCTGTGAGACGCTCGGCGTGTCGCATTTGCGCGATGCTACCGTGGATCAGGTGATGCGCGCGCGTGAGGCACTCACCGACGTGCCGTTTCGTCGCGCGCTGCACGTGACGAGCGAAGACGAGCGCACGGCGCGCACGGTCGCGGCGATCCGGGAGCGACGCTGGGTAGACGCTGGTAAGGAAATGTATGAAAGCCATCGCTCCATGGCCAAGGATTTTGAAATTACGGTCGCCGATATCGATCTGCTGGTCGAGCTGGCACGCGGTGTTGGTGTTGACGGCGGCGTGTACGGATCGCGGATGACCGGCGGTGGCTTCGGCGGCTGTACCGTGTCGCTGATCGAGCGTCAGCGGGTTGATGAGATTATTGGTGCCATGGCGCCAGCCTACGCACAGGCCACTGGACGGGAGTTGGAGTTTTATATGTCTTCACCGGCCCAGGGTGCGCATGTGCTCAATCGTCCTGAGGATTTGTCATGACGCAAACGTCGTCGCTGGAACAGCCCCATCGTCGTTTCAATTTGCTGACCGGCGAATGGGTCGTTGTCTCGCCTCATCGCACGCAGCGCCCGTGGCAGGGCCATGAAGGCGATGCGGCCGAGCCCCTGCCCGAGTACGATCCGGGTTGCTATTTGTGTCCCGGGAACGGCCGTGCGGGCGGGGTCACCAATCCCGACTACGATGGCGTGTATATCTTCGATAACGATTTTCCAGCGCTGCTCGATGAGACAATCGCAGCGCCGGTCAGCGACGGCTTGCTGCAGGCCGAGCCCGTGCGCGGATGCTGCCGTGTGATCTGCTACGGCCCGCGGCACGATCAGCCACTTCATCACATGGAGGACGCGCAGGTCCTGGCGGTCGTCAAGGCCTGGATGGAGCAAAGTCAGTCTTTGTCCGAGCGCTATGAGTGGGTGCAGATTTTCGAAAATCGCGGGGGCCTCATGGGCGCGTCAAGTCCTCATCCCCATGGACAAATCTGGGCACTTGATGCGCTGCCCACCGAACCTGCCAAAGAGGCCGCGCAGCAGAAAGCGGCGTTCGAGCGCGATGGTCAGAAGCTGCTTCTACGTTATCTTGCGCAAGAGCTTGAGCAGCGTTCACGCGTCATTTTTGAAACCGATCACTGGGTTGCCGTTGTGCCGTTTTGGGCGATCTGGCCGTTTGAGAGTCTGATTTTGCCGCGTGAGAGTGTGGCGCGGTTGCATGATTTGTCACCGGCTGCTGCTGCGGATCTGGCGACATTCCACAAGGGTTTGCTCAATCAGTACGACCGGCTGTTCGATGCGCCCATGTCGTTTTCGATGGGCTGGCACAGTGCGCCGTCCAGCGCGGAGTTTACCGACTCCTGGCAGCTTCACGGTCACGTCTATCCACCGGCTCTGCGATCGGCCACCATTCCGAAGTTTATGGTGGGCTTTGAGCTTCTGGGTGAGAAGCAGCGTGATATCACGCCTGAAGAGGCCGCCCGGCGCTTGCGCGAGTCCTGATCAGGTAAGCTGCGCATCGTTCTGCATCTTTACCGGGTGACATTTCCATGCGCATCTACTTACGAACACTCCGTGTTGTCGTCGCACTGACGGCAGCTTTTGGCGCCGACGCGGCGCCGATAGAGCTGGTTGTGACGTCCGAAGACTTCACTGGCAGCGGCTCCATCAGCGAGGCGCTTTCTCTGGCTGAGACTGCGGTTCAGGCCGGGGCCGACGGGGCAGAAATTTCGTTTGCCTTGCCGGGCACAACGTCGATTGTCTTCAGTGAGCCTCTGCTTGTCGCACGTACCTTCGACGAAGATCACGAGCTGGTGATCGACGGCGGCGACACCGTCACGTTGTCCGGCGGCGGTGGATCGCAGCTGTTTATTGTGGATGGCGAGAGCGGCATTTTCCCCGATCTCGAGGCGCCGGTCGGGCATCTGGTTCTGCGCAACATTGTGCTGCGCGACGGTTTTACCGACGACACTGGTGGCGCCATTTTTAGCGATGGCAGTGTGCGTATTGAAAACAGCCGCTTGATTGACAATCGGGCAATCGTGGAGGACGACCCGTTTGTCTGCCTGCTCGATCTCCAGTGCGACGGCGGTGGTGCGATCTTCAGCGGCGGTCTGGCCCAGCTTGTCATTGTCGAGTCCGAGCTGCGCGACAATGTGGCCTCCGGCGGCAACAATGATGTTGGTGGGGCAATCAGTAACGCTGGTGTCCTGATCGTGAGTGAAAGCCTGTTCTTCAACAACCAGTCGGGCGAGGGCGGCGGTGCCATTGCCAGCGGCGGCCTGGTGGCGATTCTTGATAGTCAGCTTGTCGCCAACCAGACCGAGACTTTTGTGGCGGGATTCAACGGCGGCGGCGCCATTCTCAACGGCACATCCTTCTCCGGTCTTTCGCCGTTCAATAGCATGACGATTGTGCGCTCCGAACTGCGCGACAACCGCACGGTTGGCCAATCCGTGGACGGCGGCGCTGTGGTCAGCAACGCAGAGCTGGTGATTGCCGAGTCGCTGTTTGTCGGCAATGAAACACTGGGGTTTGGTTCTGAAGCCGGCGCACTGAAAAACAACAGCTCATCGTTGTTGGTACTTAACACAACGTTTAGCGCGAATGCGGTGCGTGGGCAAAGCGGCGACGGCGGCGCGCTGACCAACTTCACTGGCGATATCAGCCTGATTCACACCACGTTCGTCGACAACGAAGTAACCGAACCGTTCATCTCGAACGGCTTTGGTGGTGCGATCGAACAATCCGATGATCCGATCTCGCCAATCAACATCATAAACAGCGTGTTTCTGAACAATCGTGCTGTAGCAGGGACGGCCAATGACATTCGTGGCGGCGTGCGGGTTTTCAATTCGATCATTCAAGATCCGACGGGCGTGGTATTCATCGAGCAGGATGCCGCATTGGTGGGCGACGGCGGTGGCAATATTGTCATTGGCTCCGATTTGTTCCCGGCAGCCCTTGCGTTGGAGCCGCTGGGTGACAACAGTGGGCCGACCTCGACGTACGCGATTGGCGCATCGAGCGTTGATGGTGTGGCCAACCCGCTCATTGATCACGGTGATCCGTCGCGTGCGCTGGATGCCATTAACGTTGTCTCCGCACAGGCGTTGGAGTTTCTGATGCTTGCTGGCGTTGATGTCATGGCGCTCACCGATCAGCGCGGTGTTACGCCAGCGCCCGGTCCGCGCAATGATCTGGGTGCGTTTGAGCAGGTCGCCAATGATGCCGACGGCGACGGTGTGGTCGACGCGGTAGATAACTGCACGGAGCGAGTGAATCCAGATCAAATCGATACCAATGGCGACGGTTTTGGCAATGCCTGCGATCCGGATCTCAACGACGACGGCATCGTCAATTTCGTTGATCTGGGTTTACTGCGTCAGCGCTTTTTCAGCAACGACCCGGACGCGGATTTCAATGCGGACGGCGTCGTCAATTTTATTGATTTGGGCGTTATGCGGGCGTTTTTCTTTGGACCACCGGGGCCGTCTGCCTAGTTGCCGTCTCGATAGGTGGCGAGCGTGATCTCATCGTCTTCCTGCCAGGCGCTGCCCGAGCTTGCCTTCGCCGCCTCCAGAAGTGAGGTGGCTCTGCCTCGGTCGCCGGTTTCGAAGGCATAGCGGGCTTGCAAACGCGCCACCTGCAGATCACTCGGACCATCGAGCACGGTGCCAAGGTGAGGCTCCGCCGCCTCAATGTCTCCCGCGTCGAGGTGTAGATTGCCCAGCGCGACGTGGATCTCGCGCACCAGTCCAGGTGCAAAACCTGTCTTGTCGATGTGCTCGAGCGCTGCGGTGTAGAACGACTGAGCGCGCGCCTGCTGTCCGCGTGCTGCAGCGAGCTGTGCACGAAGATGCAGTGCTTCAACATGTGGTTCATGCAGCTGACGATCAGCGGTTTGTTCTTGTATCGCTGCAATGGCCGTTTCGGCCTTGTCAAAATTTTGCAGGTCCAGATCGACAGCGGCGAGCAAGAGTCTGACCTGAGCAGCGCGCGAGGCGTCGTTGATCGTCTCGAACTGTGACACGGACTCGGAAAACGCGACGCGCGCTTCGTCGTAACGCTTCAGGTTGCGAAGTGCACTGCCGCGCTGCGCAAGCCCGGTTGCGATGTACAGAGCGTCGCGTGCTTCGCGGGCGATGCTGAGTGCCTCGGTGGCCGCCTCGAGGGATTCGTTGAACTTTCTCTGTCGCGCGTAGAGATTGGACAGCATGCCGAGGATGCGACCCTGACCCACCCGATCGCCGATCTCGCGGCGGATTTCGAGCGCCTGCAAATGTAACGGCAGGGCCTCATCGAAACGTCCCTGCTTGCGTCGCAGATAACCAAGATTGTTGATCGCTTTTGCTTCATTAAGCCGGTCACCGAGTTGGCGAAAGCTGTCGGTGGCCTGACGTATGTAGCGCTCGGCCTGGTCCAGCTTGCCGTCGTTCATCGCGATGTTGGCCTGCGTGGTTGCGATATGCCCTGGCGGCACGTCGTAGCCAGCGTCGCGATAGGCCACACTAGCGCGCGCCAGATCGCTGCGTGCGTCGTCGAATCGACCCTGATCCTTTGCAAGGATGGCGCGATTAATCAAAAGGCGCCCCTCAGTGACGCGATTGCCGGAGGCTTGCGCAAAGGACAGCCCGGTGTCGTAACGTGCGGCCGCGGCGTCATGACGACCCGTGCGGTGAAGAACAATACCCAGTCCCGCCAGCACTTCGGCTCTGAATGCAGGGTCGGCGTCCTCGCCCAACGAGTCGAGCAGTGACGTGAAACTCGACTCAGCCTCCTGCCACTTGCCCAAAATGCGGCTGCAGGTCGCGCGCTGCATGGTCACCGCCGGGGTGTCGCCGGCACCGTCGATGACCACATCAAACAGCGGCAGGGCTTCGCCGCAGCGCCCTTCGATGGACAGGCTGCGGGCGCGGGCATAGGCCTCGTCGATGAACGGATCGTCGGCGATGGATATTTCCGGATCGCGGACGTGACGTTTTTCGGTGAGCGCAACGGTCACTCCGCGCACCATGCCTTTGATCAATTCAGTGCTTTGCGAGCTGACCATGCTGCCGTCCGAGACGACGCCCGTATTGTCAAGCAACGCATAGCGCAAGCGCAGGCCGCCTGCGTTGCGCGCCAGTTCACTGAGCAAAATGTGGGTGGCGCCATAGCGGCGCCGCAGCTGCGACACATGTTCCGCCAGGTCGGGCCCGGCGGGAGTGGCTGTCCACTGCGAGGTATCGGTGTAGCGCACCACATCGGCCGGCCGCACCGTATCGAGTGCCGTCGTGGCGCCAAGTAAATCGTTCGCGTAGCCCATCAGGCCCAGGCTCGCCCATGCGAAATCCTCGCTCTGGGTGGTGTCGTTGATCGGCAGTACAGCAATTCGTACACCGTCCACCGGGGGCGCTGCGGGTTTAAGAAGATAGATGCCGATCGCCGCAAGAGACAGGGTCGCCACAAGCCATCCAAGTCCGCGCAGACGCACATTGGAACTGGCCGGTCGAGATTGGACAGCGGCCTCAGATTCGGGGGGTGTGTCATCGGCCACCGGCGCGTCCGACACGCCTGGATCGGCGTCGGAGACCTGGCCAACGAACTGGTAGCCGTGACCATGGACGGTGCGGATCAGGTGCTGTGATTCGGCGCTGTCACCAATTGCCCGGCGGGCCTTCATGATGGCGCGTGTCAGTGCTGTCTCGCTGACGATGCGGCCGCTCCAGACCGCCTCCTGAAT
Source organism: uncultured Gammaproteobacteria bacterium (assembly GCA_964639265.1). Lineage (GTDB taxonomy): Bacteria > Pseudomonadota > Gammaproteobacteria > Steroidobacterales > JBCCMA01 > JBCCMA01. Next base: position 17,347 of record CAZXCL010000043.1, on the reverse strand, counting down.
GGCGTCTTTGTCCAGCGCCCGTTCGCGATTGACGACCAAAAAATAGAGCAAGTCCAGAACACGAGGCTGCAGCGGCACGGTCTGGTCACCGTGGCGCAACTCCCGAACGGCTATGTCCAGAACGTAATCGTCGAAAAAAAGGGTGGGTACCTGATCGGTCATAACAACGTCAGCCCATGGTCACGAAGCGGTCAGGACTGCCTGACGGAGGCAGGTCACACTACGGTCATGGTTCGCAAGCAACTGTTTCGAAATCATTTTTTGAAAAAACACTGACAGGAGTAATCATCATGAAACGCATCGCAGTATTGGCCTACGGCCTTTTCAGCTACGTCGTATTTTTCGCGACCTTTCTCTATGCCATCGGATTTATCGGCAACCTGATCGTACCAAAATCCATTGACTCGGTGCCCGAGGCGCCCCTTGGCATGGCTCTGTTTATCAATCTGGCCCTGCTCGCGGTCTTCGCACTTCAGCACAGCGTGATGGCGAGGCCGGCGTTCAAGCGCTGGTGGACCCAGTTTATCCCGCAGCCGGCCGAGCGCAGCACCTATGTGTTGTTTTCCTCGCTGGCTCTGATCCTGCTGTTTGCCTTGTGGGAACCCATCGGCGGCGTGATCTGGTCGTTCAGCTCGGTGGGCGCCGTGATGTTCAGCCACAGCCTGTATGCGGCCGGCTGGCTGCTGGTCCTGGCCAGCACGCTGGCGATCAATCACTTTGATCTGTTTGGCCTGCGCCAGACGTGGTTGTTTGCGCGCGGTCGTGACTACGAGCCGCTGCCGTTCGTCCAGCCCTGGCTGTATCGCGTGGTCCGTCATCCGCTGTACGTGGGCTGGTTTCTGGTGATGTGGGCGACACCGACGATGACGGTCGCGCATCTGGTCTTCGCTCTGGGCTCAAGTCTGTACATGCTCGGCGCGATTCAGCTTGAGGAACGTGATCTTGAGGCCGCTCATCCGGAATATCGGGACTATAAGCGTCGCGTGCCCATGCTGATCCCGAACCTGTTTCGTCGTTCGAAGCAGACCGCCGTGGAGCAGGTGCAGTGAGCCGGGTCAAACGCCTGGGCGGCGCGGCCTTTGCTTTTTTCTTTCTCAAAGGGCTTGTCTGGGTCGCCGTGGTGGCACTCGCACCGCGTCTGATCTGATACAGGTTGGCCCCGGATCGGGGTTATGAGGCCCGCCGGCATCGTGCCGGCGGGTTTTCTCGTCGCGCCTCCCGGCCGCAACAAACCGAAATTGTGTGAAATCGGTCTATCAAGGCCGTAGCGCCGGGGTCGCTATCGCTTCGTTGACGAGTTTTTTTAAGAAGCCGCCCCGGAATGGTTGTGAGTAAATTCTGCAAAGGTTTCCTGACACGGAGGCCCGTGATTTGATGCAGCTATCGGTCTGGTTAGTGCCCCCGCTGATGGTCGGCATGATCGCCGGCATTATGTTTCGTCGTGTGCTGCGCGATGGGGTAGCGCCGGGCGCTGACGGCATCAAGGTGTTGATGGCCGCCATTATCTTCTGGGCGCTGGCGGATTTTGCGCGGCGATTGATCGTGGATCCGGCGGTCACCAACGTGGTGGCCGTGCTGCGGCTGACCTGCGCCATGACCACCGTGTCTGGTTGGCTCATGTTTGCGGTGGGCTACGCGCGCCGCCAGTTTGTCCTGCCAAAGCCCGTGCGTCTGTATTCGTGGATCGTGCCAGTAATACTGACGTTGTTTGCGGTGACCAATCCGTATCACGGTCTGGTGTATCAGGACATCGAGGTGGTCCTTGATCCCGCCTACGGCATTATCCAGCGCACCGATCAGCGCGGTCCCGTGCTCTCACTGTTTGTGCTGGCCGGCATGATTGTGACGCTGGCCGGCAGCTCGATCATGATTTTCGCCGTATCATCGTCGCGATCCAGCAACATCGCACTGACGATGCTGGTCTTTGCTACCTTTATCGCGCCGATTGCCGGCATGGTGCAGCGTAACGCGAGCGGCTGGGTGCACCACGTCGATCTGACCTTGATGTCGGAAATGATCATCATGGTCACCCTGTACTTGTCGTTGTACCGAACGCGTTTGCTGAGCACCTTGCCATTGGTCCGCGACCGCATCGTGCATGAGGTGCAAGACCCGATTGTTGTGGTCAATGCGCGGCGCGAGATCATCGATGTCAATCCTGCCGGTGCCGCTATGCTTGGAGAGGATCGCGACACGCTCAAGTATGTCTCCATCGATTCTCTGCTCAGCGCATGGCCCGCGCAGGACCTGGCACAAACGGGTCGGGCGCAAAGCGAGGTGTCTCTGGACGATCGCTCTTACGAAGTCTCGTTTTCGCGGATTGAGAGTGAGTCCGACAACTCGGATGTGGCTTTGTTGTTTCGCGACATGACCTCGCGACTGAAGTACGAACGGAAACTGATCGAGATGCAAGAGGTGTCGCGGCGGCTGGCGGAGACCGATTCGCTGACTGGTCTGGTTAACCGGCGGGTGTTCGAGCAGGCGTTGGGCGATGCCAATCAGGCCTGTCGCGAACCGAAGGATGGTTTCACGGTACTTCTGATCGATCTCGATCGCTTCAAGGTGGTCAACGACACCGCCGGCCATGCTGCGGGCGATGCGCTACTGCGTAACGTTGCGGCGGTGCTGGGCAAAGCGGTGCGGCCGGATGACCTGGTCGCGCGACTTGGTGGTGATGAGTTCGCAATTTTGCTGCGCGGTTGCAACAAGAGCAACGCGGCGCAGGTCGCAGAAAAGATGCGTAAGGCCGTCGACGAGCTGGTGTTCTCGTGGGAAGGTAGCGTCTTTCGGATCGGCGCCAGTATCGGGGTGGTGTGCATATCCCATGCGGCTCCGGATATTTCCGAGTGCCTGGTCAGCGCCGACATGGCCTGTCTGGCGGCCAAAGAGGGCGGTCGCAACCAGGCGGTCGTCGTCGAAGAGCGTACGGGCGAGATGGAAGAACGTCGCTCCGTTGGCTTGTGGGTGCAGCGACTCAAGCAGGCGATTGAAGAAGATGCGTTTGTGCTTTTTTGTCAGGACATTATGCCGGTGCAGGACCCCACGCTTCCGGCACGTCGCGAAATTCTGCTACGTCTGCGCGACCGGCGTCGCGATACTCTGATCCCGCCGGGCGCTTTTTTGCCGGCGGCCGAGCGCTACGACCTGTGTGCGGACATCGACGAATGGGTGGTGCGCGCCACGATCGAAGCACTGCGGGCGCATCCGAAACTCGTAGCGCAAAACGTGACGTACTGGCTCAACCTGTCAGGGCGAAGCGTAAGCGACCTGCGCTTCCTGGCGTCGCTTGAAAATATGGTGACGGGTGCCGGTCTGCCGAGAGGCTGTCTGAATTTTGAGATTACCGAAACCGCGGCCATCCGACGACCGGACGCCGCCGTCGACGCTATCACGCGACTGCAGTCGCTAGGCTGCCGCTTTGCGCTGGATGATTTTGGCGCAGGCGTGTCGTCGTTTTCCTATCTCAAGTCGCTGCCGGTGGATGATATCAAGATTGACGGTTCGTTCATTCGCGACCTCAAGGACGACAAGGTCAACCGGATATTTGTAAAGTCGATGATCGACATCGCCAGAGAAATGGGCATGAAGAGCGTCGCCGAGTTTGTCGAAGACGAAGCATTGCTGGATATTGTGACCGAGCTTGGTGCGGACTACGCTCAAGGGTTTGGTCTTGATCGCCCGCGGCCTCTTCTGCCCGAGGCGCCTGCCCAGGCAAGCCAGAGCCGCGTGGCATCAGGCGCCTGAATCGCTGCCTGCGGGCGGAAATCTCTATTGCGCGCTGCTTTTTTTGAAGCGCGCCGCGAGTCGCTTGATCTGCTGCGTCTGCACAGCATCGACGACCGGGGCCAGTGATTCAAGGCCGTCCGCGGCATATCCTTGCACGCGATACTCATGTACAACGCGTGTGCTCTGATCGGCAAGGGGCTCGAAGCGGAACGTCATGGCGCCGTGCAGTGCCATGCCTTGCAGGGGACCCAATCCACCAATCAGACGAATTTCCCTTTTCGGGTCCACGAAACTCACGATCATGTGCAGTGCCGATTTGTCGGCGAACGTCTCGCAGAAGCAGCCGCCGGCCCTCGGCTCAATGGAAAAATGAGTGTCACTACCAAACCACGAATGCTCGGCATCCCACCACTGATCGATGTTCAAAAACTGCTGATACACCGCAGCGACGGGCGCATCGATCTGTGTGCTGATGCTGAGAAAGAAACCCTCCGGTGCTTTTTCAATCACCTCAGCACGTGCACTGGCGGTGGACAGGGTTATTAGCAAAAGAAAAACAACAAGCCTGGCTCGCATGGGCGTCTCCCGAAAAATCAGCTGCGTCAGGCCTCCAATCTGACGCAAAAAGTCGACTGCATCAATCCGACGAACGTCAGTCGGTCGGCGGGCCATGGATAGCCGGTGTTGATACAATCGAGGTTTTCATCGCCGCAAGGAATCGAACAATGTCTGACGCTACCGAGTACGTGCCGCCAAAAGTCTGGACCTGGGACAGTGAAAGCGGTGGCGAGTGGGCCAAGATCAATCGACCGATTGCCGGGGCCACCCACGACAAACCGCTGCCGGTCGGCAAGCACCCGCTGCAACTGTATTCACTGGCCACGCCGAACGGGGTCAAGGTCACCGTGATGCTCGAGGAGCTCCTGGCGCTTGGGCATAGCGGAGCAGAATACGACGCGCATCTGATTCGCATTACCGAGGGCGATCAGTTTGGCAGTGGCTTTGTCGAGGTCAATCCCAATTCCAAGATTCCTGCGCTGATGGATCACAGCACGACGCCACCAACCCGCGTGTTCGAGTCCGGATCGATATTGTTGTACCTGGCGGAGAAATTTGGCGCGCTGCTGCCCGCTGATCCGGCGCAGCGCACCGAGTGTCTGTCGTGGCTGTTCTGGCAAATGGGAAGTGCACCGTACCTTGGCGGAGGATTTGGTCATTTCTATCAGTACGCGCCAATCAAAATTGAATACTGCATTGATCGTTTCACGATGGAGACCAAGCGTCAGCTTGACGTGCTTGATCGCCGGCTTGCCGCGACGGCCTATCTTGCCGGTGATGACTATACGATTGCGGATGTGGCGGTGTGGCCGTGGTACGGCGTGCTCGTACGCGGCGCACTGTATGGCGCGGCCGAGTTTCTGAGCGTGAACGAATACGAGCATGTTGTGCGCTGGGCCAATACCATTGCCGAACGACCGGCCGTCCAGCGCGGACGTATGGTCAATCGGACCTGGGGCGAGCTCTCGGAGCAACTGCATGAGCGGCATGACGCCAGCGATTTCCAGTTGCGCACGCAGGACAAGATCGCGAGCAACGACTAGTAGCGCCATTTGGTGACCGTGTCGCATGACACTGTCGCCGGCTGCCGTTAGACTCCACGCCCGTGAAATACCGTACGGATATCGACGGACTGCGAGCACTTGCCGTGCTCTCAGTGATTGTCTTCCACATCAGCGCTCCACTGCTCCCGGGCGGTTTTGTTGGTGTGGATATCTTCTTCGTGATCTCGGGCTATCTGATTACGCTGCACATTGTCAGCGAGATCGACCGCGGCCGCTTTTCGCTGGCTGAATTTTATCGGCGGCGGATCAAGCGCATCGTGCCGGCCATGCTGGTGGTTGTGGCCGTCACCTTGTTTGTCAGTCAAATGCTCATGCGACCACCGGACGCCGAAAAAGTGGCCGAGAGCGCGCTGTGGTCGCTGTTGTCGCTGGCCAACGTCTATTTCTGGCTGTTCCAGGACAACGGTTATTTTGCCGCATCGAGCGCAGAGCAGCCGCTGCTGCATTTGTGGTCGCTCGGAGTGGAGGAGCAGTTTTACATCGTATGGCCATTGCTCCTGATGGCCGTGTACAGCGCAAGCCGTCGTCTGGGTTTCTGTCTGGTGATGCTTGGTGTGGCCGCGGCGTCGTTCGTCTTGGGCGAGTGGTATTTCGAGCGCGATCCTTCTTTTGTGTATTACATGTTGCCGACGCGTGCGGGCGAGTTGCTGGTCGGTGCGCTGTTGGCGCATTTGGTTACCGCCAATCCGTCTTGGCTGCGTCGGGCGTGGGTGGGGCAGGTGGCAAGTTATGCTGGTCTTGTACTGGTACTAGCGTCGCTCTGGTGGCTGTCGGAGGATCGGGTGTTCCCCGGTCTGCAGGCCGTTCCGCCGACCGTGGGGACGGCACTGCTGCTTCTTGCCGGGCATCAACACACCACGATGGTCAGTCGTTTTTTCGCCTTGCGCCCCCTGGTGTGGGTCGGGCTTGTTTCCTATTCGGCGTATCTCATTCACTGGCCGCTTCTGGCGTTTCTGCGCTACGCCCGGGTCGAACTCGACGCTGTCGTGGGCACAATTGTGCTGATCGCGACCCTGGCGCTGGCGGCAGCAAACTATCGCTTTGTTGAGCAGCCGCTGCGACGAACCAACCGCGGCGCAATGGCGGTGTTTCTGCGTCAGTTTGTCGTGCCCGTTGCCGTGCTCGGGGTTGCTGCGCTCGGAGCGATGAAGCTGGACGGCTTCGGGCCGCGCGCGTTTGCCGGTGACTATCCGCAGCGTCTGGAAACCGTGCGCGAGAACGCGAAGCCGCCGTTTGCCTACGACTACGTGTGCCAGAAACAGGTCATCACGCAGGCTGATTTTGATGACCCGAGGTGCCGTGTCGGTGAGAGCACCGCGCCGTCTGTCCTGCTCGTTGGTGACTCGATTGCGGCGCAGTATGTCGGCATGCTCGGCGCGTTCGGCAAAGCTGCCGGTTTTGGTTTCCACAATGTCGCGGCCAGCGCGTGCCCGACCGTGATTGGTGATCCGTCGGCGTTTATCACGGCGCCGCGGGTGGCAAACTGCCGCGCATCGCTTGACGCGATTTTGCCTGCACTGTCTGACTATGACGTGATTATTGTTGGCTCAGCGTGGTCGTACTATCAGGGGCGGTCGGATCAGTTCTTTGAGGTGTTTTCAACGACCATGGCGCCGCTTCTGGCTGCCGGCAAGCAGATTGTCGTGATTGCGAAACCGCCGCTTATTCCAGGTTACGATCGCTTGTGTCGCGAAAAAGTACTGAGCCTGCCGTTTATGGATTGTTCGATGCCCGATGTGCCGTTTGATGAAGACGTACGCCGCGGCAACGAACAACTGGCAGCGTGGGCCGCGCACACACCCAGGGTCACGTATTTTGATCCAAACGGCGTCCTTTGCCCAGAGGGCCGTTGCCAGGTGATTGCCGACGACGGACGCCCGATTTTCTATGATCGAAGTCATCTGACAATTCCCGCGTCCTGGGACCTGGGTGAGTCGATTGTTCGAGATCAGGGCGTTCCGGAGGTCTTTTTGAAGCTGGGCCGTCCTGCACGTTGAGTGGGTTGTTGCCGGGGATGCTCTCAAATTGAGCGAGTTTTGGTCTAAACTGTAAAGAAAACAGACACATGAACGGCGATTGACGGGCGCAAGTCACAGTTTTGCGTCGTCGTCGTATACAAGTGCGAAAGCCGCTACTACTATAACGCGCATATAAGCGTGCCGGCGCCTCCGGCACCACGACGCGCGTCGAATCGACCCTTAAGAAAAATGGCCAAAATCAGCGTAGGCATGCCGGTTTATAACGGTGAGCAGTATCTCGAATCGGCAATCGACTCGGTGCTGGCTCAGACGTTTGACGATTTCGAGTTGATCATCGCGGACAACGCGTCCGAGGATCGTTCCGGTGAGATTTGTCAGGACTATGCCGCCCGGGACCCGCGTATTCGCTACATCCGCAATGAGGCGAACATAGGCGCGGCGGCGAATTACAATTTGCTGTTTGCCGAAGCTCGCTGCGATTACTTTCGCTGGAACAACGCCGACGATCTGCTGGCCCCCACGTTGCATCAGCGCTGTTGGGACGCTCTGACCAGCAATCCCGATGCGGTGCTGGCTGCGGGCACCAGCGTGCTGATCGACGGCGCTGGCAATGAAACCGAGCATTACGACGACAACCTGCACATTACCGCGGAACGGCCCAGTGAGCGGCTACGCGCGTTTCTGGACCAGGTGGGGCTGACCAACGTGATCTACGGCCTGATGCGGCGTGAAGAATTGGGCCGAACGGAACTCATGGGTGACGGTTCGGTGCCCTCGGCCGACATCATTTTTATGGCTCATTTGGTCCTGCAGGGTAAATTCCTGAAGATCGATGAGCCGCTGTTTTATCGCCGCATGCACGAGCAAAGCAGCAGTTCGGACCGCTACGACAAAGACAAGCAGGAGTCGTTCTGGAGTGCCGGCAAGGCCAAACTGTCGCGTCCGGCCTGGAAGCGCATTATGGCGTATCGTCGGGCCATCGCGAAAACTGCGGTGCCGCTCAAGGAAAATCTGGCGCTCTACCGCATACTGCTGCGGATGATCTGGGCTAACAAGCGTCGGCTTTCCACCGAGTTGGTCTACACCGGCTTTTAGATATTCAACCGATACGGAGACACTTTCATGCGAGTACTGGTTACTGGCCACAAGGGATACATTGGTACCGTTATGGTGCCTATGCTGCAGGCGCGCGGTCATTCGGTGCTGGGCATCGACAGCGATCTTTATCGCAACAGCACGTACGGTACGCCGCCGGAGCCCGTCGATGAGATCATCAAGGACGTGCGTGATATAGAGAAAGCCGATCTCGAGGGTGTGGAGGCGATCGTCAGCCTCGCCGCGTTATCGAACGACATGCTGGGCGATTTCAATCCGGATCTGACCTACCAGATCAACCATCAGGCTTCAGTGCGACTTGCCGAGCTTGCGATTGAGCTTGGTATCCGACGCTATGTGTTTGCCTCCTCGTGCAGTATGTACGGCGCGGCCGGTGACAACGTTCTGGATGAGAGCGCCGAGTTTAATCCGGTGACCGCTTACGCCACATCGAAAGTATGGGTCGAGCGCGATGTGAGCCAAATGGCGAATGACAATTTCAGTCCTACGTTTATGCGCAATTCCACGGCCTACGGTGTGTCGCCACGAATTCGCTTTGACGTGGTGCTCAACAATCTGTCGGCCTGGGCCTACACCACGGGCAAAGTGCATATGAAAAGTGACGGCACGCCGTGGCGGCCGCTGGTGCACATCGAAGATATTTCGCGCGGTGTGATCGCGGCGTTGGAGTCGCCACGTGAGAAGGTTCACAACGAGGCGTTCAACGTGGGTCGCAACAGCGAGAACTATCAGGTTAAGCAACTGGCCGACTTTGTCCGACAGACGATTCCAAACTGCGAGATCAGTTTCGCCGGGGACGCGAGCCCCGATCTGCGCAACTATCGAGTCAATTTCGACAAGTTCGAGAAAACCTTCCCTGACCACGCCTTGCAGTGGAGCGCGCTCGAGGGCGCCAGGTCGATTTACGAGTCGTACGCCAAGTTCGGCCTCGACAAGGATGACTACGAAGGTCCCAAGTACAAGCGTATTGCACAGCTCAAGTCGCTGATTGCCTCGGGTCAGCTCGACGAGACCATGCGCTGGACCTGATCGATGGAATTCAAGCCACTCGACATTGACGGCGCCTATCTGATTGTCCCGCGCAAGATCGGAGACGAGCGCGGCTTTTTCGCGCGTGCCTGGTGCGAGCAGGAGTTCCTGGATGCGGGCCTCAATCCGACGATCGTGCAGAGCAATATGGCGGTCAGCCAGTACAAGGGCACCTTGCGCGGTTTGCACTATCAGACCCAGCCGCATCGCGAGGTGAAAATCGTGCGTTGCGTGCGCGGTGCGATGTTTGATGTGATTGTCGACGTTCGACCCGATTCACCCACATTTAAAAAATGGGTCGGTTTTGAATTGAGCCCTGCAAATCATCATGCACTCTACGTGCCCGAGGGATGCGCCACCGGCTACATGACGCTCGAAGACGACACGGAAATGTATTACCACACGACGGCGCTGTACGCCCCGGAGGCCGCCACCGGCGTTCGCTACGACGATCCTGCCTTCGGGATTGAATGGCCGCTGACGCCCACCGTGGTCTCTGATCAGGATCAAACCTGGCCACACCTTGAAATTTAACTTCACCTAGCGGAGATCATCAGACATGTTGATTGTCGATACAGCACTCAAAAAGCGTGCGGATGCCAAGGACCCGATTCGCGTCGGCCTGATCGGGGCAGGTTACAGCGGTCGCAAGATTGCTTATCAGATTACCGATGGCATCGACGGCATGGAGGTGGTGGCCATTTGCAATCGCACGCCCGAGCACGCGCGCGAGGCCTACGGCTATGCCGGCATTGATGAGGTGGCTGAGGCCTCCGATGCGGCCGGCGTTGATCGCAATATTGCGGCCGGCAAGGCGGTTGTCAGTGGCGATTACAAGGCGCTGACGGAGTCCGAGCAGATCGAAGTGATCGTGGATGCCACCGGCATTGTGACCTATGGCGCCGAAGTGGCCGTGTCTGCACTTGAAAACAAAAAGCATCTGATTTTGATGAACGTGGAGATGGATGCCACGGTTGGCGCGATCCTGAGCGAAAAGGCGCGCGCCAACGGCGTGATGTACTCCAACAGCGACGGCGACGAGCCGGGCGTGGCCATGAACATGATTCGCTTCGTCAAATCGATCGGTCTTAAACCGGTCGTCGCGGGCAACCTTAAAGGGCTCTACGATCCCTATCGCAATCCCGAAACCCAGCAGGCGTTTGCGGCAGCGAATAATCAGAAACCTGCAACCATGGCCCATTTTGCGGACGGCACGAAGCTGTCTATGGAATTGACGGTGCTTGCCAATGGCGCAGGCTTTGGCGTTGCGCGCCGGGGCATGTTTGGACCGTCGCTGGAACACGTCAATGACAGCCCGGCGTATTACGCGGACAAACTGGTCGACGGCGGCATGGTCGATTTTCTCGTCGGTGCGGCGCCGTCCAACGGTGCGTTTGTGCTGGGCCACAGTGACGACCCCATGCGCGCCGATTTTCTGAAGTATCTGAAGATGGGCGAGGGTCCGCTGTACGCGTTCTACACGCCGTTTCATCTGCCGCAGCTCGAGATTCCCAACACCATCGCGCGCGCGGTGTTGCTCGACGATGCGACGGTGGCGCCTTTTGGTGCGCCAACCTGCGATTCGATCGCTATCGCCAAAAAAGATCTGCAGCCGGGCGAAGTGCTCGACGGATTGGGCGGGTTCGCGGCCTATGCGCTGATCGACAACTATGCCACCAGTATTGCCGATGACTGCCTGCCGATGGGCGTGTCCGAAGGCTGTACGATGGTGCGCGCCGTGGCCAAGGATCAGCCGATTACCTATGCTGACGTCTCCGTCCCGGAGGGCCGACTCGTGGACGCTCTACGTGCCGAACAGAACAAGACCTTCGGCTTTTAGCTACACTTCCACCTTCATCTACACGGCGAGCAAGCAATGAAGACCGTTCTTTTCTGTGGGGGCTTTGGTACCCGTTTACGTGATTATTCGGATCAGGTGCCCAAACCTCTGGTGGAGGTGGGTAACCGACCCATCATGTGGAACCTGATGAAGTACTACGCACATCATGGCCACAAGGACTTCGTGCTGTGTCTGGGTTACCGCGGCGACCTGATCAAGAAGTTTTTCCTGACCTACGACGAATGTTTGTCGACCGACTTTGAGTTGACGCCTACGCGCGATCGCCGCGACCGCAAGGTGCGCTTGCTTGGACCGGATATCTCGGACTGGAAAGTCCTGTTTCGCGACACTGGTCTGCACAACAACATCGGCCAGCGATTGCTGGCGGTTAAGTCTGAAGTTGAGAACGAGGAGATGTTCCTGGCCAACTACAGCGATGCGTTGTGCGACTTGCCGCTGCAGGACATGATCGACAAGTTCAAGGCAAGCGATGCCGTGGCGGCGTTCATCGCGGTGCGTCCGTCGAACAGCCTGTCGAAGATTGAGTATCGCGATGATGGCATCGTCACTGCGATTGATTATCTCAGCGATTCGGTACTGATCAACGGCGGTTTTTTTGTTCTGCGACCGAGCATTTTTGACTACATCGAACCGGGCGACGAGCTTGTCGAGCAGCCTTTCGCACGTCTGATCGAGGCCGGTAAACTCATGACGTATCGCTACGACGGCTTCTGGCGAGCGATGGACACTTTCAAGGACAAGAAAAAATTCGACGACATGTTCGAGGCGGGTGATCGACCCTGGGAAGTCTGGGACCACGTAGTTTAGCGGGCGCGCCCTGATGCTGAATCTACCTTTGTTCGACCGCCCGGATCTGCAGCGCGTGCTGTGTCTGGGCGCACACTGCGACGACGTTGAGATCGGTATGGGTGGAACGCTCACCGAGCTGGCACGACGCCGACCCGACGTTACTATCCAGGTCTGCGTGCTGACCGGGAACAAGGAGCGCACGCAGGAGACCATGGCGGCGACCCGCGAAATGCTCGGCGCCCATCCTCAATGCGACGTTGACGTGTTCGGTTTTCGAAACGGTCACTTTCCGTGGCAGGCCACGGAAATAAAGGCGCATCTGGAAAAGTACAAGTCATTTGATCCACAGCTCGTGTTTACCCACTATCGCCATGATCATCATCAGGATCACCGCACGGTCAGCGAGCTGACTGCCAACACGTTTCGGGATCATCTGGTGCTTGAATACGAAATTCTCAAATACGATGGTGATCTTGGTAACCCCAACGTGTTTATTCCCCTGACCGAACAGCAGTTGGAGACGAAAATCGACACCCTCATGCGCTGCTTCAAATCGCAGCACGACAAGCAGTGGTTCACACGCGACGTGTTTCACGCCATGGCCCGCATACGCGGTGTGCACGGCGCAACGCCTTACGCCGAAGCCTTCTATTGCAACAAGCTGACGCTGACATGAGTCTGCATGTTGGTGTTTTCGGTCATTACGGCAATGGCAACCTCGGCGATGAGGCGATCACCGAAGCGTGTGTGGACAGCGCGCGCCGTTTGCTCGGCGCTGATCGGGTAACGCTTTTTTCTATCGTGCCCGGCGATTCGGCCGCGCGCCACAATCTCGACGCCTATCCCATTCGCCGGTCGGCACAGCCTGCAAAGGCCGGCACGCCGTGGACACGCCCAGCCCCGGCGGCAACAGCGACCTCTGCGAGCGCCGAACCGCCACAAGATGGCGGTATCAAGGGCCTGCTGAAGCGATCCAAACTGCTGCGCTCGGGCGTTAACCTCGCCCGCTCGATCGCAAGCGCACCGGGACGATACTCCGCAGAGCGCGCATTTTTGTCACGCTGCGAAGACGTCCTGCAGGACGTCGATCTGATTATCGTCGCGGGCTCGAACCAGTATCTGGATAACTTTGGCGGTACCTGGGGCTTTCCCTACACGCTCATGAAGTGGGCGAATCTGTGCAGCAAGACCAACACATCGCTGGTCTTCCTGAGTATCGGTGCTGGGCCGATCGACAAGGCGCTCAGTCGTTACATGGTGCGCAAGGCCATTGGCCAGAGTCTGTTCCATTCCTATCGCGACCCCGGATCGCTGCGGCTGATTGAAGGTCAGGAGGCGCGTCTGGGTGGCGTGGTGTATCCCGATCTGGCGTGCAATCTGCAGTTTCCGGTCACCGACATTGATTACGAAGCCGAGCGCTACCGGGTGGCGATTAATCCCATGCCGGTCTACGGCGATTACTGGTTCACCACGGACAAGGTGAAATATGAGGCGTATCTGACCAAGCTCGCCAAGCTCGCGATCCATGTGCACGGCCGCGGTGGCGAGGTCATTCTGTTTCCAACGCAAACCCGAGACCTGGATGCCGCCAACGATCTGGTCGAGATCGCGCGCAGACATTCGGCGCAGGTGGCGGATGCGCTGCAGGTCATCGACACCAACAGCAGTCAGGACGTGATGCGCGTCATTCAGTCGTCGCATGTGATCGTGCCGACGCGTTTTCATGGCACCATTCTCGGCATTCTGGCCAAGCGGCTGATACTGAGCGTGTGCTATCAGGCAAAAGCGCGCGAGGCCATGACGGCCGCGGGGCAGGACGACTACGCTCTGATGCTTGACGATATGACGGCCGACCAGCTGTGCTCGGCCTATGATCGGCTTGTCGAGGCTCGTGCTACAGAACTGGCGAAAGTGGCCGCTCGCAGCGATGAGGTGCGCTCGTCCATCGACGCGCAGTACCAGATCGTGCGCGAAAGATTGCCCGCTCGCTGACACTTGAGCCTGTCCCGCCGTGCCGTGCCGACATTCCCAAAGCGCTTTTGGCGTGCTTGGCGGCATAGCCCTGCACGCGCTCTGCACGATGGCATGTTCTGCCGACGATCTGGCGTTCACGACGGTATCGATTGACCGCGCTGGTCCGAGGGCGCCGTGGGCCAAAGGCGTGGCGGATATCAATCAGGACGGACTCACCGATATTCTGATTGGTGGTCATCAGATACCCGACTTTTCACTGGGCGAACGAATCGCGAACAAACTGGGTCTCATTGACTTGACCGACCGACGCGGCGAGCTGGTCTGGTATGAGGCGCCCGAGTGGACGCGACACACGGTGAGTAACGCCTTTGCCGTGCGCACCGATGTGGAGGCGGGCGATGTGGATGCCGACGGTGATATCGACATCGTGGCGCTGACCGATCGTGGCGTGGTCTGGTTTGAGGCCCCCGAGTGGCAGCCCCACGTTATCGACGCGCGCAAGTTTCACGATGTTGAACTAACGCAGCTCAACGATGACGCGCGCCCGGACCTCGTGCTGCGCAATCAGAGTCTGTTTGGCTACAACAATGGCGATGATCTGGTGATCATGCTGTCGCAGTCCGACGGGCAGTGGGACACGCTGGGCCTGTCCGCACCGCAGGGCGAAGGGCTGCAGGTGGTCAGAGGTGCGAGGCCGACGGTGATAGTTAATGACGTGCTGTACGTCGCACCGGCCGCAGACAAGGTGGACGATCCGGGCGCCTGGCGACGCGTGCGCTATACCTCGACAGACTGGGACTGGCCGCATGTGGTTGTCGCGGCGGGCGATTTCAACTCCGACGGCCATCTCGATGTTGCCCTCGCGCCGGCTGAGGAGAAAGGTCAGCGCTATCGCCTGTCCTGGTTTGAAGGTCCGTCGGCGGCCGGCCAGCCGTGGCGTGAGCACGTGGTGCTTGACGATACGGAGGCCGTGCACCACGCGCTAGTGGCGGCCGACTTTGATGGCGACGGACAGACGGATCTGGCCACGGCGCAGATGACGCAAGGTGCCGATCCCGACGAGGTGCTGCTGCTGCGCAATCTGGGCAACGGCGGGACGTTTGCCCGGCAGGTGCTTGCCACCAGTGGATCGCATAATTTGCACGTGCTTGACGCCGATGGCGATTTTGATCCGGACATCGTGGGTGCGAACTGGCAAAGGGACAATTACAAGGGCGACTACGCGGTTACCCTGTGGCGCAATGATCGTGAACAGACGTTGTGGCCGCGCCACGTCCTTGATGACGCCCGACCGGGTCAGGCACTGAACGTGTTGCCTGCCGATCTTGATGGCGATGAGTTTGTCGACGTGGTAAGCGGGGCATTCTGGTATCGCAATTCCGGACGTCTTGGTGCGCCGTGGGTGC
Organism: uncultured Gammaproteobacteria bacterium; assembly: GCA_964639265.1. Taxonomy (GTDB): domain Bacteria; phylum Pseudomonadota; class Gammaproteobacteria; order Steroidobacterales; family JBCCMA01; genus JBCCMA01. Next base: position 1,845 of record CAZXCL010000043.1, on the reverse strand, counting down.
GGGCAGAGCTTGGCAGCGGTAGCGGTAATGCACTGCTGGTCGCCAATATCGACGACGACGAAACGCCAGACGTGGTGGCCAGCGCGTGGTCGGGCTACAGCAAACCCACTTTGATGGCGCGCATCAAAGCGAAGCTCGGATCAGGGCCTGATCCGTGGCAGAAAAACGCGAACTCGCTAATGGTGCACTTCGGTCCGGCGAGCGAGTCGCCGTCGTCGATGCAAGTTGCCACAGACCTGCCCGGAGACTTTCCTCACGGTGCGGCGCTGCGGGCGTCTGACAACGGTCGCGCGTTGAGTTTATCTATGCACGCGAAAAATACGCCTGTGGTCACACTGTCGCTGCCCGCGGACGCCAGGCAGGGCTCGTGGCCCGTTGCCGGGCAGTCGCTGTATTCGCAAAACGAAGCGCTGTCGGTTGTTGATCTCAATCAGGATGGCCGCCTCGATCTGGTTACCGGCACGCGGTGGATCGACGGGCGCAGTGGCGAGCAACACATCATCAGCGACGCGGCGCTGCCGGATCGCCACGTAGTCATCGCTCCAATCGATGGACAGGCGCTGGAGATCGTCGTAGGCGACGAGGCGATTTCGCGTCGCGGCCGGATCACGCTTTACCGTGCGTCGAACAGCGGGTGGGACGCTACCGTCATCGGCGAAGTGGTCGGGCCGATGAGTCTTGATGCGGGTGACATCGATCTTGATGGAGACATCGATGTTGTTGTCGGTGAGCACAACCTCGCGAACCCAGCGCAAGCCAGGCTGATCTGGTTTGAACGGCGCGGCGCGCACTGGATTGCGCACCTGATCGGCGTTGGTGATGAGCATCACGATGGTGCGCAGCTGGCCGACCTGGATCGCGATGGCGATCTGGATATTGTGTCGATAGGGTGGGGCCATAGGCGCGTTCTGGCTTACGAAAACCCCCTGCGCTCACCGTGAAGAATCTCGGCTCAAAAATTGCGATTGGCGCTATCTGGATGGTGTTGATGCGCATGTCGATTCGCTTTATCGGATTGATCAGTACGCTCATTCTGCTGCGTCTGCTGGCGCCGGAGGATTTTGGTCTGATGGCGTTGGTGATGTCCACCGTGGCTACCATCGAATTGCTGCGCGCATTCGGTTTCGAACTGGCGCTCATCCAGGACCAGAACGCGGGTCCGGATGAGTACAACACGGTCTGGACCATGGAAATTCTCATGGCCACCGGTACCGGACTGATCCTCGCCGCGATTGCTCCCTGGGCGGCGGGATACTTTGACGACGCGCGGCTCGCCCCGCTGCTGTATGTCATTGCCGGTGTCAATTTCCTGCACGGCTTCATGAATATCGGCGTGGTCGATTTTCGCAAGCATTTGATGTTCGACAAGGAGTTTCGCTACAACGTCAGCATCAAGGTGATGGGTTTTGTGGCAACGATCACCAGCGCGTGGTTTTTGCGCTCATACTGGGCGCTGATGATCGGCATCGTCACAACCAAGCTCGCCGGGCTGGTCCTGAGCTACGTGATGCACGATTACCGGCCGTCGTTCTCCCTGCGCTCTTTGGGGAAGCTGTTCCGGTTCTCACGCTGGATATTTATCAACAACCTGGGCATTGTGGCGCGCTTGCGCGGGCCCGACTTTGTGATTGGAAAATTTGCCGGCACCCAGGGTCTTGGTCTGTACACGGTTGCCTACGAAATCTCGAATCTGGCGACGACGGAATTGATCGCGCCGATCAACCGCGCACTGCTGCCGGGGTTTGCAAAGATTGCCCACGATTCCGAGCGCGCCCGCGCTGCGTTTGTGAAGGCCGCATCCGTGATGGCGCTGTTTTCCCTGCCGGTGGCGCTGGGCATCGCTTC
>CAZXCL010000042.1:9033-39763 GCA_964639265.1 uncultured Gammaproteobacteria bacterium | reverse complement strand
CGCTGCGACCTATGCTCGATGACAAACGCTTCGGGATGGCCGAAGTTGGGGACGCGTACCACCATCTTACGAGCGGTCAAGCGATCGGTAAGGTCGTGGTTGAGGTCTGACGGACAGGCAACTAGCGCTATAATCAATACCCATTCGCCACACAGCGTGAGAAATCCATGTTCAGCCATATCATGGTCGGTACAAACGACATCGACAAAGCACGTGATTTCTACAATGCAGTATTGGGCGTGGTCGGTGCCCCCGAGCCGGTGGTAAACGAAAATGCGACAGGCCAGACACGGCTGTTTTACATTCACAATGACTCAATTTTTTGCGTGAGCGAACCGATCGACGACGAGCCCGCTGTGGTCGCAAACGGCTCAACCATTGGTATTGCCTGCGGCTCGCCGGAACAAGTCAGGCAGCTGCACGACACGGCAGTTGCCAGCGGTGGCACGAGCATCGAGCAGCCGCCGGGTCCTCGTGATACAACGATGGGGGCTCTGTATTTATGCTACTTCCGCGATCTGGACGGCCACAAGATCTGCGGCCTGCATCGGCCCGGGTAAAAAGTATGCGTAGTCACGGCGCCCGCTTTCGAACCACACTGCTAAGTGCAATGCTTGCGCTGGCGATACACACCGAAGCCGGCGTTTTTGGCGCGCAACCGGATGTTCTGGTTTGCTCGATCAGCGATCCGATCAACGCGCAGCCCTGGGACGGTCTGGTGTTCTACGTTAGTGCCCGACTTGAGAACGGCGGCATCCTGTACAAGTCACTGACCTCGAACCCTGTACTGGTAACCGTTACGCCCGAGGGGCGTGTGGAGGCGAAAAACCTCGGCGACTGCGATGGCAAGACCGTGGCTGAGCTGCGCCAGCAGGGCCGCGCCTTTGATTTCTAGGCATGCGTCGGGCCGATATCGAATAACAATATCTCAGACTTGTCATCGCCTTGGATATCCACGGTCCCGGCCACGTCAAACGCCGCCCCGTCGCCCGCGCCTAGTCGCTGATCATTGACCAACACCTGGCCCAGGGCAACCTGCAACCAGCCGCCTCTGTTCGCCTCAATGTCATACACAACGCGTTCGCCGGCATCCAGAATGCTGCTGAAAAGCCGCACGTCCTGATGAAGGATCAGCGAGCCATCGGCGCCGTCCGGTGAGGCCACGAGTCTGAGCTTGCCCTTGCGTTGTGCCTGATCAAAATGGGCCTGCTCGTAGCCCGGAGCGATGCCCGCTTTATTCGGCACGATCCAGATCTGCAGAAAATGCACCGGGTCGCTATCTGAGGCGTTGAATTCCGAGTGACGGATTCCGGTGCCCGCAGACATCCGCTGGACGTCGCCTGGACGTATCACGGAGCCCGTGCCGATGGAGTCCTTGTGTTCCAGCGCGCCATCAAGCACGTAGGAAATGATCTCCATGTCCTGATGCCCATGCTCGGCGAAGCCACCACCGGGCGCGACGCGGTCCTCGTTGATAACACGCAGTGGTCCAAACCCCATATGCGCCGGGTCATGATAGTGGCCAAACGAAAACGTATGGCGACTGTCCAGCCAACCGAAATTGGCCCGGCCACGATCTTTCGCACGTCTGATTTTCATATCTGAGGCTCCCCTGGTTGGATGTTGAGTGGAGTGCTTGCGTGCCCCGGTACATGGGGGCAGCGTTTGTCAATGCAAGCGGTCGACGTTCTGCGGCGCGTACCACGTACCTCTCCTGGGTGGATGCGGCGGTCATCGACGTGGCCAGAGAGGCGGCCGGTATCCCCTGAATGCTGGCCCGCAACGGCGTTGAATGTTCACATTGGCCGCCTACGTGTCTACCTGAGATTGGCGTTACACTACCGCCCATAACCCGTCTGCTCGAGAAAAAAAATGGAATACGATCCCGAAAAATACTGGTCAAACGTCGGACAGCAAATCCAGGACCGCGGCGCGGACTTTGTCGCCGGTGACAACAACCCCTATTTTGACTACAAACGCGAGAAGTTTCTGACGCGTTTTCTGGGACGCATGGATTTTGACGACAAGGTGGTCATGGAAATGGGCCCAGGGCCCGGCGGCAATCTCAAATACATTGCTGAGCATTACAAGTGCAGCAGGCTCCTCGGGGCGGATATCTCGCAGACGATGCTCGATCTTGCCGGGAGAAACCTCAGTGAACACCATGATCTGGTCGAATTGCACAAGACCGACGGCAACCGGTTGCCGTTTGACTCAGACTCAATTGATACGAGCATCACGGTCACCGTGCTTCATCACGTGACCGACGAGGCGATGTTCAAGTCCGCTATCGGCGAACTTTGTCGCGTCACGCGTGGCGAGGTCGTGTTAATGGAAGACATCGGCAAAAGCCACGTTATTGGTGCCGAAGGCGACTTTGCCGGTCGGCGCGTCGAGGTGTATCAGGCGGCCATGGCCGAGCACGGCTTTGAGCTTGGCGATATCGAGTTTTTGAAGACCAGAGCCAGTCGCTTCTGGCACGATCTGGTGTTTTTCAAACTCTACAAGCCCTTCATCAACACCAATCATCGTGAGGGCGAGCCGATCAGCAATGCGCTGCGACGCGCGATCGGAGTGCCCATGGCCCTTACCCGGCATCTGGACGATCACCTGGCTGAGAATCGAAGTTTGGCGAAAATGGTATTTCGCCGGACGGACTAGCCGGCAGGAGCGATAACCAGACGCCCGGCCGAGCGCGTCTCACTTGTTCCGTTCAGCGCCATTCCTAAACCGCCTGCATTTTAATTGACGGCGTCTTAGCGCAAAAAAAGGGGCCAGACACGCGTCCGGCCCCTTCTCAGTCATAAACCAGACAGCCGTCTAGTTCGCAGGCGTGCAGGCATTTGGTTCCACCGCCGGTCCCGGCGGGCTGAAGAAACCAATACGCAACAGGCCCAGATCGACAAAGTTGACCGTGCCGTCGCCGTTGAAGTCGGCGTCGGCGTCAGCGGTGAAGAACACCTGGCGCAGCAGACCAAGATCAACGAAGTTCACAACGCAGTTGTTGTCGAGGTCGGCATCGCAGGCGTTGCCGAAGCCGTCGCCGTTGGTGTCGCGCTGATCGGCGTTGGCCACCAGCGTGCAGTTGTCCGCGTCATCGGCAACACCGTCGCCATCTGCATCCGGAGCATCCGATGCCACAGCCGGCAGCAGACACCACTCGTTCAGCATGCCAAGGTCCTGCCCGGCGTTATCGCTAACGTTCATGGTCCAGGTTCCAGCCAGGTCTTCACCGTCAAACACCGACAGCGGATTGTTCGGGCTGAACGTGCCGCCGATGGCCGGTGCGTTCTGACACTCGTCTTCGACCGGCAGTGCCGCTTCGTCGTCGAGAATCGCATCGATGTTGTCACCGCCGCAGCCGAAGCCGGCCGTATCACGCCCCGGACGATCGACAATGATGGCGCTCGTGCCGGTGTCTTCATGCGTAACCGTGAAGATCAGATCACCGACAAACGTATGCGTCATGTCGATCGAGACATCCAGATCTTCCAGCGTGCCGCCAGCGGCCAGCGAGGTCGTGCTATCGACGCCAGCGGTTGAGTTGTCAGGCACGCTGAGGTTTGGCGCGATGCAGATCACGTTTTGCGTCGTGAACGAGAACGTGCTCGATGTCGAGCCAGTACCGCACTGGTTCGATGCCGTGACGCGCCAGAAGTACTCGGTCAGCGGACCCAGTGCCGTCGTAGCCGTGTAGCTCGGCTCGTCGCTGGTGCCGGTTTCAATGATGTTGTTGAAGTTGGCATCCGTCGCGATCTCGATGGTGTAGCTCGCCGCCTGCGCGGCGTCGGACCAGCTAAAGGTCGGCTGGTTAGGCTGCTCGACGGCACCATCGATGGGGCTTGCCAGCAGCGCCGCGTCGGGCGATGCGGTGGCCAGTGACAGCGTCAACTGCGCAGCGCGTGACTTCGTGCCCGAGGTGCCGGTCACTTCGATCACATAGTCGCCGGCCGTCGCCGCGTTGGTGTTGCCAACGGTGAAGACCGTGGAACCCGCCGGGATCACCGGATTCACACTGAAATCGCTGGATGCGCCAGCCGGAACGCCGGAAGCCGACAGGTTGACCGGATCAGAGAAACCCAGAGCCTGGCCAACATCAATGTTGTAGACCGCATCGTCAGGCGCACAGACGGCCTGCGAGGCGTTCGTACCGGTCAGGAAGAAGTCCGGTTCAAAGATGTTGCGATCAAGATAGGTGTTCGGATCATTCTGACCACCCACGGCGCGATCATCGGCCCACTGGATGAAGGCCGTCGATGCCGTCTGGAACTGCTGATCGTAGTCACCGTGATAGCAGGTGGCGAGGTTCGGATCGAGCACGATCGGCGTGGACTCATCGGAGATGCGCTCGTTAGGACCGAACGTGGCGCCGCCGTCTTCAGACATCGCCGCGTAGTAATCAACAAACAGATTGTCGGCCTCGTCGAGGCGACGATCGTACCAGGCGACCACAACACGACCCGTGGGGCCCGTGCTGAGCGTCGGGAAAAACTGGTCGGTCTGCGTCGAGTCATCGTTGACGCGAATCTCCGGCAGCCAGCTGTCGCCCTGATCGGTGGAGCGACGGTAGAACACGTCAACCGTATCGCCGACATCCAGACCGTCTGGATCGTAGCTGTATACAATGTGCAGATCGCCATTCGGTGTTACCGCGATTTGCGGCGAGGCCAGGTAGCGCACGTTGCCGTTAAGCGCGGAGCGTCCGCAGTTGCCCGTTGCCGCGGCATCACGTGGGTTGGCGCCACCACTCAGTGCGTCGGCCGCCTGGATGTACGTGTCACCGCCGTCGGTGGAGCGTGCCACTTCCATATCTACAGTCGCGCCGTTGAAGCGCACCCAGGAGACATAGAACGTGCCGTCCGGTCCAACGATGGGCCAGGCACCCTGCACGCCGTTGCCCGGCGCACTCACGCGCACCTGTGACGACCAGTTGATGCCATCATCCGAATAGATCGAATAGATCTGGGCGTCGAGTCCAAAGTCCGTCCACACCATGTAGATGCGACCGAAATTCGGGCTGCCGACGTTGTTGTCCACGGCAAGCAGTTCTTTGTCATCGCCGCCATTGGAGGCCTGCGAGATGAACTCCATGGTCTGGCAGTCGTCGCTGGAGCGATAGATGCCCAGTCCGCCATTGCGCAGCGTTGCCAGATAGAAGTTGCCGTCAGCCTGACGCCAGATCATGCTCGGGTCGCCGGAGCTTGAGGGATCAAACGCGCCGTTGTCGACAAACGTGTCACCGCCATCGGTCGAGCGAGCAAAGCCGGTAAAACCCTGACCCGAGGTTACGCCCGAGAACGAGTCGTTGAAGCCCGAGCAAATGGTGCCGGTGACAGGATCGAGTGCCAGCGAGGTCTCGTTCTGGGTTCGCGAGGAACCACTGTCGGTGCTGGCGTCGTTGACCTCGACGTCCGTACCCGGAATGCGGTTGGTCTCTTTGTCTTCACTGTAGCGGACAGACTCAGCGCCACCGAGCTCGTGCGCACGACCGCACTTGACCAGAAGATAGTTCAGCAGACCATCCATGCGCTCGCGCTTTTTCGGATTGTCGAGCATCGCGCAGGCCGAGGCCAACTCTTTGCCTGACATGCCCTCGTCTGGCGACTGTGTTTCTGCCACTGCGCTGTGACTTGCGGCCGCGGTGGCCGTCAGACACAGGCTAGCGACGACATTGCGTCGGTACCTTTTCATAGTTCCCTCCCCGGGGATCATGTAAATAGAAATCGCGTTCAGTCTGCGGCGTACAACAAGACCTTCGTGTTGTTATTGAGCGGCACCCCGCAGCGCGACAGTGGGCGGATGTTCGCAAGGCATTCTGCGCATTGTCAAATGAGCTGGAGGCCCTGATCTGTCGGGGAAAACCCTGAGCTGAATCAGAGCGCAAACGCGCATCAAATGACTATAAAAAAGGCACTTTGAGAAGTGCGGCCAGAACGCCACATCGGGTTGGACATAACTTACACAGGACATGAACGTCATTGACGGACGCGCTGCCCTGTGATCGCTACATCGCTTTGTCGCCCTTGAGCACCGTCGTGATGGTCAGCAGAATAATCCAGACATCGAGCGGCAGTGACCAGTTGTTGATGTAGTGCAGGTCGTGATCTACGCGTTGCAGAATCTGCTCGTCCGTATTGGTCTCACCACGCCAGCCGTTGACCTGCGCCCAGCCGGTAATACCGGGCTTGACGCGATGACGGGCGGCGTACTCTGACACGACGTCTTCGTAAAGCTTCGAACCGGCCTTTGCCTGCACGGCATGCGGACGCGGTCCAACGATTGACATCTCACCCTTAAGCACGTTGAAAAACTGCGGTAGCTCATCGAGGCTGGAGCGGCGCAGGAAGCGCCCGATTCGAGTGATACGCGGATCATTTTTTTGCGTCAGCTGACTGCCCGCGTGATCCGATTTGTCCGCGTACATGCTGCGGAACTTGTATACGTTGATCAGCTGGTTGTTAAAACCGTAGCGCGGCTGACGAAACAGCACCGGGCCGCGGCTGTCGAGTTTGATCAGCACTGCGATGATCGCCATGATCGGCAAAATCAGCAGCGTGATCAGGCCGCCGAGAATGATGTCCTCCGCGCGCTTGAGCATCGCCTGCGTCGGCGTGAACGGCTTGCGCGACATTGAGAGAACGGGCACGCCACCGCAGTCGCGGTAACCCGTTGGCAAAAGATTCAGACCCGCAAAATCGGGACCGAGGCCCACGTGTACGGGCAGCACTCGCAGTGCGTTGACCACGTCCACGATGCGCTTATGAGCGTGCCCAGGCAGCGCTACGAGCACTTCGTCACAGCGATGATGACGAGCGTAGGTCAACAGGTCTTCAACAGTGCCCAGCATGGGCACACCACTGACCTCGGCATCGGTCCGCTCGAGTCGATCATCAAAGACGCCAACAATGTGGTTCAGCGGGTCGTTGCGCGAACGCAGATGTTCGATCAGCTGCTTGCCGCGATCACCGCCGCCCACGATCACAATGCGTCTTGCCAGATGCCCTGCTTTGGCGACCTTCGCAAGAACCCACGACATCATGATTCGCCCGAGCACGAGGCCGGACGAGCTGGCCAGGAACCACGTGAAGACCCACACACGGGAGAGTCGGTCCGATACCTTTAACGCGAACAGGAAGCCAATGAACGCGAGCAGGACAAACAAGGCCACCGGCAGCATGCGCCGCAGAAATGACACCGGCTGTAGCAGCGCACCGATTCGATACAGATCAGTGAAATAGAACGCGAAGACCGTGGCCGTTGTCAGGGCAACTGTGACAGGCAGATAAATGCCGGTGGTCTCGTACGACCATCCAACGTAAAAGGCGTAGATCACCAGCCCCGGGATCAGCAGCATCAGTGCGTCGACAAGGACGGCACACACCTTGATGAGCTCGGCGGATACAGAGTTGGGTTGCGCTGGCCAGGAAAGGCTCGCGTCTTGCGCAGTCGCTTGCATAGTCATTGCCCTGATTTTGCTGCTCGCGTCTGTTCCGACGCTTAAGCTATAAAATTCGTATCGTTATTTGAGATCGCAATCCAGTGCGGGCTGGTTGGCCCACGGATCCGTTGGGGGCCAGATGTTTCTTGTTTCTGTAATGCAAGCACTATTCCATTGTTGCCACGCAGTCACAATGGATGTCACAGAACTTTGCAAACGGTGCTTCTGGAGGAGGTGTCGTACGTCAGCCACTGGAGGGTTAGGTCTTGTTTTTATTGGCATTTGAGCCTCGCATGCCGTTTTGGAGTACGTCTCGATTAAACAGCTTGCGACGGGCTTCCGGCGCGGCCCGCACTATACAAAACCCGATGATGGCCCAGGTGTGCCACTGCGTAAACGCATCAATTTGGGGCGTTGCCAGGTTAAATGCGACCAAAAACAGTGCAAAAAATGCTAATCGAATCGACTGACTTGCGACCAGTTCCATATCGCCCCCGGAGCGTCGGATCGCGTAAAGCGACCAGGTTCGAACGATCTGAGCACACAGCAGTGCGTAGCCTACCGGCTGGGACGAAAACAGGACCACGAGGCTAAAGTATTTGCCGAAGTGCAAAAGAATATAGCCGAACACACGCCAGATCATGGGCATGCGGTTGTAGACGTAAAAAAGTCCCCTGCCCAGCGCGACAATGGCAATCCACACGACCGAGAGCAATGCGATGCGCGCGATCGCCGAATCGCTGGTCGGAAGATGCAGGCGCGCAAGTATGTCGCCCTGCATTTGTGAGCCAAGCATCCAGATACCGACAAGCGTCAATCCCACGACCCAGATCCACGCAGCGGGTTCCAGCTGCACGTCCTTGAATTGCTCGTAGTCCTCGGCGAGTTTCGGTCGCGTCTCTGTCAAATATCCAACGCGATCATTTTCCGCGTAACCGATTTCGTAGGCGGCAAGAAACGCGACAAACAACAGCGTCGCGGCGATCCACAGCGCAAAACTGAAGGGCAGAAAAAAGACCGTCGCCAGCAAGATGATCAGAAGCTCTTCAAGAAACATCTGTTTGACAACAAATTCCGGAGAGCGCTTGACCCGCGCCGAGTAAAAGAACGGCACGTAAACATGCGCCAGGTCATTGTGGTTCTGGGTGCCTTCTGGCGTGATCAGATAAGCGTGGTCCAACGCGCCCAAAAGATCCGCATCGTCCATCGAATCGGTAACTACGACATCACGTGCCTGAACCGGAGCAAACCCCTTCTCTGCAAGCACTTTGAGTTTACCGACATCCCTGATTCGGGAGGGTCGCAATAGTGAGCTGCCGACCAGGTGCGCGCGCTCCAGATCGCTGCCTTGCAACAGCATTTCGACGAACCTGCGATAGCCGTTGGTGACGATGACGATACGGTCTGAGTCGACATCCTTAAGCAGCGCCATCAGCTCGGGGTTCTGAAACCGTGCGAAAAGCCCCGGCGCCTTACGCTTGAACAGCCACAGGGTCCACGGGAATAACAACAGCACACACCAGATGCGAATTGCATCGCGCCACAAAAAGGCGCCCCGCTCGCGATCGATCAGCGACCACGGCGCCAGCACACTCAGAATACGCAGCAGTAGCGCATTCAAAAATGCGGGCCGACCAGAGTTTAGAAAAACCTCGGTCGAATTTGAGTGGAAGAGCGTGTAATCAAAGTCCACATAAATCCGCGAGCCGTCGTCGCCGGCCAGTTGCTGGCGGATCGGTTCGATCGATTCGTAGGGCCTGATGTTGCTGTTTTTATTGTCTTGTGAGCTGTTCATTTGGGTGAGGCAACCGGGCGACTGCGGCTAATATACGCCAGTTGGGAAAAAATGAACGTGCACATCGCCAACAATCGTAAACTTTGCCCTGACATAACGACCAAACAGCTTTCTTCGAGCGTCAATAAGCTACAATACGGCCACTGGACGGACTTGGGACGACGGCTGAAAACCTGTCCTCCGGCCACAAGAATCAAGAATCAACGACCTTTAAACGCCGCCCTTCTCTATGAAAATGGATGTAGCTGTTCAGCGCCAGCTGGACAATATCAGCAGTGGTAACGGTGCCTACCTGGAAATGTTTCTGCAGGCTGCCGCCGATGCCGGCGCAAACGTGCGCCTGGTCTTTGCGCCATGGCGTTCGTTTGGCAATCGCCCGTGGGCGCGTCTGCATCCGCGCTTTGCCGCCCTAAGCGATGAGGTGGTGTGGCCGCGCAGTCTGCGCGTCGGTCAGCACTACTGGTCTATGTCGCCAACCGTCTGGACGCGTTTTGCGATTCGCCTTGGCAAGGCTCTGGTCCAAAGGCTCGGGTTCAATCCTGAGATTTACAGTTTTCTGGGCGATCCGCTTGAACAGCATGAAGCACAGATCGTGGCCGACGCCTGTGGGCGAGATTCCGCAGCGACACTTACCGTCGCCGAGTACAGCTCGATGGCGCCGGTTCTGAAGCTGCTGTCATATCCGACGCGCAAAGGCGTACTGGTCCACGATCTGTTTTCAGATCGTGCAGCGCGTTTTCGCCACAATGGTCTGGCACCGGATTTTCTGGAGATAAGCCGCGAGACGGAAGTTGACTGGATGTCGGCGGCCGATGTGTGTTTCTACGCGTCGGCGAATGAAATGGCCTCCCTTGGACGCCAGTTGCCACGCAGCAAGGGTGTCTGGCTACGCCCCGGTCCACGTCCCTGCACGGTCTCGCCCGTGCCCGGACCGGCGCGGATTGTGTTTCTCGGTACGCAGCACGCCGGCAATCTTGATGCGCTCCGCCACTTCCTCAACGACATCTGGCCAGCGACGAAACAGCGCAAACCCGACGTGGAATTCTGGATAGCTGGTTCCATCGGACGGGACGTCGAACAGGAAGTTCGGCGTGACCCACAGGTAAAGATTCTGGGCCGCGTCGATGACCTTGGAACCATCGGCGGTGCCGATTCCATTGGCGTTGCACCGACCCGCCTTGCCACCGGCGTGAGCATCAAGGTTGCGGAGTATCTGATGCTCGGCATGCCAACCGTGGTCTACCCGCTCGCGCTTGAAGGATTTGGTGAAGCGCTTTCAGATCTGGTCGAGATTGGGTCCACGCCGGACGAATTCGTCGACTGCATCATCAATCTGCTTGACAATAAACCTCTACGTTCGCAACGATCAGAGCGCTCACCCGGGGAAGTGACGCAACGATTATCGAACGACGAGGTCGTCGCCTGTATCAAAGACGAGCTGACCTGACCATTACAAGAACACGCATCTGCAACTGGATCTCTATCGTGAACAAACGACTCTTACTACCTGCACTCGCCCTACTGGCGCTGGCCCCGACGGCGGGCGCCGATTGGGAAGCCACGTTTGTGGACAATTTTGATGGCAATGCGGTTGATCCGGCGGCATGGGTGCCCGGACGCGAAATTCTTCCGCGACGCATTCAGTACTACGACGCGGACGCCGCGTCGGTTGAAAATGGCAAGCTCGCGCTGTCGGTGCTCAATCGTTCCGAGTCGGACCGCCCGTATACAGCCGGGATCGTGTCGACGCAGGGTTTGTTCAAGCAGAAGTACGGCTACTTTGAAATGCGTGCCAAGGTTCCAGCGGGCAAGGGCTACTGGCCCGCATTCTGGCTCATGCCTGAAACAGGTCGCTGGACCAGCGAAATTGACATCAGTGAGTTTCGCGGCCACCTGACCGACACGGTTCATTACGGTTTTCATTACGATTTTGCGTTGCAAAATCAACATGGCCTTACCGCCTCGATTCCTGTTGACGCGGCGGCGGGCTTTAACAACTACGCCGTGCACTGGACGCCCGAGCGCATCGACTATCTGTTCAACGGCACCGTGATGCACTCGGTCACTGAGGTCGAAGCCGTGCAAAGCGCCGAAGATGAGATGTACATCATCCTGAACGTGGCGCTGGCCTCACAGCATTCGGGCTGGATTCCGACGATTGACGCCGAGACCGACCTGAATCAGAAGTACGAGATCGAGTACATACGCGTGTATGAGGAGGTCCCGTCCGGCACCTACGACGAGATTCCGGCTCACAATGCAACCGTTGCCGATGTGCGCACCCCTGCCTACGACAACACGGCCGTCGACATCGATCGGGTCGGTGGCGGGCCGGGCACCGACATTATCCGTGGTTCCGGTACCATTTCCGGCGCCATCAAAGTGACCTCGCATCGCGATGATTTTTTCGGCCGGGTCAGCGTCTACCTGACCGAGCTGTTCAATTTCGACAACAGCAATGGGCGCTATAGTAAAACGCCCGCGTTGGAGGGCCGCGATCTGACCGTCACGCTCGATAGCATCGGCGACACGCAGATCATCAACTACGAATTCGACACGCTGGTGACCTCGCCGTCGGTCTACAGCGTTGACGTGGTGATCAAGGATTTTGATACCAACAACAAGAAGAGCCTTGGTACCCATCGCGTGGTGCAGTTTGTCGATTCCACGCAAACCGGCTCAACGGCCTTTTTCGAAGGCTTTTTCCGCACCGGTTCGGCGAGCTACGCCAACAACGAAGTGGATGCAACACTTCAGCTCCAGCTTCAGCAGGCCCTGCTAACGCCTCATCTGGATGTCACCTACGAGTTGGTCAATACCTTTACCAACGAGGTACTCGAAGAAGTCACGGAACAGGTGCTGCACGACCAGGTCGGCTTGATCGAACTATCGACCATGATTCCAGCGACACCTGACTCAGATGTCTCGGTCGGCATCATTGCGACCGTGACCGATGCCAGCGGCGCGTTTTCGATTCCGCGTTTTGGTATTCACGTGGCCGGTACGCCCCCTCCTCCGCCGAACTGGAACCCGGACAGCGAACCGGTCGAGCCTCCCGTCGGTGGTGGGCCGATTCCGCTGCAAAACTGGCGTGCCACGTTCATTGACAACTTTGACGGCGCCACGCTCAACCCCAATTCCTGGATTCCCAACCGCGATCATCTCGCTCGCCGTCTGCAGTTCTATGACAAGGATGCGCTGGCGATGGGTGATGGCAAACTGGGGCTGCGTGTTTTGAACCAGCCTGAATCTGATCGCCCCTACACAAGCGGCACCGTCTCGACGCAGGGCCTGTTCAAGCAGCAGTTCGGCTACTTTGAAGTGCGCGCAAGAATTCCCAGCGGTAACGGCTTTTGGCCGGCGTTCTGGCTAATGCCGGAGTCGGGTCAATGGACCAGTGAAATTGATATTGCCGAGTTCCGCGGCCAGCTTCCGGAAACCGTGCATCATGCCTATCACTACGGCTTCCGCCTGCGCAACGAAAACGGCGAGACCGTGCAGCTTGGCGGCAACCTGTCCAATTCGTACAACAACTTTGCCGTGTACTGGACGCCGGAGCGCATCGACTACCTGTTTAACAACTCGATTGTGCACTCGGTGACGGACGCCGAGGCGGTTGCCAACGCCAACTCGGATATGTACCTGATCCTGAACCTGGCGCTGTCTTCACAACACGCGTCCGAGTGGATCCCGACCGTCGACGCGGACACCGACCTGTCGCAGGCGTTCATGATCGACTACGTTCGCGTCTACACCTCCGATCCCGACGGCGAGTATTACGGCATTCCTGAGCCAGACATCGCGATCGCGGATCTCCAGGGCTCGGCCTACGACAATACGGCGCTTTCTGTTGACCGTGTGTTCCGCGAAGGTGAGAGCGATATCCTGCGAAGCCCGACGCAGATCGACGGCAGTATTGAGGTGACCTCGCATCGCGACAACTACAGTGGCCTGGTGTCGGTCATGCTGGTTCCGGTGCTCGAGTTCAACGCCAGCGATGGCCGCTACACGAAAGGCCCGGCCATGTCAGCGCGCAATATCGCGCTGGAGATGGGCGCAGCGGGTGAAACCAAGACGCTGAACTATTCGTTCCCGCAGATGATTGATTCACCGGGGGCTTATACCGTCGATGTCGTGGTGCGCGATACGCAGAACAACAACAAGCGTTCTGTGGCCGCCCATCGTTTCGTGCAGTACGTCGATGCCGCGCAGCCGGACACCACGGTGTTTTTCGAGGGCTTCTTCCGCGATGTCGGCGCCACCTACTTTGGCGATGAGGTTCGCGCCAGCATCGGCGTTCAAATGCAGCAGGCCATGCTTGCGCCGACGATTCGGGTGCAGTACGACGTGATTGAGACGCTCAGTGAAACGCTGGTTGCCTCGACCGTTGATGAGTACGAGCACAGCTACGTCGGCCTCATGCGCCTGACCACCGTGATTGATACGATCCTCGATCAGTCCACCGACTACTCGCTTCGCATTCGTGTTTCAGACACCAGCGGCAACTTCGCTCTGACTGAACGCGTGACGCCGATTCGAGGCGTCGGCAGCGTAGCGCCGCCGCCGCCGCGTGATCCACCGATCGAACTGCCGTCGCCGGTCACGCTGCCGGCAACACAGCTCTATCAGGCCAATGGCAGCATTGCACTGGATGTGCCCGTGACACTCGACGGTGTTTCCGGCGATGACGAGCTGCTTTACGCCGTGCGGATACGTCGCAGCGACGACAACGTCGCGGCAGGCAAGATTCGGGGCAGCCTCGGTGGTGGCTACAACGACGGCGAAACCTTGCTGACGCTTAGCGGCCGCGCACGTGCGGCCCTGGCCCCGGGCGACTACACAGCCACGATTTCCCTGTTCAGGAATCAGCGTTCGGCGTCGAACCGCATCACCCGATTCACGCTACCGGTACGCGTCTCTCCGTAAATCGCTGACCTTTATTGACCGGCGCGTACCCGCTTGGGTACGCGCCTTTTTTGTGAGGATATCTACGTGTCTCCCGCTCCTGAGTTCATCATCGCCGGCTCCGCTAAATCCGGCACCACTGCCCTGCACTTCATGCTCGATCAACACCCCGACGTGTTCATGAGCCCGATCAAGGAGACGAATTTCTTCATCCATGGCTATGAATCGACGCGGCATTTCATCGGTCTGCGCGGTGAGCGCGTACTCGATGGCCAGGATGAAAGCGACATTGTTGATACCCATGAGAAGTACGCCGGACTCTTCGACCTGGCTCCGGATGGCGTGCTGCGCGGTGAAGCTTCGCCGTGGTATCTGATCAATGACAACGTGCCGGCTCGCATACTCGAGCACCGGGCCGACACCAAAATCGTGATTATTCTGCGTGATCCCGCGGATGTTGCGTTCGCTAACTTTGTGCATCTGGTGCGCGACCGCGCTGAGTCCCTGCGGCTTAGCCAAATCGACCGCGTGTTCGACGAACACCGTTACGCCTCCGAAGAACTCTACCCGTTCTGCGACCACCTTTCGCTGCCACGATACGGCAAACACCTGCCGGCCTGGCTTACAGCGTTTGATCCAGCCAACGTGCACCTGATGATTTACGAAGAGTTCAAGGCAGATCGACGTGGTCATTTACGGAAGCTGCATGCGTTTCTCGGCCTGCGAGACGACATTGAGATTGACGTTGAGCGCAAGGTGAACGTCAGCGGTATGCCGCGCAGTGAAACGCTGCAGAGTTTTTTGCAGGGCGGGATGCTGTTCAAGAAAATGGTGGGGCTGGTGGTGCCGAAAAAGCCGCGGCGCAAGGTGCGTGCCATCATCGAAGCCATGAACACCGGCAGCAAGGTGCAGATGAATGCCGCCACGCGCGCTCGATTTGACGCGATCTACCGGGACGACGTTGCCTATGTCGAGTCGCTACTTGAGCGACCGCTGAAGGTCTGGGATCGAGACTAGTCCGCAGCGGGTGTGAGACGCACGGTGGAGTAGCCGGCATTGCGTCGCACGATCATGTGCAACGCGCCTTGCCACACGCACCAGACGATCACGACGGCCCCGGCAACGCCGGCAAGCCCGTACAGCTTGCCAAGGCCCGTTACCAGAATCAGCAGGAGCGCAATAGACGTCTGGAAGACGCGCCGCGCCTGCTTTTCGAGGCCAAGTACCGTCACAAAAAGAACCACCGGACCGATCAAGGCCATCAGAATCGGCGTGCTGCACAGTATGAGCAGCGGCAGCAGATGGACCTGATATTCAGGGCCGAAGAAGCCGAGCACCCAGCGACCCAACAACGCCATAATGATGAATGCGGCGAGCGCTGGCCACAGTTTGAGATGCGTCGACATAAACAGCAGCTGATTGACCGTCTGGCGATCCTCGCGACTGTGAGCCGCCGCAATGCGCGGTGAAACGATCATATTGATCGAGGTGACGCCGAACAGAATCATGCCCTGAATACGCAGCACAATCCCAAGTGCTGCGATGTCGGCGGGAGGCAGAACCAGCGCGGCAATGATGACGATGATATCGACCGACAATTCCAGAAACAGAGTCGGGATCAGTAGATCGAGCCCCACTTGCCGCCACGAGCGATGGTCTGCGGGAAGCACCTCCGAGGCAGACGCACGCAGAGGCGCTACGGTGCTTCGGAACAACACGTGCGACAGCATAACGACCATCAGCAGTGAGGCGCCGTAGAGCACCAGTACATGCACGTTGCTGATACTGCCGATGATTTGATAGGCCAGCATAACGCTGATAAGCATCAACGCCGGGCGCAATAGCGTGACCGGGAGCGATGCACGGACCACGGCCCCGGCAGCGGCCACGTTGGCCGCCTCCACCCTGAGCCAGGCAAACATCGGGGCTACCAAAAGACCCGTCGCAACGGCGACCGGCATCGCCGGCACGTTGTCGAGTCTGCCTGCCGATACCGCCACGGCCAGAAGCACGAGCACCGCCGCAGAGACTTTCAGCACCAGACGCTCGCTGTACACCAGATAGTCGCCCGCACCTTGGCGATTGCCGGCTCCGAGAAACGCGTTGATAAAGCGAACCGCGCCGGCGCCGACGTTCAGTGTCAACAACAAGCCCCCAAGCAGTGCGGTAGAAAAGCATAGCGTAACGATGCCAAGTTGATCCGGTGTGAGCGTACGGGCCAGAAACACCATGAGAACAAGGCCGCACAGCATGCCCAGCACCCGCGCCGCGACAAGCACCACGGACCCGCGTGCGATTGAACCCATGCTGGGCCTGGCCGCCTTGCTGTGCTGCGAAGCGCTCATCAGGCCGGGCGCAGCGATTTTTCGATACGATAAATCGCTTCGAGAAGCTGCTCGGTATCGGCTGACTGCAGGACAAACTGCTCGTCACCCATCGCCAGCAGGCGTTGGCGTGCCGCGCGAATATCGTCTACAGGCAACTCCTGCAGGAACTCGATGAGTTGCTCGGCCGAGGGCTCACGCAATACGAAGCCAAGACCGCGTTCTGCAACGATGCGGCCGGTCTGCGTGGTGGCAATGGCAAGCGACGGCACGCCAAAGTAACTCGCCTCGTACACGCGATTGGGAATCAGCCAGTCTGAGTTGCCACCGCTCCAGGACAGCTCCTGCGACCACACCAGGTCGGTCTCGCTGTAGGCATCGGCCAGTCCAACCGGCCACTCATACGGCCCACGAAACGCAACGTTCGCCAGCGGCTCGATGGTTTGATCAAAGTCAGGCAACAGAAAATAGGACACCAGTCCGGTGATGCGAATGCGTACGCGATTGGGCATGGCACGGGCCACCGCCGCCAGCAGATCCAGCGTCTTTTGGCAGCGAATAATGCCGACCCAGCCAATCGTCAAGGTTTGATCATCGCAGTCGCCGCTCACCGTGCTGTTTGTCCGTGGGCGCGGCACCATGTGGTCACGAAAATGAAGTTTGTTCTCAACCCAGTGCCAAGGTCCTGTATAGCGCTGTGTTGGCACAAAGAAATTGTCGATAAAGCCCGGCGAGCTGACAACCAGCAGGCTCGAACGCGCCAGCACGCGACGCTCCAGAGCGCGCAGCAGCCGCGCCTTGATTCCATCGCCAAGAAGCGCCTCATGAACATCAAGGCATTCGTAAATCATGACCGGCCGCCGGCGCCCGACACCCAGGGTCGCGACGGCAAGCCAGGCGAACAGAAAGATGTCGAGATTGCGCGCGTAGACGACCGCCGATTCGGCAAGCTTGCGGCGGGCACCAAAAACGACGCGCAGCGCGCCGAGATAGAGCAGTATCCGTCGATAGAAGCGACCGTGATCAACGTGCCCAAGATCCACGTTGGGCCAGTCCGGCCCCGGCTGCGCCGGTTCGCCGTCGCGACGATAGGTAAACGTGGTGACGTCGACACCGGCCTCCAGAAAGCCGCGAATGCGCCGCACAAATGCCGTGTCGCGTCGATTGTGACCGAAATAGGCCATACGCAGGCCGCTGCCGTGGGAGTTGCCCTTGCCATCCACTGTCATAACTTTGTGCCTAGCGAGTTTTCGCTGGCTCCCACGTTGCGTAGCTGCCGCCCTTGAGCGATTCGAGTACCCCGAGTCCTGTGGCAATCACCGCCAGCAAAACCTCGTACACAGCCCCAAACGGCGCCACGTTCAGATGACCCAGGCCGACAACGATTGCACTGCCTAGAGCGACTACACCGGTCCCGGCAAGCCCGTAGCCTGCGCTTGCGGATGCCGCAACAAATGCAGCAACCCCTGCGAGCAAGAATGCAGCGCCCCACCATCGCATGAGTTTATGCGAAAAAAACTTGAAGCGATCAAGACGGCTTAGCGCGCGCAGGGACGGCTTCAGATAGCGATAAGTGCTGTAGGAGCCACACGCAATACGTCGTTTGCGCCGAAACTCCTCGCCGCGGTGCGTGACCGAGTGCTCGCGGCCGATGACGTCCGGAGCGGACAGACAGCGTTGGCCGTCGAACAGCACGCCGATGGATACCGCCATATCATCAACAAGGTCGGCCGGAATCTGCGGATACCCGGCCCGTCGACGGGCGAAAAACGCACCGTCCGCGCCCATCATGGAGCCGCTGGCTGACTCCAGCTTTTTGATGTGTTCCTCGAGTTTCCAGTAGGCGCCACCAACGTCTGACGTCGCACTCTGATCCCCATCTTCCTTATCTTCGTAAATCAGCGTGGCCGCGACCGCGCCGACCTCGGGATCGCGAAAATAATTCAGGAGGTTGCTGATGCTGCCCTCGTCCACCATGACGTTGGCATCGGTAAACACGGCCACCTCTGCCTCGGTCAATCCAATCAGGTGGAACATACCGCGTACCTTGCCAGCACGCTCGGTGCCGATCACAGGCGTCAGAATGTCACTGGCAGCCTGGAGCAGCTCATTGGTTCGGTCACTGCTGCAGTCTGAATACGCCAGAATCTCCAGCTCCGGCCATTCTTTTTTCATGCGCCGCAGATTGTCAATTTTCGCCGGCAGTGATGCCTCTTCATTGTAGGCGCACATCAGTAGCGCGGCGCTGGGCGCCTGCGCCGATGATGCTTGCGACGGCTGGCTCGAGGAATACTGCGGCATCAGCTTCAGGATCAGCGGATAAATCACGTACGGATATACGAAGGCAACGGCGCAGATCAGCGTCAGGCCCGCCAGTGTCAGCGTGAGGCTAGACATGGTTTTTCTCGCTGGCAGTGGGATGCAGAAATCTGGCACTGGAGACCGCCATGGCGATCAGGAGAATAAAGTCCAGATCGTGCTGGTAGTAGCCGGCCGATTCTGTGAACGTGCGGCTGGCAATCAGACCCGTGATATAGACCGCCCCCAGACGCAGCGCCGTGGGTTGGCGCTTCAATGCTCTCCACGACACCAGCAACGGCGCGATGATGAGTACGGCAAACAAGATAACGCCGGGCAGGCCCGTTGCGACCATTGCCTCGAGATAGGCGTTGTGAAAGCCACCGATACTCTCGAGCACTGCCGCACGGATCAGCATGACATCCGACGTATAGGCAGGCGACTCCCAGAATGACTGATATCCGATGCCAAAAACCGGGTGTTGCAGATACAGGTCGAATCCAAGCTCCCAGATTACGGTGCGACCGGTCAGCGTCGTATCCTTGCCAAGTGCCTCAAGTGCACCGCCAATGGGGCTGGTGTCAAAGGCCAGAGAAACGGTCGTTACGAGCAACACCACCGTGAGCGCGCTCAGAAAAAACGCCGTCTTTTGTTGCTGCTGTTTCACGAATCGCAATACCGGCCAAAACGACCAGGCACTCACATAAAGAATCGCCGCGGTTGTCGATTTGGTCAGGTACAGCACCGGCGCCAAGGCCAGCGCAGCGAGTCCGTAGCGGATGTGCTTGCCGCTATGAGCACCGAGCGTTAACAAACCGATGGTGCCCATGACGATGACGTTGCCAAACACGTTCTTCTGAGTAAAAAGACCCACAAAGTAACGCTCGGCACCCACGTAGTCGCCCTGGCTGACGCCCTGAATCACGTTGAAATACGTGGCCACGACAGAAAACAGCGCACACGCAAAAAAGCCCAGGCCCACCGCTTGCAGCAATCGCACGGGTGCCACGGCCGAGCCGATCCAGACTGCTGCCAGAGCGGTAAACAGATACTGCGCGGCATGGCGCAACGAGTCTTGCGGCTCAACGCTCCAGAACACAGACAAAAGACAAAACAGCGGAAAGCACAGCAACGGCCACACAATCGAGGCGGATTTGATTATCTCGGCATGATCGCGCAGAGCGACGACAATTACTGACGCATAGATCAGCGCCCAGGCCAATGTGGCAACGCCAAACTTATATAGCGCTCCGGAGGCCGTGACGACAATCAGAAAGACAAGCGCGCACTCGCCTACCCCGCGATAGTCAATGGTCGGGGAAGACCTCTGTGGCGCGGTTCGTATGTAAGGCGAGGCGTTCAATAATAGTAGCGCTTGAAGAAGTTCTGAGACGACTTGTTGACCAGCACACCGGCAACCGGCACATCGCCCAGCACACGCATCGCGTGCTTGAGTTCGCGGCGGCTGGACTCACCCTCGCTGACAACCACCAGGCACATGTCCATGATCGGTGCGATGGCGGCGATATCATCACAGCCGAGAATTGGCGGTGAATCAAAAATCACTACGTGGCTGTCCTTGTAGTTGTGCAGTATTTGCAGCAGCGCGCCCATTTGCTTGGAGAGCAGAATTTCCGCCGAGTCCTGGTGGCCTTTTACGCACGGCAGAATGCTTAAGTGCTGGATGTCGGGGTACACGATGGCCTTTGGAAAGACAAAGCGCGGTTCGACCACGCTGTCGATACCCGTGGACGGCGCAAAGCCAAAAATATTGGCGATCGTGGGTGAGCGCAGATCAAGGTCCACGAGCAATACGTGTTTTTGCTGGTGACGCGCGATATTGATCGCAAGGTTGGCGGCGGTCACGCTCTTGCCCACACCGGCGGTCGTGCCCGTCACCACCAATGAGCGTACATTGCGCTGCTCCATCTCACGCAACATATGCGTGCGCAGACTCTTGTATGCGCTGATGGCAATCCTCGACTGTTCATCGGTGGCTTCGACAAAAATGTTGTTGCGACGCAAATGTGCATCGTCAATGTCAATTGTAAACCGCTGCGCGGCGGTACGCGGTGGCGCCGAGTCGTCCGGGGCACGCACCGGGCTGACAGAGGCTTCGGCAGGCTGCAGATTAACGATGGGTTCTTTAGACACGGCGCTATCCAAAACGAGGAACGATGTAAACGGGCAAATCCAGCAATTCTTCGACATCGTCGCTGTCGATAATGCGGTCACGATAGGTATACAGCAATATGGCGGCCAGCAGTCCGGCGCACACAGAAAGCAGGCCCAGCAGGGCGAGCATGATTTTTTTCGGTGGCTTGGCCGGCTCGAACGCCTTGCGTGGCGGCTCGATCAGCACAAATCGGTCCAGCAGGTCGGCCTGACGCATACCAAAACTCAGACTAAGCTCCTCGAGCTCGGACTGGATCTCCTCGAACGTGGCGGTGGCCGCATCCTGACGTTGCAACAGCGTATTGAGCTCCTGCTCAACAGCGGGCATACGCGCCAACTGCTCCTTGATGGTGGCAAGTTCAGCGGTCAGAGAGCGCTGCTTCTGCGTCTCCCGCGCAATATTGTCGACAATGCCACGTTCTCGAATCAGCAGACGATTGTAGGCCGGGTTGGACGACTCGCTGGGGGCGCGGCGCGTTTCATCGTCGCGACTGCTGGCAAGGAATGACTCCAGCTGCCCGATTTTGCGGTTGAGCGCTTTCACGTCGGGATGCTCTGAGCCATAGCGCTGTTGGGCTGCGGCGAGTTCGCGTCGGGTTTGCTGAAGATCTGCTTCAATGCCGGTGCTGTCGCCACCGCTGGCGTAGCGCCTCAGACCCTCGAGCTCTGATCTGAGCTTGACCAGTTCGGGGTGATTCTTGGTGTAGCGGGCCTGGGCGCGGGCGTACTCGGCCTCCAGCAGTCTGAGCTGCTCATCTGTGCCGAGGATGCGCGTTCCGTCCGCGGCGAGAACGAACGCATCGGCGCTGGTCGTGGCGAGCGCGCCACGCACGTCACTGAGATCGCGCCGCAAACGCGCCACATTTTCCTCAATGCGCGACGACAGCGATTCTATTTCTTCATAGCGGCGAATCGTCAGCGGATGTACCTCCGGCACAAACAGAGCATTTTCATTCTTGTAGTTGGCCACCGACGCCTTTGTTTCGTTGAGCTTTTCCAGCGCGCGCTCGCTTTGCTCGGTGAGAAATTCGCGTCGATACTCAACGGCGGCCTCGCCCTTGCCCTTGTTGGCGGCAAGCACTCGATCGGTCAGCGTGCGAGCAACGTCGAACGCCACTTCCGGATCGGTGTGGGCGAACTCAATAATCATGCCCTGCGAGTACATGCCCGATTTGCCCGTGAACTGATTGACGACGGCAACGTTGTCCAGCTCGAGAACCGCCGCCTCGCGAAACTGATCGACGGCCAGACCAAAATCCTGATCGTTGATCGACTCGGAAATGAGTTCGTTGTCGATCATGATGTCGCGAATACTGCTTGAACTGAGCACCGTGCTGGTGATGGCGTGCATGCGCCGACTCAGGTTGTCCTGCGCCGCAACGCTGGCCATGTCAGTTTCCGAGAACAATCCGCGACGCTCTACCAGAATCTGAGCGCTGCTGACGTACATATTGGGCAGGCTCAAGATCAGATACGCGCCAAGTCCCAGAATCAGTATTGTCACTGCCACTAGCGTCCGCGTCTCAAAACGGATGGCGCGTCCGATGCTTTTCCAGTCGAGCATGATAAATGTCTGCTGTTCGTTTTAGTTGTTGTTGTGCCGGCCTTTATCGTGGGCCGGACGTAGAAACGGACGTGCTGCGCGCCTCGCTTCCCGCTGTGCTCACATTATAACCAAACTATCACACGATGACGCTGCGCAACACGAATTTTTGCGCTTTATCGCCTATGGCCACCGAACGCTGTACACATTGGTTTACAAACTCATCCGAAGCCTGAGCTGGTCACTTCGGCGTTTTTAACGTAATGTCAATGGCGCATTGCCAAGAAAACAATGCACCACGAGTAATAACGATAAACGTCAGACATAAGATGTCCCCACGAGGGCACGTCTGACACAAACCGGGAGGTGGTGCTTATGAGCACAACACGTCGCGCTGCGGGCCGTTCGGCTGCAGCTATCTTTTTATGTCTGTCTTTGCTGGCGCTCGGCGCCGGGCCGCTGGCGAGCGCCGGCGACTCCGGTGACGATTCGCGTGCTAACGGTGGTTACATCGAGAGCATGGTCTGGCTGGACACCAATGCAGATGCTATTCGCGACAAAAGCGAAATTGGTTTGGCCGGGGTTATGGTCAGCCTGCTCGACTGCGATGGCAACTTCATCCGGGCGCGAGCCACGGATGCCAAAGGTCAGTTTCACTTTAGCCGCTTGCCGGCAGGCTGTTATCGCCTGCGTTATGGCGCGATGGATGGCTATCGCTACTGCCCCGCCAATCAGGGCCTCGACGTCACTCGTGACAGCGATGCTGATCCTTCCACGGGACTTACCGCTGAGATTAATCTCGGTCTAAACGAAGGCCTGAGCCAGATTGACGCGGGTCTTGTCGCACTGAGCGAGTCGCAAATCGGCGATCGCGTGTGGGAAGATCTGAACGCCAACGGCGTCCAGGACGTCGGTGAACCCGGCCTGCAGGGCATTGCGGTATCACTGCTTTCCTGCTCTGGCGATGCGGTGAACGACGGCAACGGTCGTGCTCGCGTCACCAAGACCGACAGCAGCGGCTTTTTTGTCTTTGACGGTATAGCGCCAGCCTGCTACTCGGTTCACGTCGACTTGCCTGGAGGTTACCAGTTCAGTGCCGCGGATCGTGCGGCAGAAGCGTTTGATAGCGATGTGAACCCGCAAACAGGTGTCGCGCAGGCCGGTATGGTCAGCGCCGATCAGGGCCTGTTTGAAATTGATGCCGGTGTCTATCGCAACGGCAGCATCGGTGACTGGATCTGGGTTGACGCCGACGGCGACCACATTCAGGGCGTCAGCGAGCGAGGTCTCGCTGGAGTACAGGTGGTCCTGCTCGACGCCAATTCAGCCCCCACGGGCCGTTCCGTTGTCAGCGATGCTGACGGCTACTATGAGTTTGCCAACGTGGCGCCGGGCCGCTATCGGCTGCAGTTTGCCCTGCCCGACGGCTACTTCTTTGGTCAGGCTGGTGTCAGTCCTGACCCGCAACTCGACAGCGACGTCAACGGTTTGGGTGTCACGCCCGCGTTTGACGTGCGCTCTGGCGGTCAGCGCGTCGATATCGACGTCGCGGCACGCAATGACGGCATTCCACGTCTGGACGCCGAAAAACTCACCAACGGTTTTGACGCCGACAACGCGCCGGGTCCGTTTATCGAGGTCGGCGGCGATGTGCTGTGGGAATACGTTCTGACCAACGTCGGTGCTGGTGACCTGTTCAACCTGAGCGTCGTGGACGACCAGGGCGTAAGCGTCACCTGTCCGCAGGATGATCTTGCCGAAGGCGAATCCATTGTCTGTACCGGCAGCGGCAGTGCGCAAGCCGGGCAGTACATGAACGAAGTATATGCCTGCGGCGCCGCCGGCTCCCCGGATGGCGGACTGCGTTGCGACAAGGACCTTAGCCACTACTTTGGTTCGGCCCCTGGCATCGATCTTGAGAAAGCCACCAACGGTCAGGATGCTGACACGCCAACGGGTCCTCAAATCCCTGCCGGCAGCACGGTTGAGTGGACCTATGTGGTCACCAATACCGGCAACGTCACGCTGACCGATGTCATCGTCAGCGACGATCAGGGTGTGACGGTGACCTGCCCAAGCACCACGCTCGACCCGGGTGTCTCGATGACCTGCACGGGTTCGGGCACGGCCATTGCTGGTCAGTATGCCAACCTCGGTTCGGTCAGCGGCACGCCGCCGGTCGGCGATCCGGTTACCGATTCCGATCCGTCGCACTACTTCGGTACGTCTGCCTCGGTCGACATCGAAAAAGCGACCAACGGCGAAGATGCCGATGCACCAACCGGACCGTTTATTCCGGTCGGCGACACGGTCTCCTGGACCTACGTGGTGACCAACACCGGTTCGATTACGCTCAGCGACATTGTGGTCTCTGACAGCGACGACGGCGTCAACGTGTCCTGCCCTGCCACCACGCTGGAACCGGGCGAGTCGTTCACCTGCACCGCCACCGGCGTTGCGACGGCGGGCCAGTACACCAACGATTCAGCCGTTGTCGCACAAGGCGTTGACGGCGACGGCAACCCCGTTGGTGATCCGGTCACGGACGCAGACCCAAGTCACTACTTCGGTGCGGAGCCTGCGGTCGATATTGAAAAAGCCACCAACGGCGAAGATGCTGACACGCCCACCGGTCCGACGCTGACTGAAGGCGACGATGTCACCTGGACCTATGTGGTGACCAACACCGGTAACATCACGCTCAACGATCTGATCGTCACCGACGATCAGGGTGTGGCGGTCTCCTGCCCCAGCGATACGCTGGCACCGGGCGCGAGCTTCACCTGCACAGGTACGGGTACGGCCGAAGTCGGTCAGTACGCCAACCTCGGCACCGTGACCGGTCAGGGCGTGAGCCCCAACGGTGATCCGGTTGGCGCGCCTGTCACCGACGACGATCCCTCGCACTACATTGGTGAGCCGCAGCCGCGCGCAAGCCTCGGCGACAAGGTCTTCAAGGATCTCGACAGCGACGGCCAGCAAGATGCCGATGAGCCGGGCGTACCGGGCATCACGGTCAATCTGTGGACGGACGATGACGGTGACGGCGCGCCCGACACCCAGATCGCCACGACCACGACCGACGGTGACGGCATGTACGGTTTTGCCGATCTTGATCCTGCGCTGACCTACGTCGTGCAGTTCGTCAATGATCCGGCCATGAACATGCCGTTCACGACGCCGAACGTTGGCAACGACGCCAGCGACAGCGACGCCGGCCCTGACGGCATCACCGGCCCGATCGATCTGGATCCGGGTGAAAACGATCCGACGATTGACGCCGGTATCGTGAACCTGCCCGCCTCGCTTGGCGACAAGGTCTTCAAGGATCTCAACAGCGACGGCCAACAGGACGCCGGTGAGCCGGGCGTGCCTGGCATTACGGTCAACCTGTGGACCGACGATGACGGTGACGGCCTGCCCGACACCCAGATCAATACGACCACGACCGATGCCAACGGAATGTATGGCTTCACGGATCTCGATCCGACGCTGACCTACGTGGTGCAGTTCATCAACGATCCGGCCATGAACATGCCGTTCACGACGCCGAACGTTGGCGATGACGCCACCGACAGCGACGCTGGCGACGGCGGTATCACCGGTCCGATCAACCTCGAATCCGGTGAGAACGATCCCACCATCGATGCGGGTCTGGTGAATGTTGGCGCTAGCCTCGGCGACAAGGTCTTCAAGGACCTGAACGCCAACGGCCAGCAGGATGCCGACGAGCCGGGCATTCCGGGCATCACGGTGAATCTGTGGACCGACGATGACGGTGACGGCCTGCCCGACACCCAGATCGATACGACCACGACCGATGCCAACGGCATGTACGCGTTTACGGATCTCGATCCGACGCTGACCTACGTGGTGCAGTTCATCAACGATCCGGCCATGAACATGCCGTTCACGACGCCGAACGTTGGCGATGACGCCACCGACAGCGACGCTGGCGACGGCGGTATCACCGGTCCGATCAACCTGGCTTCGGGTGAAAACAATCCGACGATTGACGCCGGTTTGGTCAACCTGCCTGCTTCGCTTGGCGACAAGGTCTTCAAGGACCTTGATGCTGACGGTCAGCAGGACGCCGATGAGCCAGGTGTCCCGGGCATCACGGTGAATCTGTGGACGGACGACGACGGTGACGGCCTGCCCGACACCCAGATCGACACGACCACAACCGACGGCAACGGTATGTACGGTTTCACGGACCTCGATCCCACACTCACCTACGTGGTGCAGTTTGTGAACGATCCGGCCATGAACATGCCGTTCACCACGCCGAACGTTGGCAACGACGCCAGCGACAGCGATGCTGGCCCTGACGGCATCACCGGCCCCATCACGTTGTCCTCGGGTGAAAACAACCCGACGATCGACGCCGGTCTGGTTAATGAAGTTGCGAGCCTCGGCGACAAGGTCTTCAAGGATCTGAACGCCAACGGCCAGCAGGATGCCGATGAGCCGGGCGTACCGGGTATCACGGTCAATCTGTGGACGGACGATAATGGTGACGGCCTGCCCGACACCCAGATCAACACGACCACGACCGATGCCAACGGTATGTACGGCTTCACCAACCTGGATCCGACGCTGACCTACGTGGTGCAGTTCATCAACGATCCGGCGATGAACATGCCGTTCACGATGCCGAACGTGGGTGACGATGCGACCGACAGTGACGCTGGCGACGGCGGCATTACCGGTCCGATCAATCTTGCCTCCGGTGAGAACAACCCGACGATCGACGCCGGTATCATCAACCTGCCCGCCTCGCTTGGTGACAAGGTCTTCAAAGACCTCGACGCTGACGGCCAGCAGGACGCCGATGAGCCGGGCGTACCTGGCATCACGGTGAATCTGTGGACCGACGACGACGGTGACGGCAGCCCCGACACCCAGATCGCCACAACGACCACCGACGCTGACGGTATGTATGGCTTTGCGGATCTCGATCCGACGCTGACCTACGTGGTGCAGTTCATCAACGATCCGGCCATGAACATGCCGTTCACGACGCCGAACGTTGGCGATGACGCCACCGACAGCGATGCAGGCCCTGGCGGTATCACCGGTCCGATCACGTTGTCCTCGGGTGAAAACAACCCGACGATCGACGCAGGTCTGGTCAACGAAGTAGCCAGTCTCGGCGACAAGGTCTTCAAAGACCTCGATGCTGATGGTCAGCAGGATGCCGATGAGCCGGGCGTACCGGGCATTACGGTCAACCTGTGGACGGACGATGACGGTGACGGCAGCCCCGACACCCAGATCGATACGACCACGACCGATGCCAACGGCATGTACGGTTTCACCAACCTCGATCCGACACTCACCTACGTGGTGCAGTTTGTGAACGATCCGGCGATGAACATGCCGTTCACCACGCCGAACGTTGGCAACGACGCCACCGACAGTGATGCCGGCGACGGTGGTATCACCGGTCCGATCAATCTGGCTTCGGGTGAAAACAACCCGACCATTGATGCCGGTCTGGTCAACCTGCCCGCTTCGCTTGGCGACAAGGTCTTCAAGGATCTGAACGCCAACGGCCAGCAGGACGCCGGTGAGCCAGGTGTTGGCGGTGTTACCGTCAATCTGTGGACCGATGATGACGGTGACGGCAGCCCCGACACCCAGATCAACTCCACGATGACTGACGGCAACGGCATGTACGGGTTTACCAACCTGGATCCGACGCTGACCTACGTGGTGCAGTTCATCAACGATCCGGCCATGAACATGCCGTTCACGACGCCGAACGTGGGTGACGACGCCACTGACAGTGACGCAGGTGCAGGTGGTATCACCGGCCCGATCACGCTGATGTCCGGGGAAAACAACCCGACCATCGACGCGGGTCTTGTGAACCTGCCGGCCAAGCTGGGCGACTTCGTCTGGATTGACCAGGATCGCGACGGCGTTCAGGACGCTGGCGAGCCGGGTGTGCCGGGTGCTGTGGTGAATCTGTGGACGGACGATGACGGTGACGGTAGCCCCGACACCCAGATCGCCACGACCACGACCGATGCCAACGGCATGTACATGTTCAGCAACCTGAACTCGCTGACGATCTACATCGTTCAGTTCGAAGCCATTCCGGGCAAGCCGTTCACCACGCAAAACGCTGGTGGCGACCCAACCGTGGATTCGAACCCCGATGTGGACACGGGCATCACGGCTCCTGTGACGCTGGCTTCGGGTGAATTCAACCCGACCATCGACGCCGGTGTGATCATGCTCGGTGCTTCGATCGACATCGAGAAAGCCACCAACGGCGAAGATGCCGACACGCCGACCGGCCCGACGATCATCGTGGGCGATACGGTCAACTGGACGTATGTGGTGACCAACACCGGTGAGCTCACGCTTGCCAACGTGGTGGTGACCGACGACCAGGGTGTGGCGGTCTCCTGCCCTGCCGATACGCTCGCCCCGGGCGCATCGTTCACCTGCACCGGTAGCGGTACGGCGACAGCCGGACAGTACGCCAACCTTGGTAGTGTGACCGGTCAGCCGGTGGACGGTGGAACGCCTGTTGGCGATCCGGTCAGCGATGACGATCCGAGTCACTACTTCGGTGAAGAAGCCGGCTGTGTCGACAAGTTTGTTGCAGACAACTTTGATCAGGTGTCTTACGGCAACAACGACGGCGACATGGACTGGGCCAGCGACTGGCAGGAGTTTGATCCTCAAGGTGGCGGTGCTCACAGCGGTGCGGTACGCGTTGAGAACGGCATGCTGGTGCTGACGGACTATCCGAACAGCGATCAGCATCCGGATGTTCGCCGCAAGGTGGATCTGACCGGCTTCAACTCGGCCATGCTGTCGTTTGACTGGTCAATCTCGCTGGAAGCCAACGAGAACGATCACGCCAACCTCTGGATTTCGTCTGACAACGGCCACAACTGGCACTTGCTGGACAGCTTCAACGGTGAGCACGGTCAGACCTCGAGCGGTTCGGAGATGTACGACATTTCCGAGTTCATCTCGGATCACACCGTGATCGCGTTCCAGATCGCCAACAACTTTGGCGCCGTCTGGGACAAGTTCATGGTCGACAACGTGCGTATCGACAAGAAGTGCGACGCCTGCACCCCGGGTGATGTGTCCGACCACTTCAACCATGTGTCCTACGGCAACAACGACGGTTCGATGAACTGGAACGGCAACTGGCATGAGAATGATCCACAGGGCGGTGGCGCTCACAGTGGTTCGGTGCGAGTGGAGAACGGCATGCTGGTTCTGGCGGACTACCCCAACAGTGGTACAACGCCATGGGCCAAGCGCGAAGTGAACCTGACCGGGTTCAATTCGGCGATGCTGTCCTTCGACTGGACGATCTCGGAAGAGGCCAATGACAACGACGAGGCGCAGATCAAGATCTCGCCTGACGGTGGTCATACCTGGTACATCCTTGAGACCTTCCAGGGCGTGCACGGCGATTCGAACGGTGGCTCTGCCATGTACGACATCACGCCGTACATGTCGGCCAACACCGTGATCATGTTCAAGATCAGCAAGAACTTCGGCGCTGTCTGGGACAAGTTCATGATCGACAACGTTCGCATCGACAAGAAGTGCGAGCCGACCGACCCGCATGCACCGCAAAGCTGTGAGGCAGACGAAACGCACAAACATGCGTTCTGGCTGCCAAACTTCAACGGTGACGGTGTGCTCGATCAGTACGATCTCGACCCTGGTGCAACGTTTACGCAGGACGGCAACGGCAATGCCACGCTGACCGGTCGTATTCGCAAGCAGGGTGAGCCGAGCTACGCCTTCGACATCAACGTGACGATGTCGGGCCGCACGGACAACCCTCCTCCGGGTAGCCCGTACAACCCGTTCGGTGCCGATCCGTCCGATTGGCAGTACTACCCGAACTGGGAAGGCACGCTGACGGGTGCGGACTGGAACACCGGTGCGCATCTGAGCATCACCCGTCGCGGCGCGTCGTTCCAGATCGGAACCGGCGCCAACGCGCACGATGGCGAGCAGCACATCTACGGTGGCTCAGGCTGGTTCGACTGGCAGACCAACGGTCAGCCACACGACTGCGACTACTACGGTGATTGCATCGCGCACAGCGGCCACGGCGACATCAACGTGCAGCTGCACTGCGACTAGTTCGTAGCCAAGGCTGAAATACGGGCCGCGTCTCCTTCGGGAGGCGCGGCCTTTTTTATGCAACGCTTGTTTACCCGTTTGCGGCAATCAAGTAGGCTCTACGACGGTTTCCGTAA
>CAZXCL010000042.1:0-8933 GCA_964639265.1 uncultured Gammaproteobacteria bacterium | reverse complement strand
ATGGCGCTGGCCCCGTCGCCATAACCACGAAGACAAGCGTTACCTTTTCCGAGCCGCTCGATGCGGCGACTGTAAACGCCAGCAACGTGGCGCTTACTACGGCGCAGGGAACCCGCGTGCGCGGCGCGGTGAGCTACGATGCTACGAGCAACGGCATCGTTTTCGAACCCGCCGAATTCTTGCGCCAGGCGACGGACTACGTCTTGACGATGGATGGCGTTAGCGACGAAGCGGGCAACACGACGCCAAGCACTCAGGTTTCATTTCGCACGTTTGCCACACCTCAGTTAAGGCGGGTCACATACAACAGCAGTCAGGTGCCGGTTTTTCAGATTGACTATCAAAATGATGCCAACGGTCGCGAGATACGATTCATTCCTATGGCCGACGCCGGCCCGGATAACGTCTTTGATACCGGGGATGAAACGCCGCGGGACTATACAGAAACCGAACGCGACGATTCAGGCGTCATCCTCCGGCGTAGCCTTTACACCCGCGCCGGCGATGACGAAGTTTGGTTCACCGACGATGATCTCGCGAACACCTACCAGGCTTACGACAACGGCCCCATCGGTTTGCCGCTGCGTATTGTTGAATGGTCGGCTGGCTCCGACCGCACGGTTGGTACAGATGACGATATCCGATTTCGGTACACCAACTATGCCTACAACGCATTCGGTCAGATCACTAAATCCACCGCATTCAATGGGCCAGGCGACGACGGAGAATGGTATACCGAAGACGATTTACCTGAATTCGTGAGTACCGCAATCGAGTATGACGATAGCGGTCTGGAAGTTTCCAACGTGACGAGCGTGCCCGGCCCAGACCGCGTTTTTGATACCGACGACGATGAAATTCTTGTGTACACCATCGGCCGCATCGACGATGCACAACAGCGTTTCGAAGGCATCGGATACAACGGGCCTGGTGCTGATGATCAGTGGTTCACCGAGGATGATGACATCAGTACGTACAGAGTTGAGATGCTCGATAGCCAGGGACGTCCGGTCAGCAGCGTCGTGGCGGTTGCCGAGGGTGACGACGGTATCTGGCTCACTGACGATGACTTGGCCGAGCCGCATCAGTCCTTTGAGTACGACGACTCAGATCCGCAACAGACTGTCGTGACCATAACCACGTTTTCGGACGCCGGCGCCGACGGCATCCGTTTCACATCGGACGATTCAATCAACACGATCCGCATTGAGCGCAGGCTTGCGACGTCATTGTTAGTATCCGCTGAACAATTTCGTGGTGCCGGACCGGACGGCGTATGGCGAACACAGGACGACGTGTATCAACAAATCGAACTGAACAACCGGGATACTGATTTCAATCTTCTGCGCCAGCGCTTCTTCAGCGGGCCCGGACCCGATAGCGTGCCATTCACGCCGGACGATCCGGTGTTTTTCGAACTTCGCTACGACACGCCACAATAGCGCTTCAACGTCTACCGATCGCTGCAATACCTGACGGACCGGGCGCAGCAAAAAACAAGGTTCGCAGAATACCCAAATCCACGAAATTCACCGCGCCGTCTCCATCGAGGTCTGCCAACGGATCGTCGCTGAACGTCAGCGAACGAAAACGACCGAGGTCTACGAAATTCACGGCGTTATCCTGATTGAAATCCGCGTCGCACCGGTTGCCAAATCCGTCGCCGTCTGTATCGCGCTGATTGGTATTGAAGCGGCCCAGACAGTTGTCCTCAAAATCGGTCACAGTGTCGCCGTCGGCATCGTCTCCCGGACCGAGAACACGCATGGTGGCAACCACGCCGGCATGATCTGAAGGCCACAGCCCTGATGCGGTCTGATTCGTCGTGCCCACGACCGTTGCCTCCACGCCACCGAGCGCGGTGCTGCGACCGGTCCGCGCAAGGATCACATCAATGCGAGAGGAAAAATCCGGCTCCGGCTCGTCCAGCGTCTCACCGAAACAACAGGTCAATCCCGGATCGTTGTCATCAACAACACGCTCGTTCCACGCATCGAGATAGCCGGCCTCGGCAAAGCGTGCGTAGGCCTGCTGCGCCGGCGATTCAGGCGAAGCGTTGATATCACCCATCACGAGCAAGGGGCGCTCTTCGGCACTGAGCATGGCGATCAGTTCATTTGCCTGCGCGCCTTGGATCTCGGGCTGTCCACCGACCTCCAGATGGGTATTCACGACGACGTACTCCACCCCGTCAATCGTTACGTCGGCTCGCGTGTAGCCGCGATTGAAGTTGATCACCGCCCCGGACAAATTGATGATGACGTTATCCGAGTAGTTGCCGGTCTCGGCATTGCCAAAAACCAGATCACCTCGCACCAGCAGCACATCGCGATCTGTTAAACGAATATCATCCAGGCTGTCGTCCGTCAGAAGGGGCAGCTCAATGTCCGCATTGTTGACGCTGGCGGCCACGACGTAATCCAGACCGCGCTCGCCCAGCGCCTGCATGTACATCTCCAGAAAATCCATATCGGGATCGGTGGCGGGCACCGGATTGCCAAGAAAAACATCTCCGGGCGATTGGCGGCGTACCAGGGCAACTTCCTGCAAGCCGATCACGTGCGGCTGATACTCGGCAACCTCGTCGGCCAGTACCTGCGCGCGCTCTTCAAATCGCGTGGCCACGACGGTGGCATACACTTCTGCGATGGTCGGGACGATCAAGATCGGATCGGCATTTACGACCCGAAAAATATCCGCGCCAATGTAAACGTTGCGCGTCATGACGGTGATGGGCTCCGCGGGAGCCGGTCCGCCCGTTTCCTGGGCCAACGCAGGCGGTGCGGCAAGTGCGGCGATCAGTGCTAGAAAACGGAAAGTGCGTGCAGCGTCAGGCATGCTGGTGACCCCTCGTAGGCAAGTGCGGATGCACAGGTTCTTGGGATTACCTTAGGCGATTCGGCCCCTGCAGGGCAAAACCGCGCTGCAGCATCTAGTCCAGCAAGCGCAACCTCACGTCGCCATAGCGCAACTTGGCAGACACCGGAAAAAGGCCGCGACCATGAGGCCAGTCCACGGTCGCGCCAACCAGTGTGGGTCGCCGACCCGAGATCGAATTCTCGGGCACCGTCAGTGACGCGTCGCCAAAGCGCGCGCGCAGAAATGCGCTTTTGACGACCTCTTCGGGCATGGTTATGTCCACTTCGCCCGCCTTCATCTCCACCTTTACTGGCTGCCGGGCGTTCTCGATGGTCAGGGCGCCATACTTCATTTGCACCTCAAGCGGGTTGCGCTGGGGTACCCGCACATTGACCGTAATTTCGGCATTCAGTGTCGCGCCACCTTCCAGCCCCAATTCGATACGGTTGGCGCTGCGCCGGGTTGCCCAGGCCATTTTCTCAACGCGTTTGCGGCATTTGCTGCTGTCGCTCGGACATCGAACCTCGACATGCATTTCGGCGAAACCCACCGGCGCCGCAACAATGGTGACATCTCCGTTGGGCATATCCAGCACGATAGACTCAGCGGCCCGGACTTCGACGCTCAGTGCCGCTGGTCCCGGCACCGCCACCTTCGGCGCATCGGAGACTTGTGTGACGCAGCCGGCCATTAAACCGGCCGACACCGTGACAAGCGCAAGACGAAAAGGCAAAACCATCGTGTGGATCTCCGCTGGGGCCAAAACACCTTCGATGACGCAGCGTTGCCGAAGGTTTAAAACCTCGCGTGATCGACCATGTCCTCGTGCGCTACCATACAAGCCCTGAGTCCATGATGGAGACGATGCGCCGTGCGCTATCGACTAAAAGACGGCGCCATGGTCGAGGCCTACGGCTCCACCGAACCCTGGCTTTGGCTCACTGTCGTCCTGAGCCTCGTTATTGGCGGCGTGCTCGGCTGGCTGGCCTGGCGCGGCAAGCAGCGCTGGCTGCTGATCTGGAGTGTTGGTCTGGTCGTCTCGAGCCTGATCTACGCAGGCTACGAGTGGTTTTACACCTGATGGCTACGGCAAAGGGATAAATTCCTCGTCACCAGGCACCCCGTCGAAGCGACCGTCACGCCAGTCGCGCTTGGCCTGTTCAATGCGCTCCAGCGATGATGAAACAAAATTCCACCAGATGTGGCGCTCACCCAGCGTCTCGCCGCCAAGCACCATGATGCGGCTGTCTTCGCTGGCGTGCAGATGCATCGCGCTGTTGGCAGACGCCACCGCCATGTCGCCCTCCCCAAAGCGCTGACCGTCAATCTCAAGGGCGCCTGACACAACATAGGCGGCCATCTCGTCCACCGTCGCAGGTAGCAGAAGTTCGCCGCCTGCTGTCAGCCTTGCTTCGACGTAGAGCATCTGCGCGCGCGTTTCCACCGGAGAACGATGGCCAAACAGCTCTCCGATAATCAACGTCAGTTTGGCGCCTGCGTGCTCAAAGCGGGGCAACTCGTTCGCCGGGTAATGCACAAACGCCGGTTCACACTCTTCTTCGGCTTTGGGCAGCGCCATCCAGGACTGAATGCCATGCAGCGTTGAGGTCTGGTCAAGATCATCGCCCGCACGTTCGGAATGCACGATACCGCGCCCGGCCGTCATGAGATTCACCGCGCCTCGTTGGATCGGCTGCACCACACCAAGGCTGTCACGATGCATGATTTGCCCATCGAACAGATAGGTAACGGTGGCAAGCCCAATATGCGGATGGGGGCGCACGCTGATGCCTTTGCCTGGCGGAAACTCAGCCGGCCCCATGTGATCGAAGAAGATAAACGGACCGACTTTCTGGCGCCGGCCGGACGGCAGCACGCGCCGAACACTGAAGCCGCCCAGGTCCTTGGGCTTTGATTCGATACGAAGTGGTGTGCTCATAGCCGACAGAGTAGCACCCTACTCTGCAATGCGCTTCCCGGCCCAGTCGAACACCTGCCCGCTGTCTTCCGGATCGAGTGCGTCGATCACATCGAGAAGCTGGCGTGCGGCGCGCGCGCGATCGAATAGTTTGCCCTCGGGGACGTTGCGTTGAAACGGTTTGGACAACGCCGTGTCCACCGTGCCCGGATGCAGACCGGCCACGATGGTCGTCGGATGCGTCCTGCGCATTTCAATTGCCATGGTCTTGAGCACCATGTTCAGCGCCGCCTTGGAAGCGCGGTAGCTGTACCAGCCACCCAGCCGATTGTCGCCGATGCTCCCCACGCGCGCCGACAGCGCGGCAAACACACTGCGCTGGTCGCGTTTGAGCAAACCGGCAAAGTGGCGCCCCGCGAGCGCCGGACCCATCGTGTTGATGGTCAGCACCTTCAGCATGTTGTTGGCGCTCAGTTGGCGCAGCGACTTTTCCGGTCGCAGGCCGTCCTGATCGTGCAGGATACCGCTGGTAACGATCACCGCATCAAGTTTTTCCTCGATGCGCCTGGCGGCGGCCTCGATGCTCGTTTCATCAGCCAGGTCGATGTGCCCGGCTGTCACTTTGTCGTGCTGCGACACCACCTCGCCACGACTCAGCGCAAAGATGCGGTCCACCGAGGCGTCGTCGGACAGTTGCTCGACCATCGCGGCGCCGATGCCTCCTGAGGCACCGATGATGCAGATGCTTCTGTTCATACCCTCGATTCGCGACAGCGCCGAACGCGGATGCGCTTCACCCCGCGCGCGGTAGCGTACGCCTGGTTTCGCGCGTGCGCAGAAACTCGCTGCGCAGACAATCTACGAGTTTTTCCACCAGATCGGAGTTGCGTTGCGAGGCGGCGTAGAGATTGATCTTTATGTCCGGCAATGTCGGCAGCAGGCCGTGCGGCAAAACCTCGCAACCGGATACCAGACACGGACCTGTTATGGGCGTGACGGCAAGATCGGCGGCGACAATCGCATTGACCGTTTCGTCGGAATCGGTGTCCACGACAAATTCCCACGGTACGCCCGCCTTGTCGAGCGTGTCGATCGCATCCTGACGCTGAGCGCACTGATTGACGATCGCCAGCGGTAGCGGACGCTGGCGTGCGGCCTGACCGTCCACCGCGCCAAGCCAGTGATGTTCGGTTTTGGTCAGCGTTGCCCCGCCGCGCGATGCGCGCTTTTCTGTGGTCAGGATGACGTCAATCTCCCCTGCCCGCCACTGACGCTTGAGCGCGAGGGTCATCGACGTAACCAGATTGAGTTTGACGCGTGGATAATCGTCGCGCATGCGGCGCAATACATGAGGCACATGCGGGTGCACTACGTCGATGGGCACGCCAAGCGTGAGTTCGCCTTCAAAATCACCGCTCGTCAGTCGCGACCAGGTCTCATCATTGAGCGCCAGCAATCGACGCGCGTAGCTCACGAGCTGCTGCCCGGTCGCCGTGAGTACCACGCCTCGTCCTTCGCGATGCAGTAGCTTGGTATTGAAGGTCTGCTCCAGGCGCTTGACCTGCATGCTCACTGCGGACTGGGTGAGGTGGTGCTGCTGAGCCGCCTTGGTAACGGTGCGGGTGTCTGCGATAGCCACCAATGAGCGCAGCGCGCCGATATCCAGATTTCGCATAGGTGACTCCTCGTGATGCCTCTTATAAAAAGATGTCGATAGTGATCATCGATCTTCGGCTTGATAATACATCAGCCGATCGCATGAAAAATATATCGATCATCAAATTTGGTGATCAATAGTATTGCGCTGGCTGATCGCTGGTCGCCCCATAAAATGCGGTTGACCGTTTGGCTTCCTTCCACCAAAGTCCCGCACTATGCAAACACCCCAATGGCACTGCGCCTTCCTGAGCACCGAAAACGTGCGCTCCGACCTCGTCGATGATCATCACGCCATCGCACCGCTCAACGCACTCGGTGTCGCGGTACAAACCCATCCCTGGCGCGCCACGGATGTCGACTGGTCGCAGTTTGACTTGGTGATTGTGCGCTCCACCTGGGATTACCATGATCATGTTGCGGGCTTTTTCGAAGCGCTTGAGCGCATCGAGGCCAGCGACACGCGTCTTGCCAACCCGCGCGAGGTTATGCACTGGAACCGGCGCAAGACCTACCTCGCCGAACTCGAAGCGGCCGGCGTGCCCATCGTTGATACCGTGTTTGGCAGCAACATTGACGAGCAGAAGATCGACGCACTGGCACGTCAGTTTGACGGCGTACCCTGGATCATCAAGCCCGACATCAGCGCGAGCGCTGAGGGCGTGATACGCCTGTCCGGTGCGCCGACCGACGAGCAACGTGAGGCCATGCGCCAGACCTTTGCCGACAGAGGCTATCTGGCGCAACCCTTCGTCGAAGATGTGGTGACCTCGGGCGAGTACTCGGTGTTTTACTTCGACGCTCAATACAGTCACTGCATCCTCAAGACGCCAAAAACTGACGACTTTCGCGTGCAGGAAGAGCACGGCGGCCATATTCGGGCTGTGGCGCCGCCTGAAGAGCTCATGCAGGCGGCCGAACACGTTCGCACGGCCCTGCCCGGTCGCTGTCTTTACGAGCGGCTGGATTTTGTGCGCGCGGCCGACGGCACGTATCGCATCATGGAGGTGGAACTGATCGAACCATCGCTGTATCTGCGCACACAGCCTGCCGCGGCCACACACTTTGCGGATGCCGTCGTGCGCTGGCTACAACGAAGCTAATCCATCGGCGTATCGGCGCCGGGCACGCGGCGCGCACCCGAGAAGCGTTGCGCGTAGAAATCCTGACGCATCGATTCGGTTTGTACGCGCTTGCCGCTTGACGGTGCATGCACAAACTGACCATCGCCCAGATAAAGGCCCACGTGATTGGCCTTGCCCTCGATATCAAAAAACACCAGGTCGCCCCGGCGAAGCGCGTCGCGCGACACGGCGCGCCCGAAGCTGCGCTGGGCCTGTGTGGTGCGCGGCACTTTCAGTTGCGCCTGCGCATAGGAAAACTGCACCAGTCCGCTGCAGTCAAAGCCGTCAAGATCCGCGCCGCCCCACCGATACGGTGTACCGATCATGCGCTGTGCCATTGCGGCGGCCTGATCACCGCGACGCAGCGGCTGTGATTCGAGCCTGCGCACGGGCGCGCGCTGTGCCGCCGTGGTACCCGGAGACGGAGCGGCCACAACGACGGGCTCAGGCTGATCTTCGGCCAGCGGCTCCCACGAGCAGCCACCCACTGTCAGCGCCAACATTAAGGAAAGACAAAGGCCGCGTTCCATCGTATACCTGGACCTGCAATGCTTTACACTCCACAGGCTAACAAACTGGAGTGAACTGCACCTGAACGCCGATCACACGGGGCGACCGCCGCCATGACGCGTCACAACGCACCCGACACCGCCATCACGCCCAGCGCGCTGACCATTGTCGTGGCCTGCGTGGTCACCTTCCTGGCGCAAAAATACGCGGGGATATCGATGCTGCGCGTCTTCGCTCTGTGGCCGCTTAGTTTTGAACGCATCGGCACCGGCAACTTCGAGCTGTGGCAACTGCTGACCTATGGTTTTTTGCACGTCAGCTGGCCGCATCTGATCTTTAACATGCTGGCGCTGATTACGATCGGCTGCGTCCTCGAATCGCTCTGGGGCAGCGCGCGATTCGTCGTGTTCTATCTGGTGTGCGTGATCGTGGCCGGCATCGTGCAGACCCTGTTTACCGGCCTCGGTTTCTCCGGCAGCCTGGTGGTTGGCGCCTCTGGCGGGGTTTTCGGTCTTCTTATCGGTTACGCACTCAAGTTTCCGCGCCAGATGATCCTGCCACTGATTCCCCCGGTTCCGATGTGGGCCAGTGCCCTGGTCGTCATCTATGCGCTCGCCGCCATCGTGTTGGGCTTCTCCGGCAAGGGGCCTTATATCGCACACTTCGCGCATCTTGGCGGCATGTTGGGCGGTATCCTGCTGATCTGGCTTGCGCCGCGGTCGTTTCCAATTCGGTGAAGGACGGATGAAGGATGGGTTCCCGAGGTCATCCGGAGGGGCGTTGGCGACTTCATTTTGGCAATGGCTCCCTCCGAGGCTGTGTAAAAACTCTTTCGGATTTGAGACTATGTGGTCACAGTCAAACGG
>CAZXCL010000041.1:0-39871 GCA_964639265.1 uncultured Gammaproteobacteria bacterium | reverse complement strand
TTTTTCTTCTTCGCTACTTTCTTTTTCTTACGCGTAGTTTTTTTCTTCTTAGCGACTTTTTTCTTCTTCGCTACTTTCTTTTTCTTACGCGTAGTTTTCTTTTTGCGAGTAGTCGTTTTTTTCTTACGAGCTACTTTTTTCTTTTTACGAGTTACTTTTTTCTTGCGTGCTGCGGTCGTTTTTTTCTTCCGCGTCACCTTCTTCTTACGTGCTGTTGTCTTACGTGCTGCCGGTTTCTTTTTCCGGACAGTTTTCTTACGAGTTTTCTTTTTGGTAGCCATTACGGTCTCCGTGTCGGGTTGTACGAGTCGGAGTATATACACAAAAAGCTAAAATTCCAGCAACTTACAAAAAAGTTGACGCGCGCTTTGAGTTTTGTCTCGGTCGCGTCTTGCATGGTGCTCGAAAAAAAACGCACTCGTCATTTTGCGTCTCGAAAAAAACTGTGACGTAGTTCAAATTGCAGCGTATGCAAACGCGCACGTGCGAAGTGCACGAAACAGCATAAAACAAGGTAGTTTCGCTATCTTTGGTCTAATTTGCCTATCGCTGTATTCGTTGTTGGTCGCAGATGCGTCTACCAAACACTTGCGTGCTACGTGAGTCGTGCACAGCTACCAATTAGCCGTCTTTTCGACGTGCTTTCGATGACATCATTTTCTCAAATTTGCGCGCAAACACGGAACAGATGCTGTTCCAGCGCAAAATTCTGTTGTTCTCGCGATGGCAAAGAAACTACGCGCGTCGCTCAAGTGTCGTATTCGCGCGTCGTGATCGTATCGTGCAGCACGCCGTCCGTTGCAACATCCCACGGTTCAGAACGCAGTTCGTCTGTGCACTGAAGCCCAAACGCCACGCCAAGAAAATACGGGCGTCGCCATTGCGAACGCAGGCGTATGGTAAGGGCGCGATCGTAATAGCCACCGCCCTGTCCAAGACGTGCGCCGCGGGCATCAAAGCCAACCACGGGCGCAATGACCAGATCGATGTTTCTTATTGAAACGGGCGGAAGTCGCACGGCAGGCCGAGCGATGCCGTAGCGCCCGGGTAGGGTGCGCGC
This sequence comes from uncultured Gammaproteobacteria bacterium, assembly GCA_964639265.1. Taxonomy (GTDB): domain Bacteria; phylum Pseudomonadota; class Gammaproteobacteria; order Steroidobacterales; family JBCCMA01; genus JBCCMA01. The sequence continues at coordinate 38,811 of CAZXCL010000041.1, read as the reverse complement.
ATGGCGATGCCAGGGGATAAACAGCAGGCGTGTTCCAAACACCCGCGGAATCACAACGCGTTTTCCGCAGGCCAGGGATTGATCGATAGCGGCATTCACATCGACCTCACCACCGTGTGCGAAATACAACGCCACAACACGCGCTTTGCGATAGCGCGGGTGTCGCATGAGCGAATGGTGGATGTCGGCGTTGGCCTTGCGCCGCAGATCGGCAGGAAGCTCGCGGCGCGCCCGTCGCAATTTCGTACGCAATAAAAAACGGGCAGTCATCGAAATGACTGCCCGTCAGAAACAAGAGGTGCCACCGCCTGTACCGTTTCAGCCATTGCTCTCGAACCAGAGCAACAGGTGGGGCCAACCGCGTCGCCGCAGGCTTCCCGACTGGCGGACATGCTCAGTAGCGTCAGCAGGCCACGGCCCCTAGGTAGATATTTAGGGTCGAGAGGATACCCAGCCGATATCGAATACGGCAGGAAGCACCTGAGGCGATCATAGGGTCGGTGGGCGCAGTTCGCAAATGGCCTGCGTCACAGTTCCAGTTGCTGGCCATTCTCCAGGGCACTTTCGACTTTTTCGCGCAAAGAGCGCATACGATCGCCCAGATTGTCGTCGACCTTGTCGTCCGCATTGTTGGCACGGATCAGTTCGTGAGAAATGTTGAGTGCGGCCATGACAGCGATGCGATCAAGTCCGATGATCTTTCCGCTGTCACGTATTTCGCGCATGCGTGTGTTGAGAAGTTCGGCGCAGCGCATAAGGTTGTCGCGCTCGCCGGCGGGACACGCAACCTGATACTCCTTGTCGAGGATGCGCACGCTTACCGGTGCGGTATCATCGCTCACGCGCCGGTCTCCATGGCTTTGAGTCGCGTGATCATGCCTTCAACCCGGGCACGAACCTGCTCATTTTTTTGCAGCAGGTTGGCGCGTTCTCCAATGAGGGCTTCCTGGCGATGGCGCAACGAACGATTCTCTTCCTTGAGCTGTCCGCAGGTATTGATCAGATCGCTGATCCGGCTCTCGAGCTTTTTCAGCTCCAGGTCGAACTGTTGTTTGGGCGTCTCGGCATTCATGGGGCCAAAGTCTAAAGTCGCGGATTGAGACCGTCAATTTAACCTCCTCATATGCCCTGGCTGGCTGCCCGCTGGTGGTAGAATACGGGCTCCTTAGCTCAGGGTCTCCGCTTCATGTCCGAACAGATTGCCGCTCATCTGCTGGTTTCCGCGGAAGGCTACGAAGGCGCCGCCTCCCATCAGGGAGGATTTTTCGGGCTGGCCTGCGCCAGTCCCACCAACGCCACCGCGCGCTGGGTTCAGAGTGTACTCGACGACTGGCCCGCTGATCTGCGTCACGAAGAGCATCGCGCGACGCTCGAGCAGGCCGCCACCGACTGGACGAAGCAACTCGGCGAAGGGCAGCTGGCGTTTGGTCTGATCATTGCTGGTGACGATGCCAGCCTGCATGAGCGCACCGAATCACTGGCGCAATGGTGTCAGGGCTATCTGGTCGGTTTGGCGATGGGCGGCATCAAGGATCACAACGCGCTGCCCGGCGATGTGCCCGAGTTTGTCAACGATCTGCTCAAGATTTCGCAAGCCAAGGCCGACGGCGAAACCAATGAGGATGAAAACGCCTTCTTCGAGTTGTGTGAATACGTGCGTGTCGGCGTGCAGCTTGTTTTTGACGAGCTGGCGCTGGTGCGCGAGGCGCCGCAAGAGCAGGTGCACTGAATGAAAAGTGCGGAGTTTTCGCGTCGGCGTCGTCAGCTTATGCGTCTGATGGGTGAGCGCAGTATTGCGATCCTGCCGGCGGCGCCCGAGCGCCCACGCAACCGCGATGTGGTGTATCCGTTTCGCCAGGACAGCGATTTTGTTTATCTGACCGGGTTTACCGAGCCGCAAAGCGTGGCCGTGCTGGTGCCCGGCCGCACCAGCGGCGAATTTATCCTGTTCTGCCGCGATCGAGATCCGGAGCGCGAGACCTGGGACGGGCGGCGAGCGGGCCAGGAAGGCGCGGTACGTGATTTTGGCGCGGACGACGCCTTTGGCATTGACGATATTGACGACATCCTGCCCGGCCTCATGGAGCACGGCGAGCGGGTGTTTTACACGATGGGGATTCATCCCCAGTTCGACCAGCAGATGATTGGCTGGATGAACACGCTGCGCGCGCGCGGGCAGGCAAGCGACAGACAGGCGCCGCAGGAAATCGTCGCGCTGGATCATGTGCTGCACGATATGCGCCTGTTCAAGAGCCGCAGTGAACTGGTCACGATGCGTCGCGCTGCAAAGATTGCCACGGCGGCGCACGAGCGAGGCATGCGCGTCTGTCGCCCCGGTCTCAACGAGGCGGCCATCGAGGCGGAGCATTTGCATGAGTTTCGTCGCCACGGTGCTACGTGGTCGTATCCACCGATTGTCGGTGGCGGTGACAATGCCTGCATCCTGCACTACATCGAAAACAATCAACCGCTCAATGATGGCGATCTGGTGCTGGTCGATGCGGGCTGCGAGCTTGACTACTATGCCTCGGACATCACTCGCACGTTTCCCGTCAACGGTCGCTATACAAAAGAACAGCGCGCGATCTACGACATTGTTCTTGACGCGCAGCTGGCGGCCATTGATGAGTCCGTCTGTGGCAACGACTGGAATGCGCCCCATCTGGCCGCCGTGAAGACGCTGACCCGCGGCCTGATCAAGATCGGGTTGCTCGAAGGCACACTGAAATCATGTCTGAACGATGAGTCCTATAAACGCTTTTATATGCACCGTACGTCGCACTGGCTGGGTATGGACGTGCACGATGTCGGCGACTACCGGGTTGGCGATGCCTGGCGTGAGCTTGAGCCGGGCATGGTGCTTACCATCGAGCCGGGCATTTACATTCCGCCGGGTATGGAAGGCGTGGCCAGGAAATGGTGGGGCATTGGCGTGCGCATCGAAGATGATGTGGCGGTCACCCGCAAGGGCCCGGATGTCTTGAGCAAGCACCTGGTAAAAACCGCCGACGATATCGAAGCGCTGATGGCCAACGCATGAACGGCACCTACGATGTTGTGATTGCCGGCGGCGGCCTCGTCGGGGCGTCGCTGGGCATTGCTCTGGCAGGGTGCGGTCAAAGCGTCGCCGTGCTCGAGGCGACGCCGCCGGGTGACCAGCAGCCGGGTTTCGACGACCGCGCGACGGCACTCTCGCGCACCAGCGTTGATATTTTACGCACGCTGGAGATCTGGCCTGGTGACAGCGAGGCCAGCCCGATTCGCACCATTCACGTGAGTGATCGCGGGCGCTTTGGCAGCACGCGCATGCATACCGCGCAACACGGTCTTGATTCGTTCGGGTTTGTGATTGAAAACACCGTGCTGGGTCAGGCGTTGTGGTCGTCGTTGACAAGCTGCGAGGTGGATGTCTACTGCCCGGCTCGTGTTGAGGTGGCCACGCTGCAGCCAGGCGGCGTGGCGCTGAAACTGGACGGCGAGGGACAGCGTATTGATGCGGGCCTGCTGGTAATCGCCGAAGGGGCCCTGTCTGCAACGCGCGATCTGATCGGTGCGGGTGTGGACGTCACGAGTTACACCCGCACGGCGCTGGTTGCGAACATCAGCACGCAGACGCCGCACGAGGGGCGCGCCTTCGAGCGGTTCACGCGTGACGGGCCGCTTGCCGTGTTGCCGTTGACGCGCGGGCGCAGCAACGTGGTGTGGTCGCTCTCAAACGAGCGGGCGGTCCAGCTTTGCGAGGACGATGAGCGGTTTGCCGCCGAATTGCAGGACACGTTTGGTTATCGTTTGGGCCACATCACGAAAGTGGGCAAGCGCACGAGCTATCCGTTGGCTAAAGCTGTCGCGCAGTCGCTACACGGTGATCACTGGGTGCTGGTCGGCAACGCCGCCAACGCTGTGCATCCGGTGGCGGGGCAGGGCCTGAATCTGGGGCTGCGCGATGTTGCCGCGCTGGCCGAGTTGATCTGGCAGCGTGACGGCGCGCCGTGGCCACAGTTGCTTGAGCGTTACGCCGAGTGGCGGGCTGCCGATCATCGTGAAGTGCTGCGGATGACCGATTCGCTGGTGCGTGTCTTTACGCACGAGGCTCAGCCGGTCGGACTGGCGCGCGATGCGGCGCTGATCGCCATGCAGATTGTGCCGCCGTTGCGGCGCTGGTTTGCGCGCCGCTCCATGGGCTATCGCCATGAGTTGCCGCGACTGGCCCGCGGAGGGCGCTTGTCATGAAGCGCCGTACCGACGTCATTGTGGTGGGTGGCGGCATGGTCGGCGGCGCGCTGGCCGCGACTCTGGCGAGCAACGGATTCGATGTGGTGGTGCTTGATGCCGCGCCAGCACCTGTGGCGCCTTCGGGCGAGGCGTACTCGCCGCGCGTCGTGGCGCTGTCGCGCGCATCGGAGCGCTTGTTGCGCGAGTGCGGCGCCTGGGAGCGCATGCCGGCGGAGCGCGTCGCACCCTACGTGGGCATGCGCGTGTGGGACGCCGCCGGCTCGCCCATCGACGATGACGCACTGGCGTTCAGTGCTCACGAGATCGGTGAGGCAAATCTCGGACACATCGCCGAGAACAACCTGGTCGCGGCTGCCGCGTACGAGGCGGCCCAGCAGCAATCGACCCTGAGCTGGCATACCGACACACGGGTCAACCACATTGCGATCAGCGAGCGTTCGGCACGCGTCGAAACCGACGGTGGCGATGCCATCAGCGCGCCGCTGGTGGTTGCTGCCGACGGTGCGCGTTCGCAGTGCCGCGATTTGCTCGGCGTTGCCGCGCGCCACGGATCCTACAAGCAAAGTGCCGTGGTGACGCATGTCAGTACGCGCGATCCGCATCAGGCTACCGCGTGGCAGCGGTTTCTGCCCGACGGCCCGCTGGCGCTGCTGCCATTGGCTGACGGTCGCTCATCCATAGTGTGGTCGACGACGCCTGCGCATGCTGAGCAATTGATCGAGTGCGGTGAAAACGAGTTTTGTGAGCAGCTGGGCAAAGCCAGTGCCGGCGTGCTCGGGCAGATTGTCGACTGCAGCAAGCGGTACACATTCGGATTGCAGTGGCTGCACGTGGAACGCTACAGCGGAGCACGCTTTGCGTTCGTTGGTGACGCCGCACATGTGGTGCATCCGCTGGCGGGCCTGGGTGTTAATCTTGGTTTGGCCGATGTCGCGTCGCTGGCAGAGGTGCTGATCGCCGCGAAACAGGCGGATCGCGACATTGGCGATGCGCCGGTTCTGCGCCCGTTCGCGCGCGAACGCAAAGCGCAGAATGCACTGATGCTCGATGCGCTCAGTGGCCTGCATCGGCTATTTTCAAATCAGAATTTTGGGCTGTCGCTGGCGCGGCGTTTCGGTTTGCGCGCCGTCAACAAGGCGACACCGTTGCGGCGCTTTTTCGCGCGCCGCGCCATGGGGCTGGAATAGTTACAGTGCGTCCATTCTGGCCGCGCAGATAAAGTCGTTGTCCGACAGCCCGTCAATCGCATGCGTTGTCCAGGTCACGTGGCAACGGTCGTAACCGACCTCGAGATCCGGGTGGTGGCCCTGCGCGTTGGCAATAAAGGCGATTGCGTTAACAAAACCCATCGTGCGGTAGAAGTTGGTGAATTTGAATTCGCGCACGATGGCTTTGCCGTCTGCGCTGAGTGCCCAGTCCTTGTGGATCTGGCCGAGCATTTCTCGGGCTTGCGCTTGTGTTAGCGGATCGACGCCGCCTTCGCAGGGCTTGCAGTGTTGTTCTTGCAGGGCACTCATTCGTTTTATCTCAACTGGAATTGGGCAGGGTGCGAAAAAAATCAGGCAGCGTTGCGACTTTCGTCCGCAACCACTTCGCGCGCATGGCCGAGCAGGTCACCGTCCATCGTCTCGAACAGATCGCTGAAGTGGCTCAGGACAAAATAGTGAGGCTGCATCCTGTCGATGCGAAAATCGGTACGCAGGATGTCGTCGACGTCAAAGGGGCGGCGTTCGACGTGCGGATCGTGCAGCGCATGCGCCGTCTCACCAATGGATGAAGCGATGCCGGCGCCATATACCTGAAGCTGCTGACCGGGCTTGCGGATCAGACCGAACTCAATCGTAAACCAGTACAGGCGTGCCAGCACATCCTGCTCGGCGGCATTTGCCTGTACGCCAAGCCGTCCGTAGGCCTCGGTGAAGTCTGCAAAATCCGGATGTGTCAGCAGCGGCGCGTGACCAAAGATCTCGTGAAAAAGATCGGGTTCGCGCAGGTAGTTGAGCTCGTCGCGCCGCCTGATAAACGACGCTGCGGGAAACTCGCGTCGCGCCAGCATCCTGAAAAACAGATCCGCGTCGATCAGCGCCGGCACCGGTGCGACCGTCCAGCCGGTGGCCTTGGTCAGCGACGCAGAGACTTCCGCGCACTGGGGCGCACGTTTGGCCGGCAAATCCAGCTGTTCCAGGCCCGTCAGGTATTCGCTGCAGGCGGCGGCATGAATACCGGCCATCTGGCGCTCGAACAAGATGGACCAAGTTTCGTTCTCTTCGGCGCTGTACGCGATAAATCCCCGATGATCGGGAGTTTTAGCGACATATTCAGTTTGGTGTTCCATAGCCAGCCTGCGCTTGAATAACGAAAACACAGTATGCGCCCATAGCGTTCGAATGTTTTTCCATTCATTGATCATTTCGGGCATAAATAGGAATATATCGTTCGGAATCGGCAAAATTTCAGAAGGTTTATTCTAAATGTTTCATTTGGATCGAATGGATGTCTCAATTTTGGAAGCGTTGCAAGCGGATGCGCGTCTGTCCAATCAACGTCTGGCGGACAAAGTGGGTTTGTCGCCATCGGCGTGCTGGCGCCGGGTCAAGAGTCTGGAGGAGGCGGGCGTCATCGATCGCTACGTAACGCTGCTTGATCCGACCCGCGTCAATCTGGGGGTGACAGCGTATCTACAGCTGTCACTCGAAAATCATCAGCCGGAAACCGTCGCGGCGTTTGACCAGCTTATTGACGAGGTGGCGGAGATCACGGAGTGCTACTCAATGAGCGGACAGGATGATTATCTGATCCGTATTTCCACGGCTACGCTTGCTGACTACGAGGCGCTGATGGGGCGTCATTTCATGCGTGCGTCCGGGCTGCGCACCGCCAATACGAGCTTCGTTCTCAAGCAAAAGAAGTACACGACGGCATTGCCGCTGGTGCCGACGCGGGGGGAGGACACCTAGCGTAACGACTTCAGCCACGTGTCAACGTTGATCTCGAGAATATCCAGCGGTACCGCGCCGCTACTGAGCACGACATCGTGGAACTCGCGCACGTCGAAGTTATCACCAAGCTGTGTCTCGGCGCGTTCGCGCAGTTCCTGAATTTTCAGCTCGCCGATTTTGTAGGCCAGCGCCTGACCGGGCCAGGCGATGTAGCGATCGATCTCGTTAATGATGTCGTGTTTCGTTTTGGCGGCGTTTTCAGCGAAAAATTCGATGGCTTGATCACGGGACCATTTCTTGTGGTGCAGGCCCGTGTCCACGACCAACCGCACGGCGCGCCACATTTCATAGGTGAGCTGACCGAAGCGCGAGTAGGGATCCTTGTACAGTCCCAGCTCACCGCCCAGGCTTTCGCTGTACAGACCCCAGCCTTCCACAAACGCCGTGTAGCCTTTGAAGCGGCGAAACTTCGGCAGGTCGCCAAGCTCCTGTGCCAGCGCGATCTGTAGATGATGGCCCGGCATGGCCTCGTGCACCGTCAAAACTTCGATCTCATATTTGGGGCGCACTTCAGGACGGTACAGATTGACGAAATAGTACCCGGCACGGCTGCCGTCGGCGGCGGGGCGTGAGTAGTAGGCCGTGGTGGTGTCCGGTGCGATGGCATCGGGAATCGGTTTCACGCCGTAGGGCATACGCGGCAGGCGTTTGAACAGTTTGACCAGTTGCGGATCGATGCGTTTGCTCGTGGCACGGTATTCGCGCAGCAGATCGTCCGGATTGTCAAAATAAAACTGTTCGTCGGTGCGCAGAAACTCCAGAAACTCGTTAAAGCTGCCCTCAAACTCAACCTTCGTGATCACCTCCTGCATTGCGCTTCGAATGCGCTTGACCTCCGCAAGACCAATGTCGTGGATTTCGTCCGGGGTAAGCTCGGTGGTGGTGTAGTTTCTGGCGCGTTGGGCGTAGAAGTTTGCGCCATCGGGCAACGCCCAGGCACCAACTGTGTCGCGGCATGCCGGCAGGTATTGTTCATTAAAAAATGTCAGCAGTTTGCGATAGGACGGAATGACAATGTTGTCGATGGCGCGACGCCCGGCGCTTCGCAACGACTCCTGATCCGCTGCGCTAATGCTCGGTGGCATGTTCTTGAACGGTGCATAAAAGCCGCTGTCTTCGACCGCAACGAGCTGGGCCTTAATCTGTTCAGGCAGACGCTGCATGATTACCTTGGGATGTGTGCGTTTTTCAGTGATCCCCATGCGCATGAGCGTGATCGTCTGATCCATGAACGTGTCGAACGACCTGAGCCGCGCGATCCAGTCGTCGTAATCGCGTTTGCTCTGAAACCTGAGCTGTTGTGCGATCTGATCGGCGCTCTGAATACCGCCGCGTTGATTCATGGGCTGCAGAAAGTCGCGATAACGATGCATGGTCACGCGCTGTTGGTAAGATTGTTCGAACAAGGCAAGATTGAGTTGATCGTGCTCGTCCCAATCGGTCTGGTTGGCCTTCAGTCGTCTTGCGCGGGCCAGAAATTTTCGATCGCTGGCGTGGGTGGCGGCGATGGCGTTGGTGCTCAGGTCCGGCCACACGGCGTTGAAGCGCGGATCGCCGAGACTGGAGGCGAGCAGCGGGTTGGCGGCCAGATCGGCCTGCCAGGCCTCTTCGAAAAACGCATTGAGATCGTCGCTGTGAGCGCGCGCGGAGGGCGCGGTCCACGCGCAGGTCATGACCAGCGTAAGTGCAAGAATGTGAAGAAAAAGTTGATACAAATCAGCGATTTTTGTTGTCATTACAGCATCTCCGGAGCGCCCGATGGCATTGTGACGGCGCACCCCGGTCGGGGCAAGCAGGCCGGGTCCCGACGCGTATGTGAGCCGGTCGCTGGTGCTGTCAGGGCTATTTGAGTATCCTCCGGCCACCGGTTTTCGTGGATCAGCGGAAGAGAATTCGCATCGAATCGCCGAAGGCGCAACCCGCCCGGAAACGCTCAGGCAAAAGGACCGCTGATCTTGACCGGCTCTGGAGAGTGGCTGCGCAACAGCCCACCGAAGGGGCAGGGGATGGCTGACATTCCCGATCTCTCAGGTAAGCGGACAGAGGGGCGTCCGGCACGTTTGTGCTCGGTTTCGTACGCCCGACAAAGAGAGTGCCGCACTATGTCCAATCTGATCAAGACGACTGCCTTGAACGAACACCATCGCGCGGCCGGTGCGCGCATGGTCGATTTCGGCGGCTGGGACATGCCGATTCACTACGGTTCGCAAATTGAAGAGCACCACGCTGTGCGTCAGGACGCCGGTATGTTTGACGTGTCGCACATGACCGTGGTCGATCTGACCGGTGCGCGCACGGCCGAACTTCTGCGATACCTTCTGGCTAACGATGTGGCCAAGCTCAAGACGCCGGGCAAGGCGCTGTATTCGTGCATGCTCAACGAGCGTGGTGGCGTCATTGACGACCTCATTGTTTACTACCTGGACAACGAATTCTTCCGCGTGGTGGTCAACGCCGCGACGCGCGATAAAGACCTTGCTTGGATCGAGCAACAGGCCGGCGCATTCGAGGTTGTCATGCGCGAACGCGATGATCTTGCCATGCTGGCCGTGCAGGGCCCCAATGGCCGCGAGAAGCTGGCCAGCACGCTGGATACCGCTGCGCGCGAACAGGTGCTGGCGCTCAAGCCTTTCACAGCGCTGCAGCTCGATGAAGAATTTGTGGCCCGCACGGGTTACACGGGTGAGGACGGGTTTGAGGTCATCGTCAGCCACGAGGCCATTGGCCAACTATGGGATGCACTTGTGGCGGCCGGCGTGCGTCCTTGCGGACTGGGTGCGCGCGATACGCTGCGCCTTGAAGCTGGCATGCATTTGTATGGTCAGGACATGGACGAGGAAACGTTGCCGCTCGCCTGCGGGCTGGCGTGGACCGTCGCGTTCGAGCCGACCGAGCGGAATTTTATTGGTCGTGCGGCGCTTGAAAGCGCGCGCGATGCGGGTGTCGACACGCGACTCGTTGCGCTGCTGCTTGAAGGGCGCGGCGTAATTCGCGCCGGGCAGCAGGTCATGGTCGACGGCGAGGTGGCCGGTGTGGTCACAAGTGGCACGTTTTCACCTACGCTCAAGCGCGCCATTGGCCTGGCTCAGGTCAGCGCGGCCGTGGGCGATAGCTGCAGCGTCGATATTCGAGGCAAGGCGGTCGAGGCCAGCGTGCACAATCCGCCGTTCGTGCGTCACGGCAAAATCAAAATTTCTGTTTAGTTTGCGATAGCGAGGAATAAGAATCATGAGCGAAGTACCTGAGGACTTGCGTTATACCGCCAGCCACGAGTGGGTGCGGGTGACGGACGACGGCACCGTTCTGGTAGGTATCACGGATCACGCGCAGGATGCTCTGGGCGATCTGGTGTATGTGGAAGTGCCTGAAGAGGGCAATCACTACAGCGCCGGCGATGCCTGCGCCGTCGTCGAGTCGACCAAATCGGCCTCTGATATCTACGCTCCGATTACCGGCACGATCAGCGAAGCCAACGACGCGCTGGTTGACGCGCCTGAGCTGGTGAATGAGCAGCCCTACGGCGACGGCTGGATCATGAGCATCCAACCGGACAATCTCGACGATCTTGAAGAGTTGATGGACGCCGAAGCGTACGAAGACAGCTTGCAGGAATGACCCACCCGTTCTGACAGGATACCGCCATGCCTTTTAATCCCCATACCGATCTCGATGTCGAGCAGATGCTTAGCGCCATTGGCGCCAAATCGACGGACGAGCTTTTTGATGAGATCCCTGACTCGCTGCGCATCGGCGAGCTCGACGGCGTACCCGTTGCGCTCAACGAAATGCAGGTCACCCGGCTGATGCACGAGCGTGCCAACGTTGATGCTGGTCTGCTCAACTTTATCGGCGCTGGCGCCTACGAGCATCATGTCCCGGCCGCCGTATGGCAGCTGGCGACACGTGGCGAGTATTACACCGCGTACACACCGTATCAGGCCGAAGCCAGTCAAGGCACTCTGCAGCTGATCTATGAATATCAGACCATGATGGCGCGTCTGACGGGCATGGACGTGTCCAACGCATCGCTTTATGACGGCGCGTCGGGTCTGGCCGAAGCCGTGCTCATGGCCGTGCGTGCCAACCGCAAGAGCAAATCGAAAAAGGTGTTGTGTCTTGGCACCGTCAATCCGCGCTATCGCGACACGGTGCGCGCGATTACGGCGACGCAGGGCATTGAACTGGTGGAGATCGAATTCGACCCCGCAACGGGCGTCACCCCGCTGGGTGCGCTGGCCGGTTATAACGATGAAGATATCGCGGCGCTGATTGTTCAGCAGCCCAACTTTTTCGGCGGCTACGAGGCGGTCGATGCAGCCACAGACTGGGCGCACAAGAAAAATGCGCTGATGATTGCCGTGGTCAATCCGACGTCGTTGGCGTTGCTCAAGCCGCCGGGCGAATGGGGCGACAACGGCGCGGATATTGCCTGTGGCGATGGTCAGCCGCTGGGTGTGCCGCTGTCCTCAGGCGGTCCGTATTTTGGCTTCATCACTTGCCGTCAGAGCTTCGTCCGTCAAATGCCGGGGCGTATCGTCGGGCGTACCGTAGACGTCGACGGACGCGAGGGCTTCGCGCTTACGCTGCAGGCGCGCGAACAGCACATTCGCCGTTCGAAAGCGACGTCCAACATCTGCACCAACCAGGGTCTGGTGGTTACGGCCGCAACGATCTACATGTCACTGGTTGGACCTGAAGGTCTGGCGCGAGTGGCCGCAAGCTGCAATGCCAACACGCGCGCTCTGGTGGAGGCGTGTGCACAGATCGACGGCGTTGAGGTGCTGTTCGATAAGCCGTTTTTCCATGAGGCTGTGTTGCGCCTGCCCGCGCCTGCCGAGCATGTGCTGGCCAGTATGGGCGCCGCCGGTATCGCAGCGGGTTTCGATCTGGGGCGCGACTACCCGGAATTTGAGGGCTGTATTCTGGTCTGCGCCACCGAGACGCGCACGCCTGAAGACATTGGGCTGTACGCCACCGAGCTGAAACGATGCCTTGACGCCGCGCGTCAGGCCGAGGGAGCACGAGCATGAGTGAACCACTGATTTTTGCCAGCAGTCGTGCCGGTCGTCGCGCCGTCGCGCAGGCTCCCAACGATTTTCCGGAAACGAATATTCCCGAAGGTCTGGGTCGCACATCGCCGATCGGTTTGCCCGAGGTGACCGAGTTGCAAACGGTGCGTCACTTCACGCGTCTGTCACAGCGCAACTTTGCGATCGATACGCATTTTTATCCGCTGGGTTCATGCACCATGAAGTACAACCCGCGCGCGTGCAATTCGCTGGCGATGCTGCCGGGTTTTCTGAACCGCCATCCGCTGTCGCCCGAGCTGCACGGACAGGGCGTACTCAAAACGCTGTATGAACTTCAGGATATCCTCAAGTCGGTAACCGGTATGCGCGGCGTGTCGCTCACGCCCATGGCCGGTGCTCAGGGGGAGTTTGCGGGCGTGGCGATGATTCGTGCCTACCACGTGCATCGCGGTGATACGCATCGCAACGAGATCATCGTGCCGGACGCTGCGCACGGTACCAACCCCGCGACCGCAATCATGTGCGGCTGTGTGGTGCGCGAGATCCCGACGGCGGCCGATGGCGATGTCGACATGGATGCGCTGCGCGACGCGCTGGGCCCGAACACGGCCGGCATCATGCTGACCAATCCATCGACGCTGGGCGTGTTCGAGCGCCGCATCAAGGAAATCAGCGAACTGGTCCATGAGGCCGGTGGCCTGCTTTATTATGACGGCGCCAACCTCAATGCGATTCTCGGCAAGGCGCGACCCGGCGACATGGGTTTTGACGTCATTCACATGAATCTGCACAAGACTTTTTCAACCCCGCACGGCGGCGGTGGTCCGGGTTCCGGTGCCATTGGCGTGGCCGATTCGCTGCTGCCGTTCATGCCGATACCGGTGGTCGGCAAAGACGGCGATCAGTACCGCTGGCTCGATGAAGAGGATCTGCCCCTGTCCATTGGTCGTCTCTCAGCCTGGATGGGCAATACCGGCGTGCTGCTGCGTGCGTATGTGTACGCACGCATGCTCGGCAGGGAAGGAATGGGACGCGTGGCCGAGTTCGCGACGCTGAATGCCAACTATCTGATGGCGCGGCTGCGTGACGAAGGATTTGAGATCGCGTTTCCACAGCGGCGCGCGAGCCATGAGTTTATCGTCACGCTCAAGCGAGAGGCGAAAGAGTACGGCACCAGTGCCATGGATTTTGCCAAGGCGCTGCTCGATGAGGGTTGCCATGCCCCCACGACCTACTTCCCCCTTCTGGTGCCCGAGTGTTTGCTGATCGAACCGACCGAAACCGAGGCCAAAGAGGATCTGGATCGGTTCGTCGAGGCGATGGTGCGTATTCGGGACAAGGCGAAGACCGATCCCGAGTACGTCAAGGCGGCGCCGTACACGACCGTTGTACGCCGGCTTGATGATGTGCGAGCCGCGCGTCAACTCGATCTTACCTGGACGCCGCAAGCCGACACGTGAGTGCTCTGATCTTCGGGGCGCTCGCTTTCGACACGCTGATGCAGTTCGACGGGCGCTTCAGGGAGCAAATCCTGCCCGAAGAACTGGAACGACTGAGCGTGTCGTTCCCCGTGCCAACGATGCGTCGCGAGTTTGGCGGCTGTGCTGGCAACATCGCCTACAACCTCGCGTTGCTGGGCGAGTCGGGGCTGCCCGCGTGCGTCGTGGGCAGCGATTTTGAGTCCTACTCGCGCTGGTTGGACGAAAATGGCGTGGATCGGCGCTTTATCCGGGAACTTGCAGACGAATTTACCGCCCAAGCCTTTATCACCTCGGATGTGGACGGCAATCAGATAACGGCCTTTCATCCAGGTGCGATGGCGCACGATGCGATGGCGCATATGCCGCGCGAAGCGGGCGTGAAGATTGGCGTCGTCGCGCCCGATGGCGCCGGGCCGATGCTTCGAGCCGCAAAGTACTTTGCGGCCTCTGGTGTGCCGTTCCTGTGGGATCCGGGACAGTTCATGACCTCGCTAGACGCGCAGGAGATGGCGCAGTTCGTGCGCCGCGCAGACTGGGTTAGTGTGAACCGCTACGAGGCCGAACTGCTGTGCAAGGGCACCGGAAAGAGCCTGAGTGACCTGTCGCGGCAGGTTCGTGCTCTGGTTGTGACGCAGGGCGCAGACGGATCGCAAATATGGAGCGATGGTCAGAGGCTTGATGTGCCGGCCGCTGAGGTCGCCGCGCCGGTCGATCCGACGGGCTGTGGTGACGCGTATCGGGCTGGACTGGTGTACGGTCTGTTACGCGGGGCCTCGTGGACGCACTGCGCGCGCGTCGCGTCCGTGATGGGCGCGCTGGCCGTAGAGAGTTTCGGCACGCAGAATCACAAGGCCACGTTTGCGCAGATCGCACAGCGCTACGAACACAGCTACGACGAGTCATTAGAGTCATTAAATGAGTGAACGCAGAATGAAAAAGACCGTGTTGTTATTGCTGCTGGGCGGGTTTGCCAGCAGCGCGTTTGCACAGCGCGCCACAACGGCCTGGAATCAGACGCTGGATCGTATATCGACGGGCGTGGTCTCGATTCGTGTGGACAGTACGCGCGCGTTTGATACCGACTGGAACCAGTCGACGCAGGCAACCGGTTTTGTGGTTGACGCCAAGCGCGGTTTGATTCTGACCAATCGCCACGTGGTCACTGCAGGCCCGGTCGTGGCGCAGGCGGTGTTTCTGAATCACGAAGAGGTGGATCTCAAGCCGGTGTATCGCGATCCGGTGCACGACTTCGGCCTGTTTCAATACGACCCTAATGACCTGCGCTTCATCCAGCCGCAGGAGCTCAGGCTCAATTCTCAAAGCGCGCTGGTCGGGCGCGAAATCCGCGTCGTAGGCAACGATGCGGGCGAACAGATTTCGATTCTGGCCGGCACGCTCGCCAAGCTGGATCGGCAGGCGCCGGACTATGGACGCGGCAAGTACAACGACTTCAACACGTTTTATCTGCAGGCCGCCTCGGGCACCTCCGGCGGTTCATCCGGGTCACCGGTGATTGACGTTGATGGTCATGTGGTGGGTCTGAATGCCGGCGGCAGCTCCGGTGCGCAAAGCAGCTTTTTTCTGCCGCTCAATCGTATTGAACGGGCGCTGGAGCTGATTCGCGACGACCGCGAGGTGTCACGAGGTACGCTGCAGACGGTTTTCGTGCATCGCCCCTTCGATGAACTGCGTCGTCTGGGTCTGGACCCGGCCACGGAGCGCGTTGCGCGCGAGGACAACGGTTCGCGGACCGGTATGCTGACCGTGGGTCAGGTAGTGCCGGGTGCGCCGGTGGACGGTGTGTTGCAGTCGGGCGATATCCTGATCAGCGTCAACGATATGCGTGTCACCACGTTTGTTCCGCTGGCGGAGATTCTCGATGCCAACGTCGGGCAGCAGGTTTCCGTGGTGTTCGAACGCGGCGGCGAGCGTCACGAACAGGTTGTAACCGTGGACGATCTGCACGCCATTTCGCCCGCTGAGTTTATCGAGGTGGGCGAGGCTGTGCTGCATCGCCTGTCGTATCAGCAGGCGCGGCATTTCAATATGCCCGCGGTGGGCGTGTATGTGGCCAACCCCGGCTACGTGTTCGGCACCGCTGCAATCCCGCGTGGTGCAGTCATCAGCGCGGTGGACGGCACACCGACCCCCGATCTTGATGCCCTTGAATCTGTGCTCGACACGTTGGGTGATGGGGATCGCGCGAGCGTTCGCTACTACACCGCCGACGATCCGCGCAATAGCACGGTGCGCGTGGTGCGCATGGATCGGCGCTGGTTTCGCGCGCGGCGCTGTCATCGCGATGACGACGCCGGCAAATGGCCGTGCCGCGCATTGAGCGCAGGCCCTGTGCCCGAACCGCCAACGCCAACCACCGTGGGTTTTGCACGTCACGATGACGCCCGCGCCAACGCGCTGGCGCCGTCGCTGGTGCGCGTCAATTTTGAAATGCCTTACACGGCATCGGGCGTGTCGGATCGCTATTACCACGGCACCGGTCTGATTGTGGACACCGAGCGCGGCTGGGTGGTGGTTGATCGCAACACCGTGCCGGTGGCGCTGGGCGATGTGACCCTGACCTTTGCCGGTTCGGTCGAGATTCCGGGTCGTGTGCACTACGTCAATCCGCTGCACAATCTCACCGTCCTGCAATACGATCCGGCGCTGCTCGGCGATACGCCACTGCGCGCCGCGCGTCTGCGCGAGGCCACCGGTAAACCCGGCGACAAAGTTTGGGTGGTCGGGCTCAAAGGCGATCACAGAGTAGTCGCTCAGCCGACCGAGATTGCGTCGATCGATCCGGTGGTGTTTCCGCTGTCGCGCACGTTCCGTTTCAGGCAGACCAATCTCGAGACGATTTCTCTGGTCAATCCGCCTACCGACATTGATGGCGTTCTGGCTGACAAGAAAGGCAACGTCGTGTCGTTGTGGTCGAGTTTTGCCTACCAGGGTGGACAGGGCGCAGCGCAAACCAACAAGGGCGCGCCGATCGAGCCGGTGCGCGACATGATTGCCCGACTGCGTTCGGGAGAAAAACTGCGTTCGCTTGAGGCGGAGTTTGTGCCCGTGCCGATGTCTGCCGCGCGCAAGCTCGGACTGCCAGCCGAATGGGCCAAGCGCATCGAGAAGGATGATCCGCGACGTCGCCGCGTCATGAAGATTCTGCGTACCGTTGCTGGTACGCCTGCGGCCGCGCAGCTCAAGGCCGGCGATTTGCTGCTCGCGCTGGACGGTGAGCCAATGACCAGCTTTCGCGAAATCGAGCGCGCAGCGCAGCGCGACAGCGTGCGCGTGACGCTGTGGCGCGACAAAGAGCTCAAGGAATTCGATATGCAGACCGTCGCGCTCGATGGTGAAGGTCTTGATCGCGTGTTCCTGTGGGCGGGCGCGCTGATCCAGGAACCGCATCGCGCTCTGGCTGCGCAGCGCGGCATTGTGCCCCACGGCGTGTACGTGGCCTATTTTGGCTACGGCTCGCCCGCGACGCGCTACGGCCTGTGGCCCGGACGCCGGATCGTTGAGGTGGACGGTAAGACCGTCGAAGACCTCGATTCGTTTGTCGAAGCGGTGATCGAGAAATCGGATCGGGAGTCCGTGCGTCTGAAGACCGTCACCTGGAACGACGCGGTCGAGGTCATAACGCTGCGTCTCGACAATGAATACTGGCCTGCGTATGAAATCCGCCGCACCGACGAGGGCTGGCAGCGTTTCGATATGAGTTAGCCCTCAGGCTGATCCATGTCCAGATGCAGTCGCGTGAGCAGTGCCTCAGGTGACTCGATCGGGGCCTCGCAGACAGACCCGTTGCACACATAGGCAACGCCGCCGGGTTGCGGCCGTTTGTCTGCCAGTGCGTCGGGCAACTCGTTCGCCTGTACTTCATCAGCAATAAAGTAAACCTGGCGCCGCGGCGCATAGGAGCGGGTCGGTGTGAGCCAGCGCTCGCGCTCGTCCATTGGCGCGCGAATAACGACGATCTGCGGTGAATTGAGCTGTTCCTCCAGAGCGTCGAGCATGGCGGCATGGGCATGCGGTGCGTGACGCATCGGGTCGAAGCCCATACGCAGTGTGGACTCAGCCACCTGCAGATAGCGCGAATCGCCGAGCAGGTACCCGAGGCGCAGCAAACTCTTCGCCGCCACGCCGCTGCCTGCGGGTAGCGCCGTGTCTGCGATCGGTTTCATCCGGTGAATCAGCGCATCGTGATCATCGGAGGTGAAGAAAAAGCCGCCGTCCACCGGGTCCATGAAGTGCTCGAGCAGCGTATCGGCCAGCGTGATCGCGAGCTGTAGGTTTTCCGCAGCGAAGCGAGTCTGCAGCAGCTCGAGCAAAGCGTCGAGCATAAACGCGTAGTCGTCCAGATAGCCGTTAAAGCGCGCCTCGTCGCCGGCGAAGCTGGCCAGCAAACGGTCATCCTTGAGCATGTGCTCGCGCACGAATCTCACGACGCCCTCGGCGGCCGCGGCCAGATCATCGCGCTCGAGATGGCGGCTGGCCACAGCCAACGCGCGCAACGCCAGTGCGTTCCAGCTGGTCAGGATTTTTTCATCCCGAAACGGCGCCGGTCGGCTTTGTCGCGCCGCGAACAGACGCGCGCGCGCCGCGGCGATCGTCTGTTCATGATCGGACTGGTCGCGCTGTTCAGCGCCATTGGCCGAGAGCGTCAGATGCCACTGGTCGTTGAAATTGGCCGGCTGATTCAAGCCGAAAACGTCGGCGACGATCTGCGCGTGTTCGCCCGTGGCTGCGTCGAAGTCCGCGCGACTCCAGACGTAGGATTTGCCCTCAACGCCGTCGACTTCGGCATCCAGCGCGCTGTAAAACCCGCCGCGCTCGTCCTGAAATTCACGCAACAAAAAGTCGGCGGTTTCGTTTGCGATCTTCCAGAAGAATGTTTCGCCGGTTGCGCGCGAGGCCTGTGCGTACAGCGTCAGAAGAAGCGCGTTGTCGCACAGCATTTTCTCAAAGTGGGGAATTTGCCAGTTGCTGTCCACGCAGTAGCGAAAAAAGCCGCCGCCCACGTGGTCGTACAGGCCGCCCTCGGCCATCGCCTGCAGCGTGCGCGAGGCCATGAACAACGCCTGCAGGTCCGGGTTCGGTGGCGCGCTGTGCGCGTGCCAGTGACGCAGCAAGCGGGTCAGATTGCCGGGAGTGGGGAATTTGGGGGCGCCGCCAAAGCCGCCATGGCGCGCATCAAACTCAGACAGCAACGCCTGGCGAGCCGCGTCGATGGGCAACTCGGTGAGTGTCAGATCGCCGGCCGCGCGCGGATCGGTCTGGCGAAACACGTCGATGATTGCCTGGCTTTGCTGCTCAATTTCATCGGCATGTTCCACGTAGAACTGCGTGACGCGTGACAGGATATCGCCAAAGGCGGGCATACCCTGGCGCGCCTGATTCGGGAAATAGGTGCCGCCGAAAAAGGGGATCTGGCGGTCGGGGGTCAGAAACATGGTCAGCGGCCAGCCTCCCGGCTGCTGCGTCAGCATCTGGTGCGCAAACTGATAGATCTGATCGAGATCCGGTCGTTCCTCGCGATCGACCTTGATGCAGACAAAACTGGTGTTCATCGCCGCAGCGAGCGCGGGATCATTGAACGACTCACGCGCCATCACGTGGCACCAGTGGCATGACGAATAGCCAATCGACAACAGTATCGGTTTGCTCTCGCGCGCGGCCGTAGCCAGTGCCGTGTCGTCCCACGGTTGCCAGTGCACCGGATTATTTGCGTGTTGCAGAAGATAGGGGCTGGTTTCGCGCGCGAGGCGATTTGCGGGCGTCCTGTCCGTGGTTTTTTGATCGCTCATGGCCATTGCTGTGTCGGGGGAGCGGCCATGTTACGTCAGGGTTGTTGCGCCGGGCCAGAGGTAGGGCCAAACTCCTCGGATGAATTGGCGAGCACCGGGGTTTTACGTAGCGCTGTTCGGCGTCATTGCATCCTGCTGGGTCGCGTTCTCGGTCGCACCCGTATGGGAGGTGCAGGGTACTCGCTACGATGTGTATTCAGACGCCAGTGGTGATCTGGTCTATCGCTATCGCGGTCAGGAACAACCGGTTACTGATCCGGTGCCGCGCAGCCAGTCGTCACTGCGTGCGGACGCGCTGGCCGCTGGCGACGCGCCGTCTGTCACCGAACAGTGGGTGATCGATGAGGCTGATGGTGTGGCTCAGTACACACTGCTGCGAGCTCGTTCGCATCTGGGTGTCTGGTCCCTGTTACCGGCGATTATCGCGATCGCGCTGTGTCTGATTACCAAGGAGGCGCTGACCTCACTGCTCATGGGCGTGGTCGTTGGCGCATTCATGCTTGGTCGCTTTGATTTGACGGACGCCGTGCTGATCCCCAGCCTGGCCACACGCAACGCCGCCACTATTTTGCTGCTGTATCTGTGGCTGGTCGGTGGTCTGACCGGCATCTGGTCGCGCACCGGCGCGGCCCGGGCCTTTGCGCAGTTTATGACGAAAAATTTTGTGCGCGGACCACGCTCGGCCAAGTTTGTCTGCTGGCTTATGGGTGTGCTGTTTTTTCAGGGCGGAACGATCAGCGTCGTGCTGGTCGGCACCATCGTCAAGCCGGTGGCCGATGCTGAAAACATCAGCCACGAGGAGCTTGCCTACATCGTCGATTCGACGGCATCGCCGATTGCCTCCGTGCTGGCCTTTAATGCCTGGCCGGCCTACGTGCAGGCGCTGATATTTGTGCCGGGTGTGAGCTTTCTGGCCTCCGAATCCGAGCGTATCGCGTTTTTCTTTTCCAGCGTGAAGTTCAGCTTTTACAGTTTGTTCGCCGTGGGCGGAACCCTGCTTCTTAGTCTGGGCGTGACACGCTTTGCCGGCGCAGGTCTGCGCCGGGCAAGACAGCGTGCGCGCGAAACCGGACAGCTCGACGCGCCCGACGCGACTCCGATGAGTGCGCCGGAGTTGCACGAATCGCGCGTTCCTGAAGGGTATCAGCCACAGGTGTTCGAGTTTTTTGTTCCGCTTTTGCTTCTGATCGGAATCGCCGTTGGCACGTTCATCTTTCGAGGTTCGCCCCAGGTGAACTGGGCGTTTGGTGCGGCGCTGGTCTCGTCGGTGCTGTTCGCCTTGTTCAAGGGCATGCGCCTGCGCTCGGTCATCGAGGGTATTTCGGACGGGCTCAAAGGTGTGGTGCTGGCCTCAGTCGTGCTCATGCTGGCTGTGACCATCGGTGCGATCAGCCGTGAGGTCGGGGCCGGTGTGTATCTGGTGGCTCAGCTCGGAGATGCGATTCCCTACTGGACGCTGCCCGTTCTGCTTCAGGTTCTGACTATGGTGATTGCGTTTTCGACGGGCACGAGCTGGGGCACTTACGCCATTGCGTTTCCCCTGGCCATGCCGCTGGCATGGCAAATCGGGCAGGCCGCCGGACTCGACGATCCGCTGTTGTTTATGTCGCTGTGTTTCGCAGCTGTGCTCAACGGCAGTGTCTATGGCGACCAGTGTTCGCCGATTTCCGACACCACCATCCTGAGCGCGATGACCACCGGTTGCGATCTGATGGATCACGTCAAAACCCAGATCGTACCGGCCACCGGCGCGGCCGCGCTGGCGGGTGTTCTGTGGACCGTCATCGCGGTGACGATGCTACAATCCGCGCCATGATCTACCCCGAAATCAGTCCGATTATTTTCGAGATCGGACCGCTCAAAGTGCGTTGGTACGGCCTTATGTACCTGATTGGCTTCGGCTTTGCGTATTGGCTGCTGCGGCGTCGAGCGCAGCTGCGCGAAGATTGGACCGCCAAGGACGTTGAAGATCTAATTTTTTATGGCGCGATTGGCGTGATCGTCGGCGGCCGTCTTGGTTATGTGCTGTTTTATCAGTTTGAGCTTTTCCTCGACGATCCGCTATATCTGTTCAAGCTCACACAGGGCGGCATGTCGTTTCATGGCGGTCTGATCGGCGTGCTGTTTGCGATTGGCTGGTTTGCGCGCAAGCAGGCGCGGGCATATTTCGATGTGGCCGACTATCTGGTCCCGGGCGTACCGCTGGGATTGTTGTTTGGCCGTATTGGCAATTTCATCAACGGCGAGCTGTGGGGCAAGCCGACGACGGTTCCGTGGGGATTTGAAGTCAACGGGCAGCGTCTGCATGCGAGCCAGCTGTACGAGGCGTTCCTCGAGGGACTGGTGCTGTTTGTGGTGCTGTGGCTGTTTACGTCGAAATCACGTCCTCGTATGGCGGCGTCCGGGCTGTTCCTGTTGCTCTATGGCGTGTTCCGGTTTGCGGTCGAGTTTGTGCGTGTGCCCGACGAGCATTTGAAATACCTCGCGCTCGACTGGGTTACGATGGGGCAGGTGTTGTCATCGCCCATGATTGTGACCGGGTTGGCACTGTTGATCATGGCGTACCGCCGGTCACCGGATGCATCGCAAGAGGTGACAACATGAGTCACCCCGAGCAGCAATATCTCGACCTGCTGGCCGCATTGATTGAGCGTGGTGATGAGCGCCTGGATCGCACCGGCGTTGGCACACGTGCATTGTTCGGGCACGAGATGCGTTTTGATTTGGCCGCCGGCTTTCCGGTGTTCACCACCAAAAAAGTGTTCTGGAAGACGGCCTTTAAGGAAATGCTGTGGATGCTTTCGGGTGGCACAAACATTCGCGAGCTGCTGCAGCAGAATGTGCGCATCTGGACGGACTGGCCGTTGCAAAAGTATCGCGCGGCCAGCGGCGACGATATCGCCCAGGCTGATTTTGAACAGCGCATTCTGGATGACGCACAATTCGCAGCGCAGTGGGGTGAACTCGGGCCTGTCTATGGCAAGCAGTGGCGCCGCTGGCGAACCGAAGACGGTCGCGAAATCGATCAGGTGCAATACGTGCTCGAACAGCTAAAAACCAATCCGACCAATCGTCGTATCTTGTGGGACGGATGGAACGTGGGCGAGTTGGATCAAATGGCGTTGCCACCGTGTCACAAGCAGTATCAGTTTTTTGTTACCAGCGACGGTCGGCTGTGTGGCGCCGTCATCCAGCGCAGCGCCGATTCGTTTCTTGGCCTTGCCTGGAACGTCGCCAATCTGGCGTTTGTGACCACGCTTTTGGCCCAACAGACCGGTCTTGTGCCGGGCGAAGTGGTCTGGTTCGGCCTCGATGTGCACCTCTACCTCAATCACATCGAACAGGCCAAAGAGCAAATCGCACGCAAACCCAGACCTCTGCCCAAGCTTGTGATCGCGCGCAAGGCACCCACGTTGTTTGACTATCGCATCGAGGATTTTTCCCTTGAAGGCTACGACCCCCATCCGCATATTGCGGCGGACGTGGCGGTCTAGGCGATGGCTCAGGCAGAGATTGCGCTGATTGTTGCGATGGCGCGTGACAGGGTCATCGGCCTTGGCAACGCGCTGCCGTGGCGATTGTCGTCGGACCTGCAGCGTTTCAAGGCATTGACGATGGGCTGTCCGATTGTCATGGGGCGGCTGACGTTTGAGTCCATTGGCCGCGCGCTGCCCGGTCGCCGCAACATTGTTCTGACACGTGACGCCGATTTTGCGGCCGAGGGCTGCGAGGTCATGACGTCACTGGACGCGGCCCTTGATCTGGATGTGCCGCGTCTGTTTGTGATTGGTGGTGCACAGATTTACCACCAGGCACTCGCGCGCGCGAGCCACCTCTTTATTACGCAGCTGGAGGCGCAGGTCGAAGGCGATACCTGGTTTCCCGAAGTGGACTTCGAAGACTGGGCGCTTACGGCTTACGCTGCGCACAAGGCGGACGAGCGCAACGAATTCGACTATGCGTTTTTCGATTTTGAGCGACAGCCCAGGTGAAGCTGGTCGGCAAAACGATTGCGATCACCGGCGCCGGGCGCGGGCTCGGAGCGGCGATGGCGCTTCGTCTGGCCAGGCACGGCACACACCTTGCGCTCCTGGACCTTGATAAAAAGGCGCTGGGCGCGACGCGTGATCGTTGTCTGGCGGCCGGTGCGGCTCAAACGAACGTCTATCAACTGAATGTCGCGGATGAAGCGGCGACCGAGGCGGCATTTGCCGCCATTGCCGATGATTACGGTGCGCTCCATGGCCTGGTCAACAACGCCGGGATCACCCGCGATGCGCTCACGCTGAAGTTCAAAGACGATGCGCTGGTGTCGAAGATGAGCCTTGAGCAGTGGCAGCAGGTGCTTGATGTAAATTTGACCGGGGTGTTTCTGTGCGGGCGTGAGGCAGCACGGCGCATGATCGAGCTGGGTTGCCAGGGCTGCATTGTCAATGTCTCGTCGATTTCCCGTGGCGGCAACATGGGGCAGATCAACTATTCGGCCTCCAAGGCCGGGGTGCAGGCCATGGCCGTGGTCTGGAGCAAGGAGTTCGCCCGCTATGGTTTACGCGCAGCCGCCGTGGCGCCAGGGTTCATTGCGACGGAGATGGTCATGAGCATGAAGGCTGACGTGCGCGATCGGCTGACCGCTCAGGTGCCGATCGGGCGCATTGGTGAGCCTGATGAAATTGCCCACGCTGTCGAGTTCGTGTTTGAGAATGACTACGTCAACGGGCGTTGTCTCGAGATCGACGGCGGTCAGCGTCTCTAAGGTCTAGGAGATGTCCGGCCGATCCGCGGCAATGTCTGCCAGGCTCGGGGGCGTTCGAAACGCGTGATCTACCATCTTGTCACCGTCGAACACGTAGCGACCGTCAAAAATTTCCCCGCGCAACAGCATCGGTAGCCACAGCGCATCGTCTTCCCACATCTGGTCGTATGGGATCGCATCAATTGAGGTCCACAACGGCAAGGCCTCTTCGGTTTCGGTGGCCACGCCGCTATGTGCGTAGCTCATGAAACAAAACACCGTGAGTCGGTAGCCGTCGACAAAATGAAAGCGTGCGCGGCCGCGCAGAGTGGGTGACAACGGCGTCACGTGCAGCTCTTCGATCGTTTCACGAATGGCACAGGCCTCCGGGGATTCGCCAGCTTCAATGCGCCCTCCGGGACCGTTGATCTTGCCGGCGCCCATGCCGCGCTTTTTGCGAATCAGCAGGAGGTCGTTGTCCCGGCGGACAAACATCAGCGTCGCGCGCTCAGTGGGTTGCCAGCTGAGCCAGTCGATCTCGTCAACACCGTTTGGGCAGGGGGCAGTCATGGCGCGAAGTCTACACGGCCGGACGATTCGAGATAAACTCATGGCGACATTGTTTATTGAGGTTCGCGACCTATGATGTGGCTTTTCCTGCGCGGCAGACGTCCGCGCCAGCGTTTCAAAGCGCTTTTCACGTCCGCGTGTCTCGCTATGCTTGCGCACGGTGCGTCAGCAGCCCAGACCGGCGCTGAGACCATCGTGTCGCGCACGCTCGATAACGGCATGAAGATAATAGTCTGGCCGGATCACGATATCCCCAACGTTGCGCTTTACAACTTTGTCCGCGCCGGTGGGCGCAACGAAGTGCCGGGTATCTCCGGGCTGTCCCATTTTTTTGAGCACATGATGTTTAACGGCACCTCGACGCTCGAGCCGGGCGAATTTGACCGCATCATGGAGGCCAATGGGGGCAGCAACAACGCCTACACAAGCGCCGATCTGACGGTGTATCAGGATTGGTTTCCGGGCCGGGCGCTTGAGACGATTTTCGAACTTGAGGCAGATCGACTGGCTAACCTGTCGTTTGATCCGAAAGTTGTGGAAAGTGAACGCGGTGTGGTGACCTCCGAGCGGCGCAGCAGTGTCGATAACTCGAACTTTGGTGTGCTCTACGAACAAATGCGCGCGACGGCCTACACCGCGCATCCCTATCATATTCCCGTGATTGGCTGGCCGTCGGACATTGAGGCGTGGACCATCGACGATTTGCGCAACTACTTCACCACCTACTACGCACCCAATAACTGCACCATGGTGATTGTCGGGGACGTGGAACCTGACGACGTATTCGGCCTCGCGGACCGCTATTTTGGCGCGCTCGCGCCACAGGACCCGCCGCCGCAAGTGCGCACACGCGAGCCCGAGCAGGTTGGTGAACGACGCATCGTCATTGCCCGCGATGTGCAAACGCCCCTGGTGGGTGTGGCATACAAGTCGCCGGCCGCGGCTGACGAGACCGGTCCGGCCATCGATCTGCTCATGAGTATCCTGGCCGACGGCGAGTCCTCGCGTCTGCATCAGGCGCTGATTGAGACGGGTATTGCAGTGAGCATTGAGCCGTATCGGCATGAAGGCTTTGATCCGGGATTGACGTGGTTTTTCATGACGCTACCCCAGGGCGCTGACCCGCGGACGGCTGAACAGGCGCTGTACTCCGTGCTTGCTTCGATCGTTGAGCAGGGCGTAACGGACAAGGAGCTGGACCGTGCAAAGCGCTTGTCCAATGCGGCGTTTTGGCGCGGTCTTGCCACAATCAACGGCAAAGCCGCTGCGCTGGGCGATTTCGAGGTGTTCCACGGCGACTATCGCAAACTGTTTGATGCGCCCGAACGCTACGACGCCATTGATGCGTCTGCGGTACAGGCGGCCGCTGCGTCCATATTCGATGCGCATCGACGTACCGTGGGGACAGTCATCGCGCCGGATGCGCGCACGCAGGAGGTGCAGCCATGACCGGTCGGATTCTTATACGTCTTCTGGGCATTGGGCTATGTGCCGGTCTGTACGGCTGCGCGGCGACGACCCTGAGCGTCGATGAGCCGCCCAAGGTGGCCGCATCGCAACCTGCCGGTGCGGCACTGCTCGTGCCCTTCGAAAAGGTGGTGTTGGAAAATGGCGCAACGCTGATGCTGGCGCGAAAAGCGGACGTTCCACTGGTGGCACTGAGTGCCCGGCTTCGTGGTGGTGCGGTGACCGACGACCCCGAACGTAGCGGGCTCGCGTCGCTGACGGCCAGTTTGCTTGAAAAGGGCGCCGCGGGCCGCAGTGCCCGCGAGTTTGCCGATGCCGCGGCGGATGTCGGCGGTTACATCGGCAGTGCGGCCGGGCGTGAGTCAGCCCAGGTGTCGGCGGAGTTTCTGGCCGAGGACACCGCGCTGATGATCGAGATGGTGCTCGATATGCTGATCGAGCCGCGCTTGCCCGAAGATGAGTTCGAGAAATTGCGCACGCGTTCCATCGAGTCGATCAAGGCGGCGCGCGACGGCGATCCGCGTAGTCTGATGGGGCTTTACGGCGCCGCGTGGCTGTTTGGTGACCACGTCTACGGTCGCGCGGCAGGCGGTCGCGAGAACACGCTGGCGGCGATCACGCACGAGGATGTGTTGGCGCATCATCGTGACTACTACGGGTCTGATCGTCTGGTGATTGCGGTGGTTGGCGATATCGACACGGCGAGGGTGCGCGCACTGCTTGAGTCACGTCTGGCGTCATGGCCGCGCGCACGCTCTGCATTGCCAGTGGTTCCAGCCAAGTCTGCGGTCAGAGGCGGGCGCGTACTTCTGGTCGACAAGCCGGATGCAACGCAATCCTATTTCTGGATGGGCAATATCGGTGTGTCGGCGCGCCATGAGCCACGCGCCGCGCTCGATGTCGCCAACACCCTGTTCGGCGGGCGCTTTACCTCGATGCTCAATACGGCTCTTCGGATTGAGTCGGGACTGACCTACGGCGCGTCCAGTCGGCTGACCAAATACGCCGAAGCCGGCAGCGTGGCGATCTCATCGTACACGGCAACCGAATCGACCGTGGCGGCGATGGATCTGGCGCGCGATACGCTGACCCGATTTCACACGCTAACTCCGTCTGAGAAGATGCTCGACTCGGCGCGCAATTATCTGCGCGGGCAGCATCCATTGGGCTATGAAACGGCGCGACAAATGGCGGGCCATCTGAGTCTGCTGGCCTTCTACGGCAGGGACCGGGCGTATGAGGATGGCTACGATGCGGCCGTGGCCGCAGTCGATGCGCAGGCGATGGCGCGCGTTATCGATACGGTGTATCCCACGGTTGACGACCTGGTCACGGTGGTTATTGGCAACGCGGACGCGATCAGAGATGAGCTGACGCGCTACGGGGAGGTTGTGGAAATGCCGATCACGCAGCCCGCGTTCTCGCCTTAGATACGCTGATTACAGGTCGGCGCGACCGTCGAGTCGCTCGCCGATCAGCGTTTCGGCCAGAGCGTAGTCCACCTCGCCCAGCGGTCCGTCGTGCGGATGGTTCTTGAGCAGCTGGTCAAGGATTTCCTGCTGAATGACGCCGCGTCGCTGCGCCTCTGCATAGGGCACATGATGGAACATGACCATCGAGTAGCGGGGAACGAAGCGCTTTGGGAAGCGACGCTCGAGCTCGAACGCCAGCGTTTTCTTCAGATGGAAATAGGGATCGCGTACCGAGGCGCGCATTTCGATGTAGTTGTCGATGGCCATGTCGGCGATGGCGTTGGCGTTGGGGCGGCGGCGTTTTTCAAACTCGGCGAAGCGCTGTTCGAGTGTTGCACCGGGTAGCTCGAACAGACACTGGTCCAGTTCGTAGCAGTCTTCAAACGCACAGTTCATGCCCTGGCCATGAAACGGCACAATCGCATGCGCCGCATCGCCAATCAGCACGGCATTGCTTTTGTGATGCCATGGTTTGCAGCGCACCGTGCCAAGCTGCCCGGTGGGATTGGCAAAAAACTCTTCCGTGAGATTGTCGAAGTACGGGATGGCATCGGCAAAGTAGGTCTCGAAAAATCGCTGCACGGCCTCGGCGCTGTCCAGCGTCGCGAAACTCTCGGGGCCCTCCATGGACAGGAACAGCGTAACGGTGAAGCTGCAGTCCAGATTCGGCAACGCAATCATCATGAAACCGCCGCGGGGCCAGACGTGCAGAGCGTTGGCATCGATCTGAAAGTTGCCGCGCGTGCCGGCGGGAATCGTCAGTTCCTTGTAGCCGTGGGTCGACATTTGTTCGCTGTTGGTGGCGCCTTTGCGTTGTGCCAGCGCGCGGCGTACGACCGAGCCGCCGCCGTCGGCCGCAATGATGGGCGCGGCGTCGATTGTTCGTGTGTCCCCGGCCTGGTCGGTCAGCGTCACCTGTCCGCTGTCAAGATCAATGCCGGTGGTGGCCTGCCCGAACTGGATATTGACGCCGTGTTCCTCAGCTTTGTTGAGTAACAGAGCGTTGAGGCCGCCGCGAGAAATCGAATAGATCACTTCGCTGTCGTCTTTACCGTAGGGCTGCAAAACCGGCTGGCGGCCGGTTTCGCGCAGCATGCGTCCGCGCATGGGAATAGTGAGTTGTTCGATTTCCTTGTACAAACCCACCTCTCTGAGGGCACGAATTCCACGATTGGCGAGCGCCAGATTGATCGATCGGCCACCGTCGACGTTGGTTTTGCGGGGGTCCTCGCGGCGTTCGTACAGATCGACATCTACGCCGCGCCTGGCAAGATAGATGGCAGCCAATGAACCGGCCAGGCCGGCGCCCAGAATTGTGTAGCGTTGTGTCATGGTCTGTGTCCGAAATTGAGCGGGGATTGATCTGACTCTAGCGACGTTTCGCACATGAAACGCATTCGTATTCAATCAGGTTGCGTGGTTTGCGCGGCACCTTCACGGCGGTCAGCGAACGGCCCCAGACGCAACCGGAGTCAAGCGACACGACGTCACGATCATCGACATCACCCAGCGTGGACCAGTGGCCGAAATACACCTGTTTGTCGTGCCAGTCGGGATGCAGAAATTCGAACCAGGGACGAACGCCGCCGTCGTAGTCGTCGGGATGGCCTTTCGCATCAAAACGAAGTTCGCCCTCGTCGCCACAAAAACGCATGCGCGTGAGCGCGCTCAGCGTGTAGCGCAGCTTGCTCCGCCGGTCCATCGTGTCGCGCCAGACCAGCGGTGGCGGATAGCGAACTTCACCGAGCAACTCGCGCCGCCAGTGGCGTTGGAGTTTGGCTGCGCGCACCTGCAGCTGTCTTGGTGTCCAGCCCGGTGGCACGCCGGCGTGGACCAGCGCGGCGCGACGCTCTTTGTCGATGTGCACAAACGGTCGTCGTTCGAGCCAGTCGATCAATTCATCGCGATCATGAGCGCCAAGAATCGGCGACAAGCGATCGTTGGGGCGGGGCATGGCACCCGTGTGCGCCAGATGGATCAAATTGACATCGTGATTGCCGAGCACCGTGATGGCGGCATCGCCAAGCTTGCGGATAAAACGCAGCGTCTTGAGTGAGCTTGGTCCGCGACTGACGATGTCGCCGCAAAACCACAGCGTGTCGCGGCGATCGTCAAACCTGAGTTTGTCGAGCAGTCGATGCAGCGCATCGTAGCAGCCCTGCACATCGCCGACGGCAAATACAGCCACGTTAGCGCGTCTGCTTAGTTGAGCACGCCGGGAACGGCCAGCGTGAATGGTGCAATGGGCGCGTCGAAAAATTCGCCGTTGTCATCGCGCATGCCGTAGGAGCCTTGCATCGCCCCGACGGAAGTCGCCAGCGCGGCGCCGCTGGAATAGCGGAAGCCCTGGCCGGGTTGAAGATAGGGCTGCTCACCGACCACGCCATCACCGCGCACCTCCTGCACCTTGCCGTTGGCATCGGTAATGATCCAGTGCCGGGTAAGCAATTGCGTGGGAACATCACCATTGTTGCGAATGGTGATGGTGTAGCCAAAGACATAGTGATCGTCATCGGGGCTCGACATCTGATCCTGATAGAAAGTCGACACCTGAATATCGATGGTCTGACGCTCGGTCATGGTACTGCCAGCAAACTAGTTCGCGTCAGTTTAGCTCAACTGGGCACGTTGTTTCGATAGCGCTTCGGCAAGCCGACCGAATGCATCCGGTGAGAGAGACTCGGGGCGTGCGGCCGGGTCCACGTCGCAGCGAGCGATGGCTTCGCTGGTGAGCAGCGCGCGCAGCGAGTTGCGCAGCGTTTTGCGTCGCATGGCGAAACCGGCGGCAACAACATCCCTGAAGGCTTCGTGATCGGGCAGGGCGAAGGGCGGCTCTGCGTGCGGGGTCAGGCGAATAAAGGCGGAGTCGACTTTTGGCGGCGGAGTGAAGGCATCGCCACCAATCTCAAGAAGTGACTCAACACCAAACCACGGCGCAAGCATGACCGTGAGCCGCCCATACGTCTTGTTGCCGGGCGCCGCACAGAGACGGTCCACGACTTCTTTTTGCAGCATTAGATGCAGATCAACCAACTGTGCACGCCAGCTCACGAAGTGAAACAGCAGCGGCGTCGAGATGTTGTAGGGCAAATTGCCAACGAGTCGAAACGTCTGATCGGCACCAAACAGCTGCGCTGGCTCAACCGTCAGCGCATCGGCGCACAAGACGCGCAGACGCGGCCAGCGAGCGCTTTGCTGCTGCCATCGTTCGGCCAGGTCGCGGTCAATTTCTACAGCGTGCAGATTAACGTCGTTTTCGAGCAGCGGCAGGGTCAGCGCGCCGCGTCCCGGACCAATCTCGACCATGTTGTCGCCGGCCATCGGATCGATCGCATCAACAATCTGCTCAATGATGTGCGTATCGTGCAGGAAGTTCTGGCCAAAACGCTTGCGCGGGCGATGGTTCATGCGACGATGTCGATCGCAAGTTCAAGAGCGGCGCGCAGGCTGCCGTCGTCGGCGCGCCCCTTGCCGGATAAATCCAGCGCTGTGCCGTGATCCACGGACGTGCGCACGATCGGCAGCCCGAGGGTGATGTTGATGGCGTCGCCGAAGCCCGCGTACTTGAGCACGGGGAGCCCTTGATCGTGATACATGGCCAGTACGGCATCGACCGTATCGAGTACGCGCGGTGTAAATGCCGTATCGGCAGGCAGGGGGCCAATCAGCTGCATGCCCTGGGAACGCAGGGCGTCCAGCGCTGGCGCAATGACGGCGTCGTCTTCGTGCCCGAGATGTCCGCCCTCGCCAGCGTGCGGATTGAGGCCGCACACACCAATCACCGGTTGTTCAATGTTGAATCGCGCGATCAAGTCGCTGTGCAGTACGCCAAGCACCTGCTGCAGACGATCAACGGTGATCGCGTCAGGCACGGCGCGCAGCGGCAGATGGGTCGTGGCAAGCGCGACTCTCAGCGTGCCGGCGCACAGCATCATGACCGGCAGCGGGGCTCCGGTACGCTCGGCGAGATATTCAGTATGGCCGGAAAATGGAATGCCGGCGTCGTTGATGACGCCTTTGTGCAGTGGTGCGGTGACCATCGCCGCGGCGTGGCCCTCATGACAGGCGGTGGCGCATAGATCGAGCACACGCAGAACGTAACGGGCGTTGTCGGGATTGAGGGCGCCGGGGGTGACCGGTGTCTGCGTCGGCACGTTGATGACGCTGAGCTGGCCTGCTCGATGCACGGCGACGCTGCGCAAATCCTCGATAACGGTGATCTGCACGTCATAGCCAAGCTGCTCGGCGCGCGCTTCCAGCATTTTCGAATCGGCGAATGCCACAAGCCGTGCCGCCCACGGCGTGCGCGCTGCGCTGAGTACGACGTCGGGGCCGATACCCGCCGGATCACCGGTGGAGAGGACGACGCACGGTGGGGCGCGATTGACCTCAGGAGCGATAGTCAACGAATGCTTCGTCGCGCAGCTGCAGCAGCCAGCGTTCTGTTTCCTGCTGGAGCTTGCGCATGCGAACCTCGTTGTAGGCTTCGTTGATCGAGGCCTCCTCAGAGTTGTCGATTTCGCGTACCTCCAGCAGCTCGATCAAATGCCAGCCAAACGAGCTGCGAACCGGTTCGCTCATGTCGCCGGGCTGCATCTGATTGAGCGCGGCCTCAAACTGGGGCACGTAGGAACCGGGATTGGCCCAGCCAAGATCGCCGCCGGCGTTAGAGGTGCCTTTGTCGTCAGAATTTTCCTTGGCCAGCTCCGCAAAATCGGCGCCGTCCTTGATCTTTTGCGCAAGCTCGACGAGCTGGGCGCGGGCGTCGGCATCGGTCTTCAGTTCGTTGGGCGAGATAAGAATATGACGCGCCTTGCGCTGCGTAACCATGACCGGCTCCCGGCCGCGTGTCTGGTCAAGGCGAACCAGGTGGAAGCCGCTGCCGCTGGAAATGGGCTCAGAAACCTGGCCCGACTCCATTTCGATCACCTGGTCGGCAAACAGCGACGGCAGTTGCTCTGCCTTGCGCCAGCCGATCTTGCCGCCTTCAAGCGCCTGCTGACCGTTTGAATGGGCGATCGCAAGCTGCGCGAAGTCCTCGCCGTTGTTGGCTCGTTCGTAGAGACTCTGCGCCAGCTTCTCAGCCTCGGCGCGCTCGTCCGGTGAGGCGCCCGGCGGCACCGAAATCAGAATATGAGAGATGTCGTAGTCGGTGTCGCTCTCGCCATCCTTGCGCGCCATGTAGGCCTCGACCTCTTCACGCGTAATCGCTATGCGCGGCACCAGATCGCGGCTGCGCAGTTGTTCAATAATCATCTCGCGGCGGATGTCCGAGCGATAGCTGGCATAGTCGATGCCCTGCTGCGCCAGCGCGTCGGGCAGCTGGCTCAACGTCATGCCGTTGCGCTGGGCAACGGTGCCCAGAGCGGCGTTGAGCTGATCGTCGGTTACGTCCACGCCGAGTCGTTCGGCTCGCTGCAACTGGATCTGCTGAACAATCAGGCGCTCGACAATCTGCTTTTGCAGTATCTCGGGCGGCGGCAGCTGCTGACCTTCCGCGCGCAAGCGCTGCACGATGGTAGTGGCCTGTTGCACGACCTCGCTCTGCAGTACAACACCATCGTTTACCACGGCCACGATGCGATCAAGCAGAACGCCGCTGCCGGTTAAGGGTTCAGCCGCCTGCGGTGCGCTCATGCCCATCAAGACAAGTGCCGCCAGTGCGGTTGATTTAACGATTGACGTTGCCATAGCCCAAAATGCCTCTTTCCAAAAACGCGTCGACGCGAGTGCCAATACTAGTGAGTCCTTTGAGTTCGAACTGGGCAAAAAGTGCCCGATCCCTGCCGCCGTCAACGTTGTTTACATACGAGCGGCTCACCAGCCGAACCGCCCAGCAGCAGCGCTCGTATTCTACTCCGGCAAAGCTCTCCAGGGTGGTACTTTCATCGAGGGAGTAGTTCCAGCGGCCGACCACGTTCCAGTGGCTGCCCACGGGCCAGGCAAACGAAACATCGGTCTGTTCTAAATCATTATCCTGAAATCGATAGCCAAAGTTAATCACTTTGTTGTCCGCGGGCCGGTACTGCAGGCGCATGGCGGCTTTGGAGGTTTCCCGGCTCTCCGGTTCCCATTGATATTCCAGATTGCCGTTCCAGCGCGAGGACAGGTTGATGCCGATCTCCGCGATCAGGTTGGAGGCGTTGTCGCCGACGAGGTTGCGGCCGGGCAGCTCCACGTTGCGGCGGCTCAGGAACAGCGCCTGCCCAAGTGTCGCCGTGACTACCTCGCGGCCGTTATTGGTGTCGAACAAACGGGTTGTGAAACCCACGGCCAGTTTGTCCGTGTCGCCGATGCGGTCGCTGCCGCGATAGCGGTTGTCCTGAAACAGCTGCACGAGGTTGAAGTCCGGGAACCCGGTGTCGAAGATAGGCACATCGGACTGATCAACGAACGGGATGTGGGTGTAGCGCATGCGCGGTTCAAAGGTGTGCAAAAAGCGGCCGTTGTGCCCGGTATCGCGTTCAAAGATCAGGCGCCCGTCGAGGCTGTAGATCGGCACCGTACGCGTGGGCTCCGACTCGGCCTGGGCATCAATGTCGTCCAGACGATACTGCGTGTGGTTCAGGCGCACCGACGGAATAAGCGATGCGCCGGCGGTTTGCAGCGGCAGGCTCAGCGTTGGCTCGAGGGTGAAGCGCTGACCACGCGCGCCGGCGTCGCGCTCAAAATGACTCAGCTCGGCATTCACGCGCGTGCGCGTGCCGAGTCCGGTATTCCAATTGCCGTCAAACAGCAGTTGCGGCACGCGCTTGTAGGGCTCGTCCGGCTCGGTTATTTCAATGTCGAGCGTCTGGAACGACTGCATGCGCATGCCGAGCATCCAGTTCTCCCGATTGAGTTCGAGCTCAACCAGGCGCTCCAGATGCGTCACAGCCGTACCGGCAAGCGAGCTGCTGAGGTCACCGAAGTAATTGCGATCGCTGACGTCAGAGACGTCGGCGTGGATGCGCAGCCCGTTGTCAAAAAACGAATCGTGTTGCCAGTTGGCGTAGTAACGATCGCGGTTGGCGCGCATATCATCGCCCAGGTAAACCGTTTCGATGGCGCCCTGGGTGTCGGGCAGCATGTAGCGCCCCTCCACGCCGAGCTGTGCGCCGCGCGCCGTCAAGTAGCGGGTCGTGATTGTGGCGTCGTAGTTGGGTGCAATGTTCCAGTAGAAGGGCACCGACAGATCATTGCCGCTGCGATCCGTATTGCCGTAATCGGGCAAAAGAAATCCGGTCTTACGCGCGCCGCTGGCCGGAAACGACAGAAACGGCGTGTACAAAATTGGTACGCCTTTGAATTCGACGCGTACGTCGCGACCTTCGCCAATATCGCGCTCGCGATCCACGCGAATCTTGTGCGCGATGAGGCGCCAGTCATTCTCGCCTACGGGGCATGCGCTGTAGCGTACGTCCTCCAGTTCAAGATAGCGGTCGCCCTCGATCAGGATGCGTTCGGCGTCGCCGCGACCGTCTCCATTTTTCAGCGCGAAGCTCGCATCGCTGAATTCGCCCAGGTCTGCTGGCGCGTCAAACTTGGCGTCGCCGGCGTTAATGTCGAGGGCTTCGTCGTCGTAGCGCACGTTGCCCTCCACGGAGAAACGTTCCGCCTGCGGATCATAGCGCGCGCGGTCGGCGGCGATGGTGCCACCGTCGCGCGTTATCTGGACGTCGCCTTCGAACTGGGAGGTGTCATCGGCACGCAGAGTGGCCTTGTCGGCCGAAATCTCGACCTTGCCCATTTTCTCGAGCTGTTCGAGCGTCGACAGTTCCAGGTCGAGGGCCGGCATCTTGCGGGCGGTTTTCGACGTGTCCTGCGCATGGGCAGGGCTGCCAATGCTGGTCGTGGCAAGAGTGACCAGAAGGAACAGTTTGCCGAGGCGGTGAAGTAGGGTGGCTGGATGTGCCTGACCTGTGATCAAATGTAGGGCTCCAGAGAAATAACGATGACCCCCTCTATGTGGATGGCCCATGACCGCCAGTGACGCCGGCCAAAGCGTCGATGAACGCCTTAGTTTACTGACAAACTGGGCGAAGCAACACATTCTAAGTCCTGTCGTGCGAATCGAGCCGGCGTCTGCCGACGCCAGCTTCCGTCGCTACTTTCGCATTGTGCACAAGCGTGGCAGCGTCATCGCCATGGATTCGCCCCCAGAGCGCGAGGCGCTGGACCGGTTTATCGACATCGCGCGCCGCTTGCGCAAGGCGGGACTGCAGGCTCCGCGGGTGCTGGCGCACGATATCAACAGCGGCTTTGCGTTGCTGTCCGATCTTGGACCGTCGACCTACCTGAACGTTCTGTCCGAGCATGAAATCCTCGCCGACATGCTTTATGGCGATGCGATTCACCGGCTGGTCAGCATGCAGCAGAGATTGGAGTCGTCGGATTTGCCGCCCTACGATGAGACCCTGTTGCGCACGGAGCTGGGCATCTTCCCTGAGTGGCTACTGGGTCGCCATCTGAACATAACGCTTGCCTCGGATGATCTCGCGCAGTGGAATGCGCTTGTGGAGATGCTGATCGCCAGCGCTCTGGCGCAGCCACGGGTGTTTGTCCATCGCGACTATCACTCGCGCAACCTGATGCGCACGGCCCCCGGAGATCCCGGCATTCTCGATTTTCAGGATGCGGTCTGCGGGCCGATCACCTATGACCTGGTTTCGCTGCTGCGCGACTGCTATCTGCTCTGGCCCGCGGAGCAGGTCGAACGCTGGCGTGGCTGGTATTACGATCTGGCCGGGCAGACGTCGCTTGCCGAGCACCTTGCGCCGCGCGACGTGTTCGAACGGCAATTCGACCTGATGGGTGTTCAGCGCCACCTGAAGGCGGCCGGCATTTTTGCGCGTCTGAAACATCGTGACGGCAAAGACGGTTATCTGCCCGACGTGCCGCGAACGCTCGCGCATATCTTGTCAGTGCAGCAGCCGGGTCTGACCTGGTTGCATAGCTTCGTGCGCGAGAAAGTGATACCAGCGCTGCCTGCTGCATGAATGCAATGCTCCTTGCGGCGGGGCGCGGCGAGAGAATGCGCCCGCTGACCGATCGTCATCCCAAACCGCTGGTGCCGGTGGCCGGTTATCCCCTGATTGACTATCACCTGCGGGCACTGGCTGCCGCCGACATTCGTCGCGTGGTTATCAATCTGTCGTGGCTTGGCGAGCAAATCGTGGAGTATGTCGGCAACGGCCGTCGCTATGGGGTTGAAGTGGTCTACAGTGACGAAGGACCGCGGGCGCTCGAGACAGGCGGTGGCGTCGTGCGCGCGCGAGAGCTTCTTGGAGAGGCGCCGTTTCTGGTAATCAATAGCGACGTGTGGACCGACTATCCGGTGGAACGCCTGGCCGCGCTTGGGCCTCGCGATTACGCAAGTGTGGTACTGGTGACTAACCCGGAGCATCACCCGTCAGGCGATTTCAGTCTTGTTGATGGTCGCCTGTGTGCGCGAGCCGAGCACACGCTGACCTTCAGTGGTCTCGGTCTTTATCGCCACGAATTTTTTGACGGCTACGGCGAGCATTTTTCGCTGGCTACGCCACTGCACAAGTTTGCCGCCAGCGGCGAGATCGCGGCCGAGCATCATGAGGGCTTGTGGTGGGACGTAGGGACGCGCGAGCGGCTTAATTCGCTGCAGAGGTTTCTGGTGGCGGATCAGTAATGTAGTTGTGCAGACGCTGCCAGTTGTAGCGCTCGTCCTCGAGCACTTTTGAGTAAAACAGCTTGCCGGAATCACGCCAAGCGTCGAGCACGATACCGCTATTGAAGTCCTTTTCGCGCGCGGCAACCAATGCGCTTGAATGTTCGAGTCGAAAAGGTTTGGTGGGATAGGCGACGGCCCAGTAGAGGCGTAGCGTTTTGAGATCGAGCTCGTCGAGCCGGCGCAGCATGTCCTCGGCCCAGTGCGTGCACAGACCGCGCGGACGCATGCCCATATTAACCAGCATATTGTGAGTGATCGGCGGCGTGGTCAGGCCGTAGTCTTCGGCCAGCTGCATGGGGTAGCTCAGCGCGACTTCGGCGACCTGCCGAGCTTCTGCATGATCAACGAGCGGGCCAAGCGCCGCGATCATCGTGCTCAATTCCTCGACGCGCTGAAAGTGTTCTGCGACCTCGGCGTCGGTGCCCACGCGTTGTGGATCGGTAAGACGATCCAGATCGTAGCGTACGGCTACACAGCCGCTCAGCCACAGCGTCAAAAGCAGTGTGATGATCGATTTCATTGGCGCGAAGTTTAGCGACTTTCCAGCAAAGGCGCATGTGGCTGCGTCTAGCCCTGCCAATCATCCTTGGTGACCGGGCAAGCGTCGATGGACTCGGGGCGCGTGTTGGAAAAATCGGTGGTCCAGCACTCATCAAAAACCGAGCAGTAGCATGCGTGGTAGCGATGATCGAAGCGTGCCTTGTTCACCGCCTCCCAAAGAGCAGGTGCCGAATCGACGCGCGGAACGGAATAGACGAGCACGGATCCGCCGGGCGCCAGAACCGTGTTGCGAGGGGTTGACGTCGTGATAGAACCGATGGCTTCCCAGCCCTCGGGTGTCGTGGGTTCGGTCCATTCGGGGTCGTAACTCGAGCGCAGCAAATCCGCCAGATGGCGCACTGCCTGTTCAGAGCGTTTAATCCCAAACGACTCGAGCCGCAAGGGCCCAATACCCGTATTGGTGAGCGTAAGCGTGACGATCTTGTTGCCATCGTCATCCACATTGCTCGAATCAAGCTCGAGATAGGGCCAGCTGCTGGCCTGTACGAGGCGGTCCATGGAATTGGCGTTGTCCACCGCAATCCAGATGGATGCGATCGAGGTACCGAGTGCGGCCATGGCTACCACGATACCGAACCAGTCGCGTTTGTGCGCGAGCGGCACGTCCAGGGGTGACGCGGCTTCCGGGGTGTCTTCCATCGAGTGCCTCCACGATCTCGGGCGTACATTTTGACATAGCGGCTGGATGGGCGCCCGAGGCCATCCGAAGGGGGATTGGCGACTTCATTTTGACAATGGCTCCCGTTGGTCCGCTTTAGTTGCCAAAATAAACTC
>CAZXCL010000040.1:38760-40300 GCA_964639265.1 uncultured Gammaproteobacteria bacterium | reverse complement strand
GCGACGGATCAATCGTGCTTGGCAAGGAACTCGAGATACGGCGCGTCTTGTCCGATTCGCATTTGCTCAGCTCTGCGTTCATCGTTGAGGCCGAGGGTCGTGCTGAAGCGCCGGAGGCTTTCGTGTTGCACGGCGCCGGGTGGGGTCACGGTGTCGGTTTGTGCCAGATTGGCGCGGCGGTCATGGCGGTTGAGGGCCAGGATCACCGCGCCATCTTGCAGCATTACTATCCGGGTGCGCACTGTACGGGCAACTACGCGCGCAACCCATAAGCGCATAAACTACAGCGCGAAATCCACGCTGTACCCGACCACAAACTTCACCGCGTCGTTATCGAGTCCTTCGGGTCCGCTGTCTTCAAGATCGGTGGCCGTAATCATGAAGCTGAAGCCGTTCTTGGCCAATGCGACGTTGTAGTCGATGTAGCTGCCCGGCACGCCGTTGAACGCTTCGTTGAAGTCACCGTCGTGATACCCGGCGTGAAACGACAGCTCGACACCATCGCCCACTTCCGTGCCGTAATCGAGACTCAGATAGAAGGCTTGTCCAAAGCCGAAGTCCTGGTCGGGTGCTTCATCGGCCTCGGTGTTGGCCAGGATGTTCAGACTGGCGGAAAAACCACCCACGCCAATACTGCCGTAGACCTCGCCAAAGTCGAACTCGGCTTCGGCGTCGTAGTTGTAATAAAGATAGCCAACATCGTAGGACACGCCGCCGGCCTCTCCGCTATAGCCGAAGTAGACGTCGTGCTCATAGGAAAACACATCACCCGGTGCGTAACTCACATTCGACGCCCAGGTACCGGCGTACCAGCCGCTGGGATTGGCGTAGTCGATGCCGCCGGACACGGCTGCCACGTTTTCAGACTGGGTGAGGCCGCGCCAGATGTAGTTGCTGCTGACGCCGGCGTTGGCCGAGAAGTTGCTTTCAGCCGCTGCTGAGCAAGCCATCAGTGCAGACGTGGTAACGATAAAAAGGGAGAGCGAGTTGCGAATCATTGTAATGTCCTGAGAGTCTTTCAAGACCGTGAGTTGTCACGGCGTTCATCCGTTGAAGAGCAAGAAGCGGGCCAACCTGCGTGAGCGTGGTTTTTCGTGAATAGCGCCCGGCAAACCCGTGCGAAACGCACCGTCAGGTGACGTAGCAGGAACATTGCGCACCGTCGCAGTGCGCTGGGAGGCGCGTCTGGCGCTGGTTAAGGATTGTTTCTAAACGTGTTTATGGCCGCAGAAACAGGATCGGCGCTACAATTGCGCGTAGCGCTGCGCTAATATTGCGCCGTGAATCGCATGAGCGATTGAAACATGAACACTCAAATGCCCGCTGGGAGGGAATGAACCATGGCAGATCAAGACAAGAAACCTATCGGACGACGCGACTTCATGCGCATTGCGGGCGTTTCCGTGGTGGCAGGCTCCCTGACCGGGCTGTCTGCCTGCGGCGGCGGCGATTCGGGCAGCTCGTCCAGCGCGCCGGCACCCAAAGCTGAGCCTGCGCCTGAGCCGAAAGCAGCCGAGGCACCCAAGCCGGCACCGGCGCC
>CAZXCL010000040.1:37173-38660 GCA_964639265.1 uncultured Gammaproteobacteria bacterium | reverse complement strand
CACCTGAGCCGGTTGCTGAAGCGCCGGCCCCTGCACCGGCCGCACCAAGCGGCACGGCAGAACGCGTGAGTGAAGATGATCCCGTTGCCTCATCGCTTGGCTACAAGCACAACGCTGCGGAGGTCGACCTGGCCAAGCATCCCAAGCGCGGTGAAGCGGCTGCGGCCAATCACTTCTGCAAGAACTGCGTCCTGTTCCAGGGCAACGACGGCGACGAATGGGGTCCCTGCTCCATTTTCGGCGGCAAGCTTGTCAACGCACAGGGCTGGTGCGCGACCTACGCACCCAAGGGCTAGAACCCCGAGTTATCGCGACGAAAAATCTGGCTGCGTCAACGAAGACGCAGCCAGACTTCTGTAATATGCGCAAATAGCGCGCCAATCAGGAACGCGCCGGTCAGCCAGGTTGCCTGATCGGACATCTCACTGGCGATTGCCGCCATCAGACACACCCCCGCCACGGCGTTCCCAAGCGTAATGCCTATATTGCGTCCGTCTTTGCGTTTCGCGAATACGCGCGTGAGCACAAGCGTCTCCAGGGCCATCACGCCCCCGATGATCACCAGCGTTGTGGGCTGGAGCAGTGTATCGATCATCCGGGATTCAGTTGTACAACGCCAAAGTTAATGGTCGAGGCGAATGCGACCCAGATCAGATAGGGCACGAGCAGCGCGCCGGCCAGTCTGGATGTTCGGCCACAGACAATCACCAATGACAGAACCGACAGCCACAAGATGCCTACCTGCCATAGTGACCAGTCAGGACGCTTGAAATGAAAAAAAAGCGCGCTCCACATGACATTCAAAACGGCATTGAGCGCAAACGCGATGCCAATCTGACGCTTCTGCGCCGCGCTTTTTGCGTCCACCCACGCAAGCGTTCCAGCCGCTGCGCACAATAGAAAAATTGTCGTCCACGCCGGTCCGAACGCCCAGTCCGGTGGCTTCCATGACGGCTGATTCAAACTCTGATACCAACTTCCCAGGTCGGTAAAGGCACCGCCGATGGCGGCCACCGCAAACGACAGAACCAGTGCGACAGGCGCGGTTGGCCAGAAGCGACTTTGCGTCATCGTCAGGAGTTGGGGGCGAGCCCAATCAGGTGCGCGAGATCCTTGAAGAAGATGCGCACGTGGGCCAGGGGCTTGGCTCGCACGAGCTTCTTGTTCATGTACGCTTCCCACGTCAAACGCTGCACGTCCGGATCACGGCAGATGCTCACAAACCGTTCGCGTCGTTTGTCGGTCGTGTACCAGAAGCGTTGCATCACGCCGAGGATGAAAAACACACGACCGTGCAGCTTCATAAACTTCTTGCGCGCAAGTCTGAGCGCTTTGGGATTGCCGGTTTGCAGAAACTCGTCGGCTGCGTCAGCAGCGAAGCGCCCGCTGATCATCGCGTAGTAGATGCCCTCGCCCGACGCCGGCGCAACGGCGCCCGCGGCATCCCCCGAGACGACAACGTTG
This sequence comes from uncultured Gammaproteobacteria bacterium, assembly GCA_964639265.1. Classification (GTDB taxonomy): domain Bacteria; phylum Pseudomonadota; class Gammaproteobacteria; order Steroidobacterales; family JBCCMA01; genus JBCCMA01. The sequence goes on along the minus strand of CAZXCL010000040.1, from coordinate 37,196 downwards.
CGACCATTGTCCCAGCGCTTGAG
>CAZXCL010000040.1:3823-37073 GCA_964639265.1 uncultured Gammaproteobacteria bacterium | reverse complement strand
TCCTTGGCGCCGGGGATATACCCCTTGGCTACTTTTGATGCTGCACCGTCAGCGCCAATAATGGCCGTGGCGCGGGCCTTGAATACTTCGCCATCGCGTGTGTACTCGACGATGGCGTCATCCTCGGTGTCATTGAGCAGGCGCCGGAACTTGCCGGTGGCACGCGTCGCGCCCGAGGCCGCCGCGCGCTCACGCAGCCACTCGTCAAAGACTTCACGATCCACCATGCCGACCCAGCCGCCGACGGGCATGTCCACTTCCTTGCCCGACGGCGCAATCATGCGCGCCGTGGTGACCTTGGCCGCAAGCAGTGATTCAGGAATCTCGAATTCGCGTACCAGTTTGGGCGGCACTGCGCCGCCGCAGGGTTTGATGCGCCCTGCCTTGTCGAGCAGCAGAACCTTGCGACCCTTGCGCGCCAGATCGTTTGCCGCGGTCGCTCCCGTTGGGCCTCCGCCAATTACCGCTACGTCATAGTGTTCCATAGTGAAGTGCTCTTGGTGATTTGAGATTCATCCTGCTACGCGGTTGAGTGCAGGTTGCGGTCCGCGTAGCACGCGTGCCGCTTCGCGACTCAGGCTGATGGCCATGATCGTCGCACCGAGAAACAGACTGGCCTGGACAACGAAGGCCAGTGCATAAGACACCGCAACGGAGTCAAGCAGCCACTGGCTGACATCAACCATCGCTGTGCCGATAATGCCGCCGAGGCCAAATGCGACGGCTTGCGCAGCGCCCCACACGCCCATACGTACACCGTCGCGATTTTCATGGCCCTCGCTGACCATGCTCATCATTGAGCCGATCGCCGCCACTGCGAACAGGCCGTTGGCAATGCCCAGACAAAACAGATTGGCTTTCAGTGGCCACGGGTTGCCGGCCATGGCAGCAACAGCCAGTGAGGCGAGCATGACGGCCGAGCCAATGCAGCCGCCGATCATGCACCAGCGCAATGGCGCCTCGCGCCCTTTGCCGTACGCCGAGCCAATCAATGCCACGAGAATCATCCCGAGCAATACGCCGCCGTGCTGGATGCCGCCCAGTTGCGTTGACTCACCCGGTGTGAATCCGAAGATGGCACCAGCGAAAGGTTCAACCAGAAGATCCTGCGCGCTGTAGGCAAGCATCGATAGGAAAACAAAAAAACCGAAACGCCGTGTCTTGCGCTCGCTCAACACTTCGCGCAGCGCCTGTTTGAATTCACCGTTGGTGGCGTCAGCAGGTTTGTTCTCGGCCGGGCGTCGGGGCCCTTTGGGCTCAATTCCGGCGATGGCAAAACAGGTCAGGAGTAAGGCGATGCCGGCAACGCCCGCGGTAAGCTGGATCAGCTTTGCCATGCTGAAGGGGTCAAGAAGCTGACCGACAGTGATGGTCGTGATGATGAAACCGACGATCATCATGACCCAGGTAATGGTTGCTGCAGCCGCGCGCCGGGCGGGGCTGACCTGATCGGCCAGCAAAACCAGAAGTGAGGTGCCGGACGCGCCGACGCCCGCGCCGATCAGCAAATAGGCAATCAAGGACAGCGCAAGGCCGAGCATCGTGGAAGAGACCGCGACGGCGATGGCGGCAGCAGCCAGGGTGCCTCCCGCGCCGAGTACCGCCATGCCGCCGATGATCCACGGCGTACGGCGTCCACCCTGGTCGGAGCCGTGTCCGAAACGTGGCCGCAAAACCTGAATCGCGTAATGGGCGGCAACAAGCAAACCGGGCAGGACCGCCGCCAGTGAAAGCTCCACCACCATGACGCGATTAAAGGTGGACGTGGTCAGCACAACGATAGCGCCCAGCGACGCCTGCACAAGACCAAGGCGGGCGATGCCGAACCAGCTCAAGCCTTTGCTATTCATGCGACCAGCACGCTTCGAATAGCGAACGCGGTAATCATCATGCCGCTGACGTACAACGTTACGCCGGTTGCGTTGTACCACGGCGCCAGCTTGAGCGGATCGCGGGTCAGTTTGCGCATGAGCAAAAGCTGCGCCGCCAGAACGGCGCCAACGGCGGCCGCGTGCAGCGGACGTTCAATGTAAACAAGGAGTGCGATAACTGCGACCTGCGGCACCGCCATAAACCAGCACGCGAGACGGGCGCCGACCTGTGGGCCATAGCGCGCCGGCAGTGACCGGATGCCCATGGCGCGGTCACCCTCAATGGATTTGAAGTCATTCAGCGTCATGATGCCGTGCGCCCCAATGCTGTAGAGCAATGCCGCAACCATGGAATGCCAGGTCGGCATTGCGGCGCTGAGCACCGCCGCGGCGGTGACCCACGGCAGGCCTTCATAGCAGGCGCCCACGGCGCTGTTGCCCCACCAGCCGTTGAGCTTGAGGCGCAGCGGCGGCGCGCTGTAGGCCCAGGCCAGAATCTGTGCGATGACGGTTGCGCCGAACACCCAGGGTCCAAGCGCAGCGGCCATCGCGAACGACACCATGGTCCAGATAATGGCAAACCACAGTCCCTGTCTGCCCGGCACGCGGCCTGAGGGAATCGGGCGATGGGGCTCATTGATCGCGTCGACATGACGATCAAACCAGTCATTGACGATTTGAGACGTACCGCAGACCAGCGGACCGGTGAGCAGCACCCCGCCCACGACAAAAAGCCAACGGTCACCCAGAGCGGCGCCGGAGGCCACCAGCCCACAGGCAAACGCCCACATCGGCGGAAACCAGGTGATGGGTTTTAAAAGCTCCAGGTAGGCAGACCATTGGGGTCGACCCACCACCGCTTGGTGTGCGGTCGCTCGGGACATGGGATCAACGTAGCGCGGGGGTATCAGGCAGTCAAGAAAAATTGACAGTCAAGCCAAACTGACACATTGGTTACCGGAAATGGTTGTCTTTTGATCAATCGGAGCTCTCGATATCGGGTTCGCCGATACCGTAGCGATTGAGTTTGACGTAGAGGCTCTGACGGGACAATCCGAGCATGTCGGCGGCCGATGCCCGGTTGTTGGTGGTGAGCTTGAGGGCGGCCTCGATGCACATCCGCTCGATCATATCGGTGGTTTCGCGCACCAGCTCTTTCATTGGCACCTGCCCTACCAACTCGGTCATTTGCTCGAGAGTGCGGCCGAGCGGCTGCGACACGAACTTGCCGCTGGAATGATTGCGATGCAGGACGTGACGAATCACAAATCCAAGGCAGGGCAGCTCACCGTGGTTGACGGCGACCGCGGACAGCTCCACGTCGGCGGCGGCACCAAACTCGGGATTGACGCGGGTTGCGAAATGCCGGATCTCGCCGCGCTGGCGCAAATTTTTGCGCAGCACATCGACATCAACGCCGGGGCGACCCAGCCACTGATCGAGCGGCTGGTTAATCATCTGAATTTCGGAGGCCACCTGACACAGCTCGATAAACGCTTCGTTGACCGCAAGAATGCGACCACCCATATCCGTAACTACAAACGAGTCGGGCGAGTGCTCGATCACATCGAGGACGGCGGACTGGCTGTCTTCAACTTTTTCAAAGGTCTGACTGGCGCCGGCGTTGTGCAAACGAAGCAGACACAGCGACGCATCCTCACGGCGCAAAAACGTGGCCGACATGCTGACCGGAACACCAGCGCGTGTGGTGCCCGAGAGTTCTTCGGATTTTCCGGCCGCCCGCAGCCTCGCCTGCAGCCCGGCGATCGTATCGGCATCGTCCTTGGCAAAAAAGTTTGCCAATGGCTGGCCGATGATCTTGTTGACCGGTTTGCTCAACAGCCGCGCGGCCGCAGGATTGGCTTCAACGACATTGCCGTTGGCCGTGTCAGCGATGAGGATGGCTTCGGAGGCCATCTGGAAAAGCATCCGATAGCGGGTTTCGGCGTGATACAGACGCGAGTAGTCGCGTTCAATAGATTGCTGCACATCCACCAGCTGTTGCTGCAGCGCTGACAGCGGGCGAAGGTCGCGACCCATGATGAGTTTGAGCTTGGGATCGCCAATCCCGAAGGCACGATACATGATCGGAATATCGGCGTCGTTGGACGGCGAGGGGTGATTGACCTGGCGCCAGCGCGAGGGCTTCTTTTTGCCTGTATCTCTCAGAATTGACTCGATTTTTGGGCGACTCTCGATCGTGACTGTGTCGATCCAGGAGTTGCCAATCCAGTCGCGCGCGACATCGAGAATATCGAAATCACCATCCGCTGCAACGTCGCGTACGACGCCGTCACCGTCGATGACAATCGCAAGATCATTGGCACTGGCGACGATGGTCGACAGCGCATCGACATCAATGCTCGATGCGTATTTTTTGGCCAGTGCCGTACCTTTTGATGAGTGTCTGCTCATGATCAGGGTGCCATCGGGGAATGCGGCGTCAGCACTGTACGGGTCTCTTGCACATGTTTAGTCGTTGGTCATGAAGGCCTGAGCGACTTTCACAGCTTCCGAACCGTCGGGGGCGAAGCCGTCGGCGCCGACCTTTCGAGCAAGATCGGGATTGTGCACAAACACGCTGCCACCGCACAAGACGCGCATGTCCTTGTTGCGGGAGGCTTTGCGAAGTTTTTCAATTTGCCCGGGAAGTTCATCGATATGCCGTTCGGAGCCAACGGACAGTCCCAGCAAATCTATATGGTGCGCGCTCAGTAGCTCCTGCACTTCGCTGTATCTGCCGAGCGAACCGCTGTAGACATCCCAGCCCGCGCGACGAAAAAACTCAACCACCATGAAAATGCCAAACGTGTGTGTCTCGCCTGGCAGGGCGAACACCGCGGCGGTGTGGCCGGGGCCGGCGTGCTCGGCCGCGTTGGCGCAGAACAGCGGGCTGAACTGCAGCAGAATCTGATGCAGGCGGCTCACCCCGATCGTAACTTCAGCAAAGTTGGCCGTGTCCTCTTCCCACATGACGCCAAGCTTGCGTGCGGCGGGTGCGAGCAAATCAAGGTACATATCGCGCAGCGTGGCGCCCTTGGCCCGCAGTGCCTGGATGTACTCAACCGACACACTGGCATCGTGCTTGAGCAGCAGCTCGATCAGTTCGTCGATGACCTCCTGATCATCGTCGAAGATGCCGCTGGCATCACGCTCTTCGGGTGGGGCAATGGGACTGGGTAGGACACTGAACGTCATCATCAGGCGCGGGATTATTTCCCCCTCGATCGTGCGAGCTAATAGTGGCGACCCCGACTCCCCGCCGTCTTCTGTTGCGCTGCCGCAAAAATCGGGGTCGTCATCGCTTGAGCGGATGGTCATGCCACAGGTCTCCGAGCCTGCTAAAGGTCCCAAAGATCATACACCCGCCTGTGGCAAATACATTTGCCACACGTTACTAGACACTCTTAGCTGGATATTGTCAATACCAATTGACGTAGTGACAAGTTGACACTTTTGCTCAGGAGACATAGATTCCCTTCAAGTGTGGGCGTTTTGTCGTCCGCACCGGTGTCTCGTCTCCTATACAAGCGAAGTCCATGGCCAACGCGTCATCCAGCACTACTCTCTATACGCCCGATCAGCGGGCCCGCCGTGATGCGTCACGCTGGACCCTCGTCCAGGGCATTCTGGCGCCGCTGCAATTTCTGGCATTCCTGATATCCCTGTTTCTTGTTCTGCGGTATCTGGCAACCGGCGTGGGCGCTGAGGCCGCGACGATCTCCGTCGTCGTCAAAACAATGTTGCTCTACGCGATCATGATTACCGGGTCGCTGTGGGAGAAAGACGTTTTCGAACGTTATTTGTTTGCCGGGCCATTCTTTTATGAGGATTTGGTCAGCATGCTTGTGCTGGCCCTGCACACCGCCTATCTGGCCGCCGTGTTGTTTGGTTACCTCAGCATTACCGAACAGATGTATCTGGCCGTCGCAGCGTACGTGGCTTATGTCATCAACGCCGCTCAGTTTTTGTGGAAGTTTCGTCTGGCGCGGCAGGCACCGCCGGCATCAGGCCAAACGGTGATGGCGGGAGATATGCTGTGACGGCCACGGTTTCGGTACCGGTTGATGCGATCGGGCGCACGTCGGATTCTGCGGGCTGTTCGTCGCCACCTGTGATCAAGGAACGTGGTCAGCGCGAGGTTTTTTGCGGATTGACTGGCATTGTCTGGATGCATCGCAAAATCCAGGACGCCTTTTTTCTCATCGTCGGGTCGCGTACCTGTGCACATCTGATGCAGTCCGCTGCCGGCGTCATGATCTTTGCCGAGCCCCGATTCGGCACGGCAATTATCGACGAACGCGATCTGGCCGGTCTTGCCGACATCAATGAAGAACTCGATCGCGAAGTCGAGCGGCTGCTCTCGCGGCGTCCCGACATCAAGATGCTGTTTCTGGTCGGCTCGTGTCCGTCTGAGGTCATCAAGATTGATCTCTCGCGTGCCGCCGAACGTCTGTCTGAGAAGTATCTCAACAGTGTCCGCGTGCTCAATTATTCTGGCAGCGGTATTGAAACGACCTTCACCCAAGGCGAGGATGCCTGTCTGGCGTCGCTGGTACCGGCCTTGCCCGATGCCGCCCCCGGCAAATCGCTGCTGGTCGTCGGCGCTCTGGCCGACGTGGTCGAAGATCAGTTCCGACGTCTGTTTGCCGAGCTGGGCATTGAGCACGTCGCCTTTCTGCCACCGCGACGATCTACCGAGCTGCCCGCCGTCGGTCCCGACACGTTGTATCTGTTGGCTCAGCCGTTTTTAGGCGACACCGCTGCTGCGCTCGAGCAGCGCGGAGCGTCACGTCTGCCTGCGCCGTTTCCTTTGGGCGATGAAGGCACCACAGGTTGGTTGCAGGCGGCTGCCACCGCTTTTGGTGTCGACGATGCGACGTTTGCGCGTGTCACGGCCTCACCAAGAAAACGCGCCCAGGCGGCGTTGGATCACTCACGTGAAGCCCTCGCCGGAAAGCGCATTTTCTTTTTCCCGGACTCGCAGCTCGAAGTGCCGCTGGCGCGTTTCTTGTCGCGCGAGTTGTCGATGGAGCCGCTTGAAGTGGGTTCGCCGTATCTGCATCGCGAGCATCTGGATCGTGAGCTCGAATGGCTGGACTCAAACGTTCAGCTGAGCGAAGGCCAGGACGTGGAGAAGCAGCTTGATCGCTGCCACGCCGCGCAGCCCGACATGGTGGTATGCGGGCTCGGACTTGCCAACCCGCTGGAAGCCATGGGCATCACGACCAAGTGGTCAATCGAACTGCTGTTCACACCGATTCAGGGTTACGAACAGGCCGGCGATTGCGCCGAGCTGTTTGCTCGCCCTCTGGCCCGACGCGGAGCGCTTGCCATATGAAGCTGACCGTCTGGACCTATGAAGGACCGCCGCATGTGGGCGCGATGCGCGTTGCCACCGCCATGCAGGATCTTCACTACGTGCTGCACGCACCGCAGGGCGATACCTACGCTGATCTTCTGTTTACGATGATCGAGCGCAACAAGAAGCGCCCTCCGGTCACCTACACGACATTTCAGGCGCGCGATCTTGGCAGCGATACGGCGAGTCTGTTTCAGGATGCGGTCAGCAAAGCCTACGAACGTTTTCAGCCGGCCGCCATGATTGTTGGCGCATCGTGCACGGCTGAGCTGATTCAGGATGATCCCGGTGGCTTGTCCGAAGCGTTACAGCTTCCGGTGCCGGTCATTCCGCTCGAGCTGCCCTCATACCAGCGCAAGGAAAACTGGGGCGCGGCCGAGACCTTCTATCACATCGTGCGCGCACTGGCCGGTCCCAACGCACCGCCGCCGAATACGCCGCGTCCCGAGCGCGAACCTGGCACGCGTCCGCGCTGCAATTTGCTTGGACCCACGGCGCTTGGATTTCGTCATCGCGACGACATCATCGAGATCACCCGCTTGCTTGATCAGCTTGGTGTTGATGTGCACAAGGTGGCCCCTCTTAACGCGACACCGGCCGATATCGCGGATCTGGGTGCAGCCGACTTTAACGTTTTGCTGTATCCGGAGACCGGCGACACGGCAGCGCGCTGGTTGGAACGTGCATTTGGCCAGCCCATCGTGCGGACCGTGCCGATTGGCGTCGGCGCTACACGAGAGTTTATTCAGGAAGTCGCCGAGGTCGCGGGCATCGATCCGACGTCGGTGCTCGAAGCGCAGGCCTCACGTATGCCGTGGTATTCGCGTTCCATCGACTCGACCTACCTGACCGGCAAGCGCGTGTTTATTTTCGGCGACGCGACCCATGTGCTTGCCGCCGCTCGCGTAGCCGACGAAGAAATGGGCTTCAAGGTTGTGGGGCTTGGTACCTACAGCCGCGAATTTGCCCGCGATGTGCGCGCCGCCGCGAAACACTATGGCGTTGAAGCGCTGATTACCGACGACTATCTGGATGTCGAGGCGCGCGTCAGCGAACTGCAGCCCGAGATGGTGCTCGGTACGCAGATGGAGCGCCACATTGCCAAACGACTCGGCGTGGCATGTGCGGTCATTTCCTCGCCCATCCACGTGCAGGATTTTCCAGCGTCGTATTCGCCGCAGATGGGCTTCGAAGGCGCCAATGTCCTGTTCGACACCTGGGTCCATCCGTTGATGATGGGTCTGGAGGAGCATCTGCTTGGCATGTTCCGCGAGGATTTTGAATTCAACGACAACGTTGCCGCCTCGCACCTCGGGCGGTCGGTGCCCGCCGACAAAGCCGCGCAGCAAAAGCGACCTGAGGCGGTGACCACCGACGGGGAGCTGAGCTGGACCAGCGACGCCGAAAAAGAACTGTCGCGGATTCCATTTTTTGTTCGCGGCAAAGCGCGCCGCAATACAGAGAGTTTTGCGCGCGATCAAGGCGTGGCGAACATCACGGTAGATACATTGTATGAAGCCAAAGCGCACTTCGGTCGTTAGCGAGGCGCCCTATCGGGTTGCTCTTGTCACGCTGGACGGTCATCTGTCCAGTGCGGCGTCGCGCGCGCTAACCGAGCTACGTGTTCAGATTCCGAATCTCGAGCTCGGCTTGCACTGTGCCGGCGAATGGTCGGGCGATGAAGAGGCTGTTGCACGCTGCAATCGCGACATCGAGCAAGCCGATCTGGTGATCGCATGCATGCTGTTTATGGATGAGCACATCCAGGCGGTTCTGCCAGCGCTCAAGGCGCGCCGCGATCAGTGCGACGCCATGGTGTGCTTCATGAGCGACGGCGAAGTCATGAAGCTGACGCGGCTTGGCCAGTTTTCGATGTCGGGCAAGGCGCGCGGACCGCTGGCGCTTTTGAAAAAACTGCGTGGCGGTACCAAAAAGAAACCTCAGGTCGGTGCCAAACAAGTGGCCATGCTGGCGAGGTTGCCGCGCATACTGAAGTTTATCCCGGGCACGGCGCAGGACGTGCGCGCCTATTTTCTCGCGATGCAGTACTGGCTCGCCGGGTCGCAAATCAATATCGTCAATCTCGTTCGCTCGCTGATCAATCGCTACGCCAACGAGCAAAGCGGCTTGCGCGGTAAGCTCAAGGTCGACGCTCCCGAGACCTACCCCGATGTGGGGCTGTATCACCCGCGCACAAAAGTGCCGATTACAGACAAGCTCAGTAAACTGCCGCGCGCGAAAAAAGATCGCCGCGGAACCGTCGGCGTTCTGCTGATGCGGTCTTACGTGCTGGCCGGCAATGCGCGTCACTATGATGCGGTCATCAAGGGCCTTGAAGATCTTGGCTATCGCGTGATCCCGGCGTTTGCGGCTGGACTCGACTCGCGTCCGGCGATTGAAAAGTTCTTCATGAGAAACGGCGTATGCAGTGTGGATGCCGTGGTGTCGTTGACCGGCTTTTCGCTTGTGGGCGGGCCGGCCTTCAACGATGCCGATGCCGCCAGCGAGTTGTTACAAACACTGGATGTGCCGTATATCGCGGCCCACGCCAGTGAGTTTCAGTCGCTGGACCAATGGTCGCAGTCCGAGCGAGGTTTGCTGCCGGTCGAGACCACCATGATGGTGGCGATTCCCGAGCTGGACGGCGCTGTCGCCCCAACGCTGTTCGCTGGTCGCGCGAGTGACGCTGGTACCAAGGGCACGCGCGACATGGTGCCGCATGAATCGCGCATTGATGCGTTGGTGCGTCGCGTTGATCGTCTGGTCACCCTGCGACGCGCCGAACGCGCCGAGCGCACCATTGGCATCGTTCTGTTCAACTTTCCGCCCAACGCCGGCGCGACGGGCACCGCGGCGTTTCTGGCCGTCTTTGAGTCGCTGTTCAACACGCTCAAGCAGCTCGCGGCTGCGGGCTACCAGGTCGAGGTGCCTGACAGCGTCGATGCATTGCGTAGTGCCATCCTTGACGGCAATCGCGAGCAATACGGCACCGAGGCCAATGTGCTCGAGCAAATTCCGGTCGACGACTATGTGCGCCGCGAGCCCTATCTGAAAGAACTGGAAGCGCAGTGGGGGCCGGCACCGGGCAAGATTCTGGCCAACGGGCGCGGCATCTTCGTGATGGGCGCGCGCTTTGGCAACGTGATCGTCGCCGTGCAGCCTTCGTTTGGCTATGAAGGCGATCCGATGCGGTTGCTGTTTGAAAAAGGGCATACGCCGACCCACGCCTTCAGTGCGTTCTATCGCTACTTGCGCGAAGACGCCGGCGTGCATGCGCTGCTGAATTTTGGCACCCACGGCGCACTCGAGTTTATGCCCGGCAAGCAGGTGGGCATGAGCGACAAGTGCTGGCCCGAGCGCCTGATTGGTGATCTGCCGAACTTCTACCTGTACGCCGCAAATAATCCGTCCGAGGGTGCGATCGCCAAACGTCGTTCGGCTGCGACGCTGATCAGCTATCTGACGCCTCCAGTCGTGCAAACCGATTTGTACAAAGGTCTCAGCGACCTGCAGGCGTCGATGGATCGTTTCCGCACTCTGGCGCCAGATGATGAGGAGCGTCTTTCCCTGGCCGCGACTATCCAGAGCCAGGCGGTGCCGCTGGAGCTGGCGAGCGCCGAGCCGATATGGGTTGCCGAGGAGTTTGATGATCGCGTCGCCGAGCTTGTGACCGAGCTTGAAGAACTGCGCCACACGCTGATTCCTTTGGGCATGCATGTCGTCGGCGAGCCTATGTCAGAAGATGACCGTCGCTCCATGCTTACCGCCGTGGCGGACATGGAGACCGACTCGCCGCTGCCGGATGATGCGGTCGAGCGGATTCTGAGCGGAGCGCTTAACGACAGCGAGGACCCGCGCGTGTCGTCGATGATCCACATGAACAAGCAGCTTGGCGTGTGTCCGGAAACCGACGCCATTGTGCACGCGCTGGACGGTGGCTATATCGCCCCGGTGGTTGGGGGGGATGTGCTCAAGACACCGGATATTCTGCCCACCGGTCGCAACATCCACGGTTTTGATCCGTTCCGTATTCCAAGCGTGCACGCAATGCAGGAAGGCACGCGCCAGGCCGAACTGCTTCTCGCTGAGCATCTGCTCAATTCCGGTGAGCAACCCGAATCCATCGCGTTTGTGCTGTGGGGCACCGACAACATCAAGAGCGAAGGCCGTCCGATTGCGCAGGCCATGGCATTGATGGGCGCCCGGCCGCGTTACGACAACTACGGGCGTCTGTGTGGGGCTACGTTGGTCGATCTCGAAGCGCTGGGTCGGCCGCGTGTCGACGTGCTGATGACGCTGTCAGGAATTTTCCGCGACATCCTCCCGCAACAGGCGCAAATGCTGGCCGAAGCGGCGTTCCTCGCTGCCGATGCCGACGAACCGCTCGAGCAGAATTTTGTACGCAAGCATGCACTGGCCCATCAGGAAGAAACCGGCTGTGATTTTGAGACCGCAGCGCTGCGCGTGTTCAGCAACGCCGACGGCGCCTACGGCTCCAACGTCAATCACATGGTCGACAACGGTCGCTGGGAAGACGAAGACGAGCTCGCCGAGACCTACAGCCGACGCAAGTGTTTTGCGTTTGGTCGCGACGGTGTGGCGACGCGTCAACCGCAGATTCTGCAGCGCGCGCTCAAGTCGGTGGACATCGCCTATCAGAATCTCGAATCGGTGGAGCTTGGTGTCACCACGGTCGATCACTATTTCGACACGCTGGGTGGCATCACCAAAGCCGCGCAGCATGCCAGCGGTCGCGACGTCGAGGTCTACATCGGCGACCAGACCAACGGTCGCGATGCCGTGCGCACGCTGGCCTCACAGGTCGCCATCGAAACCCGTTCGCGTGTTCTCAATCCGCAGTGGTACGAGAGCATGCTCAAGCACGGCTATGAAGGTGTGCGTCAGATTGAATCCCACGTGACCAACACGATGGGCCTGTCGGCTACGACCGGCAAGGTTGATCCATGGGTGTATCAGCACCTGACCGAAACCTATTTGCTGGATCCGGAGATGCGTGAGCGTCTCGCGGAGTTGAATCCAGCCGCGTCCGCGCGTGTCGCCGGACGTCTGATGGAGGCGCACGAGCGCAACTACTGGACGCCCGACGCCGAGACGCTCGAAAAACTTAAAGAGGTAGGCGATGAATTTGATGATCGCCTCGAAGGTATTGAAAAGGTGGTAGCAGCATGAGCCAGGTCCAATTTCCGATTCCCGTAAACGTAGTGCCAAAGGGCACCGATGGTGAGGGTTCGGTGCAGGTATCGCTTGATCCGCAGGACAAGATCGAGGGAGCCAAAGTGTTTGCCGTCTACGGCAAGGGCGGTATCGGTAAGAGCACAACCTCATCCAATTTGTCCGCGGCGTTCTCCAAACTCGGCAAACGCGTGTTGCAAATCGGCTGCGATCCGAAACACGACTCCACGTTTACGCTGACCAAGCGGCTCGTGCCGACGGTCATCGACGTGCTTGAGTCGGTGGATTTTCACGCCGAGGAACTGCGTACCGAAGACTTCGTGTACGAGGGCTACAACGGCGTGATGTGTGTGGAAGCTGGTGGTCCGCCCGCGGGTACCGGCTGTGGTGGCTACGTGGTGGGTCAGACCGTGAAGCTGCTCAAGCAGCATCATCTGCTCGACGACACTGACGTGGTGATTTTCGATGTGCTCGGCGATGTGGTGTGCGGTGGCTTTGCCGCTCCGCTGCAGCATGCTGAACGCGCGCTGGTGGTTACGGCCAACGATTTTGATTCCATTTTTGCTATGAACCGCATCGTGGCGGCGATTAACGCCAAGGCCAAGAACTACAAGGTGCGCCTGGGCGGAGTGATTGCCAATCGCAGCGCCAATACCGACCAGATTGACGGCTTCAACGACAAGATCGGGCTCAACCGTATCGCGCACTTCCGCGACCTCGACGTGATTCGCCGCAGTCGTCTTAAAAAATCAACGCTGTTTGAAATGGAAGACGCCGAAGGACTCGAGGCCGTACAAAACGAATATCTGCGTCTGGCGCAAGCCTTGTGGGACGGCACCGATCCGCTGATCGCAGAGCCTATGCGCGATCGCGAAATTTTCGATTTCCTGGGGTTTGATTGATGCAGTCATCGGATTACATGGCACGGAAGAACCGTCTCGAAGCCTACTTCGATCGCACGGCAGCCGATAAGTGGTCCACGCTCACCTCGGACGCGCCGGTCGGGCGCATTCGTGCCACGGTGCGCGCCGGGCGTGACGCGATGCGTGACAATCTGGTCGCCTGGCTGCCGTCGGTCATGGACAACACCAGCCTGCTTGATGCCGGTTGTGGCACCGGCGCGGTCACCGAGATCGCGGCAGCACGCGGCGCCCACGTCACCGCCGCAGATGTCAGCCCCACGCTGATCGATATTGCTCGCGAACGCATTCCCGACGAGCAACTCGCGCGCGTGAGGTTTCATGTGGGCGATATGCTCGATGAGACACTGGGCGAGTTTGATTACGTGCTGGCGATGGACTCGATGATCCACTACGGCTGCGATCATCTGGTCAATATGCTGGCCGATTACGCGCCGCGCACGCGTCGTGCCATCCTGTTTACGTTTGCGCCAAAGACGTTTGCGCTGACCATCATGCATCGCGTTGGCCGACTGATTCCGAATCTGGAACATCGGGCGCCCGCCATCGAGCCGGTCTCGGAACGTGCGCTGCGCGAGGCCATTGCGAACGAGCCTGCGCTGGCCAACTGGCATATCGATGATGTACAGCCGGTTAGCAGTGGCTTCTATACCTCGACTGCTGTGAGACTGGTGCGCGCATGAGCGCAACGAACGACAAGCTGCCACTTGAGCGCGTGTCGTTCTGGTCCCGTGTGGGCCGTGATCTGCTGCCTTTTGCCGACGCGGCCAGCGACGATCTTCCGCTGTCGCGCTTGATTCGTCTGGCGCTGTTTCAGGTCAGTGTCGGCATGGCCGTTGTGCTGCTTACCGGCACGATCAATCGCGTCATGATTGTCGAGATGGGCATTTCCTCGGCGATGGTGGCGCTGATGGTGGCGCTGCCTTTGTTGTTCGCGCCGTTTCGAGCGCTGATCGGATTTCGCTCCGACGTGTATCGCTCGCACCTTGGCTGGCGGCGCGTGCCGTTTATTTGGGTCGGTACGTTGATGCAGTTTGGCGGACTGGCCATCATGCCGTTTGCGTTGATCCTGCTTTCCGGCGACAGCCAAAGTGCGCCCTGGATCGGGCAGGTGGGCGCGGCGTTGGCCTTTCTGCTCGTTGGTGCCGGCTTGCACACAACGCAAACCGCCGGTCTTGCACTGGCGACCGATCTGGCTCCGGAAAAAGATCGGCCGCAGGTTGTCGCGCTGCTGTTTGTGATGTTGCTGATTGGCATGCTGGTCAGTGCGGTGCTGCTGGGCGTGTTGCTCGAGAATTTCAGTCAGATTCGTCTGATCCGTGTCATCCAGGGTGCGGCGGTGCTGACGTTTGTTTTGAACGTTGTGGCGCTTTGGAAGCAAGAGGCGCGCACCCGTGAGCGCGAACGCGACGATTCGCCCGCACCGAAATTTCGCGACGCCTGGCATCGCTATCGCCAGCACCCTGCATCGTTGCGACTGCTGCTTGCGGTGTCGCTGGGCACGCTTGGTTTCACCATGCAGGACATCCTGCTCGAGCCCTACGGCGCTCAGGTGCTGGGATTGTCGGTCAGTGGCACAACGATGCTGACCGCACTGCTCGCGCTGGGCACGCTGACGGCGTTTGTGGTGGCCGCGCGTCAACTCAATCAGGGCCTCGACGCCAGTCGTCTGGCCGGTTACGGCGCCATGTGCGGGCTATTCGCATTTGGATTGATCGCATTGACTGCCGGTGTGCAGTCGCCGCTTTTGTTTCGCGTGGGTGTTACCGCCATCGGCTTTTCCGCCGGTCTGTTTGCCGTGGGCACGATGGTTGCGGCCATGCAGCTGGCACGCGATAGCGACAGCGGTCTGGCGCTTGGAGCCTGGGGCGCCGTGCAGGCAACCAGCGCGGGCTGCGCGATTGCACTGGGTGGTCTGGTGCGCGACGGCGTTGCGGCGCTGGCCGCGCGCGGCTCACTGGGTCCCGCATTGACCGGCGATGCGATCGGCTACGGCGCTGTGTACTACATCGAAATCGCGCTTTTGTTCGTCACGCTTGTCGTGATCGGACCGCTGGCGCGTCACGCGGGTACACCGGGTGAAGAAGGTTCGGGTTTGGGCTTGGCTGAGATGCCAAATTAGAAAGTAAAACGTGGAGGCTCGTTATGGGCATCGGAGAAATCGATCTGGTTGAGATCGTATTTACGCTCTTCTGGTTGTTTTTTGCAGGACTGATTATCTACATCCGCAAGGAAGACAAACGAGAAGGTTATCCACTTGAGTCGGATCGCTCGGATCGCTCGAGTCGTGTTGCCGTGGTTGGCTTTCCAAGCCCCGGCGCTGAAAAAAGTTTCGACACGCTGCATCACGGCGTTATCAAAGCACCGCGCGAGGAGCCAAAGCGCGATCTGGCGGCAAGACCCGCTGCCAAACATCCTGGTGCCCCGCTTGTGCCAACCGGCAATCCACTGGTCGACGGTATCGGACCGGCAGCGTGGTCCGATCGCGCCGACACGCCGGACCTGACGCTGCATGGCGATCCTCGGATCGTGCCAATGCGCGTAGCAAAAGATTTCGTCGTGGCCACGCAGGATCCCGATCCTCGCGGCATGGATGTGATTGCTGCGGATCGCAAGGTGGCCGGCGTAGTTGCCGACATCTGGGTCGATCTGGCAGAGCCTATGATCATGTTCTTTGAGGTGGACCTCGGCGCCGAGCACGGCAACAAGCACGTTCTTCTGCCCATCGGCTTTTGCCGCATCAAAGCCAGCAAGCGCCAGATTCAGGTGCAGTCGATCTACGCGCATCAGTTTGCCGATGTGCCGCAGCTGGCCTCGCCAGATCAGGTGACGCTGCTCGAAGAAGACAAGCTGTATGGCTACTACGCCGGCGGCAAGCTCTACGCTGATCGCGCTCGTCAGGAACCGATCATATGAGCACACTGACCGAGCACGAACACGAAGCGCGCCCGGGTTTGCCCGAAGCGCTTCCGGACGGTGAGCGCATCGTCTGGCAGGGCGTGCCTGAGTGGAAGAGCATTGCGTTGCGTACCTTCCATGTGCGCAAGGTAGCGCTGTATTTCGCTGCGCTGATCATCTACAAGCTGGCGATCATGATTCCGGCTGGCGAGGCCACGGCGCATATCGTGGCGTCGGTGTCCTTCATGCTCATGCTGGCGCTGATCTCGGTGGGGCTTCTGACGTTGTTTGCGTGGCTGATGGCGCGTACCACGCTGTACACAATCACCAATGAACGCATCGTCATGCGCGTGGGCGTCACGATGCCGATGACGGTCAATATCCCGTTCAAGGATCTGCAGGATGGCAAGTTCAAGCTCTACAAGGACGGCAGCGGCGACATCGTACTGACGCTGATCAAAGGACAAAGCGTGAGCTACGTCATTTTGTGGCCGCACTGCCATCTGCTGCGACCCTTCTCGGCGCGCCCAATCCTGCGCGGCGTGCCCAACGCCGAACACGTGTCGGCGCGCTTTGCCCGAGCGATCAGTGACGGTGCCAGCGATGTAGATAACGAACTGGTCAAGTCAGAAGATCAGGACTTCGGCGCTCTGGCACCGGCGGGGCAATAAACCTGTGAGCGGGCACTTCCACGAACCGGTACCAAAGCTGCCTTTGCTCGGCATGTGGTCGCTCGTGGTGATCACGCTGGTGGGCGTGGGCTGGATTTCGTTCAGCCAGGATCGCAGCGCGCCGGTGGTGATCGAGGCTCAGTTGCTGGCCGAGCGCAGTCTGCGCTTTGAAGATGCCAGCGACGGCCGCGTGATTGTGCTCGATGACGCCACGGGCGCCGAGCTTGAAGCCCTCGATCCGGGCACGAATGGATTCTTGCGTGCGACGTTACGCGGACTGGCCCGTGACCGACACCCGCTGGCAGTGGGGTCGGAGGTGCCTTTTCATGTTCGTCGCTACGACAACGGGCGGCTGCTTTTGGTCGACCCGGTTACCGATCGCCACGTCGACCTCGTGGCGTTTGGCCCTGTTAACGCGGGCGTGTTTGCCCGCTATCTTGCCGCGCCCACGGGGGCGACGGCACTGTAAGGAGATGTGAAGTGACTACTCAAGCTGCAAAGAAGATCAACGAAGCGACGCAAGCCGCCAATACCGAAGCGGTGCTGAACCCGCGCTTCTATACGACCGACTTCAAAGCGCTCGAGAAACTCAGCTTTAAGCCGGTGCGTCGCGAATGGGACGAGCTGATGGCCGAATTTCGGGCGGATGCCAACACCGATCACTTCAAGCGCGATGACGAGGCGTTTCGCGCCGAAATTCAGGAGCTCGACCCGGCGCTGTACGACGAGTTTGTTGGTTTCATGGTCTCGTCCGTGACCTCGGAGTACTCCGGTTGCGCGTTGTACAACGACATCAAGAAGGCGGTCGACAATCCTGACGTCGAAGAAGTCATGGGTTATATGGCGCGCGACGAATCCCGCCATGCCGGCTTCATCAACAAGTCGCTGGCCGATTTCGACATGCGTGTAAATCTTGGCTTTCTGCGCAAGGAAAAAAAGGTCAAGTATTTCCGTCCGAAGTTCATCTACTACGCGACGTATTTGTCCGAGAAAATCGGCTACGCACGCTACATCACGATTTTCCGCCAGTTTGAACGTCATCCGGAGCTGCGTTTCCATCCGATGTTCAAATGGTTCAAGGACTGGTGCAACGACGAGTTTCGTCACGGTGAAGTGTTTGCGCTGATGCTGCGTGCAAACCCGCATTTGCTCAAAGGCCACAACCGCCTGTGGATTCGCTTCTTCCTGCTGGCGGTCTACGCCACCATGTATGTGCGTGATCATTCGCGCCCGGAGATGCACAAGGCCATGGGCTTCACGCCTACCGACTATGACTATGAGGTCTTCCGCATCACCTCGAAAATCAG
Organism: uncultured Gammaproteobacteria bacterium; assembly: GCA_964639265.1. GTDB lineage: Bacteria > Pseudomonadota > Gammaproteobacteria > Steroidobacterales > JBCCMA01 > JBCCMA01. Next base: position 18,851 of record CAZXCL010000040.1, on the reverse strand, counting down.
CGAGCAGGTCTTTCCGTTTACGCTGAATATCGACGATCCGCGTTTCCGTGCCGGCATGGAACGGCTACGCAAGCTCAGCGAATCAGCGGAGCGCGCACAGGCTCGGGGCGGCATTCTTGGCAAGCTCAAAAAAGCGGGCTGTGCCGTCGGTGCAGCCGCCGTGTTTGCGCGTATGTTCATGCTTCCGGTGACCAAAAACGCCCTGCCTGACAACACCCGCCTCGTACCGACCTGGTAGTTGTCGAGCTGATGAGCATTGTGTTGCCGATTGTTGTGGCCGTCGCTTTGTGGTGGGGCTTCACGGTGGCAATGCTCTACCGCACCGGTTTGCCCGAGGCGTCGTTTCCGCGCACGTTGACCATCGCGACCGTATTGGCTTTTGCCGGCCTGGTGGTGATTGCACGGACCGCGGAATTCACGACCACCCTTGGCGCCTACGCCGCGTTTGCCGGCGCGCTTCTGGTCTGGTCGTGGCATGAGATCAGCTACTTTCTGGGCTTTGTCACCGGTCCGCGGCCCGAGCCGTGCCCCGAAGACTGCAGCACCGGGCGACGTTTTGTGCTCGGCATCCAGGCCAGTCTGTATCACGAGCTTGCCATCATCGCGACCGGAGCGTTGCTGTGCATGCTGACGCTGGGCTCACCAAACCGAGTGGCGCTTTGGACCTACAGCATTTTGTGGGCCATGCGCTGGAGCGCCAAGCTCAACATCTTTCTCGGCGTGCGCAACCTGCATCTGGATTTATTGCCCGCGCGGTTGCAATACCTGTCGAGTTTTGTACGGCGCGCGTCGATGAATCCGCTGTTTCCAATCTCGATGATCGGCGCGTCCATCGCCGTTGGCGTCTGGGTCATGAAGGTGTTTGCTGCCTCCTCTACCTTTGCGGTCACAGGGTCGGTTCTGTGCGCCACACTTTTGAGCCTGGCCATGCTGGAGCACGTGTTCCTGATGTTCAACGTGCCGGATCGGGCCCTGTGGCGTCTCGGCGTCGGTGATCGCGATCGCCGCGTATCGCCTGGTAAATCCTGATAGTTCCCGACGTCGCGCGAGTTCGAAGTTAACTATGAAGCCCTTTCCCTTTACCGCCATCGTTGGGCAGGAAGAAATGAAACTTGCGTTGCTGGTCGCCGCAGTCGATCAGAGCGTGGGCGGTGTGCTGGTGTTTGGCGATCGCGGCACGGGTAAGTCCACGACGGTGCGCGCGCTGGCGTCATTGCTGCCAAAGACAAAAACAGTGATTGGCTGTCCGTACCGCTGTGAGCCCGAGCGAATCTACTCCGCCTGCTCCCAGTGTGAGGGGAACAAAGAGCCCAAGTCGAAAGATCAGCCAACACCGGTCGTCGATTTACCGCTGGGCGTGACCGAGGATCGCGTCGTGGGTTCGCTGGATCTGGAGCGCGCGCTTGTGCACGGCGAAAAGTCGTTTGAACCGGGTTTGCTCGCACGCGCGCATCGCGGCTTTCTGTACATCGATGAGGTCAATCTGCTTGAGGATCACATCGTCGATTTGCTTCTGGATGTGGCTGCCTCAGGAGAGAATCGCGTGGAACGCGAGGGCCTGAGCATCCTGCATCCGTCAAAGTTTGTGCTCGTTGGCAGTGGTAACCCGGAAGAAGGTGAGCTGCGGCCGCAGCTGCTCGACCGATTTGGTCTTTCAGTCCACGTGAGCACACCCACCGAGATCAAGGAACGCATTGAAGTGATTCGGCGGCGCGATTCCTTCGAAGCCGATCCGCAGGCGTTTACGCGCAAGTGGTCGCGCAAGGAATCGGCGGTGCGCCGACGTATCGTCAAGGCCCGCGACGCTCTTCAAGCGGTGGTGATGCCCGATGAGATTCTTGAACAATGCGCGCGACTTTGCGTTGCGCTGCAGACCGACGGTCTGCGCGGTGAACTGACGCTGATTCGCACCTCACGCGCGCTTGCCGCCTACGACGGCGATGACACCGTCTCAGCCGATCACATCAGGCGCATTGCCTACCCGGCTTTGCGTCATCGTCTGCGTCGCAATCCTCTGGACGAGTCAGGCACCGACGTACGTATTGATCGCGCTTTGGCCGAGGTTTTTGACGCATGAGCGACGCGCCGCAGCTGGAGCACAACGAGCCGGCGCTGGCGCTGCAGCTGTTCGCCATCGAACCGGTGGGTCTGGGCGGTATTGCTTTGCGCGGCATGCCCGGGCCGGGACGCAGCGCAGCGCTGCAGGTATTGCAGGAATTGATGGACGGTCGGCCGCATGTGCACGTGCCAATCAACGCCAGTGATGATCGACTGGTGGGCGGTCTTGATATTGCGGCGACGCTCAAAAGTGGTCGCCCGCTTTACGAGCAGGGTTTGCTGACCCAGGGCCACGGTGGCTTGCTGATTCTCTCGATGGCCGAGCGACTCAGCGCGCGCAGCGTGGGCATCATGTGTCGAACGCTTGATCACCGGCAGGTCATTATTGAGCGCGAGGGTATTTCGGCGCACGCCGATTGCTCACTCGGCGTGGTGGCGCTCGATGAAAGTCGCGAAGACGACGAGCACCTGCCCGCTCCGCTGGCTGATCGACTGGCGTTTGAACTGTGGACCGATCATCTGGATCCGTCGCAGGTGCGCGAGATGATCCGCACCGACATCAATATGGATAGTGTGCGCCGTACCATGCGTCACGTCGATGTGCCCGACGAGGTGCTTGAGGCGATCACCAAAACCGCGCTGGCGCTGGGCATCTTTTCTTTGCGTCCGGCGCTTTTGGCGGTAACGGCCGCGCGCGCCCTGGCAGCGCTCGGAGGTAAGTCGCAGGTGGATGCCGACGACGCGGCCACGGCCGTGCGATTGGTGCTGTCGCATCGAGCTATGAACATGGCAATGGCGCAAGACGATTTGCCGCCGGAACCAGAGGCGCCCGATGAGCCGGCAAATGAAGAACACGAACACGGCAATGACGAAGGCTCCCGCGAGATCGCCGACACCGTCGTACAGGCAGCGCGCGCGGTGTTGCCCGAGCACCTGCTCAAGGCGCTGGCCGCCGGCGTCCGGAACAGCGCTCGCCAGACGGGTCGGGGTGCGGGTGCTACGGCCGCCAAAGTGCGCCGCGGTCGACCGATTGGTGTGCGTGGCGTAACGCGACTCGGCGACGACAAGCTCAATATTCTTGCAACCGCCAAAGCGGCCGCACCGTGGCAACGAATTCGCGGCGCGGCACCAGGTCGCCTGCGTGTGTTGCCCGAGGACTTTCGGGCCACGCGCTACAAAACCCAGACACGACAAACCACCATTTTTGTTGTCGATGCCTCCGGTTCGTCGGCGGCGCGACGACTGGCCGAAGTCAAAGGCGCAGTCGAGCTCCTGTTGGGTGAGTGCTACGTCACGCGCGCCGAGGTGGCCGTTGTCGCGTTTCGCAAATCCCACGCTGAGGTGTTGCTCTCGCCTACCCGTTCACTGACTCGCGCCCGGCGTGAACTGGCTGATCTTCCCGGCGGCGGCGCGACGCCTTTGGCCAACGCCATCGACGTGACGCGCGCTTTGTGCGAGCAGGTTGCGCGCCAGGGGCAGCAACCAAACATCGTCTTTCTGACCGATGGACACGGCAACGTCGGTCGTGATGGCACGCTCGGTCACGCCGAGGCCACCGAGCATGCGCTGGAGGCGGCCAAAGAACTCACGCAGCTCAACGTGCCAACGGTCGTGGTCGACACCTCGCGTCGACCGCGCGACCGGGCCCGTCGTCTGGCCGATGCGTTGTGCGCGCGCTACGTGCCCCTGCCCTACGCCGATGCCGGATCGCTGGCCGATGCTGTGGTGCAGGTCGCATGAGGATGAACGCTTAATGTTGGCCACCGCACTCAACTCGGACGAGGACAACACCGTGCGCAGCACGCGTGTACGCACCTCCGGCGTGGACTGGCATGTGTGCGAAGCTGGCCAGGGGCCGGTAATGCTCCTGCTGCACGGCACCGGATCATCGGTGCATTCATGGCGCGAGCTAATGCCGATGCTCGCAACAACATGGCACGCGGTGGCGGTGGATCTGCCGGGCCACGGACGCAGCGAATTGCTGGATGAGCGCGCGCTGTCGCTTGAAGGCATGACGGATCAGCTTGGCGAACTCATGGCGCAGCGAAACCTCAAGCCGAGCGTTGTCGTCGGTCATTCAGCCGGTGCGGCCCTCGCGGTGAAAGGGGCTCTCACCGGTGCTTTGACCTGCGATCAGATTGTTTCCATCAACGGGGCGTTTGTGCCGTTTGGCGGCACCGCCGGTGCGTTGTTCGCGCCGCTGGCGCGCGCGCTGGCCACCAGCGGTTGGGTCACGGGCCTGATTGCCAAGCGCGGGCGCGATCCGCGCAACGTTGAACGTTTGCTTGCGAGCACCGGTTCGCAGATTGATGAGACCTACATGGACGGCTATCGCAAGCTATTCGGCTCTCCGTCTCACGTCGCCGCCACGCTGGGCATGATGGCCAACTGGGATTTATGGGGCCTGCAACGCGAGCTGCCTTTGCTTGAGGTGCCGGTTGAGCTGCTGGTGGCCGAGCGCGACATGACGGTACCGCCGCCACAGGCTCATGACACACAGGCGCGTATGGCCGATGCGCGCATCACACCACTGGGACCGCTGGGCCACCTGGCTCACGAAGAAAACGCGTCGCGCGTGCACGAGGCGATCGCCGCCTGTGTCGCCAACGGCGCTCGGGAACACTAACGGGTACGGACTTATGCAACCTGAAATCGAATCAGAACAATCGTCTTTCGCTTCTGACATCGCGGCCTGCCGCGAGATGTTGCGTGTGGGGTCGCATTCATTTTTCGCGGCTTCGTTGATTCTGCCGCGCGAGGTGCGCGAGCCGGCGTCGGCGCTGTATGCATTCTGCCGACTGGCCGACGACGCCGTTGACCAGGGGCATGATCATGAGCGCGCCATCGCTGAACTGCATCATCGTCTTGAGCGAATGTACGACGGCAATCCGATGGCCTGTCCCGCCGACCGTGCGCTTGCAAAGGTGCTGCGGGATTTCAGTATTCCGATCGAAATTCCTGCGGCTCTGATAGAAGGCTTTGAGTGGGACGTAGCCGGTCGTCGTTACGCATCGATGTCGGAGCTCTACGACTACGCTGCGCGCGTGGCCGGCACGGTGGGCGCCATGATGGCCATGCTGATGGGCGTGCGCGCACCGGACGTTTTGGCGCGCGCCTGTGACCTGGGCGTGGCCATGCAGCTGACCAACATTGCGCGCGATGTCGGCGAAGACGCACGTTCCGGTCGTTTGTATCTGCCGCTCGATCTGATGGCCGAGCAAGGCATCAATCACAAGGCATGGCTCGACAACCCGATCTGGACGCCCGCGCTTGGTAACGTTGTGGCGCAGCTGCTTGACGCCGCGGAGGTGCTCTATGAGCGCTCGACCAGCGGCATTGCTCAGCTGCCGGTAGGTTGTCGTCCGGGTATCAACGCGGCGCGCTGGATCTACTCGGACATCGGTCGCGAGCTCGAGCGGCTTGACCTCAATTCGGTGAATCATCGGGCGATTGTAGGTCGTGGCCGCAAGGTCATGCGACTGGCGCGCTCGCTTGCCTCAACGATTCGCCCGCGCGCGCGTGATTACACGCCGCCGCTCAAGGAAGTAAAGTTTCTGGTCGATGCCGCGTTTGCGGCTCGGACGCGTTCGATCTAGCGCCGCGTTCGAAACGGCAACAGTCGCTGGACCCACGGCTTCACGAAGCGTTCCAGTGACAAACTCTCGTGCATCGCCAGCGCGTTGGCGCTTGAGGGTGTGGCGACGATAGAGCGCGTGTAAAAAGGCGTGTCTTCCAGCGTACGCACCAGCGTAGGCTTTTCCAGCGTCGCAATCGGTCGGCGCATTTGCCAAAGCCCTTTGGGCAGTTCGTACACCGGCGGAATCTCGCAGTCTTCTACACGACCGTCCTTGTGAATATTCAGCGCCAGTGCAGGCCCTTCACCGGATCGATGCAACGAATGATAGGCAATGCGTGTGGCCGTGCCGATGTGCTGGCGACTCCAATGCCATTCCCTGAAGCAGTTCTGCAGCGGCACCGCACCCCAGTTGGTATCGAAGTAGCCTTTGCCGCGCCACTTGAGTCCCGGCGACGGCAGGTCCACTTCGATACGCGCGGCGGGCGCAAACGGCCACCAGTGTTGCTGGCCGCTTTTATGCAGCGTCAGAGGTGCCTCGGTCTGGCACATCGGTTCGATGCGCAGATGCCCTGTGACCGGGCGCGAGAAAGGCATTGAGCGATCGTTGATCTCGATACGCAGCGCGGTGCCGTCGTAATACAGACGATTGTTGCCCATCTCGAAGTGCGTTGCGTCGCGCCGGCTGTGAGCGCTGTCGTACTCGGTCAGCACCCAGCGTTTGTGGAGTTTGGAATACACACCGAGGTTGAACGCACAAAACTGATCGGCTTTGCCTCGCGGTGTGCCCAGCGCTTTGAAGTAGTGGGGCGAGAACACACTGCCCACGAACGCAATCATGACAATGTGGTGTTCATGATCATCGCTGGTGCCGTCGACGTACCACCACTGGTAGCCGCCGTCCGGCACTTCGGAATCGAAGGCGGGAAAGTTTGGCTGCGACACGAGGTCGTGTGGCGTCGAAGCGAGATCGCGAGAGCGTCGCAAAAGCATGGCGATTTGGGTCCATTGACCTTGCCGTATATGAGTGTCTATGCTAAATGACATAGAGAGTGACAACAAGAATAGACAAATTCATGAAACCTATGACCATTAGGGGGTCAGTCCGATGGATCCAGTGACGTTAATCGAGCCAGCTCTGGAAGCGGCAGTGGCCGCGGCGGATCATGACGACTGTCCACCCCGCTTTACCGATGCCCTGCGCTACGCCCTGTTTCCAGGTGGCGCCCGAATTCGTCCAAAGCTGTCACTTGCTGTCGCCAAGGCCTGCGCGACCGACGATGTGGGTTTGTCGGTCAATGCGGCCGCCGCCGTCGAACTGATTCACTGCGCCTCTTTGGTGCATGACGATATGCCCTGCTTCGACGATGCGGCCACCCGTCGCGGCAAGCCCTCGCTGCACGTGGCGTTTGAAGAGCGTCTCGCCGTGCTCGCCGGCGATGCGTTGATCGTCATGGCCTTCGATACGCTGGCGCAGGGCGCGCGCAGCCATCCCACCCGTCTGGTGTCCATGGTTCGCGCCTTGTCGAAAGGCGTGGGCGCGCCGACCGGTATTGCTGCAGGCCAGGCCTGGGAATGCGAAGACAGCCCGGTGCTCTCGCGCTATCAACGCCAGAAGACCGGTGCGTTGTTTGTCGCGGCGACCCAGCTCGGCGCAGCCTCGGCCGGTGCGGACGTTGGGCCGTGGGCAGGCCTCGGCCAGGGCCTGGGTGAAGCGTATCAAGTGGTTGACGACATTCTCGACGTCACCGCTGATCCGGACGAAATCGGCAAACCCGTCGGTCAGGATTCTGATCTGGTCCGACCCAACTCCGTGCTCGAGCGCGGCATGCGCGAGTCAGAGCGTCATCTGCAGGAGCTGCTGGAAGGTGCTGCGGCATCGATCCCGTCGTGCCCCGGTGAGATCGAGCTACGCGAACAGATTCAGCTTGAGTCACAGCATTTCATGGACATGGCGCTGCTGCGCACCGCTGCTGCCTGATTGAAGACACCGCTTCTCATGCTGCGCCGGCAGGTCTTGCCATGGCGCAATCGACTCTTATCCAATCCGCGATTTCGCAGTTTGGCCAATCGCATCTGGCCGGCGCGGTTGATAGCCAGGTCGCAGGCACGCGAGCTGTTCGACATCATCGCGGGCTTTACCTACACCCAGATTCTGCTGGCGTGTGTGCGCCTCGATCTTTTCTCAACGCTTGGCACCAAGCCGTGCTCGGCGGCTGACCTGGCCCGCGATTCGCAGCTTGATGAAGCCGCGTGGCGCGAGTTGCTGCTGGCAGCTGAGTCCCTGCAGCTTGTGGCCGACGTAGGCCGCGGTGAATTTACGCTTGGACGTTTGGGCGCCGTGGTGGCGGCAGATCGTTCCATTCAGGCCATGGTCCTGCATCACGACAATCTGTATCGCGATCTCGTCGATCCGATTGCGCTGTTACAGGGGCGAGTGGCTGACAGCGAACTGGGCCATTACTGGCCCTACGCCACCAAAGACACGATTACCCGTGAGGCGGCAAAGCAATATTCATCGCTGATGGCCGCCTCGCAGCCGATGGTGGCCGAGCAGGTGATCGGTGCGTTCGATTTCACCCCATTTAAGACCATCATGGACGTGGGTGGTGGCAACGGCGCGTTCTTGCGTGCGGTCGCCGCGAAGGCGCCGCACTTGTCGCTGAAGCTGTTCGATTTGCCGCCGGTGGCCGATCTGGCGCGCGAGGCGCTGGCGAGTGCCGGCCTGTCCGATCGGGCCACCGTTCACGCGGGCGATTTTCGCGCTGATGCCCTGCCATCGGGCGCTGATCTGATCTCCCTGATCCGAATCGCGCACGATCACAACGACGATACTGTGATGATTTTATTGCAGAAAATCAGAGAAGCGCTGGCGCCCGGAGGCACCTTGCTGATTGCCGAACCGATGGCCGGCACGGCCAACGCCAGGCGCATGGGCGATGCCTATTTTCGGCTCTATTTGAAAGCCATGGGGACCGGGCGACCGCGGACCCTATCCGAACTGAGTGATTTGTTGCGGCGCAGCGGTTTTAGCGACGTCGAAAGTCGACCGACGGCGATACCGATGCTGGCAAGAGTCGTGACAGCACAATGTGATACATGACCTTGTAATCCTAAGTTGACAACATGTGATGTCAGCGTAGACTGACATTTGGAGTCTAGTCGCTTGGCCCCGAAACCAAGCCATTCTGTGAGCCCTATCCGTGAGTGATTCGTTATTGCAAACCCGCGCCGTGGTTTTTGAAAAACCCAATGCCCTGGTCCTTGCCGACTTGAATCTCACTGCGCCCGATACAGATGACGTCATCGTTGATGTCGATTACACGGGCATAAGTACCGGCACCGAAAGGTTGCTGTGGAGCGGCAACATGCCGCCCTTCCCCGGGCTCAGTTACCCGCTGGTTCCCGGCTATGAAACCGTTGGTCACATTGTTGACGCCGGCGCGAATCAGCGCGGACGAATTGGCGAGCGTGTCTTTGTCAGCGGCGCCGATTGCTATGACGGTGACGTGCGCGGTTTGTTTGGTGGCTCTGCTTCGCGCGTCGTCGTTCACACCGACAAAGCGCTGCAGCTCACCGACGCGGTGCAGGAAGAGGGCACGCTCATGGCGCTTGCTGCCACGGCGCTGCACGCGATTGACGCTGGCGCCAAAGATGGCGCGCCGGACCTGATCGTGGGTCACGGCGTTCTTGGCCGATTACTGGCGCGCTTGACGATCGCTTCGGGTCATCCACCGCCCACCGTGTGGGAAGTGGATTCGGTACGTCTTGCCGGTGCTACTGGCTACGAAGTGAAAAAGCCCGAAGACGACGCGCGCAACGACTATCACCATATATATGACGTAAGCGGTGATTCCGACATCATCGATAGCCTTGTTCAGAGACTTGCGCCCGGCGGCGAGATCGTCCTGGCCGGGTTTTATTCGAGCCGTTTGTCGTTCGCGTTTCCACCGGCATTCATGCGCGAGATGCACATGCGCATCGCCGCCGAATGGCAGCGCGACGATCTGCACAACGTGCAAACCCTTATCGAAAAGCAGGCCCTTTCACTGGATGGCCTGATCACACACACCATGCCGGCCAACTCGGCGAGGCACGCCTACCAAACGGCGTTTGGCGATCCGCGCTGCCTCAAAATGATTATGGATTGGAGAAACCCCTCATGAGCGCTAGTCAGATTTCAACGCAGACCGTGGATCCCCAGGTCAAGATGCGCGACCAGCTTCGAGAAGAAGCCGCTTTGGGTCCCGATCCTGTGGCAACCAACGAGCCGACCAAGGAAACCCAGATCATTGCCATCTACGGCAAGGGCGGTATTGGCAAGAGTTTCACACTGTCGAATCTGTCCTACATGATGGCGCAGCAGGGCAAGAAAGTGCTTCTTATCGGCTGTGATCCCAAAAGCGACACCACGTCGCTTCTGTTTGGTGGCAAGAGCTGCCCAACGATCATCGAAACCTCCGCCAAGAAAAAAGAAGCCGGCGAGCCGGTTGAAATCGGCGATGTCTGTTTCAAGCGCGACGGCGTGTACGCGATGGAACTGGGCGGCCCCGAAGTCGGCCGTGGCTGCGGCGGCCGCGGGATTATCCACGGCTTCGAGATCATGGAGAAGCTCGGTTTTCACGAATGGGATTTTGACTACGTGCTGCTCGATTTCCTGGGCGACGTGGTTTGCGGCGGCTTTGGCCTGCCGATTGCCCGCGACATGTGCCAGAAGGTCATCGTCGTAGGCTCCAACGATCTGCAGTCTCTGTATGTAGCCAACAACGTGTGTTCGGCGGTGGAATATTTCCGCAAGCTCGGCGGCAACGTGGGCGTGGCGGGTATGGCCATCAACAAGGACGATGGCACGGGCGAAGCGCAGGCTTTCGCCGAGTCCGTCGGCATTCCCGTACTTGCCGCCATTCCGGCCGATGAAGACATTCGTCGCAAGAGCGCTAATTACGAAATCGTCGGCAAACCCGGCGGGGAGTGGGCGGCGCTGTTTGAAGAGCTCGCCGTCAACGTGGCCGAAGCGCCTCCCAAACATCCCACGCCGCTGTCCCAGGATGGACTGCTGGATCTGTTCAGTGGTGAAACCGTAGGACGCAACGTCTCGCTGACACCGGCCACCGCTGAAGACATGTGCGGCGGCAAGCTGGTGGAAAAAGAATCGCTGGAGGTCGTCTACGACGAGGTCTGAGCATGAGCGACGAACCCATCAACACCAACGTACCCGAAGCCGAAACGGCTGGTGGCTGTCATTCCAAGCAGGAGCTGCGTGAGTCGGCGGCCAAGGCGGGCAAAGCGGAGATCCTGGAGCAATACGCCAAGGACTATCCGATGGGGCCGCACGATCAGCCGCAGTCGATGTGTCCCGCGTTTGGCTCGCTGCGTGTGGGTTTACGCATGCGTCGCACCGCAACCATCTTGTCCGGTTCCGCCTGCTGCGTTTACGGGCTGACATTTACCTCGCATTTTTATGGTGCCCGTCGCACGGTCGGCTACGTGCCGTTCAACTCCGAAACGCTGGTCACCGGCAAGCTGTTTGAAGACATTCGCGATGCCGTGCACGACATGGCAGATCCCGAGCACTACGACGCGATCGTCATCACCAACCTCTGTGTGCCGACGGCGTCCGGCGTGCCGCTGCAGTTGCTGCCAAAAGAAATTAACGGCGTACGCATTATTGGGATCGACGTGCCCGGGTTTGGTATTCCGACCCACGCCGAAGCAAAAGATGTGTTGGCCGGGGCCATGCTCAGCTATGCGCGCAACGAAGCCCAAAGCGGCCCGGTTGCTCCTTTGCCCGACGCCAGCGATGAGCGCCCCAGTGTGACCTTGCTTGGTGAGATGTTTCCGGCTGATCCGGTCAGCATTGGGCAATTGCTGGCGCCGATGGGCGTACGTCCAGGTCCGGTTGTGCCAACACGCGAGTGGCGCGAGCTTTACGCTGCGCTCGACGGCGACGTTGTCGCGGCCATTCATCCGTTTTACACCGCGTCGGTTCGAGAGTTTGAAGCCGCGGGGCGGCCGATCGTGGGCTCTGCGCCGGTCGGGCTTGACGGTACGGCGAGCTGGCTCGAGAACATCGGCCGCGCTCTGAATATCGGCGATGAGCACGTAGGCAAGGCCAAAGACGCTGTGTTGCCCGCGCTCAAAGGCGCGTTGGCGGCTGCGCCGATCAATGCGCGCATCACCATGTCGGGCTATGAAGGCTCGGAGCTGATTGTTGCGCGTCTGTTGATTGAGTGTGGTGCCGACGTGCGCTATGTGGGTACCGCCTGTCCCAAGACGCCTTGGTCGAACGACGATCGCGAGTGGCTCGAGGCGCGCGGCGTGCAGGTGCAGTATCGCGCCTCGCTGGAGCAGGACGTGCAGGCCATGCTTGAGCACAAGCCCGACCTTGCCATCGGTACAACGCCGGTGGTGCAGAAGGCCAAGGAACTGTCCGTTCCGGCGCTGTACTTCACGAACCTGATTTCCGCCCGTCCGCTGATTGGAATGCCTGGTCCCGCGTCGCTGGCGCAGGTCATTAATAGCGCGCTCTCGCAGTCCGCACGCATGGACACCATGAAAGACTTTTTTGAGGGCGTCGGCAGTGGCGACACCTCAGGCGTCTGGCAGGACCAGCCGCGCGTGCCCAAGGCGCCGCGCAAGGCTCCGCCGCCGAAGAAGGCGGCCGCCAAACGCGGCTCGACCATGCCTGATATCGACGCGCCCAAGCCTGCGAAAAGGTCGGTGGCCTGATGCTGGTTCTCGATCACGATCGTGCTGGCGGGTACTGGGGTGCCGTATATGTGTTCTGCGCGGTCAAGGGACTGCAGGTCATTATCGACGGCCCGGTAGGTTGCGAAAATCTGCCAGTGACGTCAGTGCTGCATTACACCGATGCGCTGCCGCCGCATGAGCTGCCGATTGTCGTAACCGGTCTGGGCGAGGAAGAGCTCGGTCAGCACGGTACCGAGGGCGCTATGAAGCGCGCGCACAAAACGCTCGACCCAAAACGCCCAAGCGTCGTTGTGACTGGTTCGATTGCCGAGATGATTGGCGGCGGCGTGACGCCTGAAGGCACGAAGATCAAACGCTTCTTGCCGCGCACGATTGATGAAGATCAGTGGCAGTGCGCCGACCGTGCGATGTCGTGGCTGTGGTCTGAATTTGGTCCCAAGCGCAAGATGCCGGCGCTGCCCAAGCGCGCCGAGGGTGCCAAGCCCAAGGTCAACATCATTGGTCCGGCCTACGGTCACTTCAACATGCCTTCGGATCTGGCCGAGATTACCCGTCTGATCGAAGGCATTGGCGCGGAGGTCAATTTGACCTTTCCGCTGGGAAGTCACCTGGCCGACGTGCCGAAGCTTGGACATGCCGAAGTCAACGTGTGCATGTACCGCGAGTTTGGCCGTCTGCTGTGCGAGCAACTTGATCGTCCTTATCTGCAGGCGCCAATTGGACTGCACAGCACCACCAAGTTTTTGCGTGAGCTCGGCAAGCTGCTGGACATCGATCCCGAGCCGTTCATCGAAAAAGAAAAACACACCACGATCAAACCGCTGTGGGATCTGTGGCGTTCGGTAACACAGGATTTCTACGCGACGGCCAACTTCGGCATCGTCGCCAACGAAACCTACACCCGCGGTGTGCGGCACTTTCTTGAAAACGATCTGGGCATGCCGTGCAACTTTGCGGTCAGCCGCCTGCCGGGCAAGAAGACCGACAACGAAAGCGTGCGCGAGCAGATTCACGACAATCCGCCGATGCTGATGTTCGGCAGCTACAACGAACGTATGTATTTGTCGGAGATTGGTGCCCGTAGCATGTTTATACCGGCGTCGTTTCCGGGCGCCATTATTCGCCGCCATACCGGCACACCTTTCATGGGCTACAGCGGCGCTACGTATCTGGTGCAGGAGGTCTGCAACGCGCTATTCGATGCGCTGTTCCACATTCTGCCGCTGGGCAGTGAGCTGGATAAGGCGCCCAGCACACCGGCGCGCGAGACCAAAGCGCTGCCCTGGCATGACGATGCCAAAGCCAAACTGGATGAAATTGTCGAAGCCGCACCGGTGCTGGTGCGCATATCGGCCGCCAAGTCGTTACGCGACGCGGCGGAAAAACAGGCGCGCGTCAGGGGATTGGCGGGCGTTGATATGGACTGCGTGAACTACGCAGCAAACCGACGCGGTGCGCTTGCTGTTTAGCAGGTCTCACGCGTTCGTAAACGGGATAGAAAAATGAATGAATCTACGTTGCAAGTAAATCAGACGCAGGAACGCAAAGCACCTTCAATGGGTCAGCGTGCGGTCTTTGGGGTCAGCCTCGCAGCCGTGTTGCCTGTTGCTATGGCGGCGGCGCTGTCTGGCTGGCGCTGGCAACCGTGGCCACCTGGGCGTAAGGGCTATCAGGGTGCCCTGCGTGAAGCAACATTGACGGCCCGCAATCTCACGGCGATTGCGTTCTCGGTCAAGTAAGAATTCGCGAATTACTTTTTAGGTTTTCGTGAACTCCCTGCCGTACGGGATTTGTACGGTAACGGCCGCAAGGCAACTCAGCAAGGATATATCCATGTCTGAAATTCGAAGCTCGGGAGGATCCATGTCGGGTCTGACCGCCAATGAGGCAAAGGAATTCCACCGTTTGTTTATGGTGGGTTTTGTTGTCTTCACGTTGATCGCAATCGTTGCTCACTTCCTCGTTTGGAGTTGGCGTCCCTGGTTCCCAGGGGTTGACGGTTACGCGTCATTGATTGACGGCGGCAACGCCGTTGCTAACCACGTGCTTGCACGTTTCACCTAGGAGGGCCTGAACATGTGGCGTATTTGGCTGATGTTCGATCCACGCAGGATCATGATCGCAATGGCGACCTTCCTTTTTACTTTGGCAATTTTTATCCATTTCATCGTGTTGAGTACCGACCGATTTAACTGGATCGAAGGCCCGAGTGGTGCTGACGTAGCGACGTACCAGACGATGAATATGGTGGCTCACGAAGTCACCGTAGACACGTCGAGTGCGCGCGCTACTTGAAGCAGATGAATAGCGTGCGGTCTGCCCTTTAAACGGTGGCCCGCACGCTATATTGAAAGATTCTTGGAGTGTATTGCGTAGCAGACGCCTGCGGGTTGACTGCTAAAGCGGAGTAAGAAAAGTGGCAATGCTCAGTTTTGAAAAAAAGTATCGTGTTCGGGGTGGAACACTAATCGGCGGTGACCTGTTCGACTTCTGGGCAGGGCCGTTCTACGTCGGCTTCTTCGGTGTCGCCGGCATGTTTTTCACCCTGCTTGGCGCCGCACTGATCGTGTACGGCGCAGCGATGGGGCCAACATGGAACATATGGCAAATCAGTATTGCCCCGCCTGACCTGAGCTATGGGCTCGGTTTCGCACCTCTTATGGAGGGCGGTTTATGGCAGGTGGT